>JAJZAJ010000001.1 GCA_021799475.1 Microcaldota archaeon | reverse complement strand
TCTATGACTTATACAAACTTACAGAAGATGACAAAAAAGACATTAGGGAATTCTTTAAAGTGTGATAATATGGGTTTTTACACAAAATCAAGAGTTTTTACACAGAATGACGTTTTCACACAAAGCCGTATGCTACAAAATGTTTATATATCTGCCCACCTCACATATTATTGGTAAAGGCAATCAAGATTACGAAGTGAGGTGCATAGTATGGCTTTGAAGAACAAATTTCACATTATACCGTCAGTGGTTCCTGTGATACTTAACATATCCGCGTTCCGTATCGAAAAAGAGGGAAGCGGGATTAGACCATAATACTGTTGCGCTAGCTTTGCTTTTCCTGATGCCTTTCCGGAGTGATGGAAATGGCAAAATCATACATAGACATTGTAAAGTACATGGTAGAAGCGAAGTTTGAGATATCCGGGCTTGTGGAAAAGCCCGATATAATAGGTGCGGTCTTTGGCCAGACAGAGGGCCTGCTGGGCGGCGACCTCGATCTTAGGGAGCTGCAGAAGAACGGAAAGATAGGAAGAATAGAGATAAACACGCAGACATCCGGAAACAAGACTTTCGGCAGCCTGCACCTGCCTTCCTCGCTTGGCAGAGTGGAGACCTGCATCCTTGGCGCCGCGATAGAGTCGGTTGACAGGGTCGGGCCTTTCGACACCAACTTCAGGATAGAGAAGGTAGAGGATACAAGGAGCGAAAAGAGGAAGAAGATAATAAACAGGGCAAAGGAGCTCGTCAAGCTTTTGCTTAATACAGAGATACCAGATAGCAGGGAGCTTAGCGACCAGGTCGAAGCAGATGTAAAATCAAGCGTGATCGGCACATTCGGGCCTGAAAGCCTTCCTGCCGGACCAGACATTGCCAGCAGCGACGATGTAGTGATTGTCGAGGGAAGGGCAGACGTAATAAACCTGCTCAAGAATGATGTGCCGAACTGCGTTGCGGTAGGCGGCGCTTCCGGTGTAATACCTCAAACTGTCATCAAGCTATGTGCCGAAAAGGAATCGACGCTGTTCCTCGACGGTGATAGGGGAGGGGATATAATCCTTAGAGGGCTTGTCAACAGCGGGGCGGAGGTGGACTTCGTTGCAAGGGCACCTGATGGAAAGGAGGTAGAAGAACTGACGAGGAAGGAGATAATCAAGGCACTCAGGTCAAGGGTTCCGCTGGAACAGGCGGTGCACGGAAAGAGCGGAATCCAACAGGTCAGGCCTCAGAACCAAAGATACCAGCAGGACTCGCAGCAACAGCAGCAGCAACAGCAACAACAGCAGCAGCCCGGTAGGCAGTACCAGCGGCCGCAGGAGGCGGCGCAGCCGGTCCAGGCACAGAGCCAGCCTAGGCCATATGTGCCAACACGGCAGAGGCAGCAGGAGCCGATACTCAGCCCTACAACCATATCGAATAATCTAGTCAGCAGCCCTTCAGCGCCTGAGAACGATGATGAAGGCGACGATTATGGAAAAGATAACATAGGCATAAAGGATATCAGGGAGCAGCGGAGCCCTGGAGGACTTGGTATACCGTCGATAGCGCCTGAACAAAGGAAAGCGCAGCAGGCTGCGGGGCTTGGGGCGGACAGCGCCAAATACAGCGCTGCACTGGATGAGCTGCACAATACCCTCAGAGGCAGGCTGTACGATCCGACAGGAAAGATGATAGTTGAGATACCTATAAGGGAGCTGATACAGGCAGTGCAGGATACGAAAGGAATACATGCGATAGTGTTCGATGGGATAGTCACCCAGAGGCTGATAGAGCTGGCGAACAAATACGGCGTCAGGGAAATCTATGGAGTAAGGGCCAACCAGATAGCGAAGATCCATGAAGGCATGTATATCTACACGAAAGAGCATGGCAAGCTCTGAGGAGAGGAGCTGGAAAAGCTTAAATAGCTTTGATTCAAACTAGTTTAAAGTTAAACTAGTGTTGGAGATGGGAGGGCATGAGGGACATCCTTTCGGGGCGTTGGTAAACAACGAGATACGCAGGGTGATGCTGCGCCTTATCATCCTTAGGAAGATAAGCGAGAAGCGCACATACTCCTACGAGATAGTCAAACAGCTCTCGGCATATCCGCAAAGAAAGGCATTCGGAAACAGAGCACGGTTCAAGAACACAGTATACAATACGATAGCCGGGCTGCACAGGGATGGCTACATAGCAGCACAGAGAAGCCGTTCGGGCAAGGTCGCAAAAGTCTATTTCACGCTTACGCCGAAAGGCAGGAAGGCTCTTTCCGAAGCAAGGAAAGCCTTCGGAACTGCAATATCTTCGATGAGAAGGATATTGGAATGAAATCGCAGGTAGTTTCATGGGATCGATAATAGTGGTTGAGGGGCTCGTGAAAAAGTTCGGCGGATTTACCGCAGTAGACCACGTCGATCTGGATGTAAAGAAGGGCGAGATATTCGGGCTTCTCGGCCCGAACGGTGCGGGAAAAACGACCATTATAAACATGATGCTCTCGCTTCTGGTTCCTACTTCTGGAAAAATACTCATAGACGGGTTCAGGCTTGGAGGAAACAGTGAAAAGATAAAGCAGATGATAGGGCTTATGACGCAGGAGACGGTGGTCGAGGAGGAGCTGACAGCTGAAGAAAACCTGGAAATCTTCGCGAAGCTGTACCATATACCGGAGAAGGAGATACCGAAGAAGGTTGCGGAAGCTCTCAAGGAAGCCGACATAGTCAGCTTTAAGAATGCGAAGGCTAGCACATTTTCCGGAGGCATGAAGAGAAGGCTTGGACTGGTCAGGGCAATGATACAGAATCCAAAAGTTCTTGTGCTTGATGAACCGACTACGGGTCTGGATGTGCAGAACCGCGTGTCTATGTGGTCGAGAATACGGGAGCTCAACAGAGGAGGGACGACAGTTATATTAACTACCCAGTATCTTGAGGAAGCAGATATGCTCTGCGACAGGATAGCGATAATAGACCACGGCAGGATAATAGCTTCCGGGACACCTACCGAATTAAAAAGGCTTGCCGGCACTGGCAACATACTGGAGATAACCGCAAAACAGACAGATGTTGAAAAGATTGCGAAGGCGCTGAAGTCGAAGTTCTCTCTTTCTCCTACAGTCAACGGAGACAAGATAACCGCAGAACTTTCTGGGAAGCACAGGACGACATTCGTGCGCGTGGCAATCGAACTGGAGAGGCTCAAGCTGGAGCCGGTAGCCATAAGCACCCACCTGCCGACGCTTGACGATGTTTTCATAAAACTCACTGGTGCGACGCTAAGGGATACTTTAAGCGAGGGGACTTCGCAGTTTGGGAGGCTTAGGACCGGAAGATGATGCTATGGGGCTTGCAGTAGATTCGTTTACACTATTCAAGAGAGAGATGCTCGTATTCAGGAGCAACCTCAGGACAAACCTGATGAGGTCGGTTATGTTCCCCGTTGTGATAATCCTGTTCCTCGGGAACCTCGGTTTCAGCATAAGCAACATACCTGCTGCGGTGGTAAACTACGCGAACAATGTGCAATCATCGCAGTTCATAACGGCGCTAACGCTGAACAAAGAAATTTCCGTGCAGACGATAACAACACAGCAGGATGCAATGAGCCTGCTCAATTCCGGCACAGTTGATTTCGTGATAGTTATACTTCCCGGGTTTCCGAACAGCATTAACGGCAACCCGTCCGTCATGGTGTATTATCCGAACAATCAGTTCAGCGTTGAAGGCGCTGTGCTGCCCCTGATTCAAAGCTCGGCGCAGAAGTTCGGTACTTCCGTCTACCAGCCGCAGAAATCGGTAAGCACCGTCAGCGCCACGGCGATAAACGGCGCTACAGGAAGCTACAAGGATTTCATACTTTCCGGGGTTATCGCGATGGTCGTGATATTCGGGTCTTTCTTTGGCGGCGGAGTATCGCTCATTAGCGACAGGCAGCTGGGCAACCTCAAGCAGTTCCTTGTCGCTCCGATAAACAAAAATGCGATAGTGCTGGGAAAGCTGATGGCTGGGGGAGTGCAGTCTATATTGTATGGCATGATAGCGCTGGTCATAGGCCTGCTGAATGGCAGCCACATAGCAATGGGCCTTTTCGGGATATTGTGGATAATAGCGATATCGGTGCTTTTGTCGATTGCTTTCACCGCCCTTGCGCTGGTCATAGCGACGAGGATAAGGAAGTTTGAGGTTTATGTAATAGCCGTGCAGGGCATCGCCCTGCCCCTCTGGTTCCTTTCCGGAGGGCTGCTGCCGATACAGTCTCTGCCCAGCTGGCTTTACCCCGTAGCCATAATAAATCCGGTCACTTATGCCGTTGATGGGCTCAGGTATGTTATTCTTCAGGGAGTGTATCCTCTCAATTCGATGCTGATAGACCTCGGGGTGCTGACGGTGTTCATAGCCATTGTGCTGTACCTGAGCCTGAGGATGATGAAGGATACGATAGAATGATTTTCATGGCAATATTGATAATGCGGATAATGGCAAAGAGGATAACGCTTTTAATGGTGAGTTGATGTACAATAATATGGATATAGGGAAAAGGTTTGGGGCAGCTTTTGCGCTCGCAGCATTCATCGCATGCATTGGATTGACGCAGGTGGCGCAAGCCCAGGCTTCAAGCATCGATGGAGTGGTTTCGCTATCATACATGAACATAACGCCGTCCCCGCTGATAGCCGGGCAGAATGCGATATTGTCCTTCAGGATATTCAATTCATATTCATCGGCACTGCAGGACACGAACATACAGGTATCGAGCGCGAGCGCGATTTTCAACTCGTCTCTCGGGTTTGCGACGCAAGTTGGTGATGTGGGCACAGGAGAGTACGGAGGAGGAGGGCCTGAAGGCTATTTCAGCTACAATTTCCACATACCGTCTACGCTGCAGGCGGGAGAATACACCATAGATGTAGTAGCTACATACGAGACCACAAGCTCTACCGATGCTTCGCTGGTATTGCCCGGGCAGAGCACGATACCTTTGTATGTGTATGTCTACGGCGTACCGAACCTTGAGCTGTCCGGGACGCTGGCTGGTTCGGTTAATCCTGGCGCTTCTACTGTAGCTGATATCAGCGTAGTCAACTCCGGCACAGATTCAGCAAGAAATGTTTCGATGACGGTGCTCAGCAACCCAAATTTCACAATAGACGGCCCAGCTCAGTTCAGCCTCGGAATAATAGGATCAGGAGAATCCGCAGCAGCACAGCTGTCGCTGCAGGCGAACCAGAGCCTCTCGGCAGGCATCAGATCTGTGCCGATACAGCTCAATTACACTGCCCAGTCCGGGATAAAGTACA
The DNA here is from genome assembly GCA_021799475.1 of Microcaldota archaeon. Taxonomy (GTDB): domain Archaea; phylum Micrarchaeota; class Micrarchaeia; order Micrarchaeales; family Micrarchaeaceae; genus JAJZYD01. Next base: position 433,111 of record JAJZAJ010000001.1, on the reverse strand, counting down.
GCGTAGTCAGGATGTTCCCTATAAACTTCCTGGTGAATTCCCCTGACATAGTTGCAAGCATAGAAAGCGCGGTGCCGAGCCAGCTTACGCCGGGAGGCAACCAGACGGCGCAGGTGCTGATACAGAACATAGGGCACGGGGATGCGAAGAACCTGAGCTTAACATTCGAGAGCACACCGCAAATAAAGATACAGAGCAGCGCCTCCACCATATTCATCGGGACATTGGCAGCGGGAAGTTCTATACCTGAGAGCGTGCAGATAAGCGCAACAGGACTGGCTAACCAGACCTCATACAGCATACCTGTGGCCCTTAGATATGATACTGTTGCCGGAGCGAATACAATAATGGCGCTGACTTACATGCCGGTTTCATTAGAGGGATCTGCTGCATTCAACATAACAGGCATCAGCTCCTACCTTCTACCCGGTTCTACATACCAGCCAATAACCATTACTATCAAGAACACCGGCAATGAGCCTGCTCAGGAGATATCGCTGAGCCTGCAGACCGTTTTCCCGATCACGCCTTCTAATCCAAACGCGTATCTGAATAGCCTTGGGCCGGGACAGTCCGCAAACGTCACATTCTTCGTCGACGTTGATTCCCATGGGATAAACGGAACATATCCGATAACGCTGTATGAGCAGTGGAAGCAGCCGGGCAGCGGTTCGACCCAGCAGTTCTCAAACAGCAATAACTACTTCGCGTCAATCGGCTCCGCAACTGGCCAGCAATCCGGCAGCTCCGGTTACGGCGGCGCATCCACAGCAGTAGTTGCATTGATAATCATAATTGCTGTAGCATATTTATACAGAAACAGGCTGTCGAAGGCCGTGGCTCCGGTGCTGGTAAAGATCAGGGAAAGAATTAACGCAAAGGGGGGGAAGGGACATGATAGGAAGCAGCATTATTGATGAAACGCTTAGGAAACACGGAATCCCGGAATGGGTGAAACCGTATATTATCAGCTATGCGAGGAGCAACCCTGTACGGGCGGTAAAGTACGCCTCCAGCTTCATCGCCACAGGAAGGAGAAAGGGCATGATAACGAAGAATGAGATAAAGCTGCCCAACGGCCATGTTTTCAGGAAAGGCGACATAATGAGGATGCTCTATCTGTTCTATTACGGGGAAGAGAGGATAAGCAAGATGTCGGAAAAGTGGGCAACGGAGTCGCCTAAAATTGACCGGGAATATGCAAAGCATTTCCGGGAGGTCTCGGGAGTCGAGTCCAGGCATGCCAGAGCCATAAAAAACGTGATTGAAGGTTTTGGAAAAGGCTCGTGGAAGCCATCGAAAGAATTCGTAGAGGTATTCGACTTTGTTGAGGGGCTGAAGGATTGCCACGAAAGGCTTATAGCGAAGAGGATAGTGTTCTGGTACTCTTACAGGGTTTCGTTCGGCGTTGTCTTCTACAGAGTGTTTTATCCGGTAGCTCCGGAGCTCTTGAGATCGGTTGGCAAGATATTCAAGGGAGAGAACGCGCAGGAGCTTCTCGGAGACAATGAAGTAAAGGAGATAATAAAGTCTGGAAAAATAAGCAAGGATAGGCTGCGCTGGCTGGCGAGGCAGATTCTTGCAAGGATATACAACTCTATACAGGCGGAGATGCCACTCGCCAGGAAGGCGAAGGTAGAGAAGGAGGCGCAGCTTCTCTGCGATATATCATTAGCTTCTCCATTGCATGTGCTCAACGAGATGGACGCTGGTCTCGATGTAGAGGAGGAGCTTAAGGAAATAAAGAGGCTTGCGGCCCAGTTGTGAACACGCAGCGCCAAACCATTTATAAATCTGCGCTGCGATAAATAGCTGACCAACAGGAATAATTCCGATGCAGGTGATGGCAATGGAGAACTACGATAGCATACAAACGAGGCAGATAGAGAATAGGATTGATGGCGAGAACATAGTGTACATCGGCAAAAAGCCGACGATGAACTACGTGCTTGCTGTTGTGACGCAGTTCAACAGCGGGCTCAATGAGGTCACTATAAAGGCAAGGGGCAATGCGATATCCAAAGCGGTCGATGTGAGAGAGATAGTGGTTAACAGATTCCTTCCTTCCCTGAGGGACAAGGGCATAAGGACATCTTCTGAAGAGCTGACAAACGAAGATGGCAGCAGGTCAAAGGTAAGCTCGATACAGATAACGCTCCAGAAATGAAGGGAATGAAATGAAGGAAATTGGCGCTTTGCCGTTTCCGTTTTCAGTCTCTCTCGGTTGGGGCTATGCCGCAGCGTGCAGTGCGGCAGCATTTCCTATTTTTATTTTTCTTTATTTCCTTTTTGATATTACAGGTTCCGCTTCCTGAACCTGTCCGCTTTTACTATTTCCCTGAGCAGCTCGGTAGAGCTTATCATCCCGATGCAGTGCATGCTGTTCTTGTTGTCGACGACGGGTATCCTTGTTGCCTTCTTCGCTGCTGCAAGGCGTATGGCCTGCCTGGCGCTCATTCCGCTTTCTAGGAAAATCGGGGGCCTGACCAGCTGCTCTATTGAAATGCTGGCCATCTCCTCCTCGTCATGCTCCACCGAATATCCTAATATATCGTCATCGTAGACTATGCCGGTGAGCTTTCCGTCTTCGATAATCGGCAGGGTGTCGACATGCGTTGTTGAAATCAGTTTCGCTGCCGCTCTTATGGTGGTTGTTGGTGACACCGCTATCAGCTTCCTGTCCATTATCTCACCAACTTTTAGCTTGTCGATATCCGTCATGATGTAGATGTGACGAACATAATTATTTATAGCTGTAGTCCCGAAAGGATACCGGTCTATTCTTGGCGGTGGCGATGCTGTGTTGAGGACGCATTATGTTGGAGAGCTTAGCGCGCAGATAGAAGGAAAGCCAGTAACGCTTTGCGGCTGGGTGCATGAAGTCAGGGAGACGGCGAAGATAACCTTTCTTATTCTAAGAGATAATACAGGTCTTGTGCAGGTGCTCGGCAAGAAAGGCGATGTGCCTGACGATGTAATCAGGTCTATGTCGCTGCCGAAGGAGAGCGTAATCATGGTCAAGGGGAAGGTCAGGGCAAACAAGGAAGCAAAGAAGGGCTTTGAGATAATACCTTCTGAGATCAGAAACCTTAACCCTGTTTCCACTACTATTCCTTTTGAAGTTACGGGCAAGGTCCCAGCGGATATAGACGTAAGGCTCGACAACAGGTTCATAGACCTTAGACGTATTGAGACTGCCGCGGTGTTCAGTATAGAATCAACCATGCTGAATTCTTTTGCAGGCTCGCTGCATTCCAAAGGATTTTCGCAGATAAGGACGCCGTCGATCATAGCAGAATCCAGCGAGGGAGGGTCTGACCTTTTTGAGATCAAGTATTTCGAGCACAAGGCGTATCTTGCACAATCGCCGCAGCTCTACAAACAGCTTGCCGTGATAGGCGGGATGGACAGGGTATTCATGATTATGCCCGTCTTCCGCGCAGAAAAATCCAATACCACTTCGCATATCAACGAGATAACGCAGATGGATGTGGAGATGGCATTTGCTGATGCCGACGATGCGATAAAAGCGTTGTCAGAAACCGTTAAAGCGATGATAAAATCGGTGAAGGAGGATAACAGGGAGGCCCTGGAGACCCTTGGGATAAAGCTGGAGGTGCCGGAACCTAAAACAATAACTTACAGGCAGGCAATAGACGGATTGAAGAAGAAAGGCCACAGCATAGAATACGGCCATGATTTCTCGAAGGAGCATGAAAAGGGAATAGAGGATGCTTTCGGCGAAGCTGTCATTGTCAAGGACTATCCTGCCGAGCTGCGCGCCTTCTATTCCATGCCAAAGGAGTCGGATAAGGAACTTACCAACAGTTTTGACTATATATACAGGGGCCTTGAGATAAGCAGCGGGGCGCAGAGGATACACGACCCTGAAATGCTTGTCGGCGCGCTGAAGAGGAAAGGCCTGAACCCGAAAGGCTTCGAATTCTACATCAATGCATTCAGATGCGGCGCCCCTCCCCATGCGGGATGGAGCATAGGGCTTGAGAGATTCGCGATGGCCGTAACAGGGATGAAAAACATACGTGAAGCCACTCTGTTCCCAAGGGACAGGAAAAGGCTGACTCCCTAAGCTTGTTGCATCCTCCAACGATTGGAATCGTGGGCTTCCGATGGCAGCTTTTTGATTGATAGACAGGGCAATGCGGAACTAGTTGAGCAGCCCGTAGCCGGCAAGCCTCCATCTTTGGCCTATGCTGCGCATCACCGCTATCCTGGAACCTTTCTCTGCTGCGATCGGCCTCTTTAGCTCCAGCTCTATCGTGTCCTTCTTCGCCTTCTTGACATATCCTATTACAGTAGCCGTGCCGACTCCGAGGATAAACGCTTCGTTGTCCTTTATCCCCTGCTCCGGCAGATCCGGCCTGTTTAGCTTATGGTACTTTATCGTTATGCTCTGGAGCGATTCCGGTAGCTTGCCTGCATGGCCGACCACATTGCCTACCAGCCCATCCGCTTTCGTGAATGCCGGATCTATCTCTGTCGATATGCCAATCAGCCCGCCCGGCAGAGCTTCCCGCAGCTCGTCGCTGCCGTTGCTTATCCCTACGATTGATGTCACTATAGGAGAATACGAATCCTTCTTCTGCGCCTTTACCGGTATCTTCGCCCCGGGTCTTATCTCTATAGTGTCACCCACCTTGAATTTACCGCTTAGTACCGCACCGCCTATTACCCCTCCTTTGAGCTTCTCTGCATCGATGCCCGGTTTGTTGACGTCAAATGATCTTACAACATACATCATCGGCTTAGCGTTCTGGTCGTGCTTCGGCAGCGGCATGTTCGCTATCTTTTCCAATACGACGTCTATGTTGATGTTGTGGTTGGTCATGACCGGCACTATCGGCGCATCCTCTATCACGCTACCTTTCAGGAATGCGCGTATCTGGTCATGATGTTTTATTGCCGCATCCCTGCCCACTATGTCAACCTTGCTCTGTATTACTATGACGTTCTTCATGCCCAGCAGGTTTATTATCATAAGATGCTCCTTTGTCTGCTGCATCGGGCAGGGCTCATTGGCAGCTATAACGAAAAGTATCCCGTCTATCACGCTCGACCCTGCTATCGCTGTTGCCATCAGTGTTTCGTGCCCTGGCGCATCGAGAATCGAGAACCTCATAAGCGGTTCGGTTTTGCTCCCGTCTTTCGCACACGTTTCCGATACGGTGTAAGCTTCCGTTCCGGTTTCCTTTGTGCACTTCCTTATTATCGCATCAGCATATCCCAGTTTTATCGTCATGTTCCTCTTAAGGCTCTCACTGTGCCTGTCCGTCCAGACGCCGGTCAGCGCCCTTGTCAGAGAGGTTTTCCCGTGGTCGATATGGCCAAGGGTGCCGATGTTCATCACGCTCTGCTTCAAGCTGTCCAAAATATATCACTTACCGCTTATTTCTTTTCCGTGGCGTTTGCCGCTTCTTTTGCCTCCTCTTTCTTCGGAAACACTTCGTCAACGGGCTTCTCCCCATATTCGACCACTGACAGGTTAAGCTGCGCTATATCTGCACTTACCGTGTCACCCCTGACAGTCATGCGCCTCTGCCTGCCTTTCTGCCTGCCCGACATCGAGATCGTGCTCATCATTGTCGTCTTCTTCGGGCCTTCGATGCCTTTTTTCATTGGGAATCCGCTGCTGTCGCTGCCGCCGGATATCCTGAACTTGTAGCCTGAAAGCCCTATCAGGCTTCCGTCAATTATTTCCCCAATTTTCCTGTTAAGGAATGCTGCCTCTGCACCTGGCTCCAGCTCTTTCTGGGCGCTCCTGCCCGTCTTCGGGTCTGAATACACTATCCGTAGCTTGTTCACTGCTGCCATTATTTCACCTAAATATATTTTTGTTCAAATTGGGATACGCAATCCGCGCGGCCAATGACCGTCAGCTTATCGCTGTTCGCTGTTATATTTGTTGTTTTATATTTGTTGTTTTTATCTGTACATGTTTTCCGGCTCATCCTTGAAGCGCTTTATGCGCTCCGTCACCTCTTTTGGTATTGCTGGGCGCACCTCATGGAACGCGGAATCAAAGTCGCTTTTCGTCACTGTATCCCTGTTGTTCCGTATGGCGCTCATGCCTGCCTCCCTGGTGATGTTCTCTATCTCTGCCCCCGTGTAGTTCTCTGTCAGTCTTGTCAGCTCCTCCATGTCAACGTCCTTTGCCAGAGGCATCTTCTTCGTATGCACCTTAAGTATTTCATATCTTGTCTTTTTGTCTGGCATCGGTATCTCTATTATCTTGTCGAACCTTCCTGGCCTGAGCAGTGCCGGGTCCATCATATCAGGCCTGTTCGTAGCCGCTATTACAAGTACGTTTTTCATGTTTGACAGTCCGTCCATTTCCGTCAGCATCGTATCCACTACCCTTTCCGCTACGCCTGAATCCAAATTATCCGAATCCCTCACGCTCGCTATCGAATCTATCTCGTCTATGAAGATTATGCACGGGGCGGCCATCTTTGCCTTCCTGAACATTTCCCTGACGGCCTTTTCGCTCTCCCCGACATACTTGCTTAGCACCTCTGGCCCCTTTATCGATATGAAATTCGATTCTCTCTCTGTCGCTACGGCTTTTGCCAATAATGTCTTTCCTGTTCCAGGCGCCCCTACAAGCAGCACCCCTTTTACCGGCCGTATCCCCATCTTCTCGAACGCCTCGGGGTGCTTGAGCGGCAGCTCTACCGCCTCCTTCATCTGCCTTTTGACATCTTCCAGGCCGCCCACATCGGACCAGTGAACATTCGGCCTTTCGATGAACACCTCCCTCAGTGCGCTTGGTTGTATGCTCGCGAGAGCCTCCCTGAAATCAGCCCTCTTGACAGTCAGGCTAAGAAGCACCTCGTTCGGCACCGCCTTCTTGTCGACGATCTTTGGCAGTATGTGCCTGAGTGTCGCCATTGCGGCCTCCCTGACAAGCGCGCTCAGATCCGCTCCGGTGAATCCGTGGGTCATGTCAGCCAGCTCATCTATTGCCACATCTTTTGCCAGCGGCATGTTCCTCGTATGAATCTCCAGTATTTCCTTTCTCGCACTCCTGTCCGGCACTCCTATCTCTATCTCCCTGTCGAACCTTCCAGGTCTTCTCAATGCAGGGTCTATTGCATTTGGCCTGTTTGTAGCGCCAATGACTATTACCTGCCCCCTCGACCCCATTCCGTCCATCAGCGTGAGCAACTGCGACACCATCCTCCTTTCCACTTCGTTCGTCGCCTCCTCCCTCTTCGGCGCTATCGCATCTATCTCGTCCATGAATATTATAGTAGGTGCCTTCTCTTTGGCTTCCATGAATATCTGCCTTAGCTTCTCTTCGCTCTCTCCCACGAATTTGCTTACCAGCTCAGGCCCCGATATGTCTATGAAATGGGCGTCGCTCTCATTAGCTACGGCCTTTGCAAGCAGCGTCTTTCCTGTTCCTGGTGATCCGTAAAGCAGCACTCCCTTAGGAGGCTCTATTCCGAGCCTTTCGAATAACTCAGGATACCTTATAGGAAGTTCCACCATCTCCCTTATCTTTTGCACTTCCGTCTTCAGCCCCCCTATGTCTTCATAATGAACATCGCCTATCCTTACCATCGATTCTGAAACAGGCTCATTGCGCATCACTATTTCCGTGTTCCTTGTTACCCTTACGACCCCATGCGGCGCAACCTGTGCGACTACAAAATTGAACATATAACCAAACATAGCTACAGGCACCACGTCTCCCTTTATGAGCGGCCTGTCTTCCAGCTTGTTCTTTGCGTATTCCGAGAAGTCAGGAGATATCGTCATCTTCTGGTTCGGTGGGGGCGCCAGCACTACCTTTTCGGCATCAGACACTTCCGCTTTTTTGATAAACACCTTGTCGCCTATTCCAACACCGAGATTCTGCCTTATATGACCGTCTATTCTTATGAAATCAAGCCCCTCATCCTGCTGGTTGCTTGACGCGACGGTTGCTGCCGTGCTCCTTCTTTTCCCTTTTATCTCGACGGTGTCTCCAGGTATGACGTTGAGCAGTTTCCTTGCTTTGCTGTCTATTCTGGCGATGCCTCTCCCGTCATCTGTTACGAGAGCGCCTGCGATTGTAAGTTCTATTCCTTCAGCCATGCTATATCATCGATCATCGATTGAACAGTAAAGGAACCTGCCGGAACGGATGGCTCCATTCACATTACACGCACAAGAACTTTCAGCCTTGTGCGGTTTCAACACAATCCCTTTATACTTTATATTATTATTTATGTCCTTTTTTCTTTATATACTTATCTGTGGTTCTCTTCCGTCCCTCCATCACACAGTTAAAAGTCGTTGGTTTTCCCGCTATGAAGTTATAAATAAAATAGTATAAAGTAATTAAAAATGTTAAAAATGGAAATTAAAATGGGACGCGAACCCTTGAACAAAGCAAGTAAAATAGAAAAATAAAGAAACGCAGTTTCTCAGTAATCCTCGTCGTCGCCTTCGTCTTCATCGTCGAAGTCGTCATCTTCGTCGTCGCCTTCGTCTTCGTCCTCTTCTTCGTCAGCCGCTTTGTATATCTTCATATATACACCGTCTATAGTGCTCTTGCACCTCCAGAGAGTTATATACCAGTGCTTATATAAATCTTTGTGAGCCGCTTACCAGCAGGACATCGAATATAAGACTGTGTCTTTGATTCAGGTCAGATGCTGAAATGCGTCCGCGCGGCCGATGGAAAACCGAGAGAGAAAGAGCCGTAAGGTATATATATTTTAGCAATAGATACATTAGCGTCGGGAAGCTGATTTTTCTCATCAGAGAGTCGGTTGCTTCATTTGCGCGTGTAGATTATGCTCCACGAGCCAACGACAATATAATATAACGCTAAATAGAAATAAGTGATAGATATGGTAGACAAACCACACCTGAACCTGATATTCATAGGTCACGTCGACCACGGAAAGTCGACGACAGTCGGAAGACTGCTATATGAGACTGGAACCATAACTGACAGAGATATGGCCAGGATGAAGGAGCTTACAGCTTCCTTCAACAAGCCGACTTTCGAGTTTGCATTCGTAATGGACTCGCTGAAGGAGGAACGTGAGAGAGGAATAACGATAGACATAGCACACAGGGATTTCCAGACTCAGAAGTATTATTTCACCATAATAGACGCACCTGGACACAGGGACTTTGTAAAGAATATGATTACAGGAGCAAGCCAGTCCGATGCTGCTGTGCTCATCTGCAGTGCAAAAGAGGGAATAGAGGCGCAGACCAGGGAGCACGCGATACTGTCGTTCCTGTTGGGAATCAAGCAGGTTATAGTCGGCATCAATAAGATGGATGCTGTCAACTATGATCAGGCTAAATACGAAGAAACTAAGAGGAATATGGGAGACCTGCTCAAGACGCTTGGCTTCAAGCCAGAAATGATAGTCGCCTATGTGCCGTACTCTGCACAGATGGGAGACAATGCAGGAAAGAAAAGCGATAAGATGCCATGGTACACAGGACCTACGCTGCTTGAGGCTCTTGACATGCTCAAGGTGCCTGCAAAGCCGACCGACAAGCCTCTCAGGCTTCCGGTACAGGACGTGCACACGGTACAGGGGTTCGGAATAATACCTGTAGGCAGAGTGGAAGCGGGAGTGATGAAGCCCGGAGACTCTATTATTGTGATGCCGAGCGGGGCCAAGGGTGAAATCAAGAGCATAGAGATGCACCATCAGCAGCTGCCTAAAGCGGAGCCTGGTGACAACGTAGGATTTGCGATAAAAGGAGCTATCGAGAAGAAGGACATAAAGAGGGGAGATGTGATTGGGCCTTCGAGCAATCCTCCGATGGTCGCGGAATCATTCAAGGCGCAGGTAGTTATACTAAAGCATCCGAATGTCATAACGAAAGGATATACGCCAGTGTTCCACATACACACAGCGCAGGTCGCATGCACCTTTGAGGAACTTCTCGAGAAAAAGGATCCGAAGACAGGACAAACGGTTGAACAGAACCCGCAGACCCTGAAGACCGGAGATATAGCGATAGTCAGGATCAAGCCGACAAAGTCAGTTGCATGCGAGAATTATTCCGCATTCCCACAGCTCGGAAGATTTGCAATAAGAGATATGGGAGAAACTATTGGAGCAGGGATAATACTCGAGGTCGCTCCAAGGAAGTGATTGCGGAAATGCACATAGTGCATGCACATATAGGGGTTTAATGGGAATAGCGATAATAAAGCTGGTAAGCACCATAGCGAAGGACGTCGACATGATAGCCTCGCAGATAAAGGGCATTGCGTCCAACCTGGGAGTCAAGTGCAGCGGACCGGTGCCTCTGCCAACCCATATAGTATCTCAGACGACAAGGAAGAACGCAGGAGCTGACGGAAGCCATACTTTTGAAAGATGGGAGATGAGGATTCATAAGCGGCTGATAGAGATAGATGGAAGCGAGCAGGCGTTGCGCCAGATAATGAGGATTCCTGTTCCAGACACAGTCCAGATAGAGATAGGGCTTAGCTGATTTTTCCTCTTTCCCGTTTTCTCTCTTTTACTTTCTCTTTTATCTTATTTCGCTCCTTATCAGTCCCTTTTCTGTCTTGTTCCTTTATCTCTTATTTCGTGCCGGCATGGATGATCACGGGACTTGCCTGGCCTATTGCGTTTGACAGGCTTTCGATACTGTTTGAAATGCTGCTTTTCGACGATGATATTAGCAATAGGTAGTGCTGGCCTGAAGCGGATACGAGCAGCACGAATGACAGAGCAATCGTGAAACCTATTAGCAGTTCGATGCTCAACTGCGCCCTTGCAGTATAAAACATGCTCTCACCTCAGCGCAAACGTCCCGTTCGGCTCCTGCACGAGGCTAAGCCTGGCGAATCTTCCAGCATAGCCGCAGAGAAGCGCGTTGTCTAAGGACAGCGGCCCTGCTAGCTCGAATAAGGAACCGGAATAGATGATGCTGCCGTTGACTACCGATGCCCCGCAGATCTGCGGTGGCACATATGCGATGAAGGTAGAGCGCTGGTATTCCATATTCATGTTTATTGTCCCTGCGAAATTTTCGAGACCGGAGTTGGCGTCCATTGCACTGATTGCCGCGCCCGCCTTGATGTACACAGCCAGCATTACCACCAGTGAAGCCGCAGTGATCCCGGTATAAACCAGGAATTCGATAGACATCTGCGACCTTATCGCGGTTTGTACCTTCATATGCTCATCCGGATGAAGTAAGGTTTGCCAATTCCCTCGAAAGCTCGGAGGTTATGCTCTGGTTAGTTCCGTTAGAGAACGCATGGATGGCGCTTCCCTTGAGCTGCGCTATCATCGCAAGGGCGATCACGATCACTATGCTGACCGCCGAGAGCATCATTATGTACTCTAAAGACCCCTGTCCCCTTAGCCTCCTGCAGCATGCCAGCGCCCTGGCTTCTGGCACGAACGGCAGTAACGCCGTAATCCTGTCTATTGTTTTCATTTTTACACCCTATGTTTTTGTTTTATTTTGTTTTTTTTTGTTTTGCTTTCCTGCTCTATTGTTTTCTGAATTTCGTTGTAGTGTTTGTGTTTTCATAATTGGATAAACTCCATGGAAACCATGGCTGAAAGCAGCAGTATCGTAACGCCCAAGGAGAAGAAAAACGCTGCGGCGAGCACGCTTCTTCTTGATGCGCTGTATTCCACGATTCCTGCCAATGCGATATATCCTGTGAAAGCTATTATCATCGCGTTCGGGTTTATCGACCCCGTGCCCTGGCCTATAAAAGACGAGAATTTTATTATGCCGAGGCTTATCCCGGAAAAAGCGGGAAAGAACACAAAGCTGCTGGCTGAGTTTACCCACATTGCGTTCCTGACTGCGCCTATGCTGCCGATTCTTTTCCTGTTTTCATATGAGACGGCATGCAGCAGCGCATCTAGCTCGCTTGATACGTCAGATCCCGTGTGCAATGCAGAACCAACTATCCTCAGGAGTTCGCTCTCATGATGATTCATGCAGCTCCCGATATCGGCGCTTCTGCCTAACAGCATTATGCGCTTCAGCGCCTCCCCCATCCTAGGATATATCGGAGTTGCCCTAGCTATCGCGCTCGAGAGGTTATTTTTTTCAGAATAATACCTTTTCATCTTCTCGATGAACGCTTCGAGTCTCACTGCCTTCTCCCTGTCCCCGTCATGGGATTTTGCTGATGGAAGATATAGGAAGGCGGCTCCTGCTATGGTTGACAGCAGAGCGAGGGGCGAAATCTGCAGGAATGCGGCGGCAGAAGATGCCAAAGCGATTGCTGATGCGACTATTGCCTCATTGTAAATCCGGCTCATATACCTCATTCACCTTTATTTTCGATGCCCAGTACAGGAAAGGCATAATGCCAAGTATTACAGTAAAATAGAGGAGCACGGTGAGCTGCGAAAAATAAATTATTGAATAGCCGACAAATGCAAGAGTAGCGAGCGAAGGGAGTATGCCGCATAAAACGGTGCTTGTCATCAGATACCTGTTCAGACTCCCATATTCAGTCTCCCTTTTTGATAGCACCTCGTTTTCTAGCAATCTAATGGATACGTCCAGGGACCCGGAAAACTCACCCTTATCCCTCAGCTCCTCTATTATCCCGTCGGTTATTTTTGCCTCTTTCTCTTTTTCCTTGGTGTTGGTGTTTTTGCCTCCGTATCCTTTTCCGTATCCTGTGCTGTTTTTCAATCCTCCTGGGAAGGTTGAACGGAAGGTTATCATTGAATATATCCTGGAAAGCGATGAGAACGCCAGTCTGCCGTCGTTGCTATGCTTCTTCATCTCCCTCATCACCGAAGATGCGTTTCCAGCCCCTCTGGACTGTGAAACCGATATTGAGCTCAGGGAAGAGTGTAGATGGAGGTAATCCATCCTTTCTGCACTGCGTTCTGCGCTCTTCCTCTTGAACCTTATTACGATTGCCAATGATATGAGCACAACTGGTAGAGAGAAGATCGCTGTCAGTCCATTCACTTCATATATTGTAAACATTGCAACAGCTCCCGCCAGATATACTGGGATATTCCCAGCAGTTCCTGCATTCTTGCCTCTGATTCCGGCTGATCCATACTCTTTGCTCCCCGCATTACTGGCTTTGCAGGCAGCGCCTTCCTCTATGTCAATTATCCACATATCATTTCCTCCAGTAATCCAACTACCTGCTGAGATAATATTCCGATATATGCTGGCTCGTATCCGCGATTACGCCGTCTTTGTCGAGCAGCTTCATTATATGCCTCTCCCTGTTCCTGAGCTCAGTCAGCGCCTTCGCTTCCGTAGTCATGTTCAGAGAGGACCATCTTTTGATGATTTTTGAATCCTTGAGCAGGTTCCTGTTCATGCTCCCGTTCTCTAATACAGTAATCATCTCTTTTTCCGCGGGAACGTTTAGCCCTTCTGATTGCGGCATTCCCGTCTCCAGCCTGCTCATCCATCTGTATTCCACGATGCTGGAAAGCTTTCTTTCTCCTGAAGCGGGCTTCGCCATGAAGAGGGATAGGTCGAGCATTGATATGTTGTAATCCTCTACAGACATTGGCTTTGACTTAAGCCTGCCGATTATTGCGTCGCCGTTGCCGCTGCTATGCATCGTCGTGATAAAGGGCACCCCTAGATTTGCTCCGGAGAACGCTTCCTTTGCTTCGCTGCCTCTTATCTCTCCTATTATCAGCCTGTCAGGCCTCATCCTGAGCGCATTTTTTACCTGATCAGACACGCTCACAGAACCATGTTTTTTTGACCCTTGCAGAGGCACCACATTCATGAAATTTCTATGCATCGTAAGCTCGTTCACTTCCTCTTCGATTGTTACTGTCCTTTCATAGGGAGGCACAAATGCATGAAGGGCCATTAGCAGAGTCGTTTTCCCTGAAGCTGGCGATCCGGATATCACAAAGTTGCATTGCGCCTCTATGGCCATCCAGAGATATGCGGTTGCCTGGGCGCTCAGCGTCCCGTTTTCGAGAAGCTTCCTAATGTCGCACTTTTTCCTGCTTTGCAGCCTTATTGTAGCGACTGCCCCGCTGACCGCGTACGGCCGAAGCTGCGCGTTTATTCTTGCGCCGTCGCCAAGCTGCGCATCTATGACAGGATTGAGGGAATTCAGTTCCTTGTCTGATTCCGCCATGAGCCTGTTGATTGCGCTCCTGAAATCTGGTTCGCTCCTGAACGAGAGATTTGTAATGCACCTGCCATAGTTCGCATGAAAAACAGATATCCGTGCAGTCGGCGAGTTTATTTCTATCTCTTCTATGTTCGGGTCCCGCATCAGCACGCTGATAGGCCCATATCCGGAGATGTCGCTGACTAGGAGCATCGCAAGGAGCCCGCGCTCCTCCCCTGTCGGCTTGCCCTGCAGTTCCGCAATGCATAGCTGCTCCACCTCCTTCGCATCTATAATGGAAGATTGGCGCGCAAGAAGGCGGCCGACAACCTTTCCCTTTATGTCCTCCATCACACCAACGTCGTGCTGCGACATGTTCAGGCACAGCATGGAATACAGCATATTCACGCCCTTCCTGCCTATCGCCACAAAGCGCGCTCTGTCAGCCTCGAGAACCTTCTCCGGATATTCGTTGTGTATTGTGAAGCCCAGCGGCAGGGGTTCAGTTTTATCGTTTGGCCGGGCTTTGTTAATCCCCAGTTCCGTCAATAACCAGTTCAATATTATCACTTTAGGCATAAGTGCCAATATTTGATATACAAATATACATTTATTTACACAAGTATAATATTTATATCTTAATATAAGTGATTTATCGCAATAACAAAAGTGGACCAAAGCAACCTTTATAAAGCTTTTCAAATAATATACAACCATGTCCGACAGGGAAAAGCAGAAGGATGAGATTTGGATGCTCAGGAAGGCGATAAGCAGGCCAAACTACGCTATCATGAAGCTGCTGCTCCAGAAATCTCCAAGGACAACAAGGGAGCTTTATTCCCTGCTCGAAAAGAAATTCACGAGAAAGACGCTGATTATAACGCTTAGGGAACTGTCGCTGGACCTCAACATAATACAGCCGACGCATATAAGGACGGAAAAGGGCTACGGGCTGGGCTACAGGCTGAACCCGAAGATGAAGCCAGTGATAAAAGGAGTCGACAAGTTCGCGAAGACCATCGAAGGAGTAAGAAATCTGTAATAGAGTCTGACATCCTCCCCTACCTGAAGGATAGTAATAGAGCGCTCTGGTATTCCATGATGCAGTTTCCTGCAGTTACCATCTATCTCTTGAGCTTTGATATTGTTATCGTGTTGTATAGCGCAACCACTATCGCTACCACGCATATAGAATAGAACACTGCGCTTCCGCCGGAGGTTATAAAAACAGCTGTTGCCAATATTGCAAGAAGTATTGTGGCGATTGACAGGATGGCAGGCTTGGTTGTGCTGCTTCTTTCCTTCCTCCTTTGCTTCGGCATGGTAACCATGTTGGATATCTATATAGTTATCCTTTTAACACTTTTTGCGGCGCTGCTTGCATCGCTTACCCAGTTCTTTTACAAGAAAGGGCTTCCGAATGAGATTGCAAGGGTGAGGCATGTCCTTCCCCTGTTGAAAAACAGGTCGATACTCTGCGGCATCGGCCTCAACCTTCTTGCTTTTGCCGTTTACCTTTATGCGCTTGCAAACGCACCACTTTCCTTTGTGTACCCGATATTCGCCAGCACGTTCATATTCACGGTATTGCTGTCGCATTTTGCGTTTCATGAAAAGATAGGCATCAGGAGGAGTTTTGGTGTTTTGCTCATTTTCATAGGAGTTGCGGTAATATCACTGACATTGTAAGTAAACGGTGGCACATATGAAGAACAAAAAAGGGAAAAATAAGCTCAAGATAGCGGTTTTCCTTACCTTTACCGCGTTCCTTGCCGCGGTGGGACAGACCCTGTTCAAAGCAGGGTTGCAGGATCCGGCGATGCTTGTGCTGCTTATTACGATAGGGCTCGCGGTATATGTGGTTTCTACCGTCTACTACCTCTTCGCACTGAGCAAGGTGCATCTTAGCTGGGCATACGGTCTTACCGGTCTGGGTTACATATTCACGGTAGTCCTGGCATATTACGCCCTCGGTGAAAGCATACCTGTCATGAGATGGGTCGGTGTTGCCATAATCTTCATAGGCGTGGTTCTCGTTGGAACGAGCTGAACCCGATAATGCAGGTATATATTCCTTCATGATTAATCATTTTTCAGGGTAAGTCTATGTTTGCATTGAAAACAGGGATAGAACCGGATGAACAGATAGCAGCAGAAGCGACGGCGCCGGAGCACTCCGTCTTTGATTTCATAGCAAGAGAATGCTCTGTCAGGTCAAGGCGCGACTGGAATGAAGTAAAGCAGCAGCGTGAATATCGGGTAAGGCAACAGCGCAACTATGATAACGACAGGCTTCTCGCCATCGCGATCAGGGATATTGTTCGTGACGGGATTGCAAGTTCCAATCCAGAGGCGGAAAGATTTGTTGATCTCATATTCAATATAAAACGCAAGCCGCCGACCGGAAAATTAGACGAATATTTCATGCTTGAAGCTGCAGATCTTTTATATTATAATCCTACTTCTGAGGGATATCCTAATTCTGCGCGATTTTGCCTGACCCCGTTTGGAGAACAAGTGCTCTGCGTAATGGGTGGTGACAAAATTATAAACTCTTGTTGGGAGCGTTTATATTATAGGGAAAAGTGCATCCGGTTGGACAGAACGCACCACCCCATGCTGCGGAACAGTCGGCTTGAGGACTTCAACGATTAAGCGACAATCTCGAGCTTCCTTACCTCGACCTTGCTTATTCCCGCTATGTGGCCCAGTTTAGCGCCCATCTCTGCCTGGAACTTCCCTTCCAGCATAGCAGCGACTATTGAATCAGAATTATTTTCCTTGAAGAAAAGATTGGTGAATGAGGACATATCGTGCCTGATGCTCCTCGTCTTTGTTGCCGCTGTCCTCTGCCTGGTTACTGCTATGAGCTTGACAACCATGCTGGTGCCGTCTTTTGACGTGGCAGGTATCACGGCTGTAGAGATGCTTCTGTATCTCCTTACGAAAGACCTTATGTAGCTGGAAAGAAGCTCAAAACCCATTAGGCGCGTCTGCGCGGCTTCCCCCTTGACTTCCGTGACCTTCAAGGATATATTGGTATACGCATGCGAGGGATTATGCGTAAGCGTGTCGAGGCTTACGATTATGTTCCTGCCCACGGCGGATTTTTCATCGTTTGCGGGCATCTCGCCCACCAGTGCGCCATTGAGGGTTTTTGGAGCATATACGGAAAACCACTTCTTGAGTTTCCATTTGTCAATCCCTTTTGCTATTGCCATTAATATCAGCCGTTTGCCTTGTTTTCGTTTTCAATTTCTATTTAATTTTGATTTTGATGCGGATTTCAGTTTTTCGTTTTTTGCTTTATAGTATTTTCCCGCTTATGCTTTGCCCTTTATTATCAGGGCTGCCTCGTTCGGATCGTACTTCCAGTTCTCGGGCAGTTTACCCTCCCTTACATAGTATCTCGTAAGCCTCCATATTTTGGATTCTGCCCTGTGGAGCCTTACGGTGTTGTGGATATCCTGCTTGTTGCGCTCTATGTGCGCCCTCATCCCTACAGCCCTCTTCATCAGGTCGAGCAGGTCTTGTGGTATCTGCGGAGCCACTTTGTGCTCATCCAAGATCTGATGCATCCTCTTTCCGGTAGCCTGCTTCACGTATAGTATGCCGTGCTCCTTCTTCAGCTTTTCGCCTATCATAGCCTGCGGTACGCCCTGCTTAGCATAGCTTACGACAAGCTCCTCCACCTGCTTGCTTGAAACTCCTTCCGGAGGCTTGCCCAGCTCTACGACAGGCTTCCTCGACTTCGCTTTTCCGTGTTTTTTTGAATGCATTCTTGCCATCAGAACACTTGCTTGCCGGCTCCGGCATCAGCGCCGGGCTTTTCGTCTGGAATCTCGATTCTTACTGAGAGATTCCCTTTTTCCACTTCTACCTTCGCGGCCTTGCAGATCTTCATGATATCAGCTCTGGCCACCAAAACAGCGTTATAGTATTCATCAGGAACATT
Organism: Microcaldota archaeon; assembly: GCA_021799475.1. GTDB lineage: Archaea > Micrarchaeota > Micrarchaeia > Micrarchaeales > Micrarchaeaceae > JAJZYD01. The sequence goes on along the minus strand of JAJZAJ010000001.1, from coordinate 415,076 downwards.
TATATTTATTGATGTTAGCTCCCTGTTTAGTGCGACCCTTCCCTGCGCTTTTTGCTTCCTCACCTCGCTTATTATGCCATTTATGAATGCTCCGGCATTTATGTAGTCTATGTCAAGTACGGCGCTCCTGAATACCAAACCATTTATTGCGTATGATGCGGGGGAGCTCTCCTCCGTATATGACGGGAATTGCTGGGTGAATATGCTTTTCTTGTTTCCCATCATGGAATTTATCTCCTCGCATACGAATGGCGCGGCGGGGGCGAAAAGCCTGAGCATGGTCGAGAGCACGTTGTTTAGAGTGAACAGGGCAGCTTCCTTGCTGCCCTTCATCTTAGCGTCTTCAGAGTATACGCGGTGCTTAACGTCCTCTATGTAAAAGTCCGCGAACTCATGCCAGTAGAAGTTTATCGCCGTATTCAACGCCTCGTACAGCATGTATCCGTCGTAGGCCTTGCTTACGGACTTCACTGTTTCGTTCAGCCTGTTCAGGATCCACATATCGAATATGTTTAGGTCTTTGTGCGGCTCCTTCTTCGGCAGCCTGCCTTTATCGAGGGCAAGCTTTACGAAATTAGCAGTATTGAACAGCTTATTTATGAATGACTTCGCATAGTCCATGTCCTGATACAGGAATGGCTTGTCCTTTGTTATGCCTCCGGAAAGGGCGACCCATAGCCTTATCGCATCTATCTGGTACTTGCTCATGAGCTCGCTAGGCAGTATCACGTTGCCGAGACTCTTGTGCATTTCCGTTCCGTCCGGGCCGAGTATCATGGCATGGGCTATTACGCTTTCCCACGGCTTAGAGCCGGAAAGCGCCCATGTCCTATATATCGTATAGAATGCCCATGTCCTGACTATGTCTGTCCCCTGTATCCTTATCGAGCTCGGGAATGTTTTTTCAAAAAGGTCTTTCTTGTCAGGCCATCCGGCTATGATCATGGGCGTTATAGACGTGTCTATCCATCCGTCAAGGGTACTGCTCTCGCCTATCAGCCTGCCATGGCATTTTGGGCACTCCTTGACAGGAGTTTTTGCCGTAACCGGATCCACCGGCAGTTTTTTCCTGTCTGCAGGAACTATTTCGCCGCATTTTTCGCAGCTCCAGAAAGGTATAGGGGTGCCAAACACCCTATTCCTAGATATCACCCAGTCCCAGTCTATGAAATCCGCCCAGTCGAGCAGCCTTTGCTTCGTGAACTCTGGGATCCATGTTATCTCGTTGGCAAGCTGTTTTATCTTATCTGCGTTCTCCTTCGTCTTCATAAACCATTGCATTGAAGTGATGAACTCTATCGGGTTTGAACACCTGTCGTGTATTTTGATGACGTGCCTTATCTTGACCTGCTTCTTCAGGAGCCCCTGCGATTTCAGCTCGTCTATGACCGCGCCTCTCGCATCCTTTATCTTTACTCCGTTGAACTTGCCCGCATTCTTGAGCACGCCCTTGTCGTCCATCGCATCTATCAGCGCAAGCTTGTGCTTGTAATAGAGTGTTATGTCCCTCTTGTCTCCGAAAGTGCAGACCATCTCTGCGCCAGTACCGTACTCCTTGTCAACCGCGTTGTCGCCGATTATTGGAACATCCCTGGAGTACATCGGGACCTTTGCTGTTTTCCCAATAAATGCAGTGTATCTGTGGTCTTCCGGGTTAACTGCGATTGCAACGCATGCGTGCAGCAGCTCCGGTCTCGACGTCGCTATGGTTATCTTTTTTTCTGGTGCCTCTGAGACAGGGAAATCGATATAGTTGAGGAAGCTGTCCTCCTCTTTTTCCTCTAACTGCTCCCGTGAAATCGCAGTCGCGCAGTACACGCACCATTCCACCGGATGCGCTGCCCTGTACACCATGCCTTTATCGTACATGAGCAGCACTGACAGCTGCACCTTGGCGAGATAGTCATCCGATATAGTATAGTAGTCGAACCTCTCATCGAATGATGCCCCCAAAGCCAGCATCTGGTTTCTCATTGTAGCTATCGCATCCTTGGAAACCTCCATGCACCTGTCATAGAATTCCTTCCTAGGCAGTCCCTTCCCATATTTCTTCTCGACTGCGCGTTCCGTCGGAAATCCGTGGATATCCCATCCTTGCGGATAAAGGACATTGTATCCCTTCATCTTCCGCTGCCGCGCTATAGTGTCTATTGTGCATACCCAGAAGGTCTGCCCCATGTGCAGCGCCCCATCCGTAAATGGAGGAGGAGTGTCAATGACGAACAGGGGCTTATCGCTCTTGTCATCGAAAAGAAAAAGCTTATTCTCTTTCCAATACCTGATCCACTTGGCGGTGTCTTCGTTGTACATCATAGCACCCGCTGCAATGCCTTAATATGAATAAGAAAAAAGAAAAATTAAATTAAATGTGTGTCAGCCGCTACGGATACTTACATCCTTTCTCCGATTGCGAACCTTGCTTTCACATCGACGATCCTGACCTTTATGGTTTCGCCCTGCTTGGCATCCTTTATGAAGATGACGAACCCGTCCTTCTTCGCAATGCCGTCGCCCTTTGCGGCTACCGCCTCTACGGTCACCTCGACTTCATCTCCGGGCTTTACCGGTTTCGGCAGGAAATAGTTTGGCTTTATGTTCATGCCTCCCTCTCTCCTTCCTCTGCCACCAGGCCTTCCGCGGCCAAAGCCGCCTTCCCTTCCTTCAGTCTGTCCTTGCTCTTGCTGTTCTCCACTTTCCATGGATGAACCCATTCCTTCTTCGTCCATTTATTTCACTTTTTTCTTTTCTGTACTTTACGCAGAATCAGCTTTCGCTTTCGCTCCGTAATGTAATATTTCATCAGTTATTCAGGTATTTAAGACTATGTTTTTGTATTTTGAGCTTAATGCGGACCCGGAGGGCTGAAGCCCTGAAGGAGCGGCTATCCAAGTGGGTCAGGATGGTAGGTTTGGGCGCAGACCGGGTCATATTGACCATTATGCATGATGGTCATATTCAACGATGGTGACTATCTTCGTGCTCTCATCTATCACGTATTTTACCACAAAGTGACCCATATGCCTTTCCCTAACTCCAGCATACTCGCTATGCATCCATTTGCCTACGCCGTGCGGGTCTTCAGAAAGCTGATTGAAGGTCTCTATAAGGCGTCTGTAAGTAAGCGAATCCTTCTTGACCATCTTCCTAAGCTTCTTTTTTACGCTATCGACTAGGTGTACTTCATAAGCCATAGGAAAGCACCGGCTTCGAGGTCAGCCCCAAACATCATTTACAAGGGCCTTCACGGACTTGTACTTGTGTACCTTGCCCTTTCTCATCTCCTCCAATCCCAACTCTAGTCCGCCTGACTTCTTTTTCTTCATTGCGTTTACTATCAGAGCTATCTGTGCCTCTATGTTGTCCAATCTTTTCTCTATAGAGCTTACTTCCATTTTCATGTTCGCCATAGTTACACTGTAGCAGTGTAATTATTTAAGGTTTATTGTCAGCGGAAGGAGATAGACTGAGAGAGCTGGAGCGCCTATCCAAGTGGGTCAGAGTAAGGCGTTCGTATACAAACTATGTTAAACTAAGTCGTTTATGGTGCTTTCATTTCAACGTTGATAACACAAAAGACGTGATTAGAACTGTAAGTCCACCTACCAGTTGGACTTCACATAGTGTTTGCCCAAACAGGATAAACGCTAACGGTGCGCCAGCCAATAGACCCAAAGCTCTGAGCGCGGATAATATATCTGCGCTTTATGTTTTACACTAGGTCATACGGGTATGTTTGAATACATACGGACCCGGAGGGATTTGAACCCTCGACTTGCTGGTTAAGAGCCAGCCACTCTGACCAAACTGAGTTACGGGTCCAGGATAAGCGCTAGTTATTTTGATAACAAGGTTTTTAGCTGTGCTGCGGAAGCACCGCCTTCCATTTCCATAGGAATGTAATGATCGTAAGGGAGATAAGTACATCAAGAGCGAGGCAGTATTCGCAGATTTCCCATAAAAGGGTCATCGCGGTAAGAGAGTATAGAACGCCTCCCGCACCGGCTATTATCCAGATGAAGTGCAGGGTGCTGTTCCTGGATTTGATGAATATGTAGAAGGCAATGATGGACCATATTAAGCCAAGGAAGCTCATAGGTATGCCGAATACGTGCGAATATGCGCTCTCAAGGACTCCTGCACAGTTGAATGGCCCGGAAGTATAGCAGTAGAGTAAGCCGGGGCTTAGCTGTACCGCTACTAGATATGCCGCGTCTATTGCGGCAAGCAAGATAATTGCTGCAAGAACCATCCTCTTGTCCATCTATACACTGCCAATGCGCTCTTTCAGGAGCTTTCTCACCGAATTATTTAATAAAGCCCCTCGTGGTTTCAGCTCGTAGCTGACCTGCGCCACGGGTTTATTGATATTCACTACGCTGCTTAGGTTTATAGGCGTAGCTGAAACAACAGAATCACAGTCCGCCGTGTTGATTGTCGTTTCAAGGTCGCGAATCTCCTTTTTGCTGTATCCCACGGCAGGGAGCTCCTTCTTCAGATGAGGATATCTCTGAATAGTCCTCTTTATTTCTCCTACAGCATATCTGCTTACGTCAACTATAGACCTGGCTTTGAACTGCTTTGCTGCCAAGGTTGCCGCACCGAAACTCATGCCTCCGTGCGTTACCGTTGGTCCGTCCTCTACGACAAGCACGCGCCTGCCATTTATCAATCCCTGATTGTCTACGCTTATTATAGAATCGGCAACCACTATCCTGGCTTTCGGGTTTAGTATCCCTATGTTCCTCCTTACCGTCTTGACCTGTATCGCGCTTGCCGAGTTTGCCTTGTTGATTATCGCGATATCCGCCATCCTGACAACAGTCTCTCCCGGGTAATATGATATCTCGTCTCCCGCCCTTAGGGGATCCGTTACAGCTATTAGGAGATCTGGCTTGAAGAAAGGAGTATCGTTGTTCCCGCCATCCCATATTATCACGTCAGCCTCTTTTTCCGCCATGGCGAGTATCGCTGCATAGTCTACTCCGGAATACAGCGTTATGCCGTTCCTTATATGCGGTTCGTAATCCTCGCGTTCCTCTATGGTGCACTTGTATCTGTCAAGGTCGCTAAGCCGGGTGTAGCGCTGCACTTTCTGCTCCTTGAGAATGCCATACGGCATCGGATGCCTCACGATGACAACCCTGATGCCCATCTGTTTTATCATCGATGATAGGTATTTGGTTGTCTGCGTCTTTCCCGACCCCGTCCTGGCGGCGCATACCGCTATCACGGGCTTGCTTGATTTCAGCATAGTATGCTCCGGCGCGACAAGCCAGAAATCCGCTCCGGCCGCATTGGCAATGCTAGCCTTCTGCATCACCGTATCATTCATCAGGTCGCTGTAGGACATCACGCAGATGTCCGCTTTTAGGCGTTTTATCAATGAAGGCAGCTCTTTCTCGTCATATATCTTTATGCCGTTCTCGTATAGCCTTCCAGCCAACTCCTTAGGATATAATCTATCTGATATGTAAGGTATCTGCGCAGCGGTAAACGCTACGACCCTGTATTCCGCATTGTCCCTGAAAAGGACATTGAAATTATGGAAATCGCGTCCTGCCGCTCCGATAAGAATTACGCGTTTCACTGAAGCACCATCCAATTAGAAATTAGATGACAAAGCTTTTATTTATAGGCACTGAGAATTAAGAGATTGAATGGGACTGCTTAAAGGGCAAAGCGCGCTGGAGTTCCTGAGCACGTATTCTTTCGCCATACTGATAGTGACGCTCGTGATTACGATGGCGGCTTTGTATGTCGGTTTTCCAAAATCCATACTCCCGCCGCTGTGCAGCTTCTACAGCGGGCTTACATGCACCGACCAGGTGCTGGCATACAATTCTCTGTCAGGAGGGGCAAGGCTCCTGGTTTTCGGCACAGATGCCGAGCCCGGGATAATAAACATATCTACATTCAACGCCGTGCTTAATTACCAGAACAGCACCACGAGCGGGTGTACTCCGAAAGAGCTGACGGCCGGGCAGCCCTTCTACTGCATAGCGAACTTCTCGTTTGTCCCGTCAAACTCCGTCACATATACCGGAGTGATGAAGATTGCTGCAAACTACTGCGCTCCCTCCCCAAACAATATATCTACAGCGAACTGCATAGCCAGCAACAGCGTCTTTTATGGAGGCGGACTGAGGCTTACCCCTTCCGTGTTTACCATGCCTCCTAATATTATACAGAATAAGAGCAGCCAGTCTTACTACTACATACCTATAAAGATAACAAACAGCCAGGATATTAGCGTGCCTTCGGAGTTCCAGCAGATGATAACTTTCCTCCCGGATAACGCACTGTTCCAGAGCTATGAGGCTTCCAATCTTGGAAATATACGGTTTTATGAAGGAGGCAGCGAGCTGCCGTCATGGTGCGAGGCCAACTGCTCTAGCAGCGCGGCTGGGAATGCCCTCTTCTGGGTAAAGCTCGCCAATCCGATAAATCCGCTGGCGAACGTCACGATAGACATGAGGATTCTTTCTAATAGTGTTAACTATGACGGAGTATTCGCCGGGGAAAACCCGACGAAGTCAAGCCAATATGCGCAATTTGACAACGGCGCCGCTGTGTTCAATTACTACAACAATTTTGAAGGCAGCACCGTTTCGTCTTCTTTCCTGCAGTACGTTCCCTCCGGCGCCAGCGTTACACAGGATAACGGCATTTCGATAAACACCGGCACCGCCTCTGCTGCTGGGCTGGTTCTGCAGAACGCGTATAACCCGCCGTTCATATACGATGTATACATAGCCTCGCAGAGTGGAGGGGCCGAGTCCGGTGGCACGGCCCTCCAGACAGGCAATGCGCCGACATCGCTTGGCTACGATTTCAATGAATGGACGGGGAGCATAGGAGAAGGAACGCTGCAGACAGGTATGTCCGGCACGCAAAACATAGACCTGCAGGTAATTGTGCCCGGAGTTGATGGACAGACATGGCTGTCGTCTACATCTCAAGCTTACTACAAGAATTATACAAAGAGCAGTGCCACTTCAGGAGACCTTGTCCTGCCATCCCGCATTTATCCGTCGCTTGGAGTATACTGCTGTTCCGGAAGCAATCTCATGACGATAAACTGGATCAGAATCAGAGATTATCCGCCAAATGGGGCAATGCCTGCCGTGGCCTTTGGGGCCCTGCAGCACTTCACATAAAGCTCTATATAAAGGAATGACCAATAGAGAATCCGTGCCTCGGTAGCTCAGTGGCAGAGCGTTCGCTTGGTAAGCGAAAGGCCGTGGGTCCAATTCCCATCCGAGGCTTGTGATTGCATGTATGATTTTCTCCCGTTTGTCGGCATAGGATTGGTCCTGCTTGGCGTATTCGTGTTCTTCCTTTATGGTGCACTGAACGCGCAGGGTGCAGGAAAAAGTGCTGAAAATAGCAGCGTGCAGGCGGGAGGCGTTGTCTTCATTGGACCGGTACCGATAGTGTTCGGCAGCAACACAAACATCGCGCTGATTGCATTAGCGATAGGAGTCGTGATGGTAGTGCTGTGGGTGCTCTTCACATACCTGCTCCATTGAAAGACAATGTTTTTAGCCTTTGCAAACAAGAGTAAATGGGATTCGATGGACGTAGAGACGAAAATTGATGCAATGAAGAGTTTTGCGCAGGAGATAGTCACCGAAGCTGAACTCAGGCATATCTTTGAGACGAACCACCACCCTGTAGCGTACGATGGTTTCGAGCCATCCGGCCTTGCCCCGCTGCATTTCGGCCCGCTGAGGGCGAAGAACGCGAACAAGATGCTCGACATCGGCATACATCTCAAGCTTTACCTTGCTGATTACTTCGCTCTTATAAACAACAAGCTGGAGGGCAACCTTGAGCGAATAAGGGAAACCGGTAGGTATTTCATAGAAGTCTGGAAAGCGTCTGGAATAGATATGGACAAGGTAGAGATAATATGGGCGAAGGACCTGATGGATGATTTTACATATTGGGACAGGTTCATCAAGATAGGCAAGGCAGTATCTCTAGACAGGACAAAGAGGGCGATAACGATAATGGGCAGGAGCGAGGGCGATTCCCTTGACACTGCACAGCTGTTCTACCCTCCGATGCAGGTTACTGACATCTTCCAGATGGACATAGACATCTGCCAGCTTGGTATAGACCAGAGGAGAGCGAACATACTCGCTAGAGAAGTTGCGCAGAAATACAAGTGGAAGGTGCCTGCGATAGTGAGCCACCCGTATATTCTTGGGCTGCAGGGCGTGCCAAAGGAGGCGCAGAAAAGCAGCGATGAAGGAGTGCTGATGCAGTACAAGATGTCAAAGTCAAATCCAAAGAGCTCTATATTGGTACACAATACCGCGGAGGAGATAAAGGAAAAGATAAATTCAGCATACTGCCCAGAAAGGATTATAGAGGGCAACCCTCTCTTCAATTATATAGAGATGATAATCCTTGAAAGCAGGGATCTGCCGATTACGATAGAAAGGCCGCAGAAGTTCGGCGGGGCGATTGAGGCCAAGGACTATGCGGAACTGGTAAAGTTCTACTCCGAGGGAAAAATCCACCCTATAGACCTGAAGGCGTACGTGGCGGATGAGCTTGAGAAGATAATACGCCCTATCCGCGAGCATTTCGAGAAGAACCGGCATGCGCAGGAGCTGTACCAGAAGGTCAGGAATTATAAGATAACGAAGTAAGGTCAACACAAACCGTGCGTTTTATGGATGGCAGGAAGAAGCTGTATATTATAGGAGTAGATTCGGCACCGCTCTGGATAATCAAGGATCTGCAGAAGCAGTACAGGCTCTCCGGATTCACTAAGTTTCTCGATGAAGGAGTGCTGATGGATATGGAGTCGACAATGCCGCCCATGACCGGGCCGTCATGGCCCAGCATATACACCGGATTCCGGCCCGGAGCGCATGGCGTTCCGGAGTTCCTGAAGATGGAGAGAAATTACACGAAGAGCGTGGTTTACTACGATACCAGGATAAAGGCGCCTTTTTGGGATGTGATGGCGAAACAGGGCTACAAGTGCCTCGTAGTCACTCCTGCCATGCTCGTCAAGCCTTCAGACGAGCCGAATGTCGACATGATAACGGGATTTCCGCTTCCTGCAAAATTTTCCTCGAAGAGAATCAGGGACATTGCAGGCAAGCACGGCTTTTCCGGAGAGCCTGAAATAGAGAAAGAGATGAAGAGCGGGGAGCTTTCGCTGAAGGACTCCGCAAGCATCTACCTTGGCGGCGGGACAAAGAAGAGGATAGCCGTGAGCAAGGAGCTTATAGATGGAGGGGATTATGACCTTGCGTTTATATGCTTTACTGAGCAGGACAGGATGCAGCATTTCTCACTAAACAAACCTGAATGGAAGGATCTCGTGATGCCTTTCTACGAAGAGATTTCGGATTTCCTTCTGTGGGTGCATGCCCGTGCAGAGAAGGAAGGAGCGGAAGTAATGGTTATATCCGACCATGGTGCGCAGCCAATCGATGAGAAATTCATTACCAACGGCTGGATGATAAACAACGGGTTCATAAAACTTGATGAGTCGATAGAAAAAAGCATGAGGAAGAACGGGGGCGGAAAGATTAAGTACAGCATGAGGGAGAAATTGCTCAAAACGACGCTAAGAAAAAAGGTGTATGACAAGCTTCCGAAAATCGGCAAAAACGTGGTGAAGACGATAGTCAAGAAGGGACTCTCCGGAACATCGGAAGGGGACTATATGAGGATACACGACTTTGACTTCGATATGGGCAAGACGCTCGCTTTTGCGAGCATAGCGAACTGCCCGGTGTGCACGATATATATAAACGACTCACGTTTCGACAAAGGAATAGTAAAGCAGGAGGAGAAGCAGGCGCTGAAGCAGAAGATAAGGGAGGAGCTCATGAAAGTGAAAAATGATAAAGAGGAGCAGATTATACTAGAGACGTGGGATGCTGACGGCTATTATGAAGGGACTAACCTGTTTATTGCACCAGACGTGTTTGCAGAGATAAGACCGGGCTATATAATGGATGCGTTCGGTTTCCTGAAGAGCGGCAAGCTTTTCATAAAACCTGAACCAGCAAAATGCGGCGACCACCTGCGCAACGGGATATTCGGGATCTTGAACTACGGGAACAGGATAGACTATGCAGCCATAGCGAGACAGAAGCTCTATGTCTACAACGTCGCACCGACGGTATTCAAGCTCTTTGGGATAAAGCATGATACTGATCCCAGGTATGGGCCGATAGTATGAGAATTCTTGTAGTCGACATAAGTTCGAAAGTAGGGGCACTGGGTGGCGCACAGAGAGTTTCCGCATCGCTGTTCTACGAGCTCAGGAAAAGAGGTTTCGAGACATATTACCTCGGTTGCAAGACCGTTTTCATGGAAGACGACAAAAACGCGTTCTTTATTGAGTCGCCGAAGCAGAAGAAGCTCAAAAATACGGTTGAAAGACTCGGCCTCGGAATGATAAATGAGACCACACCGGTCAGGATCGGATATTATATGGTGCTGCATTCGCTGCTTGGCACGAAAATCAAAGGAGTAGAGAAATGGATAGAGGAAATAAAACCAGATGTAGTTATATCGAATTCCATAAACGATTTCGTGCTGCTCAAATCCATCAGGAAGTATCTTGGAAATGCGAAGCTCGTGTTTGTAGAGCATGCGAACGCCTCCGGCATCTATTCCAGCATGTTTGACAGAAATATACTCGCGTTGACGTTTGGAACAGGCGCTCCAGTTCCGTTGGCTTTCGCGAGGAAGCGGTTTTTCAAGTTCTTCGACATGATAGTCGCACTCAACAAGGAGCAGTACAGGAAAGTGACAGAGTATAATAAAAATGCCGTCGTAATACACAGCAGCCCGCTCATATCGGTAAAAAAAATAGACAGGAAGGCTCTTGAGGAAGTGCGCAAGGAGCTCGGTTTGGACGAAAGCAACAAAGTAGTCCTTTCGTGGGGCAGGCTTGCGGACATGCAGAAAAACATAAGCACGCTGATAAAGGCATTCGAAACGATTGATGACAGTTCGATGAGACTCATAGTAGCCGGAAACGGCAAGTCTGAGGAAGCGTATAGGAACCTTGCGAAGGGCGACAAGAGAATAATGGTGCTTACCGGAAAGATATCTGACGAGCGCCTCAGCTGCTACTACGGCCTTGCCGACCTTTTTGTACTCCCGTCATTCTGGGAATCATTCAATGCAAACTTCATTGAAGCGGCATATTTCGGAGTTCCTCTGCTGCTGTCGACAAAGAGCATCAACGAAGATATAATAGAGCAGTTTGATGGAAGGCTATTCACATTTAATCCGTACAGCGTTGAGGAGCTGGCAGGCAAGATAAAGCTGTTCTTCTCAGACAAAAGAAAACAGCAGGAGCTTCTTGCTCTTTCGCAGGATATTGCGGCGACATACAGCAAAGATAAGCAAATAGAAGGATATGTCACAGCCATGAAACGGCTTGCTGAAAAAGCATAGTCCTCGCGTGCCAAAAGCGGCTTCTCCTGTATTTTTATTTGAGGGGCTTTTCCATGCCACCGCCTTCAGCCAGCATTTTCAAAATAGGAATGCCGTGGTTTCCACGGCTCCCCTCGTTCTCGTGTAAAGGATTACCCTTGCTCAAACACTATTGACGTATACGCTTTAACATATTAGGCTATTGAATCAGGTACTGTTCTTCGCCCTGTCCGAGCCGGGAGGCAATAGCTACTTGGCGAGTCGAGCAGCGGGAAAAAGGATTACTGATTTATTGCATATGGCCACATATTGCTAAGTATGCTCTTTTGTAGCCATTATGTCCACAAGATTTAAATATCTTAATGTTGTAGACATACATATGTCATTTATAGAAAAACAGAGGCATGGAAAACATTACTATTATTACCTAGTCAAGAATGTCAGAATATCTTCTACAAAAGCAAAAAAGGTAAGGATATTTCTGGGCAGAGAAGTTCCAAAGCACGAGGAGCTGCAAAAATACCTCTTTGAGATAGAGAAAAAGGCAGTCTCTGAGTATAAGGGCAAATGGTTGTCTAAAGAGTTAGTAGAAAATTTGGAGGATCTGAGGGCGTCAGTGGTAGTGTTTCATAAAACACCGGGAGATGTTTTACCAAAGGATTTTCTTGTACGTTATACATACAACACAAACGCCATTGAGGGAAACAAATTAACACTCAGGCAAACGGCTTTAGTGCTTTCTGATAAGATTGCGCCTGATGGGGCGAGAACAAATGACGTGATTGAAGCTCTGAACTCCTTAGACGCATGGGAGTTTGTAAAAAAATATAGAGGAAAATTGAACAAGAAGTTCGTTTGTAAGGTCCAATACGAGATAACAAAAAATACATATTGTAGGATTCAGGGGGATTACAGAGATAGTGAAGTTAGGATAGGAGGATCCGAACACATCCCACCAAAGCCCTCAGAAGTTCCCATGCTCATGCAAAAATTATTTGAAGAATACAATAAAGAGAAGAAAGAACTGCATCCGATAGAACTCGCCACGCTAATGCACAACAAGTTGGTAAAAATACATCCATTTACTGATGGTAATGGAAGGACTTCTAGGCTTCTGATGAACTGGATTTTGCAAAGAAACCGTTTTCCCGCAGTGATAATAGAAGTAACAAACAAGGAGCGGTATTACACGTGTATTGAACATGCGGACAGGGGCGATCAAAAGAATTTTGCAGTATTTTTGGCAGAGCAGATGCTTGCACAGTATACAATTGCATTGCCTGACTAGTTTCTGCAATTTAGTTAGGTAGATAAAACAATCAAAATCTATCTGCCTAATTCTGTCGTCGATTTATCGTCGATTGTGCTCCCCTCGTTCTCGTGTAAAGGATTATCCCTGCCCAAACAATATTGATCTATATGCTTTAACATATTAGTCTATTGAATCAGGCACTGGTTCTTCGCCCTGTCCGAGCCGGGAGGCAATAGCTACTGGGCGAGTCGAGCAGCGGGAACCGACGAAACACTAATTCTGGGCATTAGGATTTAGATGGTGGCGTCTTCGCGTATCTGCCGTACTCTTTTTCGTACCTCCTAAAGAACCATGAAACAAACACTAAATCATTCCTTTTAACCTGAGCGCGTTCTAGTGAGGTGTAGTAACCAGCCCTATTAACATAAGGGATATTAAGCATAGGATAACCGTGCTTATTTAAAACAAAGTTCATCAAAATCCTTGACATACGACCGTTCCCATCCACAAATGGGTGGATCGTCACAAACTTTAGATGCACAAGCGCAGCTAATTCTACTGGATGTATCTTGTCCTTGTTTTTATTGTACCATTTGAAAAAATCGTTCAATTCGGCAGATACAACGGCGGGAGAGGGAGGTACAAATTTCGTTGCAACTATCAGTACTTGCCTAGTCCTCACTTTTCCAGCAATATCTGGCTTCGTGTCCCTAAAAAGTAGGTAATGCCAACTCAGGACTGTTTGCAGATTTAAGTCCTTTTTGTAATCGAGCATTTCGTAAAATAGTTTTGAATGTGCTTCTGTTTCCTTCACATCCCTACTCGGTCTGTTTGACGGAGTTATTCCATGCTGTAGTAGGTTTGCAGTTTCCTTGAGATTTAACGTGGAGCCCTCTATTCTCTGCGTATCATAGGTAAACTTTATCATGAACCCCTCAAGCTCTTTCTCTCTTTCTGATACAGTTGCGGATCTCATATCCTTTTTGTAATTCGCCTTTATCCGGTCTAACAGAACATACCACTTTTGGTTGTAAACTTCCTGAAGAAACTTTGCCCTTATGCTGTCTATGTTCTTTGGTATCTGTTTGCCCAAGTAAAGCTCCTTCTTCACAACCTTTCCATTAAGCCTGAAGGAGTGCTCCAGATAGTAATACGTGTTATTTCCCGTTTTCCTCTCCCTTATTTCTACCATGATTATACTTACCCCTACACATTTATATATATTTGTTATTTGTGATAAAGTGTAGGGGTATATATTATCCAGATAGATAAATACACGGTGATCTATCTATCTAAAAGGAGTCATTCCAATAGCGTGAAAAAAGGGTAATATAACCCCGTATTTTTCGACGACAGAACTTTTATTGAAAACCACCTCTCGACGACAAAACGTTGGTGGTGCTCCCCTCGGGATTTGAACCCGAGTTTCGGCCTTGAGAGGGCCGTGTCCTTGACCGAGCTTTTCGTCGCAGGGAGACGAAACTTTTACGCTTTTCGCACAATCACCAAGACAAGTTCCGAACCCGTCTTTTCGCGTGTTCCTTTTGCTTTGCTTTTTCCTTCCGAACCCGAAGTTACCGTCGCAAATATCATTTGTTCCCTTCGGTTTTCTCCCTGCAAAGGTATATATATTACCAGAGATATAATCAAAGTAGTAGGGAAAAATTTGAGATATGGAACCCCTGACCTACATATATTTAATCAATATACATGAAATTATAACGGGCAGGGGTGGCGGAGCTCGGTCAAACGCGGCAGACTCAAGATCTGTTGACTTAGGTCTACGGGAGTTCGAATCTCTCCCCCTGCACCAAAAAAACGGCGATTGAATGGCTAAGAAAACATCTAGGAAATCCATGAGGAATAAACCAAAAAGCAGAGGTGTATCCAGCCATAAGGCCAGAATGAAGGAAGCAAAGATGTACGAAGTGCCTACATATGCGCAGACGTATGAGTTCACCAGTTCTGCTGCTTCAGCTATGATGGTGCTTAAGTACCTGAACAAGAACTTCAAGATGAAGAAGGATACGGAATTTGACATATGGCAGGAGGCTATAAACGGGAGCGTATGGCATGGCTCCAGGTTCGGCCTTGCCTATTCCCTTGCAAAAAGAGGCGCCAGCGTCAAGATATTCAGCAACGTTAAGGACGAAGGCTATGAAAAAAAGCTTGCCGTGTACGAAGGGATAAACCTTGATACGCTGTCTTCAGCCTTCAACGAGGTTAAGAAGAAGGCCCTTGCACTGAACGTAGAGGAGCAGTATGGTGTAACTTCACTGAATGCGATAAAGAAACAGCTCAATAAAGGAAATATACCGATTGTACTAGTCAATACAAAGGAGCTAAATGACGGGGTTGATGCGACGCCCCACTGGGTCGTGATAAAAGGATACGATAAGGACACTTTTTACATAAATGACCCTTATTCGGATAGCACCATGGCGATAGAGCCCAGTCTCTTCAAGAATGCGTTGGGCTTTGAAGGAGACCATCACATGGTCTGCGTAAGCACTCGCGGCATGAAAAAGAGATAATAGACAATAGAATTTAGCAATAAAATTTAGCCTATCAGTATAGGAGAGGCCGTTGCCTGCCATTATCTATGTTTGCGTTTCTACGCTTACGCCGATCCCGTTGTGGCGCTTGAATCTCAGGAATGTTCCTGCAACCATTATCCCATTATTCCTTATCCTTATGTCTGATGGTATTTTTGCGCTCGATGAAGTGAGCTGCATCTCTCCCTCCCGCACTGCCACGATCTTTGCATGGTGCTTCTTTATCAAACTAATCGGATCTGCTTCTTTTCCGGGATCCGGTTTTACCGATATCGTGCCGGTAGGAGTATGATATTCTATTTTAGCTGAGAGGAAATTGATGTTGCCATTGTTACTCCAGCGTAACGTGATGTGGTACTCCCTGAAGCCTCCATCCTGATCTTTCTTATTACAGTTAAGCGTGAAAGACCAGCGGTCCTCGCAATCAAGGCATATCGAGCCTGAATTTCTGCTCTTCCTCAGGCTTACCATGTTGCTGTTCGTTTTACCAGGTGCTTTCGTAACGGTCATTTTACCACGCTGCGAATCAGTCCGCTTAGATATTTATAGATTCGCCTTCTGCAGTGTTGCTGTCTTTGCAGTGAACATTCTTCTGACAATGCTCCTTCTTAGGCTCTCCCGTATCTGCCTCGCCCTGCTGGCAAACTGCATCCTGCTCCTCACGCTGGTAGAGAGCTTCCTGTAGCAGCCGGAACACACAAGTCTCTTTGAGATCTCAAGCCTCTCGTCGCTGTAGAGCATTGATGGCAGCAGAAACCTCACTTCTCCCTTGCTGAGCAGCCTTGTGCACACCGAACAGAGATTCTTTGCCATGTATTCGCTGTCTACTCTCTCCGCGCACTTCGTACAGTAGGCCATCTGGTCGCTTTCCGCTCTCTTCATAGAGAAAGAGAATACCTGCACGCCGCATCTTCCGCAGCGCTCTACACCCTCTTGCTCTTGTATTTCGCTCATCGTTTACCCACCAGAGAGACATTTCCCTCCGCCATCTTCCCCCTCCCAAGCGCGCATTTCCATGCACCTGATTGATAACTTTAGCGGGCTAGGAAATATTTAAAGCTTGTCAAATCCGGCTATCGTTTTGCAATAGCGGAAGTGCGGAGCTTCGCTACTATAAATTCATAATCTGCAAAACAGGCGCAAGCGGCTTTTGGATTTACAGTCCCTGATTTTGGCTTTTAGATACTGCACGCATTACCTCTTCTATTGGCGCGTCTGTCTTTACCGCATCTGGGTCATAATGCGTCCTTGTTGCCGTGAATCCGTTACTTCTCAGCCTCTCCATTACCTTGAAAGGGCTTGATGAAGGCAGGCCTAGTCTTTTCGACATTCTCGGTATTGAATAATACAGAGTGGCATCTGCCTCGTTTATTATTGTTTCTAGGAGCTTTATCCCATCTTTCTCGAATGTATTTCGTTTCTTAGAGAGCATTTTCCTTATTATCGGTTTGTCGTTTAGCTGCCCCAGCCATAGCTTCCCCGCAGTAGCTAGTTCAGAGCTGCAGTTCGGACATACTGTTGCGGATGCAACCGGGCCTTTCTCTGTGGAGCGGTAGCCGCATCTATTGCACATACTCGCATGTCCCATGTCTTTGATGGACTGTTTTGCGCTCTCCGCACCGTGCCTGAGCCGCAGGATCGACCTCATGTAATGCTTGTAAGAAAATGATACGACCGGCTCTATGCCGAAATTGAACTGCGATGCCGTCCTGGCAGAGTATCCAACAAGGATCCTCAGTCCGACTTCATAGCAGAGCTCGTTGTGCATCGGCTTTGAATCATAGTAGCGCAGGCATGCATTTTCATGTGCGCCGCAGAGCACTGCGGTATCGGTTGCCGTCAGCATCAGATAGCCATTGTCTTTGACCACCTTGAAGAGATCGAAAAGGGTCGGTGCGACTCCTCCGAAAGGGTCGTAATCGACTATGCTGAAGCGCTCGCGTGTAGTATTGCAGAACTGCTGGATGCTCTTGTTGAATATCCTTGCAGCTGCACCGTTGGATGCCGCATTCCTCTTTGCTGACAGGTATGCATCCCTGTTCATATCCAGCATTGTTATATCCCTTGATTTTGTTTCCAGATAATACCTTATCCCCCTTATGCCGGTGGCTGCCGTGGCATCAAGTATGCTCGTTTCTTTATTCGCTACCAGTGACGCGAATGCTATGCTTACATCTCTGGAAAATCTTGATTCTGGATTTAGGAACGCTTTGCCGGCTGCGATGGCTGCTGCTCCCTCCCTGTATACTGCGTCTCTATTTTTCTGAGCCGTATCCCTGACCATTCAACTCCCTTATTGCATCCAGAAGGCCGTGAGCGTATTCTATGCTCGCAAATGCCGTGTATATGTCGCCCTTTTCTAGGAAGCTGCGTGCATCGCTGGCATACATCTTTGACAGCTCGACGACTTTTCTCGTCTCTTTTGGAGCGTTATCCGGTAGCTTTAACCCGGCTACGCTGCTATCGAACAGCATAATTGCCTTCAGGACCCTTTCCTTGACATTATCCCCGTTCACGCTGACAGCCTAAATGCTTTATTAATCTTCCTCTTGCATTATAAGCTTATTGGATGATGACATGGCAGCACTTTGGAGTGATATATCCGATAGCTTGATTACGGAGATGGACAAGAAACTGGGCAGCAAATATAAAATAACAATAAGGGAGCTCCTCGCCAATCCAGGCAGGTTCTCGAAGACGGCAAACATAAGAAACACCGTAAGCAACCTCAAGGAAGAGGTTGACAACTATATAGATGACGCCCTTTCCACCATGAGTGCAGAGCAGAAGGCGCTCGATGACGCAGCAATGAAGGCAGATTCTCTGACATCTCAGCTCGCTCAAAACGTAAGCATGCAGGCTAAGCAGTACAAGATACCCATAGTGAAACCGGTGATGATTGACAGGGATATGTCAAAAGACGAAACAGTCTATATCAATACGTTGGATTCCGGAGTGCTGGCTCTTGTTGAGAAGCTGTGCGCTTCCTCCGTCTATATAGCAGATTATGGAACCAATTTCGGAAAATACAGGATAGGCGAATGGCTGTTTTCCGGACAGAAGAACTATGTCATAAGAGCATATCTGCCTCCAAGCGAGGTGCTGAGCCTTCAGGCCTCCAAGGAAGAACTTGATTCCCTCTTCACGGCAGCTTTGAGCTTTCTTGCTGAAGTCTGATGAGCGAGCATGACTGAAATATTCGTAGTTGTTGTCACTGGAGTGCCGGCTTCTGGAAAAAGCGTATTTGCGAAGAAGCTCGGAAGCAGACTACGCGATTCTACCATTATAGAGCTCAATGATCTTGTCAAGAAGTATAAGGCATATTCCGGAAAAGACAGGTTTGGCTCTTACATTGTGAATCTCAGGAAGCTTGACATGGCAGTGAAACTCGCGCTGGAAAGAAGCAGGAAACGCAACATAATCCTTGTTGGACATCTCGCACCGGCTGTCAGCGTTCATGCCGATATACTGGTTGTTATCAGGGAGAAACTTGAAAAGCTCGCCGGAAGGATGGAGAGAAGGGGCTACAAAAAGGAGAAGATAGCGGAAAATCTTTCAGCTGAGATATCGATGGAGTGGTTGCGCAGACGCAGGCGCATAAAGTGCAAGGAGGTTTATGAGATTGAAAGCGCAAAGGACAGGAGAGCAATTATTTCATATATCGTTGCTAGGTCATATGGAAAGAAAAGGAAGAAACCGGATGCCGCTGCAATAGGTAACAGGATGAAGGAGCTGATGACTCTGATAAAAAAAGGAAACAGATACGGCCTCTAAGTATTTTGGAGCGCTTGAATATATTCATCATATGCTCGTCTTCCTTATGAATGAATCGTATAATGGTTTTGCAAGCTCCTCCGGTATCTCATTGGCATAAATCTTTACTTTCTTCCTGTCCAGATACGATGGCAGCGACTTCTCGTTCTTTATTGCATGCCTAAGGACCTCCTCTGGGTCGCTGAACCTGGATTCTTCTATGAACACGAGCCTGTCATCCTTGAAGAAAGTGCCGATTGCATTGCCGTGCGAATCGAGGAACCTGTCGGAAGCGACGTGCATGAAGGAGCTGGGTCCCTCTATTATGTCATAATGCTTTTTCATCCTGCTTATGAAAAAAGCAGCCATCGCTCCCTCTTTCGATACGCTATCCACCGATAGCGCGGTGGAGAATCCGTTGTCCTCCAGCATATCTGATAGTCTCTTAGAGAACCTGCGCAGCTGCTGCCATATTATGTCTTCCGATATGTTCGGGACCGCAAATCGCACAAGGTATAAATCTATTCCAAGCTCTTTCCTCAATTTACTTATCCTGTTAGATGAGTATGTGTCGGAATGCCTCGGGCCGTAGAAGAAACCAATGCTTGGTTTTTTCAGCATCAATCTTGATGTGATGCATAGACGCGCTATGGATTCGATGGATGTAGCAGCAGTTACATTCCTGTTTTCATCAGTAGGATCAATAAGCACGAATCTGCTCTTGAACTTCTTTGCCAATATGCCAGTGCGTTCGTGATGAGGTCTGTATGTCTCCCTGTTGAGCGGATCCAGCGCAAGAGGCAGATTGAGCTTTGAGAATTCCTGAAGTACGTTGATGAAAGATCCAAACTGATAAACCATGAGCTCGCATGCGTAGCCTGAGAATCCCTCATATTTTGCATTTGCCCCGTAGATGTTATGGGCCTTCAGGAACGCTTTCAATACGCGTACATTGTCCTTCTCCGATTCGGTCAGCCGCGCACTGATGAATTTGTTGTGCAGCTGCGTCCTGTCAACTGAAGTGCCAATTTCCCTTGCATTCTCTATCTTGAAGGCGGGAACTATGTCCGCAGTCAAGCCTGTGCCGCTGTCCACTATCAGTTTAAGATACGGGTGCTCTGCGTATTTTATGATGAAAGTCTCGCCCCTACCTCTGTTTACTATGCTCTTTGCTATCGCAAGCCCCTTGTTTTCCATCTCCCTTTCCTTAAGCCCTTTCGGGAATAACAGGAATATGTCCATGTCGTAGCTTCCTTTTATCTGCGTACCCCTTGCGGCGCTGCCTACGAAGGCTATCTCAACATCCTTAGGAGCTGCCGATTTGAGCCTGCCCATCAGTTCGTTAGAGTACGCGGTTATTCTGCGCATCTCATCTTCCGTAGGCTTTACATCATCGAGCACTCTTCGCACTATACCCTCAAGCTTTATTCTTTGGAATGCTGATATTCCGCTTTTCCCCTCCATTGCGCTCTTGACTGCCATAAAAACATTACAGAGATGGTAAGAAAAGGCTAAATAATGAAGTGCCGAATCTTCACTGCGCACAGGGCTCGTGGCGTAACGGTAGCGCACTACGTTCGCAACGTAGGGGTTGCGGGTTCAAATCCCGCCGAGTCCACTAAAAAATCCCGCCCACACGCCAGTGTGCGAAACCAGCAAAGGCAGTCTGGTGCAACCAGTCCCCGTGTGCGAATCTAAAGCCCAATTCATCTCTTTAAAGAGCGAATTGGACAAAACTCTTCCTTACCTACCAAAACACCATCTCGTAGAGATACGGAAGATGGTGATGCAGCAGTTCAGGAAACGCTTCAGCGGAGCCGAATACCTAAGTATGGCTCCCTGAACAAATGGTTTACTGAACAAGAACTGGTCAAGGTCTTCAAAGTAATAGACAATGCGGAATTCAGGCTGTTATTTTCGTATCAGGCTCGGTTCGGGCTTCGCATCGGCGAAGCAGTCCACATAAGCATAAAGGACATAAAGTTCGAGAGCAGGGAGCTGATGATAAAGACAGAGAAAGCTATGACTCTGGATAGCCTGCGGATTCCTGCGCCGCTGTTTCAAGCGACTTTGGCCTTCATTGAGGAGCATAGCAAGGCCATAGAAAGTGGCAACTTTTAAGTATCTTCCAATCCATAACTACTATTGGTAAGATGGGCAGCCTCAACGGTCAACTATTTGCTGCGATAGAGAGAGGTAACGTTGAGGAGGTAGCTATATGCTTCTGAAGAAGGGAACTAGCGTAAACGCTAAGGACTCTCAAGGCCGCCGAGCTGGCGTCATCGAAAGATTGGCCAGGAAGGATGTCGAAGCCGCCGTTACGCTGTTCCAGCATGGACTTTCTATGGAGATCCCGCCAGGTAGTATGAGTCGTGACGCCATAAGGCAAGAACTCCTGAAAACAGTGTGCCTCGTCCACAAGACCAGAAAAGTGCTAGACGGTATTGTAAACTTCAGGTTCAACAAGTCGCGGAACGTTAAGCTAATGTTCGTGTGTTCCAGTAGGCCTGGCAGGAGCATCGGTACCGGTCTGCTTCGCAGCGTAGCAGAGCTGGGGGCCAGGAACCATGCCAAATGGATTTACTCCGGCGTATCGAGCGAGGACGATAGAGCCATGGGCTTCTACCATGACCTAGGATTCAGGCCGTACAAGAAGGCTGGGCGCTTCGGGTATTATATAAGAGCCAAGCCGAATGAGGTCATCAGTAACGCTAGAAGATGGAGGTCTGTGCCGGTCAAGCCCAGGGGCGCAGGAGGAACATGAGATGTTGAAGCTCGTTATAGGCTCTGGAGCCAGTGTGATCATACGCAGCGCAGAATCTACTCAGTGGCGCTAGCCGCACTGGAAGCCAAACGGACATTAATTCATCACAAAGAACGCATAGATCCAATCAAAGACAAATTGTAGGTGTATATTAGGGTAGGCAGAATAGACACTGTGGCTAGAATGAAACAAAAGCTCGGATACAAAACTAGGAACCCGCGCGTTGTTCGCAACGATGAGGCCGCTGGCTCAAATCCTCCGAGTCCATCCTTGCTACTTTGTCGATTGAAGACATGCAGCGCTGGTTTCGGTTTCAGGAGCTGCGATGCCTGAGCCATTAGTTTATTAGACTGCTGTCGTAGGTTAAAGCAAGCAATACAGGTGAACGAAAGGTATTTATATTGTATAAGAAAAATTTATAATATAAAAAGTGATGCTCTTGAACATCATAAACGCAAAAGACAAGGACGGCAATGAAACAGGCACAGGAGGTGCACCACGACCAGCCACGAGACCGACAAGATTATTCTGAGTATACGCTGAACTCGCCTTCTTTAGAGTCAGTCGATTTGGTTCTTTCTCCCCTGAATCCTGTAACTACTCTGTGTTTTTTCTGCCTTCCCGTTTCTTCATAATTAACTTTTCTTGTTTTCTGCATTAGATTCTTGCCCACTATAGTCTCGTATTGCGATGTGTAGATGTTGTCCAACCTTCTGTTCGCGAGCAAACCTACTACGAACTTTGTTATCACTAGCTCAGTAGTATACACGCCGGAGAGCACCTTTTTGAAATTCTCAAGCATTGCTTGAAGGTCACCGTCGTTGAATATCGGGGTTATGAATATACCGCCAGTAGGCGTGCTTATGTCCCCTACAAGCGAGTATTTGTTCAGTGGCGTTGGCGGTTGCTCTATTATGTCCTTGAGCAGGTTGTCCCTCTTATTAGAGAACGCAATGCCGTTCGTCCTGAACATCAGTATAGCAGAGTAATATTTAAGAGGCACAGACTGCATAGTAAGCGTTATGCGCTTTATCAGACCCTTGCTCTTTAGCCGGTAATAAGTGAATTGTGCCGTCCCTTTGCCAAATCCGTTCTTCTTATCTATATCTGTGAAATTCTCCACGCCGTTGGCATTCAGCTCTCTCATTACTGCATACTCGTTTCTTGTGATATCCCTAGGGCCAGGTCTTGGAGTGTCCCTTGATCTATGCCATACGTTCTTCTTCAACCTGTTGAAGAACTCATCGCGCAACGGAACGAAATTATAGCTCTCGGCAAATGGGGTTACGTACCATCTGGAAACATACTTTCCGAGTTTCGAGGAGGACTCGAGAGTATAAACAAGGGATGATGCTTCTGAATTGTCCTCCGCAAGGAAGTATACGATCATATTATACTTGCCGATAGCTATCATCGCAAGCTGGATGTTTGGCTCACTTGCAAGCGACTCGTATATTTCGTCGTTAGAAGGAGATGACGCGCCAAACTTGATGAACAGCAGATATTTTGAATAGCCTAGCTTTTCTACGTCTATTTCCGCTATATATCTTATTCCGAACCTCTTCTCAAGCCTTTTTACTATCCCTTCCGTGGCTCTCTTGGTCTTTCCTATCCTCTTTGCAAGGACAGGCATCGACATCCTTGCATTCATGCTTAAGTTCACTAATACAGTCTTTTCTATTTCGGTCAGCTCCGCTTGCTGCTTGTGCGGCTCGTTATCCTCCTGCTTAGGCACTCTCTTCTTCCCTGGAGTGAATATCCCGGTTTCGGTTATTGTACCGAGGTAGTTCGTTACCTTCCTTGGCCTGCCTTTTGCCTTATCCCATCTCGATGTTGATTCAAATACGCAGAACCTTCCCTTGATTACTTTTATCTCGACGTAATGCTTCTTTCCTTCCCTTATCGCATCCAATGCCGTCGAAACGGCTTCTGGGATTTCTTGCATATGGGTTTTTATGCATGACAGATATAAATGCTTTGCGTCATAGATTCTGTTTAATATGGGTAGTATATCGGTTTTACGGGTCTTTTTACATATAAATATAGAATAGTTGCTCATAGAGCACTGGAGTTTTTGTCTGATATATTGATTATTTATATATACCATGTCAAACATATATGATTTTGATGGTAATATGAGAGGGGATCACCAAAAGCCCCTAAAAAAGGCTTTCTCATTCAACTACAACCCAAACCCATCTGCCCCCTCATACCCATCTTTTGTTGATTGCAGAGCCATGGCTCTGCCGGTTTATAACCTTACAGCCTTATAAGAACAGGTAGTGCTGCTTATGCCGAGTAAAAATTCAGGTGTGCGGAAACATGGCGCATCCCACAGGTTCCTTTTTCCGAAGTCAGTAGTAGGAGCAAGCGCAGAAGCGCTTGCTGAGAGGCTTATAGAGATTGATGGCATAGAGGAAGTGCTGCTCTCCGAATCTGGCAAGGATTACATTGTCAACGTGAGGTTTTTCGATGGTAAAAATAGAGATTTCGCAATTGAATATATGCAGAGGAAGCTTGGCGGCAGGTTTGGTTAAATAATGCCTGAGTGCCACAAAAACCATGCGTGCACACATCTATAAATATTTATCCTGACGCTATATAACAAGTGAGAAAATGGCAGCAACGAATAAGTTACGGGTTCCGTTCGACTCTGGAGCTAATTTCTATGATTATGGTATTTTCCACAGTTTTGAAGACCGCCTGAAGGAAATTTTCAAACCGGAAGCTAACTGCAATAACGATGCAATATGCTTTACTCCATATAACACTACCCCAGAAGAGGCTGCAGGAGTGCCTGACAAAGCCAAAGTAAACGACATTGCAATGGAGCGTGAATGGCTTATGAAGAACAGGCATTCTGTCTGTTTAATAGACTCAGCTGATATTCCGCAGCACATCATAACTGCTCTTGAGAATGCTCCGGAGACAGGATTTGTCTATACTTTAATCAACAGGAAAGCTGTAAGCGAGGATGACAGAATAAAGATAGTGGATGCAGAACGGTTTTATAAGATAAATGAATTCCATTTACGATTAACGTTCCATAAAAGCGTTCTTGAATCAATAAAGAAAGGAGAGCCCTTGAAATTTGTCAATGATTACCTTGGTAACTGGGGCGAACTTGGGGTAACAGGTTGTTTTGAACACGTATTTCCGACTATTCCGTGCCCAGTAGCCATAATGAACAGCAACTCGCTGCTCAAAAGACTGGAGCGCGATAAGGAGATAATAGAAGGAAGAATAACTGACCTGCGCAGACGCACAAAAACAAACTAATTTGGTTGTCTGCCGGATCAGCGGGTGGCAAAGAATGCTGCGCCACATAGTATTTTCCAGATTCATCTGTTTCTACACGAGATTGGGCTGGATCAAAATATAGTCAAACCATATTTATGCATATGCGTCTGGCACATCTCTGTCGGCAGAACTGCTTTTTAGGCTTGCGCTGCTGACATTGTAGGTCTTATGGTCGTTCGCCACTGCCTATTTTTTGGATGTCGTTCATGGCGCTGAGCATTGCATCTTCTCTCCTCCTCCCACTGAACACATCCCTCACGGACTCCAAGAATATATCAAGAGAATCCTGATTGCGTTTTGCAAAATAGCTTTGTATCTGAGAGACACCATATAGTGTCAGTCCTAAGGCCGTAAATGTAAGTGTCCCGGCTAGTGGTGCTGGTGTACCATAGTTAGCTTCTGTTGCGCCATTTCCAAGCAGCATCACTACGAAAGATGCTCCGGACAGCATTTTATCCGCAGATGCCCATTCGAGATTTGCCATTACTCTCTTCTCCAAAAGCTCTTTTATCTCCCCTATTGTTATATCCTCATCTGGATTCCTGATTCTGAACGGAAGATAAGTGTTTATTAGACGCAGGGTTCGTTTTATATCATGTGCGGCAGCGTCATTACTATCTTTAGACCTGCGCCTCAAATAAGATAGGACGCGTCCTGCCTTCTGGTCTAGCAAATGCAGTGGAATAAATTTTTCAAGGCGATCCATCTCCTCGAAATCTTCTTTTGTCAATACTGGAGTTTTTGCGAATGACATATTCTTACACATAATTATGTGCAACATATCAAATATAAAACATTATCGTTTCCCTTGTTGTTTGGATAATTCCGTT
Source organism: Microcaldota archaeon (assembly GCA_021799475.1). Taxonomy (GTDB): domain Archaea; phylum Micrarchaeota; class Micrarchaeia; order Micrarchaeales; family Micrarchaeaceae; genus JAJZYD01. The sequence goes on along the minus strand of JAJZAJ010000001.1, from coordinate 389,201 downwards.
AAAACTCAAGGTTTTTAGCCATTAAGTTCATCTGATTTTGATGACTATATAGAAAGAATATCGCAGCGTTGCGATTTATATTATGGAGCCACAGGAGGCGAGCTTCCATAATTATATGTTAGTACTTGGCCGTTTCCGCCATTGCCTCCATATGTACTGGTAAGAGTGCCACAGCTTGCACCTCCAAGTCCGCCACCTGTATTTGTAGTCCCGCTGGAATAACCGCCTGCACCATATGCAAATACAATAACACCGCCGCCTCCGCCGCCTGCGCCATCTCCTCCATTGCAGGAACCGGCGCTGTTGCCCACTGCATCTACTGTCCCAGCAGTAATGCTATTCGCTTGTATGTACACCCCAAATGCGCCACTGCCACCAGTACCGCCAGTTGGATTTTCAACACTCGTATCAGCGTAAGCATCACCTCCGCCTCCACCACCTGCGCCTTCAATATAATTTTGCATCCCGTTGCCGTACCATGTGTTTAATAGGGAAGAGCTCAGAGATGGCGCAGATGGAGTTGCACCATTTCCTCCATAATTATTAGCTGGACCGCCACCAAGACCTCCTGCAGCTAAGGTGTTCCCTCCAAAACCGCCGGTGGCCGGTATCTGTAATAGAGTAATGCCTCCTCCGCCCCCTCCGCTACCGCCATATGAGTTAAACATGCTACCGCCTGATGTGGCAGATGGATATACAGTATTGCCTCCCATCCCGCCATTGCCGACAGGTGTTGACGCAATCGTTCCGTCGTTCACAAGCGCATTGCCCGTTATTATGCTGAATCCGTCTGTAGTAAGTATTGCACCGCTATCTATTGTGATGTCACATAATGTCTTCAGGTCAGTGGCAAGAGAGGTGCTTGAGCTGATTGTTAGTTGGCATGGCGGTGATGATGGTGGAGGCGAATATGGCGCAACTATGTCAACAGCCGTAGATGCACTGCCAGTGTCACTGCAGGGCTTTCCTATCACTGTGCCTATATCACATATTTGCACCGCATAATACCACGTACCCTGTTGCGTGCTTGTCTGTGTAGACAAAGTGAATTTAACATTGCTCCACCCTACTGCGTATTTATCTATTGGCGTTCCTAGCGCACTGCCGCAGGTGAGAGGATCTGGTGAACCGCAACCAGAATATTGTGATGGCGATTCTGAATACCATTGGTAGCTGTACCTTCCAGTACCACCGTTCGATGCGATTGATATGTTAAAGACATTTCCTGCCATAATCGTCAAACTGCTTGGGGTCTGCGTGGGTGCCATGTCTGGACGCAGTCCATATTGTATCACGTTTGCTATTATATTCATTGAAGCCATGGCGGTCGGTGTTGCCTGGCTCGATACACCAGTGTCCGTGTAGTTCATATAGAAGAAAACAGAACTATTGGTTCCTGATGGAGAGAGCTGGCTAGAGCTTGATGAATATGAGTATGAACTGCTTGTCGCCCCGGATAATGCACTGTAGCAGCCGTATTTCCAAAAGCCGATGTTTGCCAGGCTGCACGACCCTGTCTCTGTAGATGGCCAGAGCGCATACCATTGATATGCGTAGCTACCTGTGCCACCACCAACATTTTCACTGCCTACGCTTAACGACTGTCCGACGTCTAGAAGACCGCCTAAAGCAGACGGCAACGGCGTATATAGAGCATCGTACAATGTGACAGGATTGCTTGAGGATGTGACCACATTGCTGAGCGAGTCTGTTGCTGTGGCACGGAAATTGAATGTGCCTATAGTTGTCAGAGTGTTTGTCGGGAAGGTGCATGATGAATTTAAGCAACTGCTATCCAGATAGTAGGTTCCGGATCCCGGAGGCTCGAAATACCATGAATAAGTGTAAGGCGATTCGCCTCCTGAGGCGCTTGTGGACAGCGTTATGCCCTGGCGTTGGTCCATCTTTACGTTTGAAGGAGATGGAGCCGCAAGAGTTAGCGTCGGATATACAGTCACTGACACGATGGATGACTGCGCTGTTGCTACCGGCGTTTCCGAATCATCAGCCACTATGTAAAAGTCGAACGTACCTGAAACGGCAGGAGTGAAGGAGCATGTTGTATACGTGCAACCGGATATTGCCCCGTAAGCGCCGCCATTCCAGTTGTTGTACCACTGGTAGCTGTAAGGCGATTCACCCCCTGATGCGCCGGAATCGGATAATGATATTGAGCCTGTACCGAGATCCATTGCTGCAACGCTTGCTGATGGAGCTGCTATCGTCAGCGGAGTGAAAGTTGTAGTTGCAGGAGCAGTGGTCGTTGCGGTAGACGTTCCTAAGGTAGTCGTGCTGTTTATAAGAGCAGTCGTTGTTGAGATGCTTGTGGTTGATGCGGAATATGAGGATGGGCCGCCGACTTTTGTATCGAATGAGCCGGATATTGTCTGTACAGGAGCGCCGATGCAGTTGCCGGTTATGCTGAAATTAGGGAGCAGCGCGCAGTTGTTGACCTTGAAATAAAGGCTTCCGGAATACGCCTGGTTTTGTTTTGACGGCAGATTTATCGTCAGCCTGCAGACAGAAAACTGTCCGGAAGGCATGTAGGCGGGAAGGCACGCTGCCGCGGAAGTATTTGTGCCGTTGATATTGGCGAATAATATCGGGTTGTCGAGGGCAAGCTGCTGGTTGTTGATTATATTAACCGTTATTACAGTATTAGTAGGATTTGCCGATACTAGAAGGTCCTGGCAGACTAGGGGGGCGCTTACGTTGCAGACAGGTGGTGCGGCAAATGAGGGAAGAACCACAAAGAATACCAGCACGCCTACCGCGATCGCTATTATCAGTATCGCCCAGCCATAAGTGACAAGATACTCCATGGCGGACTGCGCTTTCCTTTTGTGCAACATCCTTTTCCTTTGATGAATAGAATTGCTTGATGAAGCAGCCAATCAGACACCTGTTGGTAATGCACTAGCAATATATAAATATATTCTGCTTGCCTCTTACGTCTTCGGTTGTGTTTTCAACCATGGTTCTGCTCCTGTCCTCTAGCATTCTTTACAGCATGGTTCTCCAATGTTATCGACCTGCTATACAGCTGATCGAAGCGCCGTTTCGCCTCACCAAACCCTATCCTGTTTATGTGTTCGCTTCTCTTATTTATTATGTTAAAAGGAGGGATTGTGAAGGCCTTCCCGTCATCCATTATCAGACGCTCGTGCTGCTCTACCCTGTCCCGGTCGTCCATGATGCGCACGTCGAGCCTTATCCCCATCAACTCCAATTCTCTTCTGAAGTCATTCACGTTGCTTTGAAATCCGGCATCCAGCATATCCGTAGATGTCAAGACGCTTATGCTTTTAACATTTGATTCCGCGCCCGAGAACAGCCTATGGAAATTTGCAAGTGCCTGGGAATTGAAATGCTTATCTATTATATACAGGTTTCCCGACAGGTTTGCGAACAGGTGTTCATGTATGTTCAGCACATTGGAAAAAGGCTTGCTCGGGTCTATAGAGACACTGCTCTTTATTTTTGCTTTCTTTGGGTGCTCCTGCATCCTTACTGCATAATTCAGATATCCATCGACTACCAGGCAGAGCGCCACGCCGAAATATATGGCATCTATGTAAATGAAAGATATATCCGCGTAAAATTGCACGAAGACTATGAATATCATCATAAGATAGACGACGGCTAATGCTCCGTGCATCATTGAATATTTCCTTACGGTGTTTGTCCCGCGCTCTTGCCTTCTTATAAACATCAGGAACGCAGTCGACAGAAGCATCAGCGCGATTATCAGAACCACATATGACTGCATTATGCTGCTGTGCAGCGAGTTAACCTGTAACACTGCGGACTGTAATCCCTGCACCACAGGAGCATTTTCTGAGACGCTCTGCGCTATTGCACCTATAGCCGCTCCATACATGACTGAGAAGAGCTGTATCATGAATACTGAACCCAGCACTAGAATAAACGAGCCGATACCTAACATTACAAGAAGTTCTGTCTTCATTTCTTTTTGCTCCTCGCGATTGCCCTGCTGCTCCATATAACCACTGCGCTGTAATCAGAATAACTCGTAACCCATATTAAGCATCCCTGCATCTACTTCTATTGCTCGTATGCTCTTTTGAGCCGGAGCCGTGCTTGTGCCATATGCCCGGATTATGCTGAATCCCTCTTTACGGCTTCCTGCAGCAGCGCTACGTTCTTTTTCTCGTTTGCAACTATCTTGCCCCACATTGCAGAGCATTTCGCGTGCCTGTCCTTTCTAGACTCCTTTGCATATCTTTCCGCGTGCCACAGAAACTGCATCCTCTTGACAAGCTGCTTGTGCACATTGTACTCGCAGTTGCTTATTTCTCTCGCCATTTTTTCACCATATGAATATAGGTAAAAAGAGCTAAATACTGTCTGTGCACCTTATCCGCAGTTGGAATCTAGCAGAGGCATGCCGGCATCGAAAAAGTTTATCATAAGAAAGATTATAGAGAGCTGCAATGGTGACATAGGATAGCGCTATCCGAAATACCCTGCTGCTTCTTTTAAAATCCCCATATCTACTGACGCTATCGCAACCCCCTGTCTGCTGCCATTAATTCTTGCTACATATCCTGCAAACGGGACTGCAACCTGCGAGTTGCCTATCGAAGCGTCGCTGAATCCATCAAATCTCAATATGCCCGCTGCGTTTGAGAATGCGATTACTGCATTGTTTCCATACGCCTTTGACAGGCACATCGCGTCGACGAACTTCCTTGAGAATTCCCTGTCGCGCTTAATCCCTGGAGATGAGCTGCCTTTCCACCACAGCGCAGGGCAGAGTATTATTTCAGCTTTTCTTTTTGCGATCCTCCTGAAGAGCACGTCGTCCATAATATCCCAGCAGATGACGAGAGAGACCATGCCGAACCGTGTTCTGAACACGTTTATTGACTTTCCTTTTTTTACCTGATCTGTTTCAGAGTGCCACAGGTTGGATTTAGTGTAGCGCCCGAGCACCTTCCCGTTCCTATCGATATAGTATGCCCTGTTGAGCGCCGTGCCGTTACCGTTGACTATCAGACCGAACGCAATGTCAGTCTTAGCAGCCTTTGCGAGCGGCGCGAGATCGTCGATATATTCTTTCTCGGATTTCAGCGTTCCTGTTTTTTTCCCGACAGGCCCCGTGAGAAACTGCTCGGGAAACAGCACTATGTCTGCCTTTCCCCTTATTCCAAGAAGAACCTTCTTTGCGTTTCGCAGGTTTGACGCTTCGTCTCCAGCCTTTATCCTTGGCTGCACTACAGCGATCCTAACCTTCATCAAAACCCCAGATTCTCCGTGACAAATATTATCTTTATCCTGCCGGGAGTTCCCTCCTTCCTAATTATGAGTATCTTGTTGAGCGACGTTCCGATGCCGTATGCCTTCATAGCCCTCTCATTTTCGAGGGGGACGCAGTATTCCTCTATGCGTTCCATCGCCTGTTCAATGTTCTTTACTATTTTCTGGGTGCCGACGACCCATATCACATGTTCGGCGTTGAACGCGTATCCCGGCAGCTGGCTCCCTGATGCGGATGCTATTACAATACATCCGTCCTCTGTCACCGCGTGCACGCTTCCAACCGTGTAGTCGCTGATCGTCTGCGCCTTTCTTTCGTGCGCGCGCTCCTTCGCATCCGATATTGCAGATATCTTTTTCCTTCCGGAATCATATGCGCCGCTCTCGTCCAGTTCCTTTGCGGCGCCGATCTGCTCAAGGGTAGTAGATGTCGCAACGAATACCTTTGAGCCATTCGGTACCATTGCGAGCAGCATCGCCTTCGCTTCCGCTCCGTCCTTTGCGATCACGGCTTCGATATTGTGCAACTTCAGCGCAGAAATCGTCCTCTTTACCGTTGCATAATCTGCGATCTTGTCCCATGCCATATTGACCTCTTGTAAGTTGCAGGGCAACGAATATATTGCTTTGCTGCTATAAGTGAGTATTGTATTCTATTCCGGTGCTTCAATGATATCCAAAGCTTATGAGGGATCTGTTGACTACATGCAGATTCTTGACGAGAAAGGAAATGCGGATGAATCCCTTATCCCGAAGGAGCTCGATGGGCAGAAAATCGTCTCGATGTACAAGTTTATGTCGTTCGCAAGGGCGCTTGACGCCAAAGTGCTGAGCCTGCAGAGGCAGGGCAGGGCAGTTACTTATGCCCCCCTTATAGGAGAGGAAGCTACGCAGATAGGCAGCGCGATGGCTATGGGAGAACATGATCTCTTTGTGCCGAATTTTAGGCAGCATGGAGTATATCTTGTAAGAGGGCTGCCTCTTGACACTTTCATGCTTTACTGGAAGGGTTATGAGGAAGGCAATAGAGACATCGCGAAGATAGGGGGCTTCCCTTATAATGTTCCGGTAGCAACTCAGATGCCGCACGCTACTGGCGTCGCGTTCGCGCAGAAATACAGAGGAACTGGCGCTTCTGTCGTAGCATATGTGGGAGATGGAGGGACGTCGGAGGGTGACTTCTACGAAGGCATAAACTTCGCTGGTGCTCTTGGCGTACCGCTTGTTGTAATAATAGAGAACAACGGGTGGGCGATATCAGAACCAAGAAACAGGCAGACGAAAGCGCAGACCCTTGCGCAGAAAGCGATAGCGGCAGGAATAGCGGGAATACAGGTTGACGGCAACGACGTCTTTGCAGTATACAAGGCAACGAGGGACGCGATTGCGAACTCGAAGAATGGTCCTACTATAATAGAATGCGTCACTTACAGGATGAGCATGCACACAACTGCTGATGACCCGGCAAAATACAGGAGCGATGCTGACGTTGAGGCGTGGAAGTCCAAGGATCCGATTGCGCGGCTGAAATCTTATCTGGTAAGGAAGGGGTTGTGGAATGAGGCATTGGAGAATGCGATGGCAGCTGACCAGCTAAAGAAGATAGATGAGGCGGTGGAGAAGGCAGAGGCGTTTGTCCCTGATCCGAAAAATATGTTTGAAACAGTATACAGTTATATGCCGCAGACGCTGAAAGAGGAAGAGGATGCCGCGGTTGCCGCGGATTACTGGAAAGGTGAATGACAATGATGATGAACATGGTTTCGGCTCTCAACAGCGCCCTCGATACCATAATGCAGGAAAACAAGAATGCGGTAATATTGGGAGAGGATGTTGGCAAGGACGGAGGAGTCTTCAGAGTTACGGACGGGCTTTACTCTAAATACGGGGAAAGGCGTGTCATCGACACTCCGCTTGCGGAATCCGGAATCATAGGGACATCCATAGGCATGGCGCTGTCTGGGCTTAGGCCGATTGCGGAATGCCAGTTCGCCGGTTTCATGCTACTCGGATTCTCGCAGCTGATAAATCATGCGGCAAGATACAGGACAAGGACAAGAGGGACAATGAAGCTGCCGATGATAGTCAGGACCCCGGTATCGGGAGGAGTGAAGACTCTGGAGCACCATTCCGACAGCCCTGAAGCGTATTATGCCCATATCGGCGGGCTGATTGTGGTAGAGCCGTCGACTCCGTACGATGCAAAGGGATTGATGATAAAGGCAGCACATATGGATGACCCTGTGATCTTCCTTGAGCCGACAAAGCTCTACAGGCTATTCAAGCAGGAGGTCCCTGAGAAATCATACGAAGTCGAAATAGGGAAAGCGGAAATAGTGCATCCGGGAGATGGCCTTTCGATAATAACATGGGGCACGATGGTCCAGACTGTAAAGAATTCTGTTGAGAAGATGGGCGTGGACGCTGAGATAATAGACCTTAGAACGATAAACCCGATGGACGAGGAAACGATAATAAAGAGCGTAAAGAAGACAGGCAGGGCGATGATAGTGCATGAGGCATCCCTCTCGTTCGGTGCCGGAGCAGAGGTAGCTGCAAGGATTGCTGAAAAGGCGATATTCGAGCTTAGCGCTCCGGTGCTAAGAGTTGCGAGCCCAAGCCTTCCGTACCCTTACCCGGGATATGAAAACTTCTACATACCAAATGAGAAGAAGGTAATGGAGGCAATAGATAAGATAATGAAGGAATGAGAATTGGGGTGAGCCTATGAAGGAAATCAGATTTGTTGATGTTGGTGAAGGAATAACGGAAGGGCACTTGATAAAGTGGCTCGTGAAGGACGGCGATACCGTCAAGGAAGACCAGTCAGTCGCGCAGGTGGAAACGGACAAGGCAGTCGTGAACGTGCCTGCTCCGATCAGCGGCATGATCAAGGAGGTTGCAAAGGAAGACTCTATCCTGCACCTTGGTGACGTCGTCGCCGCGATAGGCGCAGCTGACGAGATAAACGGCTACAAGCCCGGAGCGGCACAGCCGCCTGTCGGGATAAAGATGACCACAACGGCGAAGAAGACCGAGATTGCGCCGCTGAGACCTGCTGCGCAGAAGCCAAAAGAGGCAATAGCGACGCCATCTGTAAGAAAGCTCGCTCATGACCTTGGTGTAGACATTTCAAGGATAACTGGTACAGGACCCAATGGCAGAATAATGGAAAATGACGTCAGAGCGGCCGCCGGCGGAGCCGTTAAGCAGGCAGCTCCGGCACAGAAGTTCTCCGAGGCGCTTGAGGAGAAGCACGATGACAAAATAGAGAGAGTTCCGATGTCGATGACAAGGAAGGCCATCGCAAGGAACATGGAGGAGTCGTGGAAGATACCGAGGGCGACGCACATGGACCTGATAAATGCAACGGAGCTCTGGAATATGGTGATAAAGGAGAAGCCTAAAATGAAGGAGAAGGACGTACACCTTACTTTCCTTCCTTTTGTAATAAAGGCGCTGGTTGAAGGACTGAAGGAGAACCAGCACTTCAACGCCAGCTACGACCATGAAACAAACGAGATAATAGTCAAAAAGTACTACAACATCGGCCTCGCTGCGGAAAGCGGTGACGGGCTCAAGGTGGTTGTGATAAAGGATGCTGAAAGAAGGAGCATAGTGCAGATAGCGAAGGAGATAGAGGCGCTGCACAAAAAGATAGCCGATAAGACTATTACGATAGATGAGATGCGCGACACGACAATAACGATAACCAACATTGGCAGTCTGGGGGGCGGCTTCCTTGCTGTGCCGATGATAAACCCGCCTGACGTAGCAATAGTGGGAATCATGTCGATAAGGGATTGGGTCTTCGCTGATAACGGAAAGATGACAGTAGGAAAAGTGTTGCCCTTTACCATCACGTTCGACCATAGAGTCGTTGATGGAGCGGAAGCAGTAAAACTGGGCAATGCGATAAAGGGTTATCTTGAGGACCCCGACTTTTTGGAGATGCTCTAGCTCTCTTTGGAAAGCATCTCTATTTTCCTTTGCAGGCCGATGAAAGAGTGGGCCGCAATGTCTTCCTTATCGCAGCCAGTATTGGATCATGATGCGGTTTTGGGTGCCTGTAATCTCCGGCCTTGCCGATTTTGTGTTTTGCCCTTTCGGACGAAACCGTCCGCAATTGAAATACAAATGCCATGGTTGTTTGCCCTGCATGTTGATCCATAGCTGCATGTCTCTTGGTTTTTCGATGTCCTAAATAGAATGGTATTTATATTTATACTGTCCTATATTTATAGGACACTTTATAAATAGATTAGATATCAGATAGGACAGATTCGATGAAGAAGGCCCAAATGGTTTATAGGTATTTTGCCGAAGGCGTACTCAACGATAGGAAAAGGCACTTTACCCTTCGCGGAATTGCGAGAGAGTTGGCGCTTTCGCCCAACACCGTTAGCCTTGCAGCTATGCAGTTGGCAAAGGTAGGTGCAGTAACAAAATACAACGGATATTTTGGAGTGACGAGCCTTGAGAAACTCCTCGTCTTCTGGTCTGTAGTCAGGAACCTTGACCATGATATAAAATACAGGACATACTCCAGCCTTGGGATTGCAGAAATAGAAAAGCGCATGCCTGCAGAGGTGGCATACACATGTTATTCCGGGTATGTGGCATTGTTCGGTAATGACGTTTCGGACTATGACAAAATATACGTCTATGCTACAGAAAGCGGTCTAAAGGAGGTAATGAGGCGTTTCCCGGAGATGGAACTTCAGGGAAAACCTGGTTACAGTAATATTCTGGTGCTCAAGGCAGATCCTGTAATGGAGATAATGATAGAGGAGCATACCCTCAGGAAAGCTGCGGCGCCACTTACCCAGATTTATGTGGATCTCTGGAATAACAAAGACTGGTTTGCCTATGAATTCCTGAAGAAGCTCAGGCAGAGGATAGAGGATAAATATGCAAAGGCAATTCTACAGTGAACGGGCAGACGCAAGCCGCGAGGTGCTGTATAGGATAACCAAGGAAGCGGATTTCGTGCTCGTAGGAGGGTGGGCGGTGCACGCATACACGGGGCTTCAGCGGAGCCTTGATATAGATATAGCAGTAGACTACGGGTCAGTAGAATATTTCAGGGCTTATGGGATGCAGAAATACGGAAGCATGAACGTCAATTACGTGATAATTGACGGCATAACAGTTGATCTGTTCATTCCCGAGTTTACCGACAAGGATCTCCCGTTCCCAGTCAGTATAATCCTGTCGAATTATGTAAAAATAGACAACATAAAAGTCGTGAAAAAAGAGCTGCTGCTTCTGCTAAAACTATGGGGCTACTTCAGCAACGACGAAACTAAGCTGAATAAAGATGTGATAGACGTTGTGTCGCTTCTGTTCTATAGTAACATAAATCTGGACGAAGTAAAACAGTACATCAAGAAATACAAGCTCGAAAGAAGGAGAACGACCGACGTGATGATAGAGTACTTAGACAAAGGGTTCGCGTTCGCCGATTTCATAATAAAAGGCACGGAGGACTACAAGGCAATGGCAGGCGATATGAAAAAGAGGATAAAAGCGCTTTTCAACTACTGAGTTGGATGCACCTGCAAATCTGTTGCGCAAGCTATTTATGAATGCTCTGTGAATACGATTCGATTCTATGGTAATGGGTTCGCTTCCTGAGCAGGTCGACCTCGCTGTAATAGGCGGCGGAGTCGGAGGCTACGTAGCGGCGATACGTGCGGCGCAGTTAGGAATGAGCGTCGCCATCGTCGAAAAAGAGAAGCTGGGAGGGCACTGCCTCAACTACGCGTGCATACCATCCAAGACGCTGATACACATATCAGACCTCTTTTACGATGCACATCACTCTGAGAAATTTGGCATAAGCGGAACGCTTTCTCTCGACGCAAAGAAGATGCTCGATTGGAGGATGGGAGTCTCAAAGAAGCTTGAGGAAGGGGTCGCATTTCTTCTGAAATCCAATCAGGTCGACTTCTTCAAAGGAACTGCAACATTCCTGAACAATCATTCCCTCCAATTGACAGATGGAGTGACACTTGAATTCAAGAAAGCGATAATAGCCACCGGATCGGTGCCCGCAGTGCTCAAGGGATTCGAGTTCGGCAACGGGATCATAGATTACAAGCAGGCGCTGATGCTTGACAGGATACCAAGGAGCATGGCGATAATCGGCGCAGGATATGTATCGGTTGAAATAGGGATGCTGTTCGCTAAGCTCGGCACAAAGGTTACAATACTTGCAAGGTCTGACGTGCTGTCGCACTTCGATAGGGATGCTGTCGCATTGGTAAAGCTGAGGATGCAGGAGATCGGGGTAAGGGTGCTGGTTAACGCTACCCCTCTGAATTTTCTTAATGGAGCCATCAAGATGCTAAACGGCGAGATAATAGATGCAGAGGTTTGCGTAGTCGCGACCGGGCTCAAGCCCTACATTGAAGGCCTTGGGATTGAGAATACGGAAATTGAGATAGATGAGAAAGGATTTGTCAAGGTGGATGCACAGCTCAGGACGAGCGAGCAGAACATATTCGCGATAGGCGATGTATCGGGAGAGCCGATGCTCGCGCACAAGGCTATGCGGCAGGGGGTAGTCGCAGCTGAAGCCGCATCAGGAATGAACTCTTCGTTCGACAATCTTGTGATACCTGCAGTAATATTCGGGGATCCGGAAATAGCGATAGCAGGCAGCATAGAGCCTGTTGATGGAGTCACTATAACGAAGTTCCCGCTGACTGCACTGGGGAGGGCGGTCGCCCTCGGCACGACAGGCGGATTTGTGAAAATCGCGGCAGATGTTTCTGGACTTGTGAAAGGGATAGAGATAGTCGGACCTGAGGCGAGCAGCCTCATAAGCGAAGCCTGCCTCGCGATAGAGCTCGGGGCCACGCTGGAAGACATAGCGGACACGATACACCCACACCCAACCTATGGGGAAGCGCTGATGGAAGCAGCGGAAAGTGCACTCGGAAGAGGGATTCATTTCTTCAGACCGAAACAGTGAAGCATGTGCTGGCCTGAATGGAGCATGGCATAATGTGGACGCGGATACATACAGCATACTCGATATTTTAAGAATGTTCCGTGCACAATAGGCGCATGGATTACGACAATGATTTTTCCGATGAATATGCGGATACTTCTTTCGGAAAACTGCACTTCAGGCACCATGCCGGAAAGACGACTCAGATCATTTTCTTGCATGGGCTTGGCGCAAATACAATGGTGTGGAAGAGGCTGGTGCATTACTTTCCTGACGACATGGATATCTATCTCGTTGACCTGCTGGGGCATGGGCAGTCGGATGCGCCTGCTGATGTTAAATATACAGTTAGCAACCAGTACCAAGCGCTTTTGGAGTTCACGTCATTGCAGAACAACGGCAGTGCTTTCTTTTTTGGGCATTCCTATGGTGGCTGGGTAGCCGCTTTCTATGCAGCGCAGCCGACAGGATGCAAGGGGATTATCCTTGAGGATGCGGCTGGCCTGAAGGAAATGTTCGATAAGATAAAAGAAACAGGAGAGGAAGGGATAATGCGATACAAGGAAAACATGATCAGAAATGCGATGATGATAAGCGGCAACAGGGAATACGTGATCAGGAGCGTTGTCGACTCAGATATTCTGGAAGACCAGCTTGATGATGCGCTCTTGTCTGAAATAAAAGTACCATCTATGGTGATCTGGGGATCTGATGACAAGATGGTGGACGTAAGCTATGGCGAGAAGCTGGCTGAAAAGGTGCGCGGGAGCGAGATGCACGTAATAAACGGGGCAGGACATGACGCGCATTTCACGAATGCGGAAGAAGTGGCAAAGCTCATCATCGATTTTGTCGGCAGGAATCAGCAGGGATGATACAGATCCGCTTACAGAGCAGTGGCTTTTACCCCGTCAGACTTGTATGAAATCCCGGTAAATGCCTGTGATCTGGTAGGAGATACGCGAAGAGGTACCGGTGCCTGCTGCTGGCGTGCCTTTTGGGCCTGGCTTGGCACAAGGTCCATGATAAACGGCGTATGCGGCGATATCTGCTTCCTAAGCTGCACGGAATCACCGATTCTGAGCACAGGTATTGGCCTGGGTTTCCAGCCAGCTACATTTACAATTATGCCGGCGCTGTTCAATCCCTCGCGCACTATGCTGCCGAGCTGAAGGTCGAACTCCTTGCTATACTGATAGCATTGGTTGTCCGCATCTATGCTGCGTATGTATGCCGCTGCAATCTCCGCCCTCTCAATCTTTGACACCTCTTTTGCCTCTTCGCTCAGAGATTCTGTTATATCGGCTATTTCCTTAAGATACACTCTTAGCTGCCTTGGTTGGCTCCTGCGTACAAGCTTGGTCAATGCCATTATCGGAGATTGCGCAGACACGCCAAATTCTTTGGCCAGCATCATCACTGTCTCTTTTACTGCAGGCAATGCGTAACGTGCCTCCTTATCCCTTATCTGTTCTTCGCTCAAGCCTTGCTTCGCTATGCTTTCCATATTATCACTTGCTTATCGCTCTTGTCGCTCTTATCGCTTATTGAATATTGCTGGTTATCACAGCCGGGACTGGCCAAGCCCGGATGGGCAGCAGAGCATTGGGCATGAAACTATTTAACAGTATTGGTTTCTTAGGGTTTGTTGAAAAAGTCTAAATTTGTTGATAAAGTATGATTTTTGTTGAAAAAGTAGTATTTAAGCTTTTAGCACGTTAGGGCTTTGCTCCTTTAGTCCATCTTGCTCCTAAAGTAAATATAAGATAGGATTTTATAGATTTTCATCTAATTTTAGAGTATGGTTGAAGAAAAGGAACTAAAAGAGGGCATGTTCGGTAAGATTGGCGAACATATGGTAGGGTATGAACTCTCTAAACGAGGTTGGATTATCTAAGAAGCAAGATGGAAACAGCCTGCATAAATGAGGTTTATCTGAAGCTGACATGCCATAATATTTGCTGCTTGATTAAAGAGACTTTTGAATTAGGAATACAAGCTAACTTTTAGATAGAAACCTATGCGTTAAAACAAATGTAATTAACGGAAGATAAAAAAGTGCTTTTCTTATTGGTAATGGAAAATTTGTAACTCTTAAGAATTGTTCAAAGTAGCCTTAATCTTAGCCCATTGTTCATATGTATATAATCCAAGAAATGTTTTATTTACTTCAACATTTAGTTTTTGATTTCCTATCTGAAATATTTCATAAGATCCTGGACTTAATTGTGTCGTATTTGTAAGTACATCATCATAATATATGTTCATAAGTGCAAATGAAACGTTATTCTGATTTGGTTTACTTAATCCAGTTAGAGCGATTTTAAAGTTACCTAGCGTTATATTCTGTCCGCTATACAATACTTGCAATGGTGTATGAAGCGAATAATTTAATTACCTTGTTGAATTGTTAAAGTGTTGCGGCATTTCATGACTGCCAGTATAGGTTGTATCTATAGGGGTGTTGGCAAAATATTCACCTATGTAAAGCAACGAAAATGTAACATTTATTGCGTGGTTATTACTATTTTGTATTACAAATGATGCTTCTCCCCTTAATATTGGCATTATATATAATGCATCAGTAGTATTTGGTACTTCCTCATATCCAGAAATTGCCTGGATTGTAGAACTACAGGTATATCCGTACGGATTTACACAGTATTGTATCGGTCTAAAACCAGTAGGATAAAAGAGTCTAGAAGTATTCGAATTCATTTCAAAACTATATGTGCCATTTTCTCCAGTGCTTGAATATAGGTATAGAAGCATATATCCATCGTACGGTGCAGTAAAATTAATGAAGTAATCTCCATTTATCGTATAGTTATTATAAAGATTATAATTTGAATTGTAGAAAGGAATGCTAAAATTAGATTGTGGCACTGTTACTGATTTATTTATAGCCAACTCTTCAATAAACGGTGCCGTGGTCATATTTTTCATAGTATCATAATTTTTCTGCAAGTTACTTAATGAGGAGTTTAGACGGTTATATGCATTTTGTGATTGTGTTTTGAATGAGGTATAATTTGAGTTCAGGCTGCCATAAGAGTTAATCTCTTGAGAGTATGCAGATGATTTTTGAATGTATAGGAACCCAACGCCAATTACCACCAAAACCAAAGTAATGATAATGGGCAAGTAAGGGATATCATTAGATTTTGGATTGCCTGTTTTTGTCATACCTAACAATTACAGTAACACTATAATAATCTTACAGTAAGCCTGGCTTTGTTGAAAAAGCCAAAATTTGTTGATAAAGTATGATTTTTGTTGAGAAAGTAGGACTAAATCAACAAAGCCGGTTTCCTAATCTGCGTGCGTTGTTTTGAACTCGACGCTTTCAGGCCGGGTTTATCATCTCCCTTCCGTGCGTCCACTCCTTCCTGCTGTATTTCTTTGCTAGGAGCTCCCTGGCAAGCCTCTTTTCCTTTTCCGTGATATCTCCTTCTTTCATAGTTATTCCTAGTTCTATTGAATACGAGTCCATCAGCGCCTTCCTTACATCTGTAATATCATGGCCTGACAGCTTCTTTATGTTCGTGACCCTTTCGAGTATAGTCTGCACTCCTTTGTCCTTCAGCTTCACTCCTGGCACCTTCAGCACCGAGGCTAAAGTGTTTAAGTTTGTATCCACCAGCACCGCCGCATGAAACAGAAGTGTCTTTTCCCGTATGGTCGCCGCTGCCCCGAGTATCTTCCTGCCGTTTACAGTCACATCATTAAGCTTCCCGCTGACTGCGTCCATTCCCATGCCCCTGAAGGCGTTTACTGCACCGCCTATCATCGTACTGTACAGCTTCGTTACATTAAGCCCTATATCAAATGTATCCCTCGTTATGATAGAAAAATTAAGGTTCCCCATATCATGGTATACCGCACCCCCTCCGGTGAACCTCTTTACTATCTTGATGCTGTTCCTTTCTGCCACATCCATGTCGACTTCCTGATCCGCCAGCTGGAAGCATCCCAGTATCACAGCATTGCTGTGCCTGTAGAACCTGAAAGTTGGCGGAGAATTGCCGCGCATCACTTCTAGGAATATCGCTTCTTCGGTCGCAAGGCTGAGGTGCGGCTCTTCCGGATATTCTATGTCCAAAAACCTGAACTCATTCATTCCAGCGCCTTTATGCTCATTATCGCCTTTATGAAATCCTCTTTCTCCACCGATGGAGTTATTATCCCGAGAGAGTAAAAATCCTCTACGACTTTTGCTATCGCGTTGGTCTCAAGGGGTTTTCCTTTCAGGTTTCTTTCCAATATAACTATCGCCTCTTCGGGTATCATGAAGAAATCTCCCGTGATGCTGATCTCTTTTATCTCCTGCTGCTCAAAATCTGCCGTAATTTTTATGAGCCCTTTCTCTGCTTTGTAGATGCTTGATATCTGCATGATATTGAATTTGGCACACTTGTATAAATAGATTAGCGTAGATATGGTTTTGCATGACGTTTGTTTATCCTCTTTTCACATCTGGCAACTCCCGCATCTTCCAGAAGCTGGATGAAAACGGCAAGTGAAATACTATAAATAAGTATATGATGATGTAGATACGGATTTTCCTGCTGAGTACGCACGTGGCAAAAATTGCAGTGCGTGTAATGCGGATAGGTGGTTCTATGGTGGTGTCTGATCCTAATGTCGATAAGAAGTTTATTTTGACTGAAAAGATAGATGAGACTCCGGAAGTGCTTATAGTGAGATTCAAGTCCGCTGATGGCCATATGCTGCAGTTCGAGCCAGGCATGTTCGTGATGATCTATGGAATCGATAAGCAGACTAAAAAGATAATGGCTGCAAGGGCATTCTCCATTGCATCGATACCAGACTCTGATGAGGTTGAGCTGTTTATCATAAAGAGCCATCCCTTCGGCAACCCTCCGATCATGCATGAATCATTCTTCGTCAATGCACCTATAGGTACTGAGTTTTATCTTAGAAAGGACGCTAGTGGGATGTTCGCAAACGGGCAGTTCAGATTCGACCCGAAGATAAACCGCAAGGTTACCTTCATAGCTGGAGGCACCGGCCTCGCGCCTTTCATGTCAATGCTGCGTATGATAAAGGAAAAGAGCATGAATTGCGACGTTGTGCTGATGTACAGCATCAAATATCCGACTGAGATTATAAGGAAGCAGGAACTGGAGCAGCTAGTCTCCGAATTGCATGGAAATATGGTTGTAAGTGTTACGCGGCCGCAGCCGGGGGACGGATGGAAGGGGCAGACTGGTCATATCGATGCGAATATGCTGATTAATTGCGTGCCTGACATAAAGAGCAGGGCGAACTACGTCTGCGGTCCTCTTGCTTTCGTCAAGGCAATAAAGGATGCACTCATCTCTCTCGGAGTGCCGCAGAACGAGATAAAGGCGGATGTCTGGGGCTGACACGGACCTGCACATATGCCTTGTAGAGCAAGGACAGGGATTCTTCCTATTAGTATCATGCGCCATAAACGAGGCGGCCGAAAATCTTTCTTGGAGAGTTTTGGAACCCGTGTCTTCCAGCAAGTCAATAAGCATGCAGAATTGGGCAGATTGCGGCTGTAGAATGTTGTACGGGATATAAAACAGAACCAATCTATGATTTTCCATTATACTGGAACACTCGACAGTATGTGCCATTGAAGCCCCGACATTTTCAACACCCTCACGCCATAAACACTATAGATAAATAGCTATATGTGTTAACACTACCGTGGGAGTATGACGGATCAGAGAGAAAGAGATGGAAGAGAGATACTCGTAACAGATTCCTTATTCATAGACCAGAATAATGTCGAAGAGTTAGAGCGCGCTGGTTTCAGGGTAACGAGGCTCGACAAACCTGAGGCGACAGAGGCTGAGTTGTGCGAGGCCGTGAAGGGCAAATCGGGATATATATTAGGCGGGATCGAGCGTGTCACCAAAAAGGTAATAGACTCCGCGGACAGACTGGAAGCGATAGTTTTTGCAGGATCAGCCTACGCTGAATTCATACCAGCATGGAAAGATGCAACTGCAAAAGGCATAGCCATAGGCAATGCGCCAGGAGCCAACGCCTCAAGCGTAGCCGAGTATACTGTGACTCTCTCTCTTGCGATGCTACGCAACGTCTTTGAGCTTGGAAGGACCGGGACCAAAAAGTTCCAGACGACAAGGAGCCTCAGGGACGCAACCTTCGGTATTGTTGGGTTGGGAAAGACAGGCACGGAAGTGGCAAGACTGCTTAAGGCACTCGGAACGAAAGAGGTGCTGTACTACAGCAAGACAAGGAAGGCAGATGCGGAAAAGAAGCTGAGCATAAAATATGCGGAGCTCGATGAACTGCTCGGAAAGAGCGATGTTGTAACCCTGCATGTGCCAATAACGGTTGGTAAAAACTTCATTGATGCCGATAAGCTGAGGAAAATGAAGGATGGCTCGATACTCATAGATGTGGCGAACGCAGAACTTGTCGATTTTGATGCCCTGAAATCAGAGATAAAGGCTGGAAGGCTGCGCGCAGCATATGATGCGCCGCCGCATCGGGATTACGGAGATATTCCGCCGTGGCAGTTCTTCGCGTCCAACATGCAAACAGCATACAACACAATCGATGCCAATGCGACGACAAGCAGTATGGTTACAAAGACGATAGTAAACCTGTTGAAGACTGGCAGCGACAAGTATCTCGTGAATCCGGAATACAAGAGTAACAGAAAGCGCTAATCATATCTTTCGCCCACCATGACTAGGATACCGCTTCATGGCGGGTAATATTGTCCCAAAGCCAGGGCAACCGAAACATAGAAATATTATATCGTGCGTTTATTGTTGTAGAGTGATTCAATGGTAACAACCACCGACGAGTTTAGTAAACCCACAGGGGATAATGAACTGTACCTTCACGACAGCCCAGTGCTAAACGGCAAGACTTATCTAATGAAGAGAGATGCATTCAAATCCCTCGGGATTAGGTTTAGACTTAGAACAAGTCTGAGCGACCGGCTTTCTGACGTCGTCAGCTTTCTGCGCACACAGGGCGAGATGCAAGAATTTTTTGAAAGCAGCAGAAAATCGTGGGATATGGGGCACCTTATGCCTGGCAGGATAGGTTTTGATGGAAAGCATCGTTTCCTGTTGCCCTACATGAATGATCCGGTAATGGTTTCATTCAAAAAAGCTGCAGATAAATATACGGTATTGCAAAAAGAAAAAGTAGGAATGGACGATATAGAGGATGATTTAATAAGGCTCACTTCATTCGTGCATAATGCAATAAAGCTCGACAGCAAATGGTACACCGACAAGGAATGGCACATGGTTACAGATGCGATAGAGCGCAAATCAGGCACAGCCGTACAGCAGGCGGTGTTGTTGCAGTATCTGATCGAGTTTAGCTTTAGATATGTATCTATAACCAGAGTGCGCGGCAACATAGTCGAGCATGGAGGTGCTGTGCTATTCTACAACTACTCGAAGAATGAATCCTTGATTGGACGCCCGCACACATGGCTAGAAATATCGGTAGAAGCCGTTGACGAAAAAAACAATAAAATCAGCTATAAATACCTAGCAGACCCGGTAAACAACATAGTTCTTGCTGGCAGCCACTGGAAGAACAGCCCGTATGGCCCTGTTGTAAGTGTCAGCGGAGAGACAACGATTAGAATCGAGTGATTACAGTTTTGAGCAGCTGTCAACCATGCCTAATCCCATAGCAATGGCATTGGCGATAATACTAGTAGATACATCTGCATTCTTTTTTTGTAATCTCCCTTCAGAAGCCCGATCGCTTTTGAAACGCTCATTTCAGAAGGCAATAATCACGATGACATGGACATGATCCGGCATGACGCCGATCTCCTGAATCTTTATTCCATGCCTTTCCACAACGCTGCGAACCGCGTTTTCGCAATCGACGAAATGCGACTCCTTTCCGAGCGGCTGGAATCGATATTTCGTCACCCACTGCAGATGGTATTCGCTGTATCCGACTGATTGCGAATTGCGTTCATAATTCGATAGATTTATATTTTCTCGAAGATTTTCACTATTCGTACATTCGCCTGTGCGGCCCAAAGGCCGCGCTAGGCAAATTTCTCAGAGCAAAAATTTAGTGGCTTCTTTCATCCACATGCGTAAACGCAAGGGATTTCAGAAGCCATGAAAGGCATTAAATATAAAATCCTATTGTTTTCACAAAATATCATTAAACACTTTGTGAATTTTTACTCTTTATGGAGCAACCGGAGGCGAATTACCATAGTTGTATGTTACTATCTGTCCCGATCCGCCTGCACCTCCTCCGCCTCCACCGCCACCATTCCATCCAGAGCAAGATTGGAACGGCGCTGTGCCCCCAGATGTTAAAATCGTGCCCTCTGTTAAAACTCCGTTATACGCTAGAATAACACCTCCACCTCCTCCACCTCCGCCGGCGCCTCCTGCTACATAGGTACCTTGGCAGGTTGAATGATAGCCGTTTTGGCCTTCGGTATTTATCGTTCCTGCGTTATCGATGCTTCCGGCCTGTATGTATACACCGGAAGCGCCAAGACCGCCGACAGCACCATCAGAAGAATAGCCCACTACTGAATCGCTTCCACCTCCTCCGCCGGCACCGCCGTATAGATAGCTGTTCATTCCGCTGCTATACCATGTTGATATAGTAGTCTCCCAGTTAGACGGAGCATATGAAGGAGTTGTCCCTGCTGCACCTCCGCCACCGGTTGGTGAACCTCCTGAAGCGCCGCCACCTCCGCTTGCACCAGCCTCATTTACTAGGTAATGATTCCCGCAAGACCCGAATGAAAAGTAGTTACCACCACCCCCTCCTCCGCCCCCGCCGCCAATAGTACCTCCGGCATTACCAGCAGCAGCGTTTTGAATTCCTTTGTTGTTCCAGCAATCGACCCAGGAGGATCCTCCATACCCAGGAGCACTCAATGAGCTATATGAAGATTGTATAGTTCCATCATTTGTGAATGTTCCTGCAGTGATTATACTATATCCATCAGTGTAAAGAGTAACACCGCTATTGACAGTTACGGCGCAGGCTGTCTTGAGATCAGATGTTAGAGAGGTGCTGCTGCTGAAGACGATTGGAGATGGGCAAGATGGTGGCGGCGCTACCACATCGACGCTGGTGACCACACCCGTGTCGCCAGTGCAAGGCTGACCAGGATGTATCGTTGCGATATCACAGATGACGACTGCATAATACCATGTGCCCTGCTGCATGCTTGTGCTTGTCGGGAACGAGAACTGGACATTGCCCCATTGAACCGCATATTCACTGACAGCGCTACCTACCACAGTCCCGCAACCGGAATGCAGAGGATCAGCATAGTCACCGCAGCTGCTGTACTGCGATGGAGATTCCGAGTACCACTGGTAGCTGTAGCTGCCGGTGCCGCCGTTGGCTGCAACAGATATGTCGACGGTATTGCCCGCCATTATCGTAAGGCTTGTTGGCGTCTGCGTTGGTGCGATTGCCGGTCTTATTGTGTAGTATATCTCATCGGAGCCAGACACATTCATTGCGGCTGTGGCCGCGGGAGTCGCCTGGCTTGATACTCCCGTATCTGTATAGTTCATATAGAAGAATATTGTGCTGTTGTGGCCTGCCGGATATAAATCTCCAGCGCTGGATGAATAGGTATATGAGTGGCTGGTAGCCCCTGAGATTACGCTGTAGCATGAATATGTAGTATAGCCGTTTGCACAGCCGCCGGTCTGTGCCGACGGAAGCAGATGGTACCACTGGTAGCTGTAGCTGCCGGTGCCCTCACTGACGTCATTGCCGAACATTTCTATTGACTGACCAACATCCAGGTTGCCGGAAGGCTGGCCTACCGGAACGGAGAGCCCATTGTACAATGTGACAGGATTGCTTGAGGATGTGACCACATTGCTGAGCGAGTCTGTAGCTGTGGCACGGAAATTGAATGTGCCTATAGTTGTCAGAGTGTTTGTCGGGAAGGTGCATGATGAATTTAAGCAACTGCTATCCAGATAGTAGGTTCCGGATCCCGGAGGCTCGAAATACCATGAATAAGTGTAAGGCGATTCGCCTCCTGAGGCGCTTGTGGACAGCGTTATGCCCTGGCGTTGGTCCATCTTTACGTTTGAAGGAGATGGAGCCGCAAGAGTTAGCGTCGGATATACAGTCACTGACACGATGGATGACTGCGCTGTTGCTACCGGCGTTTCCGAATCATCAGCCACTATGTAAAAGTCGAACGTACCTGAAACGGCAGGAGTGAAGGAGCATGTTGTATACGTGCAACCGGATATTGCCCCGTAAGCGCCGCCATTCCAGTTGTTGTACCACTGGTAGCTGTAAGGCGATTCACCCCCTGATGCGCCGGAATCGGATAATGATATTGAGCCTGTACCGAGATCCATTGCTGCAACGCTTGCTGATGGAGCTGCTATCGTCAGCGGAGTGAAAGTTGTAGTTGCAGGAGCAGTGGTCGTTGCGGTAGACGTTCCTAAGGTAGTCGTGCTGTTTATAAGAGCAGTCGTTGTTGAGATGCTTGTGGTTGATGCGGAATATGAGGATGGGCCGCCGACTTTTGTATCGAATGAGCCGGATATTGTCTGTACAGGAGCGCCGATGCAGTTGCCGGTTATGCTGAAATTAGGGAGCAGCGCGCAGTTGTTGACCTTGAAATAAAGGCTTCCGGAATACGCCTGGTTTTGTTTTGACGGCAGATTTATCGTCAGCCTGCAGACAGAAAACTGTCCGGAAGGCATGTAGGCTGGAAGGCACGCTGCCGCGGAAGTATTTGTGCCGTTGATATTGGCGAATAATGTCGGGTTGTCGAGGGCAAGCTGCTGGTTGTTGATTATATTAACCATTATTACAGTATTAGTAGGATTTGCCGATACCAGAAGGTCCTGGCAGACCAGGGGGGCGCTTACATTGCAGACAGGGGGTGCGGCAAATGAGGGAAGAACAACAAAGAATACCAGCACGCCTACCGCAATCGCTATTATCAGTATCGCCCAGCCGTAAGTGACAAGATACTCCATTGAGGACTGCGCTTTCCTCCTGTGCAACATCTTTTTCCTTTGATGAATAGAATTGCTTGATGAAGCAGCCAATCAGACACCTGTGGGTAATGCACTAGTAATGTATAAAAACACTCTGCCGCTTATTCAGCCATGGTCCTGTTCTCGTCTTTCATCCCCCACCGTGGCTACAGTATAGGGCATATTCCATCGTTACGAATTTGACGTAAAAACACAGGCCTGAAGGAAAGATATTTAAACCGTGCTACTAAAGTTTGAATTAAGTGATTGAAATGCCAGGAAATTCATCAGGAGGTTAGATCAGCATTAGTCGGATTTGTGCATATTTGTCCGTCGTTTCTTTACTCTATTTGTCATAGTTTATTAGCTCTCTGCTTTCTAGTGTCTTGTATTCTTCATTCAGTATCTTGTGCTGATTTGTGTAGCCATTATCGAATTTTCTGTAGAGAAAGTTGCCTACAAGTATATTAGTCACCATGCTTGATCTTATTATTACCCCTTTGACCATTTTCCTTATTCTTTGTTCTGCGACAATTGCATCGTCTTTGTCAAAAACTGGCAGTACGAATACTACACTATGTGGATTCTCTATATCTCCAACCAGCACATACCTGCCCGTTTGTCTGTCTGAATCCTCTACGATCTCCATTAGAAGTTCTTTCCTGCTATTGTTGAATTTCTCTCCATCGATTATATCAGTAAACAATAGTGCGTTGTACCTGATCGGCAGTTTCTCCATGTTAATAGTTAATCTTTTGAGAAAGCCTTTCGTCCTCAGCGAATCAAATGCGTAGCTGACTGAGATAGGGCTTATTCCTATCTGCTTTCCGATTTGTTTGAAGTTAACCCTGTTGCCAGATGCTAGTTTGCATAGCACATTGTATTCGTTTTCAGTGATGTCTGTTGATCTGTTGTATTTTTTTGGCGCTGGCTCCTTTACCGTGCCGAATATTACTTCTCCTGGGTGCAATCGTTTGCTTGATTTCTTCCACACCTTTTCCTTGAATACGACATAACATTCCTGGCGCAGTGGAACAAAGTTGTAGCTGTCGAAGAAAGGTGCTGCGTACCACATGCCGTTGTAGCTCCTGAGTTTTGTCTCTATCCTTGTTTCGTGGACAAAATAAGTGACTTCCTTGTTGTCCTTCGCAAAAAAATAAACAATAAGGTCGTAATCCCCTGTTACCAGCGCGGCAAGGAGCACTCTCGGATCTTTCGAGAAAACCTCCTTTATTAGAGCGGGATCCGGTTTATCTGATGTAAACTTTACCATCAACAAGTACTTTGAATATCCCAATGCCTCCATGTCAAGTTCAGGCACATATTTTATCCCGTACAGCTCTTCGAGGTGCTTTACCTTGTAATCCATCCCCGTCTCTGACATTCCAAGCCTTCTTGCTAGCGATGCGTATGTCATCGCGCCGTTCATGCTCAGAGCCATGAGCACTGATGCATCGACTTTATTGATTGCCGTCGTCTGCTGCTGAACCTGTCTTAGTGCAGTATCCTCTTCCTTCTGCTTCTGCATGATGACCTTGCCGCCATTGGCTTCTATAAGCTCAACAGCCATGGCCAGCCTGTCCTTTGATGTTGTGTGCTGCTTCTCTATGAATTTTCCTTCTTCAGTAATCCTGCCAAGATATTTTGAATGGATTTTTGCGTTTTTCGTTTCCTTGTTGTATGTTGCGGTATCGATGTAGACGTAGTAGCCGTTGTTTATCCGCCTGAGTACAGCCCTGTAGGGAGCATGTGCTTTTTTTACTTTTTCGAACACCTCTCTTATCTTGCTGCTGATCTCTGCCATATCTATTATAACACACTAACTAATATTTATAATTTGTGTTAAAATCATGTATTTAACATAATTAAATTAGAATAAAATATGCATTATTTGCGACAATATATAGAAAACATGATAGGTAGATTCTGTTAAAACTGACTTATTTATATATACTATAAAATTCATAATATCCTCTAGAAGGGTGTAATATTGGGAGCACAAATAAGCAACAAATTCTCAGATTTAAAGCCGCCAAACCCATCCATCGGCAACATTTCCCATACACTCTTCCCCGGTACGGAACAGCCGTACCGGGCGGTACCCACCGTTTATTCTTCCGTTTCCGTTTAGGTGTATTGAATGAGAATACGAACCAGACTAGTGAGATGGCTTGTTGGCAATAATTTTAAGGTTCATGAATGCCCGAGCTGCGGCAGGCTCTGCAACGACGTTTATACGTTGGCATGGCATGTCAAGGAGTGTGCAGTCATGACTGCAATGAAGAAGAGCGAGTCGATTCCGTCATTACGGCTGCATTGATCCTCTGGTTGTCTTGTTTGTCTGGTAATTGTATGGTACGCACATCAAAGAGCGCAAAGAACAGCAATCCTCTGCATAAATTCTTCTTCCTCAGGCCAAAAGCCAACGTGGATGCGAATGCGGTGGCGGAGAAGCTCATTTCCCTCAGGAACGTACAGGAGGTCATAATGACAGAGGGTGATGTCGGTTATATAGTAAAAACGAGGCTTTTCTCCGACAAGAGCGACAGGGAGACTGAAAGGCTCATAACCAGGAGCGTAGGAGGCAAACTTGGCACAGCGGTCGCGTGCAGCTCCTTCAAGAAATGATTTTTACTCTTGAGCAGCGCCTGGTATCAGATAAACCATACCATAGTACAGAAACAGTAGGAAGTGACGGTCATATCTTGCTCAATCTTGCCTCTATCTCCTTTATGTCGAGTTTGGTGGTCAGCAGAGGGATCTTCTCTATCTGCGCGATCTTTACTGCAAGCTTGTCCACGGTGGTGATGTTGTGCAGCACCACAACCTTCGGCTTTATCGGCGCCACCCTTATAACCACAAGCGGGCTCCTCCCTGTGCTCACGTGCTCAAACAAAAATGCCCTCTCTGTTGTAGAACCGAAGAGCTTCGGGTACTCTGACGGCGACATCTCTAGGAGCACCCTTAGGCTGTCCACCTTCGTATACCCGAATATCTTTACAGCATCAAGATAACTCGGGTTCGCTATCACTTTGCTTTCTATTATCCTTGAGAAATCAACTCCGGATATCGGAGCAATGAAATCGTGTATCGTGTAAACCGGCAGCTTCTCTTCCTTGCTGTTCGAGAACTTCTCGAGTCCCTGCCGGACGCTGCCCCCTTTTGCTTCATCTATCGTGAACAGGGCATCGACAAACCTCCTTATGACGCCGACGCCTGGGCTAAGCCTCCTATTGCTCTCGTAATCAGATATTGTAGATGTCGATATCTTTACCTGTTTTGCCAGCTCTACCTGCGTTATGCCGAACAGCTCCCTCCACTTCTTCATGGTGCTTCCCGGGCTCTCCGACAGGGTTACTTCTCCAGCTATCTTTTCCTTTAGTTCGTCCATTTCTTCATCCTTTATCGTTGCTTTTTAGCTTTCCCTGATTTTGGCTTAACCGGCTTTTTGCCAATGCCTTTGTAGAGCCTGTCTATCTCCTCTTTTGAAGGAGCTCCATTTTTGTCGGTAGAAGATACAACTACAGCAGTTTTTGGCTTCCTGAACAATCCGTATATCGCTATTATTATTCCGGCAAACAGAAGCACATAGAACAGCAGCCCTATCGCCAAACTCTGGTATATCTGGTTCTTTATCTGCGAGTAAGGCCCTGATGCAATAGTCTGGTTGCTTATTGGCGGAAGATACGCGATAGTGCCGCTAACTGATGTCTGTGAAGAGAGGCTTCCGTTGGTATTGTCCGCAATAAGATAGTAAGTGCCGGGAGAGTAAAGAGCAGTGTTGCTTGCATATATTGCCGTTACGTTTGTTGAGTTGCTCAATCCTTGCGGGACCGTAGCAAGAAGCTGGTCCTTGTACGCGATGAACAGGCCGTTGTTCTCATAGCTGAGCATTGAATTCAGCCCGTTCCTTTTTCCTATTGAATTGCTTGAGCTCCATGCATTGAATGCGGAGCTGTTTACGAAATAGACGTTCAACGGAGAGCTGAACTTCGCGAAGAGTATAAGGTAGGAATAATTTGAAAGATGCAGCAAGTAGCTATGGTAGCTGTTTGGCGCTACCGTGAAATTCGATGCTACGGTAGTGTTCTGGAGAGTGTTGCCTATGCCCTGCTGCGCAAAGCCCCCTACAAGGAGCACTACGAACGCGATGATTATCAGTATTATGCCCGTCTTCAGCATGCCGTTCAGATTGAACATTGAAACCCCTAGCGAAATTAATGCATACTAAGATATATAAGCAGTACATTCCAAAGTAAAACCATCTGCGCCATCGTAACTTTATGGCGCTATTGCCGTGTGATTTTGATGGCTTCAGGGACTGGAATAGAGAGGATAAAGACTGGCATAAAGGGAATCGATAGCATGCTCAACGGGGGCGTGCCGGAAAAAAACCAGGTTATAATCGCAGGAGGACCTGGTTCGGGAAAGACTCTGTTGAGCTTCGAGATAATATACAGGTGCGCGAAGGCCGGAATACCTTCCGCATACATAGCATTCGAGGAGCAGCCTGCGCAGCTTATCAGGAATGCGAAGAGCGCATTCGGAGGGTTTGCTGACGTAGATTCATTGATGCAGCAGGGCAATATGGTGGTCGGAGGTGAAGAGCTTGCAGCACGAATGGAGGATACGACAGGGAGCACTGAGACGTATTCATTTGGGAATGTGGTATCTTATATAGAAGATATAGTAATGACAAACAAGGCCAAGGTCATAGCCCTTGACTCTATATCTCTTTTCAGGCTGGTCCTCAGCAGCGACGGTTTCATATACAGAAAATCAATAGCGCAGTTGATATCTAACCTCAGGAGGCTTGATGTCACATCATTCATAACGCTTGAGACACCGTACACAGAGAAGAATGACGTAAGATATTCCCCTGAATTCTTCCTTTTCGACGGCGTGATATCCATGTATCAGACGGGAGATAACGAGAAGAGGAGTTTTGTGCTAGAAGTGCTCAAGATGCGCGGAACTGATCATAGCATGTTCTTCGCTCCTTACCACATCACGCAGGATGGATTCGAGGTTCAGACTCTTGACTGACGAAGTTGAAGTGCGTTCAAATGGCAGCGGGAAAGTCTTTGCAAAAAAGCAGCAGGCAGGGAATTGGTGGGCTCAGCAATGAACAAAGACAGCGGCTGACGCTGCTCGCCGGCGCAGTCATCATAATGCTTGCCGGCGTGCTGCTGATATCGTCTCCGAAAGGCACGCCCGCCTTGGCACAGATAAATGCCTGCGCAAGCCTAAAGACCCAGCAGCAGTACGGATGCGTGCTTGCAGTGGTCAACCAGACAGATAATGCCTCATACTGCTCGTATCTTGTAGGAGCATATGCGCAGCGCTGCATTTCTGCCATAACGGCAAAAACCAACAGCAGCTTCTCATGCAGCGCTCTTGGCCGCAACTCCTCCCTTTATCCGCAGTGTATTGAATCATATGCGGAGAAATCCATGAACGCGAGCGCCTGTTCGCTGCTAGGTTCTGGTGCGTACGGATGCGTGCTCAATGTTTCTATAGCAGAGAACTTCACGAATTCGTCGGTCTGCGAATATACAGGCAATTCGACGATGAGGGCCGTCTGCTCCGCAGCATATTCTTTCAAGAATGCTGTCTCTTCAGGAAACCAGGGATATTGCTCTTCGCTTAGCAACCAGAGCGATTTCAATCAGACGTTTGCGATGGAGTTTGCATACAAGCCGAAACCCAGCAGCTTGAGCTCCGGATACGCCCTCTCGTTAAACCCGCGCGACTACTGTTATTATGCGTTCGCCGGCGCTACAGGCAATCAATCGCTGTGC
The DNA here is from genome assembly GCA_021799475.1 of Microcaldota archaeon. Lineage (GTDB taxonomy): Archaea > Micrarchaeota > Micrarchaeia > Micrarchaeales > Micrarchaeaceae > JAJZYD01. The sequence goes on along the minus strand of JAJZAJ010000001.1, from coordinate 360,159 downwards.
GGCAGCATAACGCAGCAGGACTCGGGCCAGTGCTATGCTCTCGTAGCCAACGAGCTGGTGTCTACATCGATCAATTACACTTATGATTTCAACGCCACGAGCCCGTCGATTGCGTGCAACGGCTCCGGACCGCTGAACACCAGCACATGCCTAGAGCTTTATTACTCGCTTAAGGCCATCAGGACAGGAAATTATGCTCCGTGCCTCAACATAACGAGCCAGCCTGACAGGGACAGCTGCATCTATAGCTCTGCAACGCTTACCGGCAACACCAGCGAGTGCAGATTCATATCAAGCAACAGCCTCGAGAATCTCTGTTACTCGAACGCCAACCTGACCTCAATAATCTCGCCTCCCGTAAACACCACGAGCAGCTCTACTGCTGCAACATAGCAGATTGAGAGATTGAGATGCAATAAAACAAAGCATTGGTAGAATGGCAGGAAAAATCGTATCTGGGATTATATCGGCTATAAGAAGAGGCGGCAGCGCGGCGGGAAACCTATATACGCTGATTACGGATGACCTTAATGTATACTGCATAAAAAGTGAAGCAGTACTGGAGATGATGGACACAGTAAAGACGACAACAGCAGCGCTTAAATCCGGCACGCTGGCATTCGCATCGTGCGAGGTGGTGGGAAAGGCATCGGAACGGGAATACAGGAAGACGCTGGATTCCCTGTTCTCTAGGGTGCGCGGAAAGATGGCAGATATGGAAGAAATGACGGGCGTGCCGAAAGGCCTTGCGAAAGCTGTCGGGTCTATCAGGAAAGAGCTGAGGGGCGCAGCAGATGAATTGGTCCGTAGATATGTATCTGGCGCACCGATCGTAGTAAGGTTCCACAATGACTGCGATGGAAGCAGTGGAGCGCTTGGGATATATCTTGCTATTGAGAACCTCTTGTCTGCATGCGGACTGCCTGAAATGAACCTGTTCTGGAGGATGAACAAAAGCATTGCGTACACGGAGCTTGCATACAACGAAGACTCTTTCCTTTTCGGTTCTATATCCAGCGCAGAGAAACCGGTAATCCTTATACTGGATTTCGGCACCTCTGCGGAGAGCGAGGCGCAGATTATTTCTGCTTACGGGAAATTCGACATAATGGTGCTCGACCACCATCCAGTATATGAAGGATTTCCTAAGGATAAAATTCCGCGCTGCATAAACACCTGGCTTTTTGGCGGAGATTCTGACTTCACTGCGGGATTCCTCGGATGCGTTTTTGCGGAGCATATCTCGCATGTCGATAAGATTAATGATATAATGATGTCATCGCTTATCGGCGACTTCAGCAAGCACAGGGACAGGAGCAAAGTGTATGCGGACAGGCTTGCTATAGTCCTTGATTACCTCACCAGCCTTGACGGCACTCCTGGAGCCCCGGTGCAGAAGGTCGTGCCGAAAAGCATTGCCCAGTTCATATCAGACAAGAAAAAATTTGATGAGACGTATTCACATGCGGTGGCGCTGCTCAATGATTCGCTTGATAGGGGAGAGAGGTTCGCTAAAAGATACAGGTCTGCTGCATCTGACATCTATCTGGTCGACTTCAGTGACGCCGCAAGCCCTGATTCGAAATACCCGCTTCCGGGAAGGTATAGCAGCAGGCTGCATGAGAGGTTTGAAGGAGCATCTGAGAAAGGAGCCATCACGCTGGTGCATTACGGAAACTTCATATCGGTGCGCATGAGCAGGTCTCTGCTGGGCACAGTCAGTTTGATTGGAGTGATGGAGAACCTTAAGCAGGAGAGCGATGATGTCTATTCTTTCGGAGGCCATGAGTGCGCGTTCGGGATAAAGACAGACAAGTCACATATAGATAAAGTCGCCAAACTCCTGCTCAAAAGGCTTGGCGCAAATCCGGAATGATGCGGTATCGTATTGAGCACTGACGCATTGGATATTCTTTATCGCCTTATCTTCCGCAGAAGCATGCTCGCGCCCAGCTCCAGAATCTGTGAGTGCTGTGCATACCGTCAAATACCGGTATTGTTCTCCGCCAGCCATGCTATCTCCTTCTCGTCCAGGCCCAGCTTTGCAGTGAAGAAATCGTAAGTCTGTTCTTTTCCTATGCGCTCCGTTGACTCCCTTATGACATTCGACATTATTTTCATCTCTGACTTCTTCATCCTCGACATCGATAGGTGCAGTTTCCTTTTCAGCTTCATTGCCACGCTCTTCTCCGCGCCGCGCATCTCCTTGCTCTTGCTCAGGGAGCTGATAGCCTTAGGAAACTCGTATCTTTTCATCGTGCTCGGATATACGCTTTTCGACAGCGCTACGCCGCTCGACATGAATGCGTTCATATACCTCCAGTAAGTATAGTACTGTGCCCTCATCGCCCTTGTGTTGTATATAGTAGCCAAAGAGAGCATATGGAATGCTGCATTTCTGTCGCGCTTGTCCGTATAGCGCTTTGGAATGTTCTCGTCGAGCCACTGTATAAGCATATCGTTGTCTACATCCGCGTTCGCCGCAGCTATTATCGGAGATGTAAATGTGCTTGACAGGAATATCTTGTCTAATGTGTTGAACACGTCAGCTTTCCTGTCTCTCATTCCGACTATTTCTGCAGTCTCTTCTGCTGCTCCGTCAAGGACTAAAAGGTCGTTTATCGCGCTGCGCATGTCCCCGTTGCTCCTCTTCGCTATTGTCTCTATAGTCTGGGCGCTTACCTTTAATGAGTTCGAAGAAGCGATGCGCTGCAGTCCTAGCGCTACAGTATTCGTCGGGAGCCTTTTGAACTCTATGTATTCTATGGAATTCCTTAGGAAAGATATACTCCTGTCCCATCTGTCATTCGCTATGAATATAACAGGGTTCTTAGATACTTCTATCAGTTTCCTTATCGCAGTGGCAGCATCCCTGTCAAATTTCGGAATAAGCCTGTCGATTTCATCCAGCAGTATCAGGTTCTTCCTGTTGAACAGCGTCATCGACTGCGAGGCGGCTACGAGGAGGTTGCTTATCGATTCGCCGTCCCTGTAATCGCTGGCGTTCAATTCAACAATATTCCAATCCATCTGCTTTGCGAGAACGCGAACTGCTGCGGATTTTCCTGTGCCGGAAGGCCCGCACAGCATGATAGGGGTCCTGCGCATGCCGCGTTTTATTTCGGAAGCATACTGCACCAGCTTGCCGATGCAATCGGCATTGCCTAACAGCTGATCGAAAGACGTGATTTCAAAAGCAGTGTCAAAACCCATGCATAACTACCAGGAAAGGATCATGCGCATACGCATACTATTATTGTGTGTTCCCAAATATATAGTTTTTGATTTTCCGGCTTGCGCCGCCGCATGCAGCAGCATCTCATGCAAATAGGCCGGAACGATAAAGCTTTTAAGCTGCTTTTTTAATAAGTAATGCGTTTTCACCGGCAAAAGCCGGCGGCGAATTGCATGACAAACGAGAAGGACCTTATAGTGCCAAAGCATCTTGCGCTGATTCCTGATGGAAATAGGAGGTGGGCAAAGACCCATGGTCTCGAGATATTCAGGGGACATAGCTCTGGAATAAAGAAGTTCGTGGAGTTCGCGAGATGGTCTAAAGATAGAGGTATAAAGATGATAACGGTCTGGGGACTCTCTACGGAAAATCTCAGCAACAGGCCTACCATAGAGCTCAAAGCCCTGTTCAACCTTTATATAAAGGCGGCGCGGGATGAAAGCTTAAGGAAGATGCTCTACGAGAACGGAATAAAGCTAAGGATAATAGGCAACCTCTCGGTGCTCCCTGCAAAGCTCAGGGATGCTCTCATGGATATAGAGAGGAAGACCAGAGGATACGGCGACTACACGATAAACCTGCTGATTAATTACGGCGGCAGGGACGATCTGGTATATTCTGCCAGGCAGATAGCGAAGGAGTCTAAGAAGAGAGGCGTACTGATAGATGAGAAATTTGTAGAAAGAAATCTTAGGACTGCTATGCTGCCGGATGTAGACATGATAATAAGGACGTCGGGAGAGCAGAGGCTCTCCGGGCTCCTGCCGTGGCAGGCCGCATATTCAGAGCTCTATTTCAGCGACAGATACTGGCCTGATTTCAGGAAAAAGGACTTTGACAAGGCGATAAAGACCTTCTCCAGCAGGCAGAGGAGGTTTGGAAAGTAAACAGAAGAGGCAACCGCCCTTGGTTTTTCGATGGCTGTTAAGCGCGATGATGGTTTAGAAAACAGGCTGGGTTTTTTCAGCAGGCAGCTTCCGAGCTCTAAGTGGCTGTTTGCTATCCTGTCCCTATTCAGCATAGGTATCGGAATCTCTTCAGTAGCCCTTATGGATTACCCGTTACTGGGAAGACTTTTGCCTGATGTGCTCATAAAAGGAGCATTTGCCGGGCTGCTGCTCTTCATGATGCCGACGCTGATAACCGTACTGACGATAAAGCTCCTGAAGCGCATTGCAAGAATAAAACACGTAATAGCATTCGCGATGGTTGCCAACGGGATATATGGCATATTCTTCGCCCTTGGAGGAGCGGTCTACGCGGTTACATCCAGCCAGGCGCTGTTTGTCCTTGTATCTCTTCTCGGTGACGCTAGCGTATTCGCATGGTGGTTCATGGTAAGCAAGATAGCGCTCGGGAGGAGGAAAAGCGCTTCGCTGTACGCCCTGCTGCAGCCATCGATAAACCTGCTGCTTTTCGCCCCGACAAGCGGATTCCTTCTAAATTTTTCCATACCGGTTAATGTCCTGCTGATAAAGCTCTATGCCAGCATAGCGATATTCATAGCCATCAGCTACCTGATACTGTTTATCTTTGATAACCCGATAAAGAAAGGGATAGGCATAGACGGCATAGCATTTTTCTCGCAGATGGTGCAGAGCTGGCTCTTCAATATCGATGCGACGTTCGAAGGAAGTAAGACGGGCAGGTTCGGTACACGGCAGGACATTGATGCAGATACAGTGGTAGTGAAAAACCTGGATGGAAGGACCAAGGGAATTATATTCTCGCCGTGGGTCCATTACGGACCAGCCGGCACTATAGGCGGCAGCAATTTCCCGTACGTCCTTGAAAGGCATATATGGAAAAAATACGGAGTGCCTGGCGTAATCATGCACCCTACGCTGAACGAGGACATGAACCCTCTTTTAGATACGCAGATATCGGAGCTGAGATCTGCGCTCGACTCTTCGGTGCATGAAAATACGTTAGTCAAAGGCAAAGGCGCTTTGCATTCAGAGGGGAGTTGCAACGGCGCAAGAGTCAGCTGCATATCTGTAGGAAACCTGTGCTTTACCACACTTAGCAGGGCGCCTAAAGTGACGGAAGACGTGGCTCCTGAAGCCGGAATGCTGCTGAAGAGGCTGCTGGAGCACGATGGGAAACAGCACATGCTTATAGACGCGCACAACTCCAGATACGAGACCGCTTCGAAAAAAGAGCTTATGGGGGTGCAGCCGGACGGCACCTACATGAAGGACTATGTAGAAGCGATAAAATCGCTTAAGGTCAGACATAGGAGCAGGCACCAGAAAATCGGGTTCGGGTTCTCCAATCCTTACAATGAGCTCGGCTCTCCGAAAGACCTCGCTCCGGGAAATATAAATGTAGTCCTGTTCAAATACAACGGATTCAGGCACGCCATGGTAATGTTCAACGCGAATAATATGATGCCATCTATGCGCAATGGGATAATAGACCACATAAAAAGGAAATATTCGATAAGCGCGGAGGTATATACTACAGATACGCATTTTGTCAATGCGCTCGACAGGACAGCAAGCAACGTGCTTGGCAGATACACGGACATCGAGAGACTGCTGCCATTTGTGGACAAGGCGGTTGAGACAGCGGTTTTAAATACAGAAGCAGTAAGAATCTATCACAGCAGAAAGGTAATCAGGAACTTCGCCATCTGGGGAGCCAACGTAAGGGAAAAGATGAATGCAGTAGTGGGTTCGGTGTTCATGCTTGCAAGGGTCGTCGTGCCCCTTTTGATAGTTATCGGTTTCGTGATTGCCGCATGGCTTATAACGATTGTCTGATATCTTCGTGATCTGATGCGCGATTATTACAAGAAAGGAATTCCGGTTTCCGAGGCGATAGGCTCTGAGGGCAAAGGGATAACGATAAAAGGATGGATATACAGGAAGAGGAGCTCTGGAGGCAAATCGTTCATAGTCGTCAGGGACAGGACCGATACGATACAGTGCGTTGTGGATAAGAGCAAGGTAAGCGAGAAAGAGTGGGAGGCTCTCGACAAGGCATATCTTGAATCTAGCATCATTGTGTCAGGGTCTGTCAGGAAAGACGAGAGGGCGCCCCATGGCGTAGAGATGGATGTGAAAAGCGTTTCTATAGTGCACAGCGGCGAGCAGTTCCCTATCACGGAATACCAGAGCCCCGAGTTCCTGCTTGATGTCAGACATCTGTGGCTGAGAAGCCAAAAGATGATAAAGGCAATGGAAGCCAGAGCATATCTCTTCCGCTATGTCAGGAAATTCCTCGACAGGCAGGGCTTCTACGAGATAACTCCGCCGCTGCTTACGAAATCAGGAGGCGAGACAGGGGCAAGCATGTTCGAGGTCGACTATTTCGGGCAGAAGGCTTACCTTACGGAATCGTCGCAGCTCTATGCCGAGGCAATGATAACCTCTCTTGAAAAGGTGTACTCTTTCGCGCCGTCGTACAGGGCGGAAAAGAGCAGGACGACTAAGCATCTTACCGAATACTGGCATCTGGAGCCGGAGATGGCGTATTACAACAACGTGATGAACATGAAGCTGCAGGAGAAGCTGGTAAGTTATATCGCCAACTCGCTAGCAAAAAACAATGAAGATATACTGGAGCATTTCAGCATAAATAAGGAGAGCCTTCTGAAAATAAGGCCGCCTTTCAAAAGGATAAGCTACGAGAAAGCAATACAGATAATGAACGAGAAAGGAGTAAAAATGAAGTGGGGGGACGACTTCGGCGCAGACGAGGAGAAGATATTTACCGAAGATGAGGAGAAGCCCGTCTTTATATACAACTGGCCGAAGGAGATGAAGGCCTTCTACATGCCGGTCAACCCGAAGGATGACAGAACCGTGCTGTGTGCAGACATGCAGGCGCCGCACGGGCACGGCGAGATAATCGGAAGCAGTGAGAGGATATGGAAGCTTGATGAGCTGATGGAGCGTATGAAAGAGGTCCATCTTAACATAGAAAACTATGGATGGTACCTGGACCTGCGAAAGTACGGTTCGGTGCCGCATGCGGGCTTCGGGATGGGAGTTGAGAGGGTGCTGAAATGGCTGCTGAACCTTGATCACATAAGGGATGCAATACCTTTCCCGAGGCTGATAAACAGGATCTCGCCATAAGGCGGTTGGATGCCGATAAATCTTATAGTCGTATCAGTTTTTCTCTTATTAGACCTTGTTTCCGTTCTTTACTACTTTAGGCTGCATTCCGCAAAAAGATTTTTGGAAAGGACATACCCCGTTGTGCTGAGCGCGATTACCATGATTGGTATAGCGGTAATACTCAACGAAGTGCCCGGAGTACCCTACTTCTTTATGATAGGCAGTTTTGCGGTGCTCCTACCACTGCTTCCTTCATATTTCGTGATGAATAGATGGGCTTTTGTAGGGACCCTGGTGCTGCTTGTCGCAGAATTTGTCTATGCGATACACTTCAGCGGGGAGATGCTCTTTCCGTTCATACAGGCATTCGCGGTAGGCACGCTGTATGGAATTCCGAATGCAGGCAGCACTGGGCTCGCCAACCATTCCAGGGAGAATAAGGCGATTGAAGTCAGGAGGGATATTGTGCAGATAATGATGGGGGTCATTCTGCTCCTGCTGTTTTATTATCTTGACGTCTTCACCGCGGCATACTCTATCCTTATACTGATATTCGCGGGATACATAAGCGGAGGGCTTCTCCTAGGCAGGAAGCATAACATATTATACAAGGCGCTCAGCACGCTTGAAAGACCGGATGCGCTGTTCGGCATAGGAGCCATCTACCTTGCAATAGGCACCGCAATAATAGTCGGATTCGTGCATGATGCACACTTCATAATGATAGGAATTGCTGCGCTCTTCATCGCGGACTCTCTCGCTACGATAGTCGGGAAGAATTTTGACGGGATAAAGCTGTTCTACAATAAAAGGAAGACGGTGAGCGGAACCATCGCGTTCTTTGCCGCGGTTGCGCTTATAGGCTACCCTCTTGTCGGTTACTATTCGATTATGTTCGGCGCGCTCCTGGCCCTTCTGGAAAGCGTTGATAGCAGGCTTGACGATAACTTTACAATTGCGCTTGCTATGGTATCACTTTACGCCGTATATCTTATTATGTGATTCATGTTGTCCTGTTATCCTGTCATTCTGTTATCCTGTCATTCTTGCTCCTTCCCGATGCTGACCTTCCTCTGCTGATTATACATTTCTATTACCTCTTCAGTCGTTGTCGCATCTTCAATACTCTTATCGCTCCTTATAGCCTCGTTGCCCACCAACCTCGGGAATCTTAATGCATAACCGGCTTCCGTCCCATCCTTCTGCAGCCCCTTGCCGCATGTGTGCATCGGGCTTTTAGTTATCTCATCGGCTTTTATCGTGACCACATACTTTGGAATAACCCAGAAATCCGGTTCGACTATGCTGTCGACCCTTGCAGGCCTGGACTTCACTATTATTTTGTCCAATGCCCTTTTCAGCTCCACCATCTGCGCCTCAGAAAATCCGCTGCCTATCCTTGAGACTGATTCGAACATGTCCCTCTTTTCATTGTATGCGGCGCAGAGCAGCCCGCCGAACTTGAACTCGCTCCTTTGCCCCTTGCCGAGGAAATATCCTATTATAACAAGATCAAGCGTATCCTCAAGCTCTCCTTTATAGCTCCTTTTCATTTTTATCCATCCGAACTTCCTTGCGCCTGCAACATATTTGCCGTTCTGCTCCTTTGCGACTATTCCTTCAAGGCCGTTTTCTATGCTAGTCTGGAAAAACTCCTCCAGTTCTTTCGGAGAACTTGTGATTATCCTTGTGGAAGGCCTTATCGTATCTGAAGCCGATGTCACCTTTTCAAGCAGCTCCCTTCTCTTTTTGTAAGGCTCGTCCATCAGGTTTTTTCCTTCTAGATACATGATGTCGAATGCGAACAGCTTTAGCGGCATCTCCAGTGCCTTCTCGTCTACCCTATGTTTTCTTTTTCTCTGGATGGTTTCCTGAAATGGCAGGAACTGCTGTGTTTTCTCGTTGTACGCCAGTGCCTCGCCGTCAAGGATAATCTCTTCTGCCCTGATCTCGTTCACCATCGCATCCCTCAGGTCGGGAAACATTTCTGTTGTGTCCTCAAGCCTCCTCGAGAATATCCTTACCTTATTGCTTTTCTTATGAATCTGACACCTGAAGCCGTCATATTTTTGCTCCACGGATGCGGAGCCTCCCATCTTTTCTATAATTTCCTCGGCAGTGGGAAGCCTCTCCGCAAGGGCGGGCCTTATAGGCTTGAACAGTGAAACCTTGAATGATTCTATGCCTTTGATGCCGTGCTCGGCTACCTCCTCTCCTACAGAGCCGAGATCGCTGCATAGATTGTATGCAACCTCCAGCTTCTCTTTGAGCTTCCTATCCCCAAGGAATGCGGCTGCAAGGGCTTCCATCACAGTCGCATCTCCGACCCCCATGCGAAGCTCGTCTAGTGGGTATTTGACCGCATATTTTGCCTCTGTTGGGGTAGACGCGGCGATAACGTTGGCAAGCATCTTTATTTTATGGTCTTTGCTTCCTGCTCCTGACGTCTCGGCTATCTTCCTCATCGCATCATAAAACTCACTCACAGTAAATTCTTTGTTTGACATTTTTTTTAGCCGGCTCTTCTCCTGCAGCTCCATCGCAGTAATGCCCATGTCGCCGCTTTTCCTGTATGCCTTGCTGACATCTTCCTTTGAATGCCCGGTAGCTATTGCAATAGACTCCTCAGCTATCTTCTCGGCAAGATTGAACTTTATACCCTCGAAAGGCGGTGCAAGGACCCCCTGTGTTATATATATTATCTTGGAAATCTCCGATGCCTTAGCCTCCTTGAACATTTCGGTGAGTACCTCAACCATTAGCAATCTGGAAGACATCGTTTCCAGCTTCTCGAAATATTCTCCAAGCCTCCTGAATAGCATCAGAACACGGAAAGGTATAGTAAAAATCAAATAAAAGGGTTATGGTGGCGTATACCCGCTCTGCCATGTTCCGTTGAACGATACACCACTGCCAATCTGACCGTTGTCGTTATTTCCGGAATAGTCCTGCGCATTTCCGTTGAGAGGCCACCATCCATCAATGTTCTGTATCTTGATAGGGGCTCCGCCTACACCTTCCCTATACAATGCTAAGACTTCATTGCTTGTCAATGAGGTGTTGTAAAGCTGCATATTGGCAATATTGCCAGTGTGTAGGGATCTTTGGTCTATGTTCAGTCCACCGGAATTTGGACTTATACTATTCGCCGGACCGGGACCTAAGATCTGACCATCAAGTATTACCGAGACAGTTACTCCGTTAAACACCTCTCCGATCTGATGCCATGTGCCGAAGGTGAACGAATATTGTCCAGAAAACACCTGTATATGACCTGTCTCAAAAACAGATGCCAGTATACCTGGAGCTGTCCTGTCAGTATATACATACAGAGTAAATGCAGAATTCGAGCGGTCTCCGGCAAATTCATATGCCTCTTGTGATGTCTTGTTCAGGTCTACCCATGCTATATAAGTGAAACTGCCTTGCAGGGTAGTGGAAGATGAACTAGGTACATCCATGTAGCTTGTCTGACCGTTACCATTGAAGTATGCCACATACTGCGGCAGCTGCCCCTGGCATTCTCCTTCAAGGGACGCCTGTCCTCCCAGCCGCACCACCTGGCACGCACCCGGAGCCGCCTTCGGCGTCAGCGCGCTGCCGGAGAAAACACCCAACTGGAACAGCACTCCCAACACCACCGCGATGATGAGTATCGCCCATCCGTACGTCATCAGATACTCCATCGCAGACTGCGATTTCATTGATACCATAGTATCATGCCGAATTGTTAACCAAACTATAAAAGCTATTTGGTTTTCTTGCTTTCTTCAAGGCTTATTTAGGCATTAGTCAGCCTTTCATATTGGACCGTTCTGTTTCTATTTCAATGACGGAAAGCAGGCTGCTCATGTCGCCTTTGCTATCAGGCTCCCGTCAACAGTATGGGGGAACCCAGTCTGCAAATTGGTATAGTTTATCAGCACATATCCTTTGAATATCTGACCTGGAGATATGTCGACAGCGGTGCTGTTTGTATAACAGGTCATGCTAAGTGTCGTATTCCCCTGTATAAGCAGGGTGTTACCCAGCGCACTCGGCGTCTTTACCATGTTTGTGAATGTGCCTTGGTTGTTGCAGCCCCATGCAGTTATGTTTATATTGTACGGCAGTGCCTGCTGTATGTTGATGGCAAGAGTGCCGTTAGAGCCCGTCAGAACCGCGCTCAGGCAGTTGAAATCCGCTGGGAAGACACATGAGGTGTTTACCAGAGAACCAGGGTTGAAAAGTCCAAGGGAGAACAATGCTGCGACTATCACTGATATTATTATTATGGCCCAACCATACATCGTCAGGTACTCAAGCGCGGATTGTGATTTCATCATGATAATTTTTACCTATATTTGTAAACGCATTTGCAGAAACTAGCGGACCGTTGCGACTATTCCGTCTATTATTCCATTTACGCCAAGGCCTCCGGTCGATTTTACTACAATCCTGTGGCTGAGCACCGGCCTTGCCAGGAACTTTATGTCGTCGATTGCTACCTCCTTCTTCCCTTCGATAAGTGCCTTGGCCTTGGCGCATCTCATGAACGCTATCTCGGCTCTCGGGCTTGCTCCCATTACTACATGTATGTCTGTCCTTGTCGCATTAACTATCTTTGCTATATACTCGACGACTGAATCGGGCATGCTTATCTGTGAAAGTTTCGACTGCATTTCCAGTATCCCTTTCGTATCTATCACTTTTGAAACAGTGATCTGCTCATCCCTCTCTTTTATGCGCAGCATCTGTTCTTCTTCTTCCATTGTCGGATAAGTGACGGCTATTCTCATAAGGAACCTGTCAGCCAGCACTTTAGGCAGCGGGGTAGTACCCTCTATATTCAAGGGATTCTGAGTCGCGAATGCGATAAACGGGTTCATCAGCTTCCTGGTATCGTTGGCAAGGGTAACTTGCCGCTCCTCCAATGCCTCGAGCAGGGCGGTCGTTGTCTTCGGAGGCGCCCTGTTGAGCTCGTCTATCAGCAATATATTTGTGAATATCGGGCCTTTTTTCAGCTGCAGCTCGTTGTGCTCATCTACATACGTGTATCCTATTATATCCCTTATTTCGAGATCCGGCGTTCCCTGTATCCTTGAAAACTGCGCGGTTACTGCATCGGCAAGGGTCTTTGTCATGGTGGTCTTTGCGACTCCAGGAACTCCTTCCAGAAGCACATGGCCATTCGCGACCATTGCTATTACCATAAGCTCTATGACTTCGCTCTTTCCGGATATTTTCTTCTTTACCTCATTCAGTATCTGCCTATACGCCTCTTGTGGCTCCATTTGTAAGACCCGTAGAAATTAATGCTATATCTCATAATTAGTTTAAAAAGCTTTCAATCCAATGCCGCTTTGTCGCTGCGGCATATCATATCAGTAGAGAGATGCCGATGCGTTTGGTATCGTGCGTACCCTCGGCAGCTTTTTCTTCAGTTTTTTTACCTCGCGATCAAGCTCCGATATCAGCACGACGGCATTGTTGTGTTTTATATCTTTGGTCGCGTATAGCAGCGTGACAGGATCGTTCCTCGCACAGAATTCCGCAAGTTCCTCGAAAGTCTTGCCGCCATGCAGTTCCATCTTGTACTTCTTCTTGAAAGAAAGCCATTTCCTTGGATCGTGGTTAAACCATTTCCTAAGCTCATCGGTCGGTGCCACATCCCTCATCCATATATCGATGTTTGGTGTGCTCCTTCTTACCCCTCTGGGCCACATCCTATCGACAAGTATACGTACCCCATCTCTCACATCTGCCTTTTCGTATACTCGTTTGATTTTTATCATGGGCATCGCGAAGTTTGTAATACGTTTTGAATGGTGGTCTTTATATGTTTTTGGGCATTAAAACCTCGCTTTTGGGCTTCCGGCTCCGATTTGTGAGAGTGAAAGCTTCCAAGATAAAAGCAGAAAGTATTTAAAACAGAATGGTAGATTATTAGTGGCGACAAACCAAGAACCACTAAGGCGATAAGATGGGACTCTTTACTAAACTGGGAGGAATGATAGGCACATCGAAGGGACTCGATGTAGAAGAATACATGAATTCTGAGGAAATGGAGGGCGTTGACATAATGAACGAGCCGGCTGATTTCTATGTAAAACCGGTTGCATTGCAGAGCGATGCCGATGTTGCACTTATAGAATCAGAACTCCAGAGGAAGAATATAATCCTGCTCAACATATCAGAGATGGAGAAGAGGCCGCAGACGCTTAAGGGGATAGTCGACAACCTCAAGAGTTATGTCACTAAAATAGACGGAGACATAGCCAGGCTGGATGACCAGAAGATACTGCTGACTCCTACGAAAGTCAAGATAATAAAGAGCAGAAAGGCGCAACAGAAGAGGTAAAGCCAAGCGCCTTTTTCATTTTGTTTTATTCTTATTTGCGGTTTCTCGTTTTCGTTTTCCGTATTCCTTTTGCTCATCGTGTTCTTGACAGCATGCAAGGTTATTTACAGAAGGTAACCGGATCAGGAACTACGCTTGGTTGCTCACGATGATATCTCAAAAAGACTCTGTTGATATTGTACGCCTGCGGCATTTGTCACTCTTAGGATATCACTCTTTCCAATTGAGAGAAAAAGCAGCTTCTAGCGCCCTTAGCTCCTTCTTTGAGGGGTTTGCCCTGTTTATCACATGGGTGAACGCGCGTATAACTCCGCTCTTATCTTTCACGCTTCCGATTCTGTTCACTCTGTATGAGAAGAGTTTTGCAAGCCGTTTTCTTTCTAGCTCCCGCGATATTTTTTCTGCATCTGTTTTGCCCTCCTTGTTCTGATACGAATAAAGCTCGTATAGCAGCACTGCAAGCGCATGCGATATGTTCATTATAGGATAATCGCTGCTTGTCGGTATCGTTACGACAGCATCGCAATCGGATAGCTCTTCTTTTGTGAGTCCGGTTCCATCCCTGCCTATTAGCAGAGCCATTGACTTTGCTTCCCGGAGCATTTTGTGAAGCTGTCTTGATGAATACAGGTTGAACATCCCTCCGCTCGCTTTCGATGGGATGCCGGTTGTTCCTACTACAAGTGCAGCGCCATTCACTGCGCTACGGATATCCCTGCAGACTTTTGCGCCTTCTAACAGATCTCGCGCGTGTTTCGAGTATTTTATCGCGTTTTTCCCGGAATACCTGCATTTTGGATTGACAAGGTATAGCCTTCTGATGCCGAAGTTTTTCGCCACTCTTGCAGCATACCCTAGATTTATCTGGTACTTCGGCTCTACAAGCACAACCCTTATACTTATGCCGCTGCTTCTCATTCTGCCACCCATGCCGTTACGGCAGGCAAAGTCCGCCGGACAGTACGAGCGCGACCATGCTTATCCCGTTGATAGCCATATGCGCGAATATTGTCGGATATATAGAGCGGGCCTTTCTGAACACGTACCCTGCCAGAAGCCCGAATATGAAAGCAGCGGCAAATTCCGATACCGACAGGTATGAAAGGTGCAAAACAGCAAAGATGACAGCGCTGGCTATTATCCCCAGCCTCGGAACCATGAACCCCCTGAACAGTATCTCTTCGCTTATGGGCGCGCCGATGACCGCGTATGTCAGCAGATAGAGAGGCGCGCCGCAGAACACAGCGCTGACGTTTGTTGGCAGGCTTATGCCTGTTGCTGCAGAGAATGCAGAAACAAGGAATTCGAAAAGCAGCAATGCTCCTATGAGCATAATCCCGTATTTAAGCGACTTGGTATTGAAGCCGGATTTTGAAAGACCTATCTGCGCGACCATCTCTTTTGCACTCATTCCTCTTGCCAACAGGTAAAGGATAACCGAAAGAGGGAATGAGAGCGAGGTCAGTATATCTAGATATACCTGTGCCGTTGTAGAATTCTGGTTGAATCCGGTTGCCGCAAGCACCACGTAGATAAACAGTATGTTCAGGGTCGCTATTATCCCGAAAAATAGAAGCGAGTACATTATCTTGCTTTCCGGCTTTTGCTTTCCGGCTTTTTTTCTGGCCAAGCGCGCACCTCACTTATTGGATTTGAATTCCGTGTATGTGCAGTTGCCGCATGAGAACCTGTTCTGGTGTTCCGCCATCCTCTTCCCGCATTTTGGGCATATCCTTCCGGGCTTGTAAGGAGCCACTTTCTTCTTTTCCTTTTTTTTCTCGGCCATTGAAACACCTGTTGTTTACTTTTCTTTTGCAGCCTGGGCTTCTGCAGCCTGCTGTGCGGAAGATGCGGCTGCGCCTTTCGGCTTCTTGCTCCATCTCTTTATAAGCCTCTTCTGCTCATACTTCTGTATATCCTCTTTCTTCTCGTATGAGTTAGCGACGCCCTTGCTTCTCTTCATGCCGAATTCCTGATCTATCCTTACTATCACTGTGCCGTCAGGACTCAGGTTGAGCTTCTTGCAGAGCTTCTCTTTTATCTCATTTTTTGATGGGGTCCTGTCATCTTCTATTATGTAGAACTCCAGCTCCCTCCTTCCGAGAAGCGGGTTCTTGCTATCTTTGGTTATTTCTATTTCCATAACATCACGTCCGTATTTTTTGACAATCAGCTCCATACGCGCGATACTGCTCTCCTGCCCATCGCTTCTATAACTTCGACTTCCTTGCCCGGGGCCAGTTTGCCCTGGAATTCTTCCGTTACCGGGACTTCGAACACTTCGTATGTTTCCGAATCCATAAGCTGCACCGTACTGTCCGTCAGTGACACGACCTGCGCCTTCTTTTTTGTAAGCACCGGCACTTCTATGTCTGAGTGGCTCGGAAGTATTATGCCTTTCTTCTGCCCGTCGAACATACCTATTGCGGTTATGCGCACTTTTGCCGAGCCGTGCTTCCCGGGAGAGCTTGTCTCGACCTGCACCACCTTACATGGCACGCCATCGATTATGACAAACCTCCCTTCCTTTATGCCGCCTGCTGGGACCCTCTCATAAGTGCCTTCCTCCATTGAAAAACCATAGACGCTTAGAAGCAGATCTACAGCAGTATTGCGCCGGGAAGGTTTAAATACTTTCTTAGGGGCAATCCTATAGCCCTGTGATGTCGTACTGTCTCGATGATTTGTGGACCGTGATTAGCTCATTTTTGCTGAGGGTATTTTACGGAGCTGCTGCTACTGTATGATGTGAATAAAATAAGAAAGAGAAACAGTTAAACAAAATCTGTGATGCTGTCAAGATATGCTGACGCTCCCTGTTGCTCCTTCTTAGTAAAAGATGGAGCATTGCTGAACTTTGGAGTGACCCCAGTCACTATCGACATCACCTTTATTTGGTCGTTTAGTTCCGGCACTAGCCTTGCACCGAAGATTACATTTGCCTTAGCGTCAAGTGCGCTCGTAACGCCGCTGCCCACGCTGGTTGCTTCTTCTATAGTAAGCTCAGTCCCGCCAGCCACATGTATCATAGCACTCTTTGCGCCTTCCATGTCGACTTCAAGCAGAGGGTGGTTAATCGTTGATGCAACCGCTTTGCTTACTCTGTCAGGGCCAGAACCAGAGCCGAGATTTATCACAGCTGTACCCATATTGCCCATCACGGCCCTCACATCGGCAAAGTCAAGGTTTATCAGGCTCGGGAGCATTATTGTATCTGCTATACCCCTTATTGCATTTGATGCCACATTGTCAACAAGCTCGAATGCCTTCTCTATCTGAAGGTTTGGAGCATAGCTTAACAGCTTGTCGTTCTCGATTATTATAGTAGTGTCAGCAACATTAGTCAGCTGCTTGATGCCCCAATCTGCCTTGTTTCTCCTGCTCCTTTCAAGCGAAAATGGATATGTTACGAACGCGACTACCAGCGAGCCCTGTTCCCTTGCTATTTTTGCCACTTCTGTTATAGATCCTCCTCCTGTCCCTCCACCCATTCCAGCCGCAAGAAACACCATGTCGTACCCTTGCAATGCCTGGGATATTTCATCCTTGCTGGCTTCAGCGCATTTTTGGCCTACTTCTGGGTATCCTCCGGCTCCAAGCCCGTGAGTAAGCTGTTTTCCCATCAGTATCTTTTTATGTGCGCCAATCATGTTTAGATGCTTCGCATCGGTGTTTAGTGCTATGGTTGTGGCGCTTTTTATCCCTGAATTATAGACCCTGTTTATCAGATTGCTGCCTGCACCTCCAAGCCCAACAACTGCCAGCCTCGCCACGAAGTTATCCATGTTCTCCATCCAAACACCTTTTTAATATAAAATAAATAAAAATGCGGGCTTGCGCCCGCCTCTTCCTATCCGTTAGCCAATCATTTCTATTCCGCCTGCCATCGGTTCCCTTCTTTCCTGCAGGTTTCCGATTATTGAAGCTCCCTTCACGCCTGTGACTATAGCAACTATTTCAAGCTGGTCGTCGAATCCAGGTATCAGCCTCGCTCCCCACTTGATATTCGCCTTCGGGTCCATCTGTGCGGTGATTATCTCTCCAGCCCTTATCGCGTCGCCTATAGTGAGCGATGCGCCGCCAGATATGTGTACCAGTGCGCCAGTTGCTTCCTCGAATGTCACATCAAGCAGCTTGTTCTTTAATACAGCTTCCGAGGCAAGGTCCACTTTCGATGCACCCTTTCCGCTTCCTACTGCGATGAATCCTACCTGTCCTCCTCCTAATATGGCCCTCACATCGGCAAAGTCTATGTTTATCAGGCTTGGCTGTGTTATTGTCCATACCAGCCCACCGATTGCCATTGAGAGAACATTATCAGCCATTGCAAATGCCTTGTCCAACGGCAGGTTAGGCACAAGCTTGACCAGCCTGTTGTTGTCCAGGATTATCACGGAGTCGCAGTACTTCCTTAGCTCCTGTATTCCGTCTTCCGCCTTCTTCTTCCTTATCCTTTCGAGGTCGAATGGATATGTTACCATTGCGACTACTATTGCGCCCTGCTCTTTTGCAATCTGCGCCGCAACTTTTATGCTACCGGTTCCTGTTCCTCCACCCATTCCTGCACACAGGAAGATTAGTTGGGCTCCGGAAAACGCAGATTCTATCGCGCTCCTGTCAACTTCTGCCGCCTTTGCACCAAGAGCGGGATCACCTCCTGCCCCCAAACCTCTTGTAAGCGTCCTTCCTATTAGCACCTTTTTTATCCTGTCATCTATTATCTTGAAATGCTGTGCGTCCGTGTTTACCGCAACAAATTCTGTGCCCTTGACTCCCGCTTTTAGGAGCCTGTTCACTATGTTGTTGCCTGCACCACCAAACCCAGCCGTAACAATCTTGATCTGCGATGAACTAAAATCATCAGATCCACTGTCGCTCTGTTGTGCAGAACCCCCACTTTGTCCCAAAATCTCGTTTACAAGGTCGCTCATTGTATCGCCCTAACTTAGTCGCACTTCCTATTATCATGTCAAGCTTTAAAAGCTTTCTGAAAATTCTCGGAATCAGTTAGTTACACGTTTTTTGCAGTTAGAGGATTTTGTCACAATAATATTTTATGTAAATCGCATGCGGCAATCTCCGAATTTGGTTGAATTTCTCATGAATTTCGCAAAAAACTATTGAAAAAATATTTTCGCAAAGGAATTTTTAGGTAATAGATATTGGAGAGCGCAAGAAAAGAATTTATATGTGTGTTACCATTTTGAACTATGTCGATCAAGTACTGGGAATTCGAGGATGCGCCGATGAAGGAAAAGCTGAAGGATCTCAGAGTCGGAACAATCTCAAGGATATTCTATGACAATGAAACGGAAGCTTATCGGTTCTCGATGCTTCTTCTTGAGGTGAAAAAGAAAGGCACGATGAAGCTAAAAGATGTGCCAGAATCAATCCCGATTGCGACGGCAAAGAGGTATCTCGACTTCGCTGTGCAGATAGGTCTACTGAAACACGAGAATGCCGCTTATTCTCTGACAGACAGATATTCAAAACCATTCAGGAACATAGCTGCATACATAAAAGCGTGGATGGAGAACGCACAGGATGAGGATTTGTCGACCCAATTCATAAATGCCAAGATGGAAAAGCAGATTAAGAGAGGTGGAAGAGCAGAGGTAAAGAATGATGAGCCCGTCAAGGCGGAAGATCACGGCGTAGTGTAGCCGCTTTCCCAGCTAGTGTTGAAAAGGACGGGACCGTTTATCTGCCCGTTGTTGTTATTGCCGGAATAGTCCTGCGCGTTGCCGTTAAGGGGCCACCATCCTACAAGGTTCTGCAGATCTATCGGCGCGCCGCCGATGCCTTCTAGATAAAGGGACTTTATTTCGTTTGTTGACAGCGATGTGTTGTAGATTTGGAAATTTGCCAACTCGACGTTTGAAAATCCACTTTCTCCTGAGCCCAATATAAGGTTCCCAGTGCCTGCAGTCGCAGTCACGCCGCTTGTGAAACTTGCTGAATAAACGGTTTTGTTTACAACTGTGAAGGCGCTGCCTGTCGCATAGTTATAGGCAAAACAGGTAAAGTACCAAGTGCTTACAGCAGGAAGCGAAACAGTATAGGTTGCAATATTTGTTCCGGAGCCTGTCCAGACTATATAACTTTCTGAATTTCCTTGGCCGATAGTATATTCCCATTCGCTCCCGCTGCTTGGAAAAGATTTCCCTTTTATCAAAAACCCATAATAGTTGTTTAGAGATAGAACATCAAACCATCCGCAGACCGTCATTTTTCCGCTGCTGCCCGCTTCTGGGCTGAGCGACGGGTTATTTCCTAGATTTACATAACTGTTCTGTCCGCTGAACTGCGCAACATACTGCGGCAGAGCGCCATTGCATTCCCCGTTTAGCGATATGAATTGGGTTGTGTTCACGCCGTTCGGCCTGACTACCCTGCACGCTCCAGGTGGAGCAGATCCTTTGTGGGCTGATGCGCCACCTAGCACGCCTATGTAAAAAAGGGCGCCCAGCGTTATTGCCAGCAGCAATATCGCCCAGGAATACGTCATAAGGTATTCCATCGCACTCTGGCTTTCAAGGATCCGCATGCTGCAGCATTCTCATGCTAGTAATAAAAAGATATTGATGATATCAGTTCCAGAAAACAAGCGGCAGAGTGCTATGCAGATCTGTCTCCAGCATGCCATGGCAGGGCTTTGCACTAGGCACAGTACTTATATGACAGCAGTTACGGGCTCCGCGGGATTTGAACCCGCGACCTACGTCTTTCTCTTAAATATAATAGGAGGACGTCGCTCTATCCAAGCTGAGCTAGGAGCCCGCGTTTACATGCGCATAACAGCCGGAGCTGTATTAATGTTGAAGAACCTTTTAGTATTTAAGGTTAAGGCTTCTGCCGCCTTTTCGAACTGCATCGTCTTCATTTCGGCAATCATCCTTATCGATTTTTCAACCCATGCAGGACTCTCGCCTACTGCCGGAGAATCGCTTTCTGCCATGAGGCTGTTTATCGATATATCCTTTGCGATAAGCCTCCTTTTTGAAGACTCTATCGGCGGTATCGATATCATATAGCCTTGCCTTTCCGCTTCTTTTGCCTCTGCAACATTTCCTTCAAAAAAATGCAGATGCACTTTCATCATATCCTTCTTCCTCAATGTCATCATCACTATCGCGAGCGACTCCCTGGAATGCACGCTGACAGGCAGGTCAAGCAATTTGGCGATCTCGAGCATTGCTTCGAATACAGTCTGCTGCTTGGCCTTCATCTGCTGGTCCTTTGCCTTTGTATAATCTAACCCGATCTCTCCTATCGCAACTATCCTCTTCCTGTTTTTCTTTATGAGCTCTATCGTCTTTGCCATCTCGTCTTCCAGTGCCTCTTCGCTGAGCCTCGACGCTGTTTCCGGATCCACGCCGCATGCGGCAAATATGTTTCTACCGTCGGAAAGCTCGATCGCCTTCCTGCTGGATGAGAAATTTATTCCGTTGGTTATTATTGTCTTGACGCCATTGGCTATCGATCTGCTTATCAGCTCACTGTCCTTTATCATGTCAAGATGGCAGTGGGCATCAGCCATCTCCGTCTTCTGTTTTGTTGCGATGCCGATCTCATCCTGTCTCTGCACGCGTTGAACTTTATAGACTGCAACGGTTTTCTGCACCATAGAGATACCAAGAATAAAGATAACATAACAATTATATAAGCAAGTCTACATGAAGTAGTACTAGAATAGCGCACTATAGGCGCACAGACGCTATAAAGCACAGGACATGACGCTGGAATACTTTACTACGAAATTATTATCTGCTGGTTATTATGCCGAAAACAACAAGGAACAATGACAGGAAATTCCATATTTCGATGGCGCTCAACATAATACAGGCAGTCACCATAGCCGCTCTCGCATTTGCGCTTCTTGTGGTTATATCATCCTCATCTCAGCAAAAGCCTTCTGCTTCAGGAAATGTGCCTGCAAGCAACGCTTCGGTGGAAACTCTTTCCAATATAGGACAGCCGCTGAATTCCAGCGAGCTGTCTGTGATAAACAATGCGCCTGACAGCTATTTCGAAGAGGCGGGCCAGATGCTGCTCAACCAATCCCTTACCAATTATATATCAGTCGGAAAAAATCCGCAGTATGCTCCTTTCATAGTTAATGGCAAACCGAGCGTGATATATGTAGGGGCTATCTCATGCGTATACTGCGGGGAAAACAGGTGGGCCATGGCACTCGCCCTCTCTCGCTTCGGCAGCTTCACGCAGCTGTTCAAAGGATACAGTTCTTTAGGAGACCATGATGTCAGGACGCTGTACTGGAATGCGGACAACTATAACGCGATAGGCGCGTCGTTCGGCAACTTCTACCAGAGCAAGTATATAAATTTCATAAGCGCAGAATACGATTCTCCTATAGACCTGTCGCTGCAGATCCAGACTCCAGCTTGGTTCGCGTCTCAGGCGACAAACGTTACCTACAAGGATGCGATGCTGTTCATGAACAGCACGGGCAAGTTTGGAGGCACTCCGTTCACATTCTGGGGCACGTCTCTCGTAGGCGGAGCAGACGCATCGATATTCGGCAATTCCATCCCATCTGGCAATTCACTGCCGATATCAAACTGGACGCATGCGCAGATACTGTCGCAGTTGTCCTCATTCAATGACCAGTTTGCATGGTCGGAATATGCCGCTGCAGATGTCTATGCCGCACAGGTATGTCCTGCACTGCAGGACTCGAATACCATACCGGTATGCGGTCTGCCTGCTATAAAGACGTTGGAAGGCCTGATGAACCTCACGGCGGCAAATCAAAGCGCATAAATATTTCCGCGCAAAAAGACATATGATTACATGAAGAAAGAGTCCAGTAATGGCACGATACGAAGGCTTGGGGCTGCGCTGCGGCAGGTGTACTCTCCGAAATACATTCTGCTTAATATCGTGACATTAGCCGCCTACGTCGCGCTATTCTACTGGCTGGTCAGTGTCCAGAATAACGGGCTGGAGATCACGGTTGTCCCTTCCTATATGATATACTCGCTTGCAGCTGCGTCATCCGTCCTGTTCACGGTAACTACCCGCGCGTTTCTCCTGCGAAGAAGCAAACTTGATGCGTCGGCAGGAGCAATCGGCACTGCGGCAATGTTTTTAGGAGGACTGTTTGGTGGCTGCGGCTGCAGCGCGCCGATACTATTCTCGCTTGTCTCAATAGGCATTGGCACAACAGGCATAGTCTCTTTCATGAACGCCGTATCCGCAAACATTTTCCTGCTCTTCTCATTGATGATAGCTATAAATCTCTTTGCTGCGATATACTATTTGAATAGGATTTCAAAGTCTGCCTGCAAAGTGCGCTGAGCATTCTGCAGGTGGGCAGATGGGTTCGGTCTATGGCGGCCAGAAGACCAGCACCAGGAAATCACGCGACCCGAAAGCCTGGCGACAAGAGAAGCAGGAAAAAAACAGGCAATATGAGAGTGAGCACTGTACCGTATAAACAGGAGCATTCACAGGAAGGGCTTAGCTATGAGGAAACTGTCATCAAGCATATCCTGCAGCAGCCAGCCAAAACGCATAGCGCGCCACGGGAAGCGCTGGTTTTCTGTTCCATGCTGTCAAGCATATCACCATCCATGAGCGAACTGTACTATAAATCTGGAGAGCAGGTTGGTAGGGTGCTGTACAAGCTGAACGCCGCGCAGTCTAATTACCTGATACCTGAAGAATCTATAGAAGGCATCATCGCATTCTTCGAGAGGATAGGCTATAAGAACGTCACATATTCGATGCAGAACGGGAAAATATTGTCAATCGAATTTCATGGCGACGGAACACCTTCTCACGACCTTGGGGCAAAGATCCATGTTTTTGAGTCCGGTATAATATCTGGATACTTCACTGCGGCAAAAGGACAGCTTGTCAATTTCACTGAAAGCTCGTGCGCCAGCTCTGATGGTGGAACATGCCGATTTGTTGAGACACAGATTCCGGAATTCAGCTCGTGCGACAACTCCTCCAGTCTGGATAGGCTTGCGGATATGGTAAAACGCAAAAGCATGATTGAAAGCAAAAGCGGTGAAATAGACAGCATTTATCAGAGTCTTGTTTATCTGCCGATGCTCGACAAGGCATATTCAGAGTATATGAAACAGATAGTGTCGTATATAGGCAGTTCTGTCGGCTCTGAATTGTTTACATCTTCACACGGCAGGAATGGGAAGGGGGCAGCGCAGTCAATAGAGCAGGCGATAAAGCTGCTGAATTTAGGGATTCCGTCGGTGAAGAGCGTAAAACCGCTCGACATAAAGGTGAGTTTTGATGAGCTGTCTTCGAGACAGGGATTCGTCGACATGTCAGTATCTTTTATAAACGGCCTACTCTCCAGCAGCTTTGCCGGAAGGGCAGTCGCGACTGAGAACGTGCAGAACGGACAATACACAGTCAGTATCAAGAGCGCATAATTGATTATGGCGGAGTATATTCTGCCTGCCATGTGCCATTGAAGGAAACCCCTCCGGTTATCTGACCGTTGTCGTTATTTCCGGAATAGTCCTGTGCGTTGCCGTTGAGAGGCCACCACCCGACAAGATTCTGTATCTTTATCGGCGCACCACCGATACCTTCCTGATAAAGCGCAAGAACCTCGTTTGCAGAAAAGCTAGTGTTGTATAACTGTGCATTAGCAAGTTCACCTTGGAAAAGTTCTGACGGTGTGCTATACCCTCCTCCTCCGATTACTGTCACGCCGTTTACAACCAAAGATCCGGTTGTCGGCGCGGGAGACGCTGCAACCCCGTTAAGATAGCCCTGCACGTAGTATCCGTTGTAAGTAAGCACCATATTTTGCCACGCTCCTAAAGCCGGATATGGTGACGCGCCTGCATGGTTTCCACCATTACCAGAATTAAAATAGACCACCCAGTTATTGCCGTTGCAGTCGAAGGGTCTTATAATCCAGTATTTGTAACCGAAGTCATAGTATGCAAAAGAATCTCTGCACAGTCCAGTATTCTCAGATACACTTGGGTCAAACCAAATCGAGGCTGTCATGGCTGTAGTAATAATCAGATTTTCTGGTATTGTAATATAGCCTGTCGATCCGTCAAACTGTCCAACATACTGAGGCAGCTGCCCCTGGCATTCTCCTTCTAATGACGCCTGTCCTCCCAACCGCACCACCTGGCACGCTCCTGGAGCCGCCTTCGGCGTCAGTGCGCTGCCGGAAAAGACACCCAATTGGAACAGCACTCCCAATACGACGGCGATGATGAGTATCGCCCAGCCGTATGTCATCAGATACTCCATCGCTGACTGCGATTTCATTGATACCATAGTATCATGCCGAATTGTTAACCAAACTATAAAAGCTATTTGGTTTTCTTGCTTTCTTCCGCGGTTTTCTTTGTATCGAGCAGCTTCCTTCCCAATGCCTCTCTCGCCTCGAGCTGCTTCTGCAAGTTCTCTTTGTCTTCCGGTTTCAGCACATGGTCTAGGACGAATTTTGAATAAGTGACGGATATCCCGACCAGCTCCATGAGAAGAGACTGTAGCTCTGACATCTTGAACCGCATCTCTCCTGTCGGTTTGAGGATCTCTATTCCCGCTGGAGCATAATTGAAGGCTATGCTTATCAAAGAGAAGAAATTATCGAACAGCACTGTTACAATCGCGTTTGATGTGTATATTCCCTTGTGTTCAATGGGCTCATCTATGCTGCCAAAGCAGTATACTACTCCTTTCTCCCTCATCAGTCTCTGGTTTATTAGATCTGCAAGCAGGGGCTGCAGTTTTTCCTTGTCTGGGCTCTGCATATCAAAATAGAACTTGACAAGAACTCCTCCGCTGGCGATCTTCTCTTCCGTAAGCTTTTCTCCTTCCGACTTTGCCATTATATCACGCTTTAAGCATATCAATCAGCTCCTGCAATGAAAGCATCTGTTCACTCCCGTCACTGAGGTTCCTGAGTTTTACTTTGCTCTGCTTCTGCTCCTCATCGCCGACTATCGCCGCGAATTTGAAGTGGAGAGAATTTGCATAACTGAGTTGATTCGATATGTTCCTGTTTGCAAGGTTTATATCTGTTGCTATTTCGTTGGCACGGAGCGCATTAGCAAGCTGCAGCGCGTATCCGTAATTTGAATCCTTTACGTTTATTATGAATATTCTAGCGTAAGTATAATCTATAGAGGAGGAGAACTTCATGACGTCTAGTATCCTGTCGATGCCGAGCGAGATTCCGACGGCAGGCAGCTTCTTGCCTCCAAGCGTTCCGATGAGATTGTCGTATCTGCCACCGCCTCCTATAGAATATCCGACGTCCTTATCGTTCACTTTTATTTCCATTACTACTCCCGTATAGTAATCCAATCCCCGCATGAGTGAGAAGTCAATCTCGAATGTGCCTTTCAGCTTGTAGAGTTCGAGAATTTCCATCATCTGCCTCATTTCTCTGACTGCTTCTTTGTCCTCTATAGTGCGTTCGACAAAATCAAGCTTTGCGTCATTTGTACCGGTTATGCCAATCATCGAGTCTATCTTTGCCACAGTATCCCTGCCGAGCCCGAGTTTTGTAAGGCGGTCGAGCACTCCGTCCCTGCCGATCTTGTCGAGCTTATCGATTATCCTCATTATGTCTGTGAAAAGCTCCTGCCGCACTCCGGCACTTTTCAAAAGACCGTCGATGAAGCGTCTGTTGTTCATCGCTACTTTATAATCCATGTTTATATGCTCTAGGAAGACGCATGGGACAGCGATCGCTTCGGCATCCGCCTGTGCCGGAGACCCTCCTATTATATCAACGTCCGCTTGCGTGAATTCGCGATACCTGAGCCTCTGCGGCTCCTCCCTTCTCCATGATTTCCCTATAAAGTACCTCTTGAAAGGCATTGGAAGGTCGCCGTGCATTGCAACGTACCTTGCAAGGGATATCGTGTGATCGTATCGCAAGCCCACGTCCTCGTCTTTCATCTCAAAGATAAGCTTCATGTCCTCGCCTATCGCGTTCTTTGCCTTGAGCACTTTCAGGCTTTCGAAAGTTGGTGTGTCTATTGAAAGGAAGCCAAAATTCTGGAACACCTTCTCTAAGTCGCTAAGCAGTGTGTTCCTGAAAAGCGCCTCATTCGGCATCAGGTCCCGCACTCCCCTTGGAAAAGGAATATCCGTCATATGGAATCACAGGCAGCTACAGGTTCTTGTTGAGCCAGCTCTTGAGCGCTTCTTTCGGCAGTGCGCCTACATTGGCTGCCTTCACTTTCCCTTTGACGAGAATCAGGGTAGTCGGTATGCTCTGCACATTGAACCGCGTAGCAAGGTTTTCGTTATCGTCCACGTTTATCTTGACAAACTTGGCCTTTTTCGCGAAGTCGGCCGACACTTCCTCTATTATCGGACCGTAGAACCTGCACGGTCCGCACCATGATGCCCACATGTCCGCGACAACAGGCACATCAGAATTTACGACTTCTGCATCGAAGTTAGACTCATTGACATCTATCATAGCCATTTTTACACCTACAAACAGCAATTTTATTGCTCAATCAACCTATAAATATGTTCTCCACCAGCAGGCAGTATCTGGAAGATAGTATCACTGCGCCGTCTGCGGCTGGGTCTTCTTGCGCTGCTGCTGCGCTATTGGCAGTGTGAACCAGAACTTGCTGCCTTTCCCTACAGTGGATTCTACGCCGACGTTTCCGTGATGGAGCTTTACTATATCCTTCGTTATTGAGAGGCCTAGGCCGGTGCCTGCGCCTGGCTGCTGCACCAGCCCCTTCTTCGCTGCTTCGAAGAACTTCTTCTTGAACAGCTTCCTCCTGTCTTCTTCGTTTATCCCTATGCCGGTATCGGAAACCTCGAACTTCACGTATTTCTTGCGCTCGCGGAATGCCCTGACAGTTATGCTTCCGCTGTTCGTGAACTTTATCGAGTTCCCCACCAGGTTCACGATCACCTGTATCAGCCTGTTCGGATCGGCAGCTATTTCCGGCACATCGAAATCCACTTTCCATTCGAATGAAAGGCCCTTGTTCCTTGCGCTCTCCTCCAGTGATTTTATAGTCGGATTCTCCGCCATCGCCCTGATGTCTACTTGCTTGTAATCGAGCTTGACTTTCTCCGCCTCGAGTTTCGCCGCCTCGAGGACCTGCTGTATTACGGTGGTGAGCCTTTCGGCTTCGCTCATTATTGTGCTCAGATACTGCATCTGGTCAGAGTTGAGCTTGCCGAATTCGCCGTTGTACATAAGAGTGGAAAACCCTTTTATGTTCGTCAAAGGCGTCTTCAGCTCATGTGATATGTTGTAAAGGAACTGTGATTTCAGCTGCCCATCCGCTTTCAGCCTGTTTATCTCTGTCTGTTGTTTCCTTATCTCGTCCGCCTGCTCCCTGAGCCTCGCCTTGCTTTCCAGCTCCTTTATCACAAACAGGTATTTTGGGGAATCTTCATCTACTGCACTCATCATCCTGACAGAATGGGTTGCCGGAACGAGGTGGGAATCCTTCGCTATCAGGTTGAAATATGAGTTGTCGACCTTCCCCCCGTTTTTAACATAGCTTATATCCCTGTCGAGTATTTCCTTCTGGTCGTATAGCGCTTTTATCTCCGTGCCTATTATTTCATCTTTCTTGTACCCAAGAGCCTGCTCTATTGACATGTTGCAGCTCCTTATGTATCCTATTTCGTCTACACCTATTACCATCTCTGAACTGCTTTCGGTGAAATTCTCTAGGTCTTTCTTCATTTCCAGTATCCCTTTTTCGTAATCCGCCCTGGTAACCAGCATTAGGAACCCGTTTGGTATCCTTGTGATTGCACACCTCATGAACCTTTGACCCGCATCTCCAAGCGACAGATCCGCCGTTTCTGCTATCGCTTGATTCTGCGCGACTGAGAATACCCTGCTTCTGAAGCTTTGTTGGTCTCCTTTTTTGACCAGGTCGATGAAGTTGCTGTTGAGGAATACGTTCTTTGAGTATCCGAACACATGCTCTGAATTATCGCTCATGTTTTTTATTGTGAAAGATGCATCCAGGACAATCAGGCACGTTTCCCTGCTCGCCGAGAAAGCGGAGTTGAGCGCAAGGTAGGAATACTGGTCGGTTATGTCGCTGACAGACATATGTATGAGATTGCTGCTTATCGGCTGCGCGCTTATCGAGTATATCCTATTTTCGTTTTTGCCGCCCGTGACAGTAATCGGCGTTCTTGCAGTTGAAAGCCGGCTGAAATCAACGCCAAAAAGATTCTTCACGTTCATCTGTGAGTTTATAGATATGCCGAATTCCTTGACAGCGGATTTGTTGTTCTTTATCACCGTTCCATCGGAAGACACGAGGAATTGCGAGAATGGCGAGCCGAAGGAAGCGTCGAAATACGATGCCAGCCTCAGGTTCTTGCTTTTTTCCGATTTATACATTAGGGCGAATGACATGAACGATGCGACGAAAGATACGCTTCTCAGCATGCCATCTGAGAAGCAGTTCTCCTTTTTCGAGAGCATGCGGAGAATTGAATGGACCTTCCCGTCGGCGATGAGGGGAACCATAGCACAGCTCTTGAACCCATTGTTTTTGAACTCGATAAACTCGGGAAATGCGGAATAAGCGCTCAGAAGGTTGTCAACGTATGGCTTCTTGGTGTTTATCAGATAGTCATCGAGCTGTTTGTCTGTCCTGTCCTTGATATTATATAGCAATACTTCATCTATTCCGAAGAAAGAGCTGATCGATTTTGAGAAACCTGCCACTATCTCTTCTTCCGCGGCGGCACTTGCCGCTATGGGCATCATTTCGAGCAGTAATCTGCTCATGGCAATGTCCTCGAAAATCTCTGCCATTTTGTTCACTTACGAGGGTTTTGATGTACATGAATCAAAGGTCGCGTTCGTCAAGTATGAATTTGGCGCACAAGGTATTTAAGCGTTCTAACTGATTTTATAAAGGGGTTTGGATGAGGAAGGGACTGTCTTTCATAAGAAGAGCGGTGAAGGACTTTGAACTGGCACGCAGGTACAGCAATTCGCGCGAATATCTGACCGCGTCGACGCTGTACAGGATGGCCACGGAGAAGGCACTGAAGGCGCTCATAGTCCGAAAGAAGAACTCACGACTACCGAAGAACGCAACCATAGAGTACCTCGCAATGCAGGCGAATCTCCCAGAGAATCTCTACGATGAGATAACCAACATGCCCGACGAGATGACGGAAATGCTGGAAGAGGAGGGACTGCAGGAATACGATGATGGGGAGCATTCCCATCTGGCAGTGAGGAGCGAGTACCGCGGCGCGTTGAGCAAGCGTGAGTCAGTAAGGAAGCTGCTGGACTATGCAAGAGCGACGACAACCTTATAAATACAAAGAGTTCAAAGCCGTCATGCAGCCGCATGGATAGCGTGCTTGGTCGGTTTTGTGATCATCAAACAGATTTTTAACGGAGTCTATTCTGTAGACGGGAAGCTTGCTACGCTGAATCTCGTTAAGGGGAAAAAGGTATACGGAGAGGATCTCGTTCGTGATGACGGCAGGGAGTTCAGGATGTGGACTCCGTACAGGAGCAAATTGTCCGCGGCAATAATGAAAGGCCTTAAGGAATTCCATATAGAAGAAGGGGGCAGCGTCCTTTACCTAGGGGCGGCCAACGGCACGACACCTAGCCATATCAGCGACATAGTGGGAGCCGGCGGCCGCGTATTTGCGGTTGAGATGTCGGAGCGCAGCATGCGCGACCTCATATCCGTATGCGAGACAAGGGAGAATATGCTTCCGATACTTGCGGATGCGCACCGCACAGAACTGTATTCTAGTATAGTGGGAACCTGCGATGTCATATATCAGGACGTATCTGCAAGGGAGCAGGCACAGATACTTAAGGCTAACTCGCGGTTTCTTAATAAGGGAGGATACGCATACTTCATAATAAAATCCCAGAGCGTCGACATGACTAAGGATCCAGAGAGCGTTTTTAGGCAGGAATTGGCGCAGCTCGAGGATATCTTCGATGTGGTGCAGACTCTGGAGCTCGAACCGTATGACAGCGCGCACCTATTTGCAGTATTAAAGAAAAAGTAACTCTCTTTTTATGCCCTGTGCCATTTTACCCCGGTATCAGTATCCTCAAGTATGACATTGTATCTTTCTTTAAGCGTCTTCCTTATCTCGTCCGCCTTCTTGAAATCCTTTGTTTTCCTTGCGGCTTCGCGCTGCGCTATCAGGCTCTCGACATCATGGCTTGCACCTCTCTTATATTCCTCTTTCATCAATATGCCGAGCACTCTGTTTGCTGTGCGGTCCACAGCATCAAATGCCGCATCCCTTGCCTTGCTGCCAACAGAACCGTTCGATTCCGCGAATGCCCTCATGTAGCCGAGGAAAGCGGTTAGCTTTGAAAGAGCGAGCGGAGTGTTGAAATCGTTGTCCATAGAATCGGCAAATTCCTCGATATATTGTTTTGATTTGAGGAGGAGATCGCGGTCTCCCTCTTGCGCTGTCGCAGAAACCTTCATGGAATAAAAGGAAGAGAGGGCTTCGTACATGGCATTTAGCTTTTTATTAGCCGCTTTCGCCAGTTCTTCCGTATAGTCAACCGCTTTCCTGTAATGGGTTGATAGGATCAGCAGCCTAAGAACCTCCGCATCATACATCTTTAGCACATCCCTGATGGTTATGAAGTTCTTCAGGCTCTTGCTCATCTTCACCCCATCAACAGTAAGGACGCCGCAGTGCAGCCAGTACTTTACGAAAGGTTTCTTCCCGAATGCCGCCTCTGCCTGCGCTATCTCATTGCTGTGATGCGGGAATACCAGCTCTCTCGCGCCGCCGTGTATGTCATACTGCTCGCCGAATATCTTCCATGTCATCGCGGTGTCCTCTATATGCCAACCCGGCCTCCCATTGAGCTCCACAGCCTTCCCATTGCTCTTGACAGATATCTTCCAGCTGGGCTCTCCTTCCTTCGCCATCTTCCACAGTGCGAAATCATACACATTTTTCTTGCCTTCTTTCGGCTCTATCCTGTGTTTCTCAAGTTCCTCTATCTTCATGTGCGACAGCTTCGTGTAATCCTTGAATTTTTTAACATCGAAATAGACGTCTCCTTCAATTATGTAGGCGTATCCTTTGTCTAGCAGCAGCTGTATCTGCTGTCTAATCTCTTCTATGAAGTCGTGCGATCTCGGATACTCGTCAACTCCCTGCTTTACGCCTATCGCTTCCATGTCTTCCATGAAGCGTTTCTCGTAGTGCCGTGCGAGCTCCATAGGCTGGATACCTGTTTCCTTGGCGCGTATTATTATCTTGTCGTCCACATCCGTTATGTTCTGCACATATTTGACACTATAACCGCTGTTTCGCAGCCACCTGATTATGACATCGAAATCTATGTACGCCTTGGCATGGCCAATGTGTGCGTCATCGTATACAGTCTGCCCGCAGACGAAAAATTTTACTGAGCTGTCATGCAATGGCTTGAACGCCTCTTTCTTCCCGGAAAGCGTATTGAAAAGGAAAAGTGCCATTGCCATCTCCTGTAGTGTTATGCCATGCAGGTTAAAAAGGGTTGCCGGTGCTGCCTGTCATCCCTTCTTCTCTCAGCCGGTGCTGTTGAATGACTCGTTTACCAGTACACCCCTATCCTGATGTATAGTACTTGATAATCCAAATCCGCCGAGGGCTATGTATAGATGGCGCAGCTTGTTGCCGAATGGAACTGCGACTACCTTTATTCGGACAGGCTTGCCGTAGACTGTCGACAGGGGTATGCTCGCATTCCTGAACGTGCTGAACGCTTCCGGATTTGAGCTGCTGTTGAAAGTGCCGTAGTGCGCAACTATCTCCGGAACATAAGACTGGTTTATTATCTCGACATACAGATCCGCATTGGCTGGGCTTATTATCCTGAAGTCTAGATACGGTTCTGTTACCATGAACAGGCTAGATGTGAGATTCCCTGGAGCGACTGCAGTGCCGCAGTGGAATGTAGATGCAAAGAACGTGAAGTTCGCATTTGACCATGGCGCTCCAATGTAGCAGGATACGTTCGGCAGGTTTGCCCATATTATATTCATAGGGGCAGTGCCGAATCCCTGGCTTGCCAGCGTCCATCCGGTAAATGAGTCGCTGCTGAAGTTGCCATTATAGACATTGTTGTAGACGCTGCTCTGCGGAAGCACTGTAGTAGTGTTCAGCTTCGCCAGCGCTGTGGTGCAGCCCGATGCGGTTGCGTTTGCCGCTTTTGGCCCTATGTACAGCCTTATAGTGAGAGTGTCGTTAGCCTTTGCCGTGAAGTTCTTGTACAGCGTCGGGCACTTATACTGCGAGGTCTGGTTTATATATTCTGTTTTGTTTGTCCCCGTTATCAGAACGCTTTCATACTGCGCGTCTCCGGATGCGACCCATAACCCAAGCGCCCCTCCAGTCCATCTGCAGGTGGTCGCAAGCGTGGTGTTGAATGCCGTGGTGTTGAATATGCCGGTATTGGAGCACGGCGAGCTGTATACAGTGACAGTTGTTGATGCACTGGTTGTTGGCGTGTTCGAAATCCCATTGCTTGTTATAGTTGTGCTGGTATGCCCTGGCAGCTTGAAGCCCGCAAAGAAATACCAGAGTATTATTATTATCAAAAGAACTGCTATATAGGCAGCCACTCCCTTATGCATACGAATCAGTATGTTTGGATTGTAATAGGTATTTATTACTAACTGCATTAATACTATCGCTTATCACTATCATTAGGTGTATTTTTGGGAAGCATACCGAGGAAATGGAAGAAAAAGGGAAGAATGCGCTGGAAATGGAAGAAGAAAAGGCGTAAGAGACTAAAGAGAGCGCAGAAGAGAAGAGTAGGAGAGCTGTAAGCTTCAGCCTTCGCATCAGTCAAATATAGGATCAGCTGCCGCACTCTGCACTAGATATACGCTAAAGATGATCGTAACACTACGCTGCTGTTGCTGCTGCCGTATTGCTACTTGACTATTTTGTCCAGTATAGGATATGTCTCGAAGAGGTGTTCCTGCTGGAGCTGCTGGTATAGCATGTAGATTATGCCTACTGTCAGCAGTATGCCCATCCCTGTTCCCACAGCGCCGGTAAGGGTTGCGAGCGCCGCAAGCAGCCCAACGAATACGCTTCCCAGTATAGTAACGGTAGGTATATACTTGTTCAGCATGCTTTCCACTATCCTCGGATCCCTTCTGAAGCCCGGTATCTGCCAGCCCATGTCACCAAGCTGCTCCGCCAGCGCTTTCGGATTCTGGCCCGTCATTTCTATCCAGAACTTTCCGAACACGACACATAGAGCAACAAGCACTACCACATAGAATATTGCGTGGAGCCATTCAGGCACAAGCATGATGCCGCCCCATGGCAGATACAGCTGCGAAGAAGATGTAAGCAAGTAGTTGAAATATGCTCCATAGCCTCCTATCCCGTACGGAGCGGCATAAGGAGATGGGAATGTCGGAGATATCAGGTATATTATGCCGCCTGTGAGCTGGGACTGTGCCCCGGCGGCTGTCTGCTGGTATAGCGCAAAAAATTTCGCGAGGTTTGCAAAGCTGCCTGTGACTCCCGATAAGAACCTGAACCATACGGTAAAGCTCAGCTCAAGCGACGACGCGAGTATCACGGGCAGCACGCTCACATACAGGAAAGGTATGGGCAGCCTCCCGCCTACGCCCCGCAGCTGTTCGAACGCGAGTGGTATCTCTACCTTTGTCTCATAAGCATAGATGCTTATCAGGAATATCAAAATGGAGAAGAATAAGGGACCGAATGCGAGAAATGCGTTTGAAAGTGCCGCCGCGCCACCGCTCTGCACTGCGCTTATTGCACCTGGTATCAGGACGTATGCAGTGCCCGCTATTATGGAATATGACACACCGCTTGCTATGAAGACGTTGATGCCTGACATCACTCCCCATTTTGTCATTACTTCATCCAGGTATATTATGATGATAGCCCCGATGACAAGCTGCAATGCCACGACAGCGAAGAGCGACGGATTAGCGAGCGGAACGAAACCGGTCGCGGTATAGATAAACGCCTCGGCAATGGCCACGACTATTGATGCGAGCTTCTGCAGGCTCTGGTACCTTGCCTTCTGCACCATGTCATTCTGATCTATATTCAAAAGGCCTGAACCGGCAAGCAGCTGCAGTATTATGCTCGAGAGCACGATTGGTCCGATGCCGACGGTTATAAGGCTACCTATCTTTGCCGCGAATATGATGTTCATCAGCTGAAGGAAAGGGTTAGAGAGGATTGCCTGCTGGCTTACGCCGTAAGCGATGACATTGTACAGCACGAAATATACTACGAGCACTGCAAGCGTCCACATGACCTTTTCTCTCAGAGAAAGCGGATTCTTTGGCTTCGCTATTGACGGTATGAACTTTGAGATATGATCCATGAACTCTAAAACCATTGTGTTCACTGGGTTGTTCTGCTAGCAGAAAGCCTATTCTGTTTGCCCGCACTGTTTTTTATTCCTTCTTATAGCAAGTTATTATATTTTATGTTTGACATTGTGCTGCAATGAACGGGAAAAAATCACAGTCAGCGATGGAGTATCTGATGACGTACGGGTGGGCGATACTCATCATCGCCGTAGTATTGGGAGTGCTGTTCCAGCTGGGAGTCTTTTCCGGCAGCGCGCTGACGCCGAAGGCAGCTCCGGGATCGTGCCAACTCGTGCGGTTTGGAGGGCAGGTGTCCCTTGAGGGAGAATGCCAGGGGCAGTTGCCTCAGTATGTGTTGCAGACACCAGATACTACCGGCGCTGCGTATATTTCCAGCCCTACTATGCTACCTACCGGGAGCGTAGTCACGATAACTGCCTGGTTTAATCCAAATCCCGTACAAAATTTGAACTCTTACAACTTCATCGCTAATTACGGGTCTGGGTGCACTGCCAATGCTATAGGTTTAAGCATGCAAGACAGCTCTGCCAGAGGGTTTCTTCCGCAAATGGCAACATGGTGCAATGATTTTAATCCATCGTGGGGAACTGCCGCAACCCCGGACAAGTGGAACTTCGAGGCAGTATCACTCAACGGTCAAAGCGTAACTCTTTTCATGGATGGAAATGTAGTGACAGGCACCCTTTCTATCCTACCGACAATAAAGCTGTCACAACTTAATATAGGGGCCGACGGCTCTAATGTGCAGGGGTTTAATGGTATGATAAGCAACGTTCAAATATACAATAAGTCGCTTACAGTAAATGAAATTGATGCACTGTATATAGAGGGCATCGGCGGTGCGCCAATAAATTTACAAAGCCTTGTAGGATGGTGGCCGCTCAATGGCAACATAAACGATTATTCAGGGTACAACCAGAATGGACAAGTATACAGTACTGATGGTGTCGCATTCAACGGAACATGGCAGATAGGATATACGCCACCGTGATGCGCTTTGCGGTGTTTGCTGCACTCAGCCTATTTATTTTTTATGAATGTTATCACGTCGCCTTCCTTGAGCTCATGTTCGGCTCCGACCTTCTGGTTCGCGAACTTGGCGCTTGGCCCGTTTATTATCGCGCAGTTTAGCTCATCGGCCAATTTAGTGTGGAATTTCTTTGCTGCGTTCTCTATCGTGGCGCCGGTTCCCAATATCATCGGCTTCAGTTTCTCATCGCCTGTCCTCGGTTTCAGGTACACGGTAATTATCCCAAGGTTGGCATAGATCCTGTCCTTGAGCTGCGGGATGTTTGTCTGGTTTGTTGCACTTATAGGAACCACCTCTATCTTGTACCTGTCCCTTAACTCCTGTGCGATCTTCTCGTACTCCCTGTTGGTGTCGATTTTGTTGAGAGCAAGTATCGCCCTCATGTAGATGGCTCTTCCGGATATTATCGATATCAGCTCGTCATCGCTTACCTTCCCCCATATTGATATGGTTGCGTTGTGTATTCCGAGTCCTATCAATATTTCCTTTATGTCTTCTTCCGGAAGCCCTGATTTGTCGACTTCTATGTCTATGCCGCCGGTTATGCGCTCTACAATCTGGATAAGCGGCTTCTTCTTGTTGATGTTTATCTCGAGCGCAGCGAGCTCAGCCATCAGCTTTTCAAACTGGTGGGTCTGGTTGACATCGATAACGAATACTATCAAATCGGCAGACTTCGCTGCTGCAATCACCATCCTGCCTCCGCCTTTCCCAAGATGTGCGTCTTCTATCAATCCAGGCATGTCGAACACCTGTATGTGTGCGTCCTTGTGTATCATAGTGCCTGGGATTATCTGTGTGGTGGTGAACGCGTATTGCGCAGTTTTCGATCTTGTGTTCGCTATCACATTTATAAGAGAGGATTTGCCGGCGCTTGGGAAACCGACAAGCGCTACGGTAGCATCTCCTGTCTTTTTTATGAAGAATCCTTCGCCGTGCATCCTCTTCTTTGAAGCTACAATATCCTTCTTCGTCTCCGATATTTTAGCCCTTAGGAGCCCGAGGTGGTAGTTTGTCTTCTTGTTGGCTTTGGTTTTTGAATATTCTTCCTTCAGCTCCTCCAGCTTCTGCTCTAATGCACCGGTCTTTTCTCCCATAACTATCACATGAATTTCGCGAACTTCCTTTTGAAGTTCCTGTCATTCTTCAGGCTGTCGAACACTTTCTTCATTTTGTTAAAGTCGGATATCAGAGAGTGCACGTCTCTTTCCGTAGTGCCGCTGCCCTGCGCTATCCTTTTTACCCTGCCGGGTTCGTGCAGCAGCCTCTCGTCCATCCTCTCTTCCTTCGTCATCGATGCGATTATATTCTTGAATTTCTTCAGTTTCTCTTCACTCTGTTCCATTGCCTCTTTTGGCATGTCTGGGGCGCCCATCATGCCGAAGACATTTTTTAAAGGACCCATCTTCCCCATGGCCTTCAGCTGAGTATAGAAGCTCTCGAAGTTCAGCTCATTCATTTCCATTTCCTCCGGTTTTATATTCGCTTCCTTTACCGCTTCCTGGACATTTGATACGAGAGAAGCTATGTCCGGCATACCGAGAAGCCCTCCGATGAATTTCTCGGAATTGTACGGCTCGATGTTAGCGAGCTTTTCCCCTGTTCCTATGAACATCACGTGGGCATTGGCTGCGTTTGCGGCGCTCAGTGCTCCGCCGCCCTTGCCGGAACCGTCCATTTTCGTCACTATTACTCCGGAGATGCCTACGGCCGAATCGAACGCCCTCGCCTGTCTGCCGGCCACCTGCCCTATATCGGCGCTTATGACAAGAGCTTTCTCATCAGGGCTGAACTCCTTGACTACCTCCTTGAGCTCTTCAGTTAACCTGTCGTCAAGCGCGCTCCTGCCGCTCGTATCGCATATCAAGACCTGCTTGTCCTTCATCTTCTCGAGCCCCAGCTTTGCTATCTTTGCAGCACCCTTTTCGTTTTTCATTCCGAAAAATGATATATTGGCGGACTTTGAGAGAGTCTCAAGCTGCTCGTATGCGGCAGGACGGGAAACGTCGCAGCATATCACTCCGGCGCTAAGACCCCTATCCTGGTAATATTTGGCCAGCTTGGCTGCTGATGTGGTTTTTCCGGATCCGTAGAGACCCATAAGCAGTATCTTTTTCTTCTGGAGTTTTGGCACATACGTGGCGCCCATCAGGCTGACGAGTTCCTCGTAGACTATGTTTGTTATGTAATCAGTAGGCGCTAATCCTGCCGGAGGTTTGCTCTTCAGTGCCTTCTCCTCTATATCTTTTGTGAATTTCAGCACGAGCTCTATTTCCACATCTGCGCTTATCAGAGTCTTCTGGAGTTCTTTGTTGAACTCCTTTATCACTTTGGCATCTATTATGGTGGAGCGCGTGATTTTCGCAAGCGCTTTCCTGATGCCTTCTCCTAAATCCATCGAACTACCTGGAGCACTACGCTCTTGTTGAATCAGCGTTATCTTTTTTGTTCTGTATGATTATATACTCTTTGGTTCACCTGTTTTGCATGTTTTTTGCCCGGTCTTTGCTCCTTCTTTGCCCCTTTGGCTGATAAGTATTGCTGCTTTCGCTCATGATTTGATAAGTTATTTAGCTGTAGAGTAAGAAGGGTAAGCGGTACTGCTATGAAACTCGTTATGGCAACCGCAAACCTGACAGTAAAGGGAGGAGCGGAGCGCATACTTCTGAAAATAGCTCAGCACTACGATGCAAAGATATATGTCGGGGAATATGCTCCGGAAATGACGTTTCCGGAGTTCGGAGAGCTTGATGTTGAGACTATAAATAGAGGGATGCTGCTCAAGGCACTGCCATACGGGAGGGCCGCACAGGGGCTCTCTTACGGGATAGGGTTCCTCAACTTCAAACTGCAGGAGGACTATGACGTGCTGAATGCGCACATCGCACCATCACACTGGATAAGGAGGAACAATGAGCGCGTGCTCTGGTATTGCCATACTCCTCTTAGGGAGGTATGGGACCTGTACGAACAGAGAATGATGCTTAAGAGGGCATGGCAGAAGCCCATACATGCGCTAGGAGCAACCGCTATACGGAGGATAGATAAGGCGATAGTGGATGATATAGAGTTCATATACGCGAATAGCGAAAATACCAGATCGAGAATCATGGAGTTCTTTGGCAGGAAGGATGTTGAGGTGCTTGGCGGTGGGATTGACTATGAGCTTTACAATGATGAGGGAGATGGAAGATATTTCTTTTATCCTTCGAGATTCTCGCCGAACAAGAGACAGGATTACGTGATAAGGGCATTTGAAATCTTCAAGAAAAGGACAAAGAAAAGCTACAGGCTTGTGCTTGCAGGTGCAACAAGCAGGGACAAGGCGCACCGTGCATACAAGGAAGGCATAAGGAAGATGGCGGCAAAGGCAGGAGACGTGCTGATTATAGACGATCCGACCGATGAACGGATGAGGGATTTGTTTGCGGAGTGCACAGCGGTGATGTATGCTCCGATCAACGA
This sequence comes from Microcaldota archaeon, assembly GCA_021799475.1. Taxonomy (GTDB): domain Archaea; phylum Micrarchaeota; class Micrarchaeia; order Micrarchaeales; family Micrarchaeaceae; genus JAJZYD01. Next base: position 320,648 of record JAJZAJ010000001.1, on the reverse strand, counting down.
GGATTATGGTCTTGTCCCTTTGGAGGGGATGGCGAGCCGCAAGCCCGTCATATCGGTCAACGAGGGCGAACCGAGATTTACGATACTCGACGGGAAAACAGGGCTGCTTGTCAACAGCGAGGAGGAGATGGCTGACAGAATGCTCTACATATCGGAGCACAAATCTGTCGCGAAGCAGATGGGCAAATCAGGATATGACAGGGTTAAAAAGAATTATTCGTGGGATATGTTCTTCAGCAGGTTCGATGAGAGGGTTGCTAAAATAGCAAAGATGAGATAGAGCTTATGCCTGTTTTATCATATTGGCTGCAAGTGTGTTTGAAGAGGAAAGGTATTGCGCAGTTCCGGAGGAAAGCGACACATAGAGGTGTTTCAGTCCTGATATGGTATAACCCCAGACGCCTACCGGAGCTGGACCAGCCATTGATGTTATTTCGGACTTCGCTATATGCAGGTCGTGTCTTAATGACATGAATCCCAATACGAGAACCACGAGGAGAACTAACAGTAGCGTCAGCCTGACCTTATATACCAATAGATCACCTTGCCCCTACTTTGAGGACTTTGCCGTAATAGCTTTGCTTTGCGGGGGGTTCATCGATATCACGTACTTCGATATTATCTTCGATGCGTACTCCAGCACTTTTTTTATGTTTGCCTCTGTGTTGGTCCCCGTGCAAATCATCTTGCCGTTCTTGAACAATATTATTCTTGCCTTTGGCTCCGTTATCTTGAATATTGCGCCTGGAAACTGCTCAGGTTCGTAATCCACGGCCTTCACCTCGTTTGAAAGAGCGTATAAGTCTATGACTGCGTGAAGGTCTGCGCTGACCACTATGTTCTGTATTTTTATGTTCGGTGAAGGTATAGAGCCTCCAGATTTGCCCGACCCTGATTTGCCAGATTTTGCTGCCGTGAAAACACCTATGGATACTTTTTGAATCAAAAGCTTTAAATACCGATGCCGGTCAGTAGTCTTGGCACGTCTGATCGTATGACTAAAGAGGTCGTGATTGTCGGGGCAGGGCCTGCCGGATTGATACTCGCAAGAGACCTTGCGCGTAGAGGGGTTTATGCCACTGTATACGATGGCAAGAACAGAGTATCGGACGGAGCGGCAAAGGCTTCGGGCATATTTTCCAAGAAGGGCCTTGATACCATAGGGATAGATTTCTCTGGAGCAAAGGTGAACGAGCTCAGCGGAGCCATTGTGCACGGAGGAGGCGAGAGCATTGCGATAGATGCGGATGTAACGAAGGCATATGTGCTTGACAGAGGCAGGTTTGCCGAAACTCTTGCCAAGGAAGCGGTATCTGAAGGAGCGAAGCTCGAGCTCGCAAGAAGGATTGACAAGGAAAGGCTTATGGATCTCGCATCAGACAAGGATATTATACTGGTAGGCGCGGATGGGGCAGTATCGACAGTTGCGAACGCGTTTGGTTTTCCTCCTGTAAAGGAATACATCCTGACGTACAAAGCGGAATACGACCATGCAGATATAGACAGAAGCGACAGAGTCAGGCTTTTCTTCAACAACAGAATAGCAAAAAGGTTCTTCGGCTGGACCGTCCCGTATTCAAAGAGCAAGATAGAGATAGGAATCGGTATCAGCAGTCTATCGAATAAGAACAGCGCTGCGGCATTCAATGACTTCATACGCATGAAAGAGATTGACGGAGCCATAGGGAATGCTGTCAGGACTGTGGGTTATGCAAGCATAATACCGCTGACTACGAGAAAGAGGACTGTGAGCGGAAACGTGCTCCTTGTCGGCGATGCTGCGGGGCAGGTGAAAGCAACGACAGGAGGAGGGGTCATATTCGGGAGTGCATGCGCCATGGTGGCTGCCAGGTGCATAGCAAAACATGTCTTTGAAGGAAAACCGATTGCTGAATATGAACACGAATGGAGGAGGCAGTACAATCTGGACCTTGAGCTGCACAGGATGGTGCACAGGTATTATTCCTCATTGGGGAACAGAAGCCTGGCGGTGCTGATCAGATGGGCAAAGCTTGCGCATGCCGACAGGTTCCTTGGCAGATACGGGGATATGGACAGCCCATACTTGATGTTCAAAAGGCTTTTTTTGAGGAATTTGATACAGTAAATAGGGCATTGACGGGAACCATCATTAGTACTTCCGGATTTACCTAGTTGCGCATTTATTTAAAAAACTATCGTATGCAAAATTGAGTGGGCGATGGGAATGGTTTACAGCATGTACTACGGGGAATTCCAGAGGATAAAGCGTATAGAAAGATATCTGGAGAAGCTCGCTTATCTGTCTGTCGGCCTTGACTTCTTCGTCGCTGTTGCAACCTATCTGGTTATAAGGGGTTATTCCTTCTCTTCTTTCATGCTCCTTGTTGGAGGGTATCTGCTTTTTGCGGAGGTGATAATTGCGGCAACCATGTTCGTTGCTATGATAGCACTCAAGCATTACAGAGGCATAATAGTGAATATGAACCGCATCACATTCAATAGCAAATATCCTAAATCAAGCAGGTACCGTTTCCTGCTTGGCAGGCTGCTCGCGCTGGCACTGCGGCCGCTGCAGTAAGAGCGCGCTATACGGCGTTGTTGGCACATGTCCGAAAGATATAAATTGTATTGCGACCCATTTCATCAGATAGCATGAGGAGTATTATCATTACAGGCGGTTTTATGCTGGTGCTTGCAGCAATGATGCTGGCTCCTTCGGTTTCTGCGCAATTGCAGTATGGAACCGCGAACATAGCCTTGTCGCAGAGCAGCATAAGCCTTGCCAGAGGCTCCAGCGCCGCGGTAAATTATACTGTAACTCTTGCTTCTGGAAAGCCGTGGGGCACTAACATAAATATAATAAATTCAGGACAGCTATCTTTTCTCGGGATAAACGTATCTATAACCAATCAGCAAATGCAGGATCCCCCATGGTCGGGAGTTATCAGGATACAACCGTCTACTGGAGCTGTCCTAGGTACATATTACCTTTTCCTGAATACCACTGGTGACGATCCGACTACAAGCAATGCGGCCCTTGCCATCACGATAACGAACGGCACAAGCAGCACGTCAGGCGCCGGCACCACTACCGTTTCGGCAACTACGACGGCAACGACAACCATAGCGCAGAAGCAGACGACAACATCGATAGCGCAATCTGGAGGATATGGCAGCAGCTCCGGCAGTTCAGGATGGAGCGCGCAAACCGCAAATAACATGTATCTCGTTATCGGCATAATAATAACGCTTGTTGCGATGGCTATTGCGATGTTCAAGATGAAACAGAAGAATAACAGGCTGATATTGTTCAGCGCGGCGCTGATAGCAATAGGAGTGATTGTATGGCTATATGGCGACTACAGCGGCGGCCTCCTGCAGTACATATGGACAGGGGTATTGCTCATAGCAGTTGGAACTATACTGTGGCTGTTTGCCGATTTCAAAGGAATAAAGTAACCGCGCCATATATTTTCCATTCCTTGTTTCTTGCCAGCCAATGCAGTGGAGCAGCATTAGGCTGTAAGGCGGTGCTATTGGAAGTGGAGGAGCAGCATGCAAAACGATATATAAAGAGGCTATAAATGATCTTTATGAAAACCGCAAAATCAGAGATAAGAAGTATCATAGCGCGGCTGAAAAAAAGATATCCTGATGAACTGCGCACCAGGCTTGGTTTCAGAAACGCATGGGAGCTGCTTGTTGCTACTGAATTGTCGGCGCAGTCACAGGACGCGCAGGTCAACAAGGTAACCCCTTTGCTTTTCAGGAAATACCCCAAGGTCTCAAGCTATACGCGCCTGAAACCTCAGCAGCTGTACCGTTATGTGAAAACCCTCGGGCTATACAGAAACAAATCAAAGAACATAATAGCGGCAGCAAATAGGATAACCAGCGAGTTTAACGGTCGCGTGCCTGACAGCATGGACAAGCTGATTACGATACCGGGAGTAGGCAGGAAAACTGCGAATGTAATCCTGGTAAACGCTTTTGAGAAAAATGAGGGCATAGCGGTGGACACTCACTGCATAACGGTGTCGAACAGGCTCTTCCTTTTCAACACTAAGAATGCTGAAAAGATAGAGAGAAGCCTGATGGAATTCACTCCGAGAAAGGAGTGGGGAAACCTGACGCACCTCTTGATCGCCTTGGGAAGGGATGTCTGTACCGCCAGGAGGAAGTACTGCGAAAGATGCGTGCTGAATGACATATGCCCATCAAGCACGGTGAGGAAATGAGGGCTGCTTTATTTAGCGGGGGGAAGGATTCTACACTTGCGGTCCATAAGATGCACGAACGCGGCATGCCGGTAGACCTGCTCATAAGCATGGTATCAGAAAACGAGTTCAGCTATATGTTCCACAGGCCCAATATAAGATATACGCAGATGCAGGCAGAGTCGATGGGGATAGAGCACAGGTATTTCAATACAAAGGGAGAGAAGGAAAAAGAGTTGGAAGACCTTGAAAGCGCGCTGAAGGAGTGTGGCGTGACTGAGCTCGTTACAGGCGCAATAGCAAGCAGGTATCAAGCCGATAGAATCAACAGCATATGCGGAAAATTAGGAATCCTGCACCATGCGCCGCTCTGGGGAATCGACCCGCTTGAGGAACTTAAAGAACTATCGGAAAATTTCAATGTCATAGTAACGCAGGTTGCCGCAGAAGGGTTCGACGACCAGATCCTCGGGCACAGGCTCGATGAGTTTATGATAGACAGGCTGGTCGCGCTTCACAATACGCACAAGACCAATCTCCTTTTTGAAGGCGGAGAAGCTGAATCCTTCGTCCTCGATGGCCCGCTCTTCAGGAAGAGGGTTGTCATCAGGAAATCGCATATCGAATGGAAGGGCAGCGTTGGCCAGCTCGTAATGGAGGAAGCCGAACTGCAGGAAAAATAAAAGATTTATGGCGATGACCGAAAAGGCTATTATTGCATGCTCCGGATACCTATTAGCTCCGGAATAATATCTGGAGCTAGTGTAAGCTTATTATGGGCCTGTCGTCCAACGGCTAAGACGCTAGCCTTACACGCTTGAGACAGGAGTTCGACTCTCCTCAGGCCCATTTTTGAAAAATACGGCGACATAGGTGGTTGGATTAAAGTCAGTGTCTTGTGTGGCATCCTCCTACCAACAGTATGAGTTTCGCGCTCACAGTCAAACGCAGTTTGGAGCAAGCTATATATATTTGAGAAATACAGTCGTAATATATGCGCGTTGATGTATGCCGTGTCCAAGGTATCATAACAGCAGCTTTAGCAGTCTTCGCTCTCACAGCTTTGCTTGCAACGCCGAGTGCTTATGCTTTTTATACACCACCTCCGAATTCCAACGGGACATATACTGGTCCAAGCGGATGCGGAGCGCCATCGTGTATCGTAAATCCAGGAGGGCTTGTTAATGGGACGGGGTCGCAGACTGGCGGAGGCGGCGGCTCTGGAGGGGGCGGTGGAGGAGGAAGCGGTGGCGGGGGCGGAGGGGCATATGGAGGCTCATATTCGAACTACAACAGCTCTTACATATACACGCCGCAGCCCATTCCTACTACATTTTGCGTTCAGGGTGTCGGAATAGCTGAAGGTAAGAGCTATACATGGAGCGAATACAACGTTACTGCTAGGTTTGTCGATAACATGATAGGTAACGGTTTCTACAACATATCGCTCAATGGGAACAGCTATGTTCTGCACAGCACTAATGAAACAGAATCATTCTCGAGCAAAAATGTGCTTGTCACAGCCAATGTAACGAGCATAGTGTCGAATACGATGGACGTACAGTTATGTTTCATACAGCAAACAGCAAAACAGGCAACTACGATAAGCAATACCCCGCCGCCATTGCCTGCGCCACCGAAAATAGCGGCGCCGCAGAGTACGCAATCGCAGGGAGTAGGGACCAATCTGCCAACGCTCGGAGGATTCCTAGTCGCAGGTGCTGGATTCAGCAAGATTAGAAGGAGGCTTTCTAGAGGAAGGAAGAAGCATGCGCTGCAGCTGCAACCCGGCGCGCTAAAGCTAATAGAGGAAGCAGGAGTTATAGAGATAATAGCGGCTGCTGCCGCGGTGCTGTTTTTCGTCTACAATTATTTCCTGCTAAGCGTGATAGTCGCATTCGGATTCGGGATAACAATGACTTACCTCGTGGACAGAGTCAGAAGCAAAGATTCTACAGAGGAGTATTCCTACGAAAGGAAGGAAGGGATTAGAAGGGTTCTGGAGGAGCTTGGAGTATTTGAAATAGTGGTGCTCGCCGCAACAGTTTGGCTCTTTATCATGGGCTATATGATTTTTGCTGTTGCTCTCGCAGCGGTATTCGGAGTGCTCTTCACGTATTTCGTTGACAGAGTAAGGAATATACGCGATATAGTGCAGGAATTTGGTTTGTCGGTGCAGCAGAATCAGCCGGCTGCAGCATCTCAGTATGTAGCTGCTGAAGAGAAAGAACAGGGCAAAGACGGAAAAGATGAGAATGATGCACAGCCAAAACTGCCTGATGCTGCATATACTCCGCCACCGGAAATCGGCGCGCCGTTGCAGCCTCCGACCCATGCACCAAAGAAGATGCGGAAAAGCGGAGCGAAGAAGAAGAAAGAGAAAGATGCAAAACAATGATGGTGATTAGATGGGAGGAACTAAAGAGGTGAATGCTCGGGCGTCATCGCGGTTGCCGTATAGGCTACTGCGCACAACCTACGATAGCGGGATTGTTCATTACACCGTCAGCTTATTCGCCGCAACAATTGCAACGGAAACTCTTTTGCGCGGGGACTATTTCCAGGGTTCCACGCTTGCGGTCCTGGGAGGATTCAACTTCATAGTGGCTATGGAAAAATTCCAGGTAGTCTTGAGAAAATTCCTAGGATTGGCACCACGCCCGACATAGCGACAGTGCATATTTTTATCTCTGGCCGTATTTTGCCAGGAATCCGAGATATCTGCTCATGACCATGTCCGGCGCAGATGGTTTCGTTTTTGCTATCAGCCTCTTGAGCATTTCTGTCGTTACTTTGCCCTCTGTACCGGTATCAAGTTCCTTCTCCATTGCCTCGGTTTTAGCCTCTCTCGTAACCTCCATCAGGTCTGCCCCGGTAAATCCTTTTGTTATGCTGCCGAGGTTCTGGAAGTCGATTTTGTCGCATGGAACAGAGGCAAGGAACCTCTGGAGCAGCTCCACCCTGCCCTGTGATGAAGGGGGTTTTATGAAAAGGAGTCTGTCAAACCTTCCAGGTCGTAATATTGCCGGGTCTAGGGAATCCGGCATATTCGTTGCGCCGACCACTACAACGTTTGACATCTGCGTGATGCCGTCAAGCTGCTTTAGCACTTCGCTCGTTATCTGCACCATAACTTCGCTCGCACCCTCCCTCTTCGGAAGCAGACCGTCAACTTCGTCTATCATTATTACAGATGGAGCGTTCTCCTTTGCCCTGTTGAACACCTCGCTTATAGTTGCGGTCGCCTTGTCGAGCCCCGCCTCGGCAACTTCCGATCCCTTGAGCTCCAACATAGTAACTCCGCGGATCTCGCTGCTGATGGCACGCATCAGCATAGTTTTCCCGGTCCCTGGAGGCCCGAACAGCAGAAGGCCGTTGACGCTCTTTATGTCATACTTGACCATCAGCTCTGGGTGCAAGAGAGGTATCTGCACTGCTTCCCTTACTGCCTTCTTCGCTTCGCTCAGGTCAACTATGTCATCAAAGGTTACCTGTTTTGTGTTTTCCGTATCGCCTTCCTTGAATATGCTCCGCTCGTAATCAAGCTTGAACTTCTTGTAGTCCTCGAGCTGCGCAAGAGTCGTAGACGGCTTGGTAGAACGTATGACATTTAGTATATCCGCTTCCGTTATCTCTAGCACCTTGTGCTCGCTTGCTGCATCCTGCGCAACTATCTGTGCCACGCTTTCAACGACTGCCTTCAGGTCAGCTCCAGAATAGCGTTCAGTCATTATCGCTATCTTGTCGATATGCACCTTTCTCGAGATCGGCAGCTTGTCTAAGTAGATTTTCAGTATCTTCTTCCTTCCCTCCAGGTCAGGAAGGGGCATGAATATCAGCTTGTCGAACCTTCCCGGTCTCAGTATTGCTGGGTCTATTAGATTAGGCGCATTTGTGGCGCCTACTATTATGACATCCTTCGTTTTTTGGAATCCGTCCATCTCTACAAGAAGCTGGGAAAGCGCATGCCTGTGTGTCTCGTCCATAGATGGGTTTTCCCTAGAAAGCGTTATGGCATCCAACTCGTCAAAGAACAGTATACATGGAGCATTCTTCTTGGCTATCGAAAACATCTGGGTTATCAGCCTTTCTGATTCTCCGGGGAAGGCTGATATCATGTTGCTTGCTTTAACATAATAGAATCCCGCATGGACCTCATTGGCGAGTGCCCTCATCAGCATGGTTTTCCCGGTCCCTGGAGGCCCGAACAGCAGTATCCCTTTCGCGGGTTCCACGTTGTATGCTCGGGATATGCCGGATTCTTCCATTGGAGTTATTATCGCATCGCGCAGCTCCTTCTTTGTCCCTTCGTAATTTCCGACATCGTCGAAAGTCTCATTTACGTTGCCGCTTGTAAGGTCCTCGAATGCCTCTCCGAATTTCATCCTTATATCCTGCTTCTTCACATCTAGTGCCTTCACCACGCCGATACCGGCGCTTTCCAATAAGTATAAGCTGGCAGGAGCCAGTATGAAGCTCAGGAGAGGGACCAGAGCTGAAACATCATACGAATAACCTGACAGTAAGACATAGGACAAAGGATATATGACGCCGAACATACTTGATACAGCCCCTTTGTGCTTCGATCTGCTGGTAACCGCAAACCAGTCTATTGCAATCACTATGACTATCAACAGAAGTATCTGCGATAGATACGTCGCAATGCCACTTCCGAGCGCCGCTGCTATTGCTGCCACTGCATTTGGTATCAGGCTCGTTACCTGCCTGCTGAAGAAGATCGACGAGGTAGACGCAAAACCCGGAATCAGATTTCCCATGCTGAACCCCGTGTTTGTTCCGGTGTCGAACTGCAGTATTGGGTTGTTTCCTATTGCCGTATGCCCCTGTGCTGCGTTGTATGCAAAATATGCACTGTTCTGTATCCCGGTAACGGCCGAGAAAGATATCACTAGAAGGAAACTCAGGAGCACTACGAAAACAGAGCGCTTATTGCCTATGATTATTGCTGAAAATATCAGTGCCGGTATCGCGAGCAGGTACCCGATTGGAGAAAACGCAAGGACAGTGAGCAGATAGGTGAACATTATTGTCCTGTAGTGCATATAACCGTAAATTAGCATAGCACTGACAAGGAACAGGAAAGACCATGCAAGGACAGGCGCCTGGTACATGAATATTGGAAATGACAGTGCTGTGTATAATATGAGCCCCAGAAATGGCTGATATAGCGCAACGAAGAACAATATCACAGCACAGAGAACTGCAATAGGCAGGGGATAGAATCCCAGTGCTGTGGAAACTACAAGGAATGTTATCGTGGCAAGCAGTGCGTCTATAAAATTGCCTGAGCTCAGCATGTGGCTCAGGGTGTCCTTTATGTGGTATATTCCCAGTGGCGTCCTGTACTGCTTTCTTACTATCTTCTCTGACAGCCTCCCGTGTAAGTCGACACGCTTTGCTTTCCTCTCGGTGCTTCTCGCACTTCCGTCTACAGTATGGGCCGCCACCAAATCCATCCTCTCTTTTGCAATATTATATTTTCCTCTGTTTTAATATATAGAAGTTGCTCAGGCACCAATATATATTAATCTTGCCAAAATAATAGCTACTTACCTATGACCCGACGTAGCTCAATGGTAGAGCGATCGCCTGTAGTTTGCAAATGGTATAAGATATGCCAGAAAGCGATAGGTTGGGAGTTCAACTCTCCCCGTCGGGAAATAAAAGTGATTTGGTGGTTGAAAGCTGCGTGTTCTGCAGGATTGTTAAGGGAGAACTCCCATCGTATAAGGTATACGAGGACGAAAAGGTATTCGCCTTCCTTGACATAAACCCTATCTGTGAGGGTCATACCTTGGTTATCCCGAAGGAGCACTATGAGAACATTTTCGAAATACCTGATGATCTTTTGGGGATGGTAATGTCAGCGGCAAAGAGACTCTCTGTACGTTATAAGGATAGGATGAGTCTGGACGGGGTAAACATTCTCTCGTCAAATGGAAAAGCGGCGCAACAGGATGTATTCCATCTCCATGTGCACATAATTCCAAGAAAGGAAAATGATGGCCATACAATCAGCATACAGAACTTCGGGAAGGATGGAAAGGAATTGAAAACAGTATGGGAGAGGCTGAAGAGCTAAAAGAAACAGTTTATAATATCGTGCGTAAAAAGATAGTTGCTGCCTTGGTCGTCTAGTGGTCTAGGATGCGACCCTGTCACGGTTGCGACCCGGGTTCGAATCCCGGCCAAGGCGGTTTCTGATTTCTAGATCATTGCCAGCAATTCGTCGGTTCTACAGGTTTGTATTTATATACTTATTGCGCATTAACATCCATGCGTGGGAGACATTTTCTATTCGTGATATCGGCAGTTTTTATAATGGCCGTTATCCTTGCAGCTGTAATCGCATTGGGTCATCAATATCAGTCTCAGCCAAAACCAACACCCTTGACATCCGTATCGTCCAATAGCAGCAATACTGTATCTTTCTGCCTTGATGGCTCAATGAATTCTACCGCTATGAGAATCGCAATTGACAATGGAATAACCTGCTATAGGACAGATATATCGCTCAGCCAAGGAGCGATAAATTTCGTTTCTAACGCTTCCAAGGCAGGAGCGCAATATCTGGGAATACTCGATTATGATACGGTTGGAGCACAGCCTTCACGGTATGGATGCTTGTCAGGCTGCAACTGGACGCTCAATACTTGGAATGCTAGTGTTGCAAATGCTGTTGCTGATTATCCTTCCATACATGAATGGGAGATATACAATGAACCACTGATAGGTGAATTCGTCAGCGGTTACGAGAACGGAAGCGCCATTAACTATTTCAACATGATAAAAAGCGCATATTATATAATAAAGAGCAGGGATCCGAACGCTACGATTGTCTGTTTTGGTGGAGCTCAGATGTTTCCGGGCAGCACAGTTGCGGTTGAATATGCGTTCTACCAGCAGGTCTGGTCTTACGGGGCATACAAGTATTGTAATGCCATATCCCTGCATGCATACAGTCAACCCTACTATAATTTCAGCCAACAGGTCGGTAGCGGATATACGCTGCGGCAGGTTTTCAATTTCACGCTGAACCTTTATGAAAACCTGACTGGCAAACCTATTTGGATAACAGAGACCGGCATTCCTTCGAATAACTGGACTACGGGCATCAATATGTCGGAACAGAACCAGGCTTCCTACCTGACTCAGGATTTCAGGTTTTTTGCTTCGTATCCATTCGTAAAAAGGATCTACTGGTTCCATCTTGTCGGTTACAACGGGAAAAACGAGGATTATGGGTTGCTCAACATGACGACGCTGCAGCCGAAGCCTGCTTGGTATTCTTTTATTTCTTTCCTGCACAATAGCAGCTGACAGGGTGAACATTTCTTGAAAAAAGAGTCGTGGATTCTCGCTGTTGTAGTAATTGCAGTAATAATGACTGCTTTGGATTCTTCCGTTGTGCTGCTCGCTTTCCCTGATATTACGCAGACGCTCAACACAAACGTATCTTCATCTATATGGACAATTCTTGTCTATATGATAGTCACTGTAGTGGCAACCACGCAACTGGGGAAGGTTGGCGACATTTATGGACGGGGAAGAACATTCAATGCAGGATTTCTCGTATTTATAGTAGCATCTGCAATTTGCGGCGCGGCACCGGACATTTGGTTTCTGGTCGGGTTCCGCATCCTGCAGGGTTTTGGCGCAGCGATGATTCTTGCGAACTCGGGAGCTATAATAGCAGATACATTTCCGAAAGGGCGTCTTGGCAGGCCTTATGGGTATCTGTCTTCCGGATGGGGTGCAGGCAACCTCCTTGGGATAGTTGTAGGCGGGTTCCTCACTACCTTAGCAGGATGGAGGTACATATTCTACATAAACGTCCCTATAGGAATCGTCGCTTTTATAATTGGGCTTAAATTTATTAAGAGCACCGGGACGCTTCAGCGCAAATTTGATTTTACAGGGATGATCTTGCTTGGCGCAGGGCTGCTGCTGATAACATTTGATTCATTAAGCGCAGCTTCACAAGGCGTTTCTTTTATAGATGCCGCACTTATCATCGTCGGTATATTGCTGCTCGTATTATTCCTGTATAAAGAAAAAAAGAAAAAGAATGCGCTGATAGACCTGTCAGTCTTTAGAAAACGGATTGTTGCATTCTCGCTGCTTGCTGCATTCTTCCTTGCGATAGGCGCGTTTGCTATCCTGTTTGTCATAACGCTGTACCTTCAGGGCATTGTGGGCCTGAGTCCGTTGAATGCCGCGCTGCTGCTTGCTCCTGGAGCCGTGATAGGGCTGCTGCTTTCCCCAAGTATGGGGAGGCTATCCGATAAGATAGGCTTTAGGGCGGTTGCAACAGCAGGAGTAGTGTTTTTCATGCTGTCTATAATTGCATACCTGACTCTGAATATAGATAATTTCTCCCCGTTGACTGTGATAATAGCTTCAATATTATCTGGTTTCGGCACTGCGATGTTCTATCCTTCGAACAATGCAGCTGTAATGTCAAACTCATCTTCCAGATACCATGGCAGCATGAACGGGCTGCTTAGGACGCTGCAGAGCACAGGGGGGCTGCTCAGCTACGTTGTTGTGCTGTACATATCCTCTGTTGTGGTGCCGCGAAGCGTTGCATACCAAGTTTTTGTAGGAACCTCGCATTTGCTCGGAGGGCTCACTTCTTCATTTGTTGATGGCATACATATAGCACTTCTTGGTTCGCTTGTGCTTGTTATAATAGCCGGGCTCATGTCTTTTGCCAGAGGAAATTATTCAAACAGAAAAACACGTCGTAAAAGCTGACAAATACCTTATTCGTTTATTACCTTTGGCAGTTTGACACCGCGCTGCCCCTGATATACCTTTCCGTTATAGATATTTTTCACTTGGTTCATCGTGGCCGCGAATATAACGTGTGCAAACCTTACCCCCGGTTTCAATAATATAGGATAAGGTGCGTTGTTCAGCACCTCGAGAGTCACGTTCCCTTCGAAACCCGCGTCTATTATTGTAGGGGGAAGTGCAAGCCCATGGCGTGCCCATGTGCTTCTAAGTTCGACGAACCCCATTAGATCGTTGGGTAGTTTTATGTACTCTTTAGTTGATAAGAGCACCTGTGAACGTCCCTTGAGAAACAGCTGTTTCTGATTTTTCTCTATCTTAAATGCCAAGTTTATATGTTCCTGTTTTGACGGGTCGAGCACGAAATCGTCACCAACATTCTCGTTATGCCTGCCGATTTGGTTGTCTAATCTCAGGTCTACGCCGTTCTCCCTTATAGTGTCTTTTAAGAAAGGTTTTATCACAAGCCGCTTTCCTCTTATAAAATTCTCAAGGTCAAAGTCAGATAGTATCAATTCCTCACCGACACTTATATTCAAAACAAAGGGATTTATAGTTTGGCTTCTTCGTTGAGTCATGTCGCGGTGCGCTTGCGTCCGCATACAACAAGCTTTATAATAAGTGTAATTCATTCTCTAACTATGTCAAAAGTTGAGCTTCACAGACGGACGAGCGAAAGGCATGCACGGCCTACTCTTCTATCGAACTTTATTCTGGGAGGTCAGGACGGATTGGTCAATGTCCTTGGCGTAATACTTGGGGTCAGTGCTGCCACAAATGACATAAGGATAATCTTTGTCGCTGCATTTGCGGCTCTTGGAGCAGAGGCCATATCTATGGGCGCTGTCGCATATACCTCCACACTGGCAAGGCGCATGCACTACCTTAAGGAGGAACAGCGCGAAAGGTTTGAAATGAGAGACACTCCAGAGACAGAACGAAAGGAGGTTGAGGATATATTCAAGCGCTGGGGATACAGCGGAAAAGAGCTGCGTGTTATGACCGACAATATATGCAGCAACAAAAAGGCGTGGCTGGAGTTCATGATGGCGCACGAGCTCAACCTTTCACCAGTAGGAAAATCAGATGCCAGAGACAGTTTCGTAGTAGTCCTCTCTTCTACGGTATTTGGTTCTGTCCTTCCTATCCTGCCGTTTTTATATTTCACGTCGAACATCCTTTATGGAGTCGAATCCTCAATCGCGATAAGTGCGATAGCGCTTTTCATCATCGGCGCTTATGAGGCGAAGAGCACTGTGGGCTCTATATGGAGGAGAGGGTTGCAGATGCTGGTTATAGGGATGGTTGCAGGATTTGCCGGTTATCTGATTGGTCGCTTCTTTGGAGCAGTGCCTGCATGACGAAGGTATATATACTTTTAAGGAAGAATCGTCTTAACAAGACTCTTTTTGGGTGATACCGTGCCGGATAATACGCATACAATTGAATTGATAAATGACATAATAAAAAGGATGGAGATGCTGATGAATGATACCAGCGTACCGAAGAATGTCAGGACCGCGGTTGCGGAGGCCAAGACAAAGCTTGGAGGGCAGGGCGACTATACAGTAAGGATCTCTGATGCGATATACTGCATAGACGGGGTCTCGAATGACATAAATCTTCCTCCTCAGGCCAGGACCGCCATATGGAATATCCTGAGCATGCTGGAATCAATCAAAGAGCAGGAACAGTAACGCTTATGGCAGACGAAAACTCGGTAAAGGAACTGGTGCGGATTCTTGCGAAGTCAAGGATAGTCTTGGAAGGGGACATAACGCCGGAGCAGCTGTCAGGCATCGACATAAGCCTGATCGCGGATAAGCTGATAGAGTCGCAGGAAAGCAACCTCGGCATAAAATTTGTCAATGCGGGGCAAATAAATGAGATCATCGAGAGCCTGAAGGCTGCAAAAACTCCGATGCCTATAGAGATTTCGAGGTCGCCGTCCTTCAATCCGGAAGCGAAGGACATAGCTCCTTCTTACAGCATAAGGGACAAGCCGACAGAAAGGACGGAAGGCACCGCAGATGACTTTACCTCCTACTTCAACAGCAGAGTAGATAGGATGAGGGCCATCCTTATGGAGCATATGGGTATTATGGGAAGCATGGCAGAGAATATTGATGCTATGAAAAAATACGCTGAAGGAAGAGAGGTTACTGTTTTGGGGATAGTGACATCGAGAAACCAGACAGCCAAGGGGCATGTTTCGGCACTTATAGAGGACAGCACCGGAGAAATAAGGGTACTGTTCATGAATGGCAGCTCTCAGCAGTCAAAGCTCCTTTTCCAAAAAACATCCTCAATAATAAATGATGAAGTGATAGCGGTAAAGGGAAAGCTTTGGAAGGGAATGGTTATAGCAAGCGACCTGCTTATGCCTGATGTGCCGATAATAAACAAGAAAAACATAAGCCAGGACATTGCGGTAGCGTTCCTGTCAGACGTGCATGTAGGCAGCAAAAGATTCATGGAAAAGAATTTCCTCCATATGATAGACTGGCTGAACGGCAATGTCGCGACAAGGAAGGATCTTGCAGAAAAGATCAAGTACATAGTAATAGCCGGGGATGTGGCAGACGGGATAGGGATATATCCGGGGCAGGAAGACGACCTTGCAGTTTTTGATATATATGCGCAATATCGCCAGCTATTCAAGCTTTTGGAAGCCATACCTGATTACGTGCATGTCTTTGTCATGCCGGGCAACCATGATGCTGTGCAAAGAGCAGAACCGCAGCCGCCATTGACTGCACAGCTGCTCGCAGACCAGAAATGGAATAACATACATATAGTTACGAACCCAAGTTATCTGACCTTGCAGGGCATGGAGGTGCTTGCATACCATGGCACCTCGCTTGACGACACGATAGCTTCAATACCAGGCCTATCATATGCGTATCCGGAGAAGGCGATGATAGAGCTGCTAAAGAGGAGGCATCTTTCGCCAGTATACGGAGGAAAGAACGTCATTGTGCCAAGTAAGAACGATAATCTGATCATAGACAAGGTGCCGGATATATTGCATATGGGCCACATACATAAGAACGGGATATCCAACTACCACGGCGTTGAGATAGTGAATAGCGGGACATGGCAGGCGAGGACTGATTTCCAGATAAGGACAGGACATATACCGACGCCGTGCATACTTCCGGTCTATGAGATGAAATCCCATCACTTCACAGAAATGAACTTCGGTAGTGAATAGAATGGACAGCAAGGAGTATTTTGATATTTTGACAAAGAATTACGAGAAAGCTTTTGCGGTAGCCTCCGCTGCGCGAAGCAGGGGATACGATCCGGAGGTTTTCGTCGAGATAAAGGCAGCACCGGATCTCGCGTCGAGAGTTGAGGGTATAATAGGGCTTGATGGGCTTGCTGACATGATAAGGAGCAAGATGAAAGAAAAGAGCCTCTCCAGGCAAGAGCTCGCTTTTGAGATAGTGAAGGCAATATGTACAGATAATAGGTATAATGAGAAATATGCTTATGACGTCAAGGGCAGGCTGACTCTTGCGGTTAGAAGCGGGCTCGCAATACTTACAGAAGGAGTGCTAGTCGCCCCTACCGAAGGCCTGCAGGGAGTAAACTTATACAGGAACGCGGATGGCTCGGATTACATAGCTGTTATCTATGCTGGTCCGATAAGGGGAGCGGGAGGCACAAGCGCGGCGCTGTCAGTGGCTCTCGCAGACTATGCAAGAAAGCTTCTTATGATAGGGCAATACAGGGCAACTGGGTCAGAAGTAGAAAGGACGATAGAGGAAATGCTCCTTTACCATGCGAGATGCGCAAGGCTGCAGTATCTGCCGAGCGAAGGCGACATGAGAAAGATTCTTGAAAACTGCCCTGTGTGCATTGACGGATTGCCCACTGAAGATATAGAGGTTAGCGTGCACAGGAATATCAAAAGGCTCGATTCGAATGGAAAGGAAGAACAGATTACGAACAGGGTAAGAGGAGGGATAGGGCTTGTGGTCTGCGAGGGAATAGCGCAAAAGGCCAAGAGCGTTCTCAAATATACCAAGATGGCAGGATTGGACTGGTCGTGGCTCAACGAAGTGATAAAAGCAGACAAGGGCACGGTGCAGAAGAGCGGGAAGGAAGATAAAAAAATAGCTGTCTTTCTTCAGGAGCTTGTTGCCGGAAGGCCGGTGCTCGCATACCCGGGATACCACGGGAGTTTTAGGCTCAGGTATGGGAGGTCGAGACTTACCGGGATAGCCGCGAAAGGATTCAGCCCTGCTACAATGTGGCTTCTTGGAGAGTTTATAGCAGTAGGCACACAGTTGAAAGTTGAGAAACCCGGAAAGGGCTGTGTTGCCATGCCCGTTGATTCTATAGAGGGACCGTTTGTCAAGCTTTCGAATGGAGAGGCGCTGCGTGTCAATAGCGTGGAAGAGGCAAAGGCAGTGGCGCATAGCATAACGAAGATACTGTCAGTAGGTGACATCCTCGTGACATATGGGGATTTCAAGAAGACAAACACGCCGCTGCAACCCACAAGCTATGTTGAGGAATACTGGGAGGAGCAGCTGCGCGCTGCCGGTTTCAAGGGAGAAATGCCGAAGAAGCCTGATTTCAGGGAAGCGTATGGGCTATCGAAGGCTTATAATGTGCCGATGCACCCTCTTTACATATATGATTACAATGAGATAAGCCAGCAGGAAATCCTTGCGATTGCCAAGGCGGTGCTTTCCGCAAAACTCGAGAGCAAAGGCGATTCGCTGTTTGACTTGGCTGAGATCGAATTTAAGACCGACAGGCAGCTGACGCAGTCTATCGAAAGGCTGTGCATACCGCACCTCGATAGGGGAGACACTATAGCTATAAGGAACAACGATGCACAGAGCCTTATTGCATCGCTGGGCTTCTCCTCAGATAGCAAGATAGAAAGGAATCAGGCAACCATAGATAAGTACAACATGCAGCTTCAGCCGGTTGAGATGCTGAATTCATTTTCCCCTTTCACGATAATGGTAAGGGCGACACGGATAGGCGCCAGGATAGGGCGTCCGGAGAAGGCGAAGGAGCGTCTTATGAAACCTGCGCCGAACGTGCTGTTCCCTATTTTCGAGTATGGAAGCAAGGAACGGAACATATCCAGGGCGTACAGCGACGATAAAAGAAAGTTCGGTCTTCAACTCATCGATGTCGAGATGGTGCGCGCCAAGTGCGATGTCGGAGGGGAATTCATCACTACAATGTACTGTTTCACGCACAAATCAAGAGCTAGTATAGACAGGGTATGCAGCGTATGCGGCAGATCAAGCAAATTACCGGTATGCAGCGTCTGCAAAGGAAAGACGATCGGTAGCGACAGGAGGAAAATAAACCTTGCTTCGATGATAGACTCGGCGATGGCAACGATAGGAGTGCAGTCGATGCCGAAGGTGGTCAAAGGAGTCAAGGGATTGGTAAGCAGGGACAAGCTCACTGAGCCTTTAGAGAAAGGAATATTGAGAAGCCAGCACAGCATTTCTATATTCAAAGACGGGACTGCCAGATTCGATGCGACAGACGCCCCGATGACTCATTTCTACCCTAAAGAGATAGGGGTCGGGATCGCAAAGCTCAGGGAGCTCGGTTATACCGAAGACTTCAGAGGAGCGCCCCTTGAGAGAGATGATCAGCTGCTGGAGTTGAAGCACCAGGATGTGGTGCTAAACAGGAACGGAATGGAGTATATGTATAGGATTAGCGGATTCGTAGACGAGCTGCTGGTAAGGTTTTACGGTCTGGAGCCATTCTACAACCTGCACAGGCCGGAGGATCTCGCAGGGCACTGTGTTATAACACTTTCGCCGCATACTTCCTGCGGTGTACTTGGCAGGATAATAGGTTTTACAAATGCAAGCGTTGGATTCGCACATCCTTACACGATATCCGCACGGAGGCGAAATTGCGATGGTGATGAAGATACAACGATGCTTCTGCTCGACGGCCTGGTGAATTTTTCGAGAAGCTACCTGCCGGTGACTATAGGAGGGACTATGGATGCTCCGCTCATTATGTCCATACATATACTCCCGGAAGAAGTTGATGACGAGGTCCACGCCATGGAGATAGTTGAAAGATACGGCAAAGAGTTCTATGACAAGACTTACTCTTACCCATCTCCTGGTGATGTGTCAATAGAGCTTGTTGGAAACAGGCTGGGAAAGCAGAATGAGTACATCGGGCTTAACTTCACGCATCTTGACAGCCCGGACAATATAACCGGAGCGCCGATGAGAAGCATGTATACGAAATTGAAGACGATGCAGGAGAAGCTCGACGCGCAGTTTAGCCTTATGGACAAGCTATGCACTGTTGACAGACAGGACACGGCCAGAAGACTCATAATGAGCCACTTCATTCCAGACCTGATGGGAAACCTGCACAGCTTTTCAAGACAGACATTCAGGTGTGTAAATTGCAATGCAAAATACAGGAGGATACCTCTTATAGGCAAATGCAAGAAGTGTAAAGGGAAGATAGTGCTGACGATAAGCAAGGGAGGGATAGAGAAGTATATGAACATCGCTCTTGACCTGACGGAAAAATACGAACTAGAAGAGTACATGAAGCAAAGACTCCTCCTGCTCAAGGACGAGATAGAGACAGTGTTCGGGGGAGTTGGAGGCGGAAACAGGTCAGTGCGGCAGTTCAACCTTTCTAACTATCTGTAAGTATGGCTCTTTCTTCCATGCATACGGCAGACATAGTTATTTCTTCAGTGTCTTAAGCAGCCTTTCCAGCGGCAATGTGTTTATTACCCTGTTCTCCGTCAACCATCCCCTCCTTGCTGTGCCTACCCCGTAGCGCATCAGCGCGAAATGTGTGGTGTTGTGCGCATCGGTGTTTATCGCAAAGCCAACCTTATACTTTGAAACCAGCATTATGTTCGTATCATTCAGGTCAAGCCTCTGCTGGCCGTTCACCTCAAAAGCGACATTGTTGCGTTCTGCAGATTCCGCTACCTTCTCAAGGTCTATCTTGTATGGCTCCCTGACTCCGACTATCCTGCCAGTCGGATGCGCAAGGATATGAACAAGCCCCGTCTCCAGCGCCTTTGCCACCCTTTTTGTCATCTCGTCCCTTTCCATCGCCATGTTGGAATGCACTGCTGCAACAACACAGTCCATCTTCTTGAGCATAGAGCTTGAGAGGTCAAGCGTCCCGTCCTTAAGTATGTCGCATTCCACCCCTTTGAGTATTCTTATTTTTCCTGCGAGCTTATCGTTCAGCCTGTCTATCTTATCAAGATGAGCCGCGAATTGCCTGTCGTTCATCCCATTTGCTACCCTCGTGCTCTTTGTATGGTCAGTATTGGCGATGTACTCGTAACCCATCTTTGCGGCCGAAGCTGCCATCTCTTCGATCGTGCTCTGACCGTCAGTCGCAACAGAGTGGGTGTGGAGGTCACCCCTGATGTTCCCGAGCTCAACCAGCTTTGGTATCTTGTGCTGCTGCGCAAGCTTCACCTCTCCTCTCGCTTCCCGCATTTCCGGCGGCATCCACTGCATCCCAAGCTTTTCGTAGATCCCTTCCTCATGTTCATGAACCACGTTTCTACCCTTCTTGTCGAAAAGGCCATACTCGTTGAGCTTGTAGCCCTTGCCTATTGCGATGGTGCGTACCTGCACGTTGTGATCCTTGCTTCCGGTAAAGTACTGCACTGCCGCCCCGAAGCTTTTTGGCTCAAGAACCCTTATATCGCAGTTCAGCCCAATCTTAAGATGCACAGTCGTCTTCGTCGGCCCTTTCATTATAGTGCTTTCGACTTCAGGCATCCTTGAAAAAAATTCCATTACCTGCTCTCCGTTTGGCGATATCGCGAGTATGTCGAGGTCGCCGACCGTCTCGCGCATTCTCCTGGCAGACCCGGCGACGAGAGCGCGCTCTACAAGTCCACTGCCAGTCAGCCTCTTTATTATCTGTTCTGCAACCGGCAGAGCATCGCTTATAATCATCCTCCCTTTGCTCGCCTCCATTAAATCGATGCCTTTCCGCAGCTGCTCTATGCTTTTTTCCCTGATGCCTTCTACATTACCGATCCTGTTTTCTGCTATAGCCTTCTTGAGATCCGCGATATTTCTTATCTTAAGCTTCCTGTAGAGCAGCAGGGCTGTCTTCGGGCCGAGCCCGGCTATTGAGGTAAGCTCTCTCATGCTGAAAGGATATTTCTTCCTGAGCATTTCGTATTTTCGCATCTTGCCCGTCTTTATGCATTCTTCTATGCTTGCAGCTATGCTTTTCCCTACTCCCGGTATCTCCATTAGAGCCTCTAGCCCTCCTTTCCCGTATATATCATAGATCGGCTCCTGCATGCTCCTTATGATGAGCGCTGCTTTCCTGTATGCCCTGACCTCGAACTGCACGTTTGGAAAGCTCTCCAGGCTCAGCATGTCGGCTATCTCGTCAAACATGTCTGCTATTGTCCTGTTGTCCATCATGATTAGATTCTCTGGAACAGTTTAATAGCTTACGGCGATTCGTCCAAATACCTGAACAATATGCGGACTTCGCCCCTTCCCACCCCTCTGATACGTATCCCATCTATTCTGCGTGCGAGTTTTTCAGGTATTGCAAGCACTTCATGTACACCGCAGTTGTGCCTTAGGAAATTAGCGAGCTCTGAGGTAATAGACTTCGTAGCTATGTCGCACATCAGCACATCGCTCCCTGCAGGTATCCATGTGCTCCCGTGTGACAGCGCCATGCGCGCTATCCCTTTATGTGTAGTTACTTTGAAGGATCTGTACATACTGCCACATTCCTTATTGCTCCGTATTATATTTATAGCTGCCTGCCTGCAAAACAAAATGTTTTAGTCCTTGGCTGCGAACCAATATAGATGAGATGGCTGATAAGGATACAGATTTTGAGAGAGAGGCAAAGCTCAACGAGGTTTATCTAGACATCATACTGCGGTACAAGGAGCTGATAGAGGAGAAGGAGCATTTGTCTGTTTCGGAGCTTCCTACCCTTGTCACGCCAAAAAGCAACCTTGTAGCAAAAGAGATAGAGAGGATAAAAAGCAGTTTTGGGATTTATAACTATAATTCGGATTTCTTTGAAGCCAGCGTCCAGTGTTTTTCCTTCGTTAAGAACGAGATAGGTGACTTGACTCTGCCGATACAGTTCTGGCTTACCCCTGATGATACGATAAGGTTCAGGCTCGGTGATTTGCTCGACAGGAATATATTGCTGTGCAGCATGCTGCTTGCTCTCGGCAATCCTTCTTCAAAAGTTTTTGTTGCGATAAAGGGCAGCATTAGGGTGATTTTCACTTATTATGAATTCGAGGACCATACTTATGTGCTCGATATCTTGAAGGATGAGATTAAGCTTGTTACCAAGGTTAGAGACTTCATACACGGCATAGGCCTTGATGAAAAGGATGGCGATACCACCGTGTATGAATTCAATGACAAAGTATACCTTGACGTCGTATAGTTATCTTCTGCTCCGTTTTTTTGTCCCTTTCTTGCTCCTCCTTTTCATAGATGTCTTCTTATGCGACTTTTTGGTCTTTTTCATTTTTCTTGCCATTTTATTACCGTGCATTCATCACAAGAAAAGTTTAAAGCCCTATGCAAAAACAAACAGATCCAGGTATCAGCGCTTTCTGCGCTTGTTTCTTGATAGTTTTAGTTTTTTCCTGTGCTCCCTTCTCAGTTTCTTTATCTTCTGCACCTTGCGGTACTTTTTCCCGATGCGTCTTTTTGATTTTGACACTGTTTTTTGGACCATTTGAACACCACACACATTTGCACGCTAGGTTATAAAAATACGCCGCTGTCTGCTCATTTGAACCAGTTGCTTATCGTCTTCTGCGCCGAGTGGCCCTTCAGCTCCATGAGCTTATCAGTATATTTTTCAATCCGGTCCTCGCTGAATCCATGCATGGCGCACATGAACGAGATAATCCCTTCCTTGTTTGGCCATAGCTTCGAGAAAGAGTCAAGCTCCTGCCCTGTTATGTCCTTTACCTCAGGTTTCATGAACAGATGTTCCACTTCCTCTATGTCCAGCTCAAATTCATAATTATACTTCTGCTTTACGTATGCTTTTACGTCCTCTATCTTTTTAGCGGATTTTACTATCTTAAGCGCAGTCTTCGGGCCCACTCCTTTTACCCCTTCGTTGAAATCTGTGCCCAATAGTATGCCTGTCCATATGAGCTGCCTATGCGTTATGCCATTCTTCTCAAGAGTATCCTTGAAGTTAAGTAGCTCAGTAGATACGTTCACGTAGACATTCTTTCCGGGAAGCTTTCTCTTCCCGCTTATTGTAAGGTTTCTTACCACGGCAGGCGCGCCGAAAAGCATAGTATCATAATCCTGGCTGCCGACGGCATACACCTGACCTTGGGCACACATATGCGATGCCTGAGCCTCTCCTTCGCTTGGCGCGTTTATGCACGGTATGCCCATAAGACCAAGCAGAGCCTTCCCGCTTTCTACGATCTCTTTTGTCATTCTCACAGTCTGCTGCGCTTTAGCTCTCGCTGCCTCTATATCCCCTTTTTCTACTGCCTCCTTCCATGCCGCCTGCGCTTCCCTCTTCCTCTGCATTCTTGCGTTTATGGTCTTCTGCTTCAATACAGAAGGAAGACCATCGAAGACATAGATAGGAGTTATGCCTTTGCTTATCAGCTCTGTGTTTCTGTAGAAGAGTCCGGATAGGTGGCTGGTTATACTTCCTTTGTCATCCATCAGCGGCGTCCCGTCCGGCTGCCTTATGATTGACAGGAACTGGTAGAAGACATTGTATGCATCTATCGCGATACTCTTCCCGTTAAGCTCTTCTATTTCGATTGCGCGTTTTGATACTATATCCCTTAGATCTACAGCCATCTGCAGCACTCCTTCAGTTTGTGAACTCGCCCAAAGTGGCAACAGATCCCTTCTGGTTCTTCTGGTTATAGTTTCCGTTTTCTGATACACTTTCCTCTGTTAATTTTATTTTCAGTTCTTTCTCCAATTTACGGGCAAGGGCAAGGTTCGGCTCAGTCTTTTGCTCTTCTACCCTTACAAGATAATGCTCCTTCTCATTAAGCATTTCGGCAAGCACTTTTATCGGTATCTTCATCCTTTCCCGTGCCTGCCTGATTATAGCGCCGTAGTTCTCCACTATTGGTTTTTCTTCCTCCTTTAACTGTTTTGAGGGCTTTGATTCATTTTTCCTGGTAGCTGCCTGCTCAAACTCAGTCCTTATTACCTTTTTGCCCTTTGCGCATCTTGCGCAGGCGCGGAGCTCGACGCCTTCGACATTCAGTATGTAGATATCCTTGGTCTCCCTGCCGCACAATTCACAATCCTCCATCAGAACACCTTATAGCATTGCGCAGCGCGCAAATAAAATCCTTTGCACTTGACGCGCTATCGCTTCGATAACAACAACCGTATTACGACAAAGGTTTTATAGGCTCGTTTCTGAATACTATGGTTCTTATGGCGACAAAGAAAAGCAAGTCGGTAAGCCGGAAGGCAGCAAAGCCCGCAACCTTAGCGCTGATCGTCCTCGGGTTCGCCTTGGTATATGTAGCTGCCTCTGCGTCGATCCTTGGGGGAGCTGCCCAGCTCGCGCTTGGCCTTATATCGATGTTCGTGATAGGATTAACCATACAGAGGGTAAACTCGTTGAAGGGCGGCTACGGCGGTTACATAGCCGGTACATCTCATGGTCTGACTCTGGTAGACAGGATATCTAGAAAATGGCCTAAGTTCTGGGAAGCGATGTCCGTATGGGGAATTATAGTGGGCCTTGGGCTGCTCTCATATCCTATAATGAGGAAGAGGGTGAGCTTCAAGATGTATGCGTTTGGAATTGCATCCCTTATATTTATCTACCTGCTTGTTATCCCTGTCGCTACCAGCGCATACCAGTTTATAAATATACCGCAAGTGGCAGCCGCTGCGGCGTCGAGGCCTGCCCAGACAGCGAGCGCGGTAATGCTGATAGAGGCAGTATTCTTGGTCGTGAGCATAGTAACAGGGCTTTCCGGCTTCCTCTTCGGTTTCATCGCATACAATGCAGCCAGCATAGTATATTCTGACATACTCTATTTGCTGTCGCTGCTTGCCGGAGCGCCAAATTCATCAAACCTTACGACGCAGGTGCCGGGTGTCGCGCTTATACTGCCTGGCATCGGCATACCTCTCGTTGCAGGGCTCATTGCATTTGCGATATTGATAATAGTGCATGAATTCTCCCATGGGATACTCGCAAGGATATGGAAGGTTAAGCTGAAGCAGATGGGCCTTCTGCTCTTCGGCGTAATCCCTATAGGGGCATTCGTGGAGCCGGATGAGAAGGAAGTGAGCCGTCTCGATGCGTTCAGGCAGATGAAGATATTCTCGGCGGGCGTTGCATCGAATTTCCTTATCATGATGCTCTTCTTCGTGCTGGTCGTTGCGATGCAGCTCTACGTCATGCCGTTCATATACTCTAACCATGTAATCATAGGAGCGGTCGTATCAAACACTCCGGCATACGGGGTGTTAAAGCCCGGCATGTGGATACAGTCGTGGAATGGACATCAGATAAGCAATATAACTAGCCTTACCAGCGCGGCCGCGACAGACACCCCTGGGCAAATGGTCACTGTAGTGGCGAACGGAACGCCATACAGCTTCAATGCAATCTCCATTGGCGGCTCTCCGCATGGAATCATAGGACTAGCAAATGCGTACCAGCCGGTATCATCTGCAACATGGGTGCAGGTCAGCTACTTCCTTTACATAGTCTTCTCGCTATCTCTCCTGTTCAACTTCCTTGTCGGAGCTGCAAACCTGTTTCCGTTGCCTCTTTTTGACGGCTGGAGGATCTACCAGGCAGGCGTCAAGAGCAGGAGACTGGTAAAATTGCTTGGCATAATTCTTGTAATCGCCCTTGTACTCAATGCGCTGCCGTGGTTTTACATCTGATGGCCGCACATATCTGCTGTTGTCCGTTGGCAGTGCCTCAGGTTATATCCTCCTGAGCTTTCCTACTGTCCCAAAATCTATCGTTGAGCCGTAACCTACGGCTATTGCCTTCATCTTGTCGATGTCGGCTTTCTTGAATACAGGAGAGAGAAGATGGCTCTTTGGATGCATGTTGACGTCAGTGCCCGCAGCGAAGTAGTTCATAGCGGGAAGCACGAGAAGAGGGACTCCGTTGTACCTGCCGAGCAAGAAGCACTTCACCTTTTCCTTTAAACCTGCCGCGTTCAGCACGCCAAGCGCAGGGTGCTCATGGCCCATGAAGAGCATCTTTGACTTCCTAAACCCGGTTGGCAGCTCCTCGCCATGGAAGAAAAAATAGTCGTTAATCTTCAGTTCCTGGCTTGCAACAGTCAGCTTGAACGGTTCGCGGTACCGCTCCACAAAATTATCATGGTTTCCCTTGATGAGGATGAGCTTCGCCTTCTTCTCTCTCGCAAAGTTGATGAAGTCAAAAAGTTCATTGAACTCCTCCTGGTCAACAGTAGAAAACTCATTTTTGATGTCGCCATCAACTATGATATTCGTTGCCATCGTTTTCGCAAGCGCCTCTTCCAGCATATCAGTTATCTTTCTGTAGTTGATCTTCGGAAGCAGCATCCCCCTCTTCGCCATCACTCCCTCGTAACCGAGGTGCAGGTCCGCTACTACCAAGGACTTCAGGCTCTTTATGTATGCGATTGGAAGCCCGTCGAGCAGCTCTATGTCTTCATCAAGCATCATGCTTTCACTATCCGCCTATTTTCTTCATCACTTTATCGTGGAGGAATTCCAGATATTTGTGCCTTTCTTTCATGAGCACGACATCTGCTCTTCCGAATGTTATCAGGTTGTGTGCGAATGGGCTTGGAGCGTCTGTCTTTATGAACTTGTATTGCACGGTTCCATCTATCATTGCTGATAACAGGGTCTCCGCCCTTGGCAGATCCATCATGTCATTGAATATCTCCCTGTAAACCTCCTTTATTATCGGGAAATCGGGATCTATCTCCTCTGCTGCCCTGAATATCAGCTGTGAGTTGACCTGCTGCCTCCCGACACCTATCTTGAACCCCTTGTAGTTCCTGAGTATCATGAAGCTTCTTGCAGCGACATGCCTGAACCTCCTTTTCATTAATTCCGTGTTCCTTATGTTTTTCTTCAGCAGCTGGGTGATGTCCCCGTTTGATACTCCTCTCACGAGACTTTCGAGCGCCTTCGCATTCAGTTTTATTCCCTCTTCGCTGTTGAGCATGAAACCGTTGTCGTTTATCATTACCCCTATGTCTGAGTCCAACCGGCTTCCCAGCTCCATCGCGAACGCCCGCGAGAGCGCATCGTTCACTCTCCTGCCATATAGGGAATGGAAGACAAGAACATCGGCTCCGGATGTAGGATCTTCGGTCTGCTCTATCAGCAGCTGCCGGTCAGTCGGTACCGCCTTGGCAAAGAGGAGCTGCTCCATGAAGTAGCCATAGAGCGCCTGCTTGGAGCTTCCGTCTACAGGCAGTTTGTCAAGGTACTCTGACGCTTCTTTCCCCATCTGTATCTTCTTTCCAAGACGGGTTATCTTTTCTTTCTTGATGCTGCGTTCTAGTATTTCCGAGAACTCCCTCCTGAACCTGCCTATCTCCTGTGATAGCTCATAGCTTAACGGCAGCTGTTCCGAAAACCATGGAGGTATGGTTGGCATAAGCCCTTTGCCATCATCAACGAAGCATTTCATCCCTACGGCATGGTCGAACTTGTACAATTTCCCTCCCAGCGTGAAGACGTCGCCAGGTTTCAGCTTCGATAGGAACTCCTCCTCTATGAACCCTATCGACTTCTTTGTTCCTTTCATCAGGACATTGACAGCGACTTCATCAGGTATGGTGCCGAGGTTGAGCATGTATATCATCTTTGTATTGTATCCTCTCTTACCGAAACTGTTTTCTTTCTCATCATACCATATCTTCCCGTACACCCTCCTGCTTTCTAGGCCGACATAGTTTCCGGCAAGATATTTTATGAGCGCGGTAAAATCCGTTTTCGGCAGATTGTGGTACGCGTAAACCTTTTTCACCAAACTAAATGCATCGTCAACATCCCATTTCTGCGAGAGGGACATTCCGACTATGTGCTGGGCCAGTACGTCAAGCGCATTCTGTGGCACGACAAAGGAGTCGAGGTGCTTTCTAAGCGCCGCGTCAAGCATCATCGTGCATTCCACCAGGTCGTCCCTGTTAAGGACTATCGCCTCTCCCTTTGCGGTTTCCCTGAAAGAATGGCCAGCCCTGCCGATCCTCTGCATTGCGCGCGTGACGCTCTTCGGGGAACCGAGCAGCACAACATTCTCTATTGAGCCTATGTCAACGCCCAGCTCTAGGCTCGTAGATGATACCGCGCATTTCAGCGAGCCTTTCTTCAGCAGGTCTTCCACCTCGAGCCTTGACTCTCTTGAAAGCGAGCCATGGTGCGCCGCGATATCCTCATTATACCTGAATCTTTTCTTCAGGTTGAAGACTACCCTTTCTGTACCGCTGCGCGTGTTAGTGAATATCAGGGTAGTCTTGCTCTTTTTCACTATGTCGTTGATGATTCCGTAAGTCAGGTCCTCTATGCGCTGGTCCTCGGTATGGATAAGATCGCTTGATGGGCTTATCACCTTCACGTCCAGCTTCTTGCTCCACGACGCATCGACAATGATGCAGTCGTTCGGCTGTGCTCCATTGTAGCCGGCCAGGAACCTAGCCGCTTCCTCCAATGGGTACAGCGTTGCCCCGAGCCCTATTCTCGTAAAATTGCCATAAGTCATCGCGGCCAGCCGCTCTATCGAGAGCGAGAGATGCACCCCTCTCTTGTTGTTCGCGAGCTCGTGTATCTCGTCTATGACGACATACTGGACGGTGCGCATATTCTCGATGAATTTCGAAGAGTTGAGTAGTATTGCAAGGCTTTCCGGAGTCGTGACAAGTATGTTCGGCGGATGCTTCAGCATCTGTGCACGCTCCTGTTGTGTCGTGTCCCCGGTCCTGACCCCTATAGTCACATTTTGGATGTTGTTCTTTATTATGTCAATTCCCTTCTCTTTTTTTATCATGTCGTATATCTCTTCAAGCGGTTTCTGCAGATTCCTGTAGATGTCGTTGTTGAGCGCCCTTAGCGGCGATATATACAAACAGTACACCTTGCTCTCAAGTTTCCCCTGCAGGGAGTAGTCGAACAGCTTGCTTATTATTGATAGGAAACCGGACATCGTCTTGCCGGACCCTGTCGGAGCTGTTATCAGCACGTTTTTCCCCTCCGTAATCAGCTTGAAGGAGAACTGCTGCGGAGGAGTGATCTCTTTGAAGTTCTTCTCGAACCACTTCCTAACATATCTGTTTAGGGAACCTAGGCTCTCCTCGTCCGTAAATGGTTTGTTCATCATCTCTATCGGCATGGAATCAGGCTGCACGTGAGAAAGCGGCATGGATAATTGGCAAATGAAAAGATAAATAGATGAGTGTAAAAACCGGTTCTGCAGATGTGCAAACATGCAGATAGTATAGAGGGAACGCTGAGCGGCAGGCGCAAAGGCATCAAACGAGGAATCGCTTTCTAACTGCAGGCATTACTTGTATATTGAATGGTATTTCTGTCCCTGGTCATCCGTTATCACTATGCACTCCCCTTCGCATTCTATCAGGCATGCCTGGCAGAGTATGCATGCGCTGCCATTCACGGCGACCGATTTCTGCTTGTAATGGTCATGGCATTTCTGCACATCATTGTTCCACTTCGCAAAAACAGCAGGATCTTCCTGTCCCTTCCACTTCCATTCTTCCGGAGCGGTATCGGCGTTGATGTCTCCCTTGCTGCCATCCAGAGGCCGCATCTCGAATACTGCTACAGGGCAGACATCGAAGCAGTGCGAACAGCCGGTGCACTTCGGTTTTTCCACGTATACGTCCATCCAAATCACGTTTGCTTGTCCAGCAACCTATAAAACAGTTGCTGAATTTTGGTTAACTGTAATTACAAAAACGCTCCGCTAGCGGAGCGTGAGCGCCTTTGCTATTGCATTAACCTGCATTGACTCAGCCAAAGAGACCTGCAAGACCTCCTGCTGCTTCTTCCTCGCTCTTGGCTTCCTCTTTCTTCTCTGCCTTCTTTGCCGCTGCGGGAGGTGCGCCAGCAGGTGCTGCTGAAGCAGCTGGTGCTGCCACCTGAACTGCCTGCGCATTCTTGATGACGTCTTTTATGTTGACGCCTTTCAGCGATGCCACGATAGCCTTCGCTCTGGCTTCGTCCGGCGACATTCCTGCCGCCTTGACTATTTCCAGCAGACCCTTCTCGTTTACCTCCTTTCCTGCAGCATCCAAAAGCAGCGCTGCGTATATGTATTCCATAACTTCACCTTAGCGTCATTGTTGTTTATTTCTGATCCTGTGCCTGCGGCACGCTCGCGTTCAGCGCGGATGCCTGGGCAACAGCATTCTGTATAAGCGTGTCTATCACGCCTGGTTCGTACAGTCTTGCCTCTATGCCAAGCATCCTGGCTGACCTGAATGCCTTTTGTACGAATTGGATTATGTTGTAGCTGTTTACGTTGCCCGTTTCCATCGACAGCGTAAATGCCTGCATGAAACCGTGCCCTATTTCCGACACAGTCCTTGCTGGATCTATGTTGAGTATGTCCTTTGTGAATACCATATTCCC
The DNA here is from genome assembly GCA_021799475.1 of Microcaldota archaeon. GTDB lineage: Archaea > Micrarchaeota > Micrarchaeia > Micrarchaeales > Micrarchaeaceae > JAJZYD01. The sequence goes on along the minus strand of JAJZAJ010000001.1, from coordinate 289,990 downwards.
GGATAGCAGGACAGCAGGAAGAAGTGATGCGCTGAATGGCATTATGTCAAGGGTCTTAAGTGCCTTTGCCACCTGCGCCGTTATGTTTGTGCCCTTTTTCACAATTGTTTTGTCCTTTGCTATGACCACCTTTCCAGCCTTTATCTGCACGTCAATGCCCGCCTGCTTCAATTCCGTGACGGCTTGCCCGGGCTGTATTGTGGTATCTCCCGCCTGTATCTCTATATCTTCAGGGGCTATTTGGTTAGGTTTTGCTGCCATCTTTATATAATTTGACTTGAACCGCTGGAACACATCGAATGGATCGTCATTGCTAAGCACTATTGCTGATGTCCCGGTCAATTCTTTTACCAGTGGCTTCGTCTTTTCGCTGCCCTCTAGTATCTTGGTGAGCAGAGTCTTCCTGCCCAGTATGAAGTGGACGCTAGCCCTCTGCTTATTCCTGTTTGATTGGACGAGCCTATCCGGTACATTTGCCAGCGGGACTACTCCTATGACAGAGTATTTCTGCAGTATGCTCCTGCCCTCTTCAACGAATTTTATCTTCTCGTTTTTAGTCAACATAAATGTCACTCGTTATTCGTTATTCGTTATTCTACCGTATCATATCAGCCGCACTGGGCTGCTCATTGTCAGCTTGATAAAGACTGAGCGTATATTCTGCTTTCCCGTTTTCTTCGCAAAAGCACCTATTACCTCGTCTATGTTTGCCGCTATCTGGTCCTGCGGCATCTGCTCCGTGCCTACGACGCAGTGCGCGGTTGGCAGGTACTTCCCCTTGCTTCTTACGAAAAGGCTCTTTCCCATGCTGCCTATCATAGCAGATACGTCCCCTATAACGGGCCTCGGCATCTTGTTCCTTGGACCTAGGAACTGACCGAGCGTCTTTGCGATCTGTGGCATGAGAGCGGGTTGCGCTATTAATTCGTATTCCAGCAGCTCGGCCATCTTCACCTTGTCTGTCGCGATTGATGCCAGCTCACCGCTTTTTGCGACCTTAATCCCTAACTGCGATGCCTTTGCGCTCATGGCGGCGTCGTCGCTAAAGAGCATCACCTTGCTCACCTTTCCTTTCCCGTATGGGAGTTTTATCTCCATATTTAACCTATTGTCCTGCTTGGAGAAATCTATGTTCCTGAAGTTGACTACCAGGTCAACGCTCTGCGTAAACTTGCGTTTGCCCTTGTTCTCGCCGAGAAAAGCGCTAAGCTTGTCGATTTGTTCCTTCTCCATGTCAATCCCTCCTGCCTGGGCAGTGCGTGCGGGAAAAGCAGTGAGTAATATTATGTCCGTAACACTTATAAAGATTGCTGAAGTCCAGTATATCCCATGGTGCACGCCTGGTTAAACATGCTGCCGCATTTACCGTTGATGCTGCAATCAACGAAAAGCATTTTAAACATGAGATGGATATTATCGTTGCATCTAACAGCTCCGCTTAAAGCATCAATGCTTCTGTGGTAGATAGCGTCACTGTCTTATAAAATGGGATTGGAATGAGCAACCTTAGCGACCTTATGGCAGATTCTAAGATATTTGCAAACCGAGAGGTGCTCTCCCCTCACTTCACGCCTAAAAAACTCATGTACCGGGAAAAGGAGATAAATAACATAGAGAAAGCGCTAGCTCCTTCGCTTAAGGGTGACAGGGGAAGAAACCTGTTTGTTTATGGAAAGACAGGAACGGGAAAAACTTCCTGCGTAAAATACGTTCTGGATGAGGTAAAGGCGATACCGAACACCAAGGCAAGGATCACTTATGTTAATTGCAGAATTTACAATAGCAGGTTCAGGGTTCTGAACAAGATAATAAGCGACCATATCCCTACTTATGCGAAAAGAGGGTATGGAGCAGTTGACCTGTATGAAAGACTCACCTCATGGATAGAGGAAGACGGGAAAATCCTTGTCACAGTGCTAGACGAGATAGACCTCGTAAGGGATCTCGATGACCTTGTATATACTTTGACCAGGATAAACAGCGATATAAAGGCGGGAGGAGTAACTATGATAGGCATATCGAACAAGGTTTCATTCAAGGACGAGCTGGATCCGAGGAGCCTGTCATCGCTTTATGAGACGGAGCTCGTGTTCTCGCAATACTATGCCACGGAGCTCTATGCGATAATAAAGGATAGATGCCAGCTAGGCTACAAGAAGGATGCGATGGACGACGACGTGCTGCATTATATCTCAGCCCTTGCTGCAAGGGAAGGAGGTGATGCGAGGTTCGCACTGAAGATAATGGCAAAGGCGGGCGAGCTGGCTGATGATAAGAAGAAGGACAGGGTCAGCATCGCGGAAGCGGAAGAGGCGGCAAAGATAGCTGAGAACGAGGTTGTCTACGACATAATAGCTACTCTCCCGGAGCACCAGAAATTCATACTTTATTCGATATCGCTCCTCACGCAAAGCGGTGGATCGTACAAGAAGCTTACTGATGGTGTAGATACCTACCTGTTCTCCGGAGAAGTCTACAGCAGATACAGGTCGCTTGCCCAGAGCATGAAGAAGGAGCCCAAAAGCGAGCGCTGGTACAGGAAGTACCTGTCTGAACTGGAGATGCAGGGTCTCGTCGTCTCTTACGAGTCAGGAAAGGGCATACGGGGACACACAAAGCTGATAAAACTTCTTTATCCGGCGAAGAAGATGGGTGATGTCCTTCAAAAAGACATCTTTGGAGATGCCGATGGAAAGGAGAAAGAAAAAGAGAAAGAGAAGCCTGCCGCTGAATGATTGTGTATTTGCGTATCGGTGTATTATTGGAATATTATGACTTGGTTTCCGAGACATGCGTGTTCGATGATTCATTGCGCATGCGGCTCGGTTTCTCTAAGATAGGCGTTCTTGGCAGGGACGTGATTGCGGCTGGGTCCAACAGAAGCAACGTTGCTGATTTCGGGAACAGCGTAGGATTCGGAGGCGACATCGAGCAGTTGCTTGCCCTGGCACAGAGAGGGGTAAAAGGGATTGCGATCACCGGCTCGTTCATAGACAGGAAACTACTTACAGTCATGAAGGAGAATGGCTGTATCCTGGTGCTTCCGCTAAACGCGATAACTGCATCTAGAGGGATTGTGCGGACAAAGAACATCTACAGGATGTCGAAGCTCTATAGGAGCGCGACGAAACTCGAAATTCCTGTTGCTTTTGTCAGCATGGCGAAGACACAGCTATACATGAACTCTTACATGCAGCTGATTGAGCTGGCAAATCTTGTCTGTGCGGATAGAAGTTCAGCCGCGCACTGCATAAGTGAGGTAAACAAGAAGCTTGTGATGCGTATATGATGAGAGATAAGCAGAGATATGTGCTTGTAGAAGCGTATCCGGATGCTGATGGATACACAGAGACATTCTGGAACCAGTTATCTGACGAGCTGCTGCGCTGCATCGGAGAAACCAACTACCATATAACAAACCCAAAATTCGTGAAGTTTGTTGGGAAAAATACTTTCATAATAAGGACGACCGTGCCCGGGGCAGCACAAGTGATTCTCAGCCTTGCGCTGATAAAAAATCTTAATGGGAAAGAGATAGCATTCTACACGTTGAAGACATCCGGCACGATAAGGGCGCTGTTGGGGAGGGAGAAAACAAAGAACAAGGCATAAGGTGTTAAACAGCAACACGATTTCCCGCCCAAAGGCAGTACACACGTGTCGTGAGCAGGCTTAGCTTCCATGATCGGACGGGTATGGGCGTTTCCCTGCTCCTATTACCGTTTAACGCTATCATATCGGCAGGCAAGATATAAATATATTGCTGTATCCATCGGCCAGCCAAGCCCTGCCAGCATTCATCCAAAGGTCTTTGCATGGTCAATGCAGACCCTGTGCTTTGCATCATAGTGCTTGCTGCACACAATCTTCCCGCATATGCTGCATGCGTGTTCCGCTACTTTTCCGCAGACAGAGCACAATCTTTTTATCTCTCCCATTCTACCACTCACTCTTCCCCTATTATCTTGAAATCTATTGCGCTGAGCTCATTTTTAGCCCTTACAAGCGTCATAGGCTTCATGCCATGCGATTTCGCATACTTGCATTGGTATCTGATATATGACTCGTTGACGTTTGTGTGCGGATTCACGGTCTTGCATTTCTCTATGTAATTGCTTATCACTTTTACCCCTTCCTCCACATCAAGTCCCTTTATAGTCATCAGGTAAGGGGCGAGTATGAGATTGACTGTCCTGTGCCTGCAGTCAGATATCGGAACCTCTAGGAGCCTGTCTATCCACGCTATCGCATTGCTTCCGCTGCGCTTTGCCATGATTTTTTGCACCGGCATCCTGATGTTCTTCGCTGCATTCCTGACTTCCGTAGGTATTCCGGAGTTATCTACCGGGAGGCTATGCGCTATAGATGCGATAGTCGCTTCGGTTATTACATCGATGAACTGCTTTTTGTTCAGTACTACAGTACCCTTGCTCAGCTGCAGGTTAGCCAGGGAGTATCCGCTGTTTTTCGGCATATTCTCCAGTAGCTTTGTAAAGCTTATTGAAAACTCGTTTTCCGATTCTTTCGCAGCAATCCCCAGTTCCTTTGCAAGCTGCAGCAGAGACAGCGATGGATCGCTTTTCATTGCCGTCGCGCTCCTTCTTGCTTCTGCTTGCGCGAATAGATTTATCGCATACTGGCTCTTCATACAGCTGACGAGCATCCTTGCATATACATAGCCGATCAGGTAATCGAGCTTGCCATAGCTTATCGGCTTATAATCTATCTTCCCGCTGAGTGCGGCTTCCAGCCGCGCTACGCCTATGCGCAGATGGTTTTGATCCACTTTACCCATATTCAGGGAACGTATTATCAGCTTTGACTCTTCCGATACAGGATACTTGTATGCAAAATCGAGCTCCTCCTTGGTGTACATATGTAGAATCTATTGAACAAACGAATTAAACCTTTGCTATGCACGTGAAAAGTTGCTCCTGTGCTCTTCGCAGGTGATCGATGAGATATTGCTGATGCTGATGCGGCAAACCAAGCAATTTTCAACACAAGTTATAAATATTAGAAAAAGGTGAGTGCTGGAGTGGGATCATGGTTGATATATCAGGCAGAAAAAGCATTCCTAACAAGGATACAGAGCATGAAGATGGGGAAGAAATGATGTCCCGTGTGAACATCGCAAGCGCTGATTCTCTTATAGGAAAGAGACTGCCAGTAGCCGGGATGAAATACGGGTTTGTCATGCTTGTGGATTACATGGGCGATGACAGCTCTATCGTCCAGGCTGCACGGACATCGTACGGCAAAGGCACGAAGAATATCCGCGGAGACGAGGGGCTTATCCGATATCTTATGAGGCACGACCACACTACCCCTTTTGAGATGGTAGATTTCAAATTCTTCTGCAGGATGCCGATTTTTACGGCCAGGCAGTGGATAAGGCACAGGACCGCAAGCGTCAACGAATATTCGGCCAGATATTCTTTGGTACCGGATGAATTCCACGTTTTCCGAAGCGACGCGCTTAAAGCACAGTCCTTTACCAATAAACAGGGCAGGAGCGGGAGTCTTCCGAACAGCGTTAAAACAGAGTTCATAAGAAAGCAGATAAAGATAGGCGAAGAGGCTTATTCTGCTTACAAATGGGCAATCGATAACGGCATAGCGAGAGAGATTGCGAGAGGCGTGCTTCCGGTCTCATATTATACGCAATGGTACTGGAAAATAAACCTGCATAACCTCCTGCATTTCCTGGAGCTCAGGATGGACGCTCATGCGCAAGCGGAGATACGGGTATATGCCGATGTCATTGCTGATATAGTAAAGACGGTCGTGCCAATCACATGGAAAGCGTTTGAAGATTATAAGCTCAACGGAATGCGCTTCTCAGCTCTCGAGCTTAGGGCGCTCGACATGCTGCTGCTGAATGAAGGTTTCGACGCCGCTGCTGTGTCTGCCGCAGAAAAAGCCGGGATGCCGCTTCTCAGGAAGGATGGAAACGGCAATATGGTGCCGATGAAGACAGGAGAGGGAGTGGAGTTCCTGGCAAAGCTTAAGAGAATCAGGACATCGCACCAGTGAGCCATTTCATTTGAACCTGGGAAGATACATATGGAGAAGGGAGCGTTCATCGTAATAGAAGGAATAGACGGATCGGGAAAGACTACGCTGGCGAAGAACCTCGCATGGAAGATAAGGCATGAACTCAGAGCAGAGGTGTTCGAGACTGCAGAGCCGGACAAAAGTGCGCTGTACCGGCTAATACGCGAAAGCCTTGCAGGAACAAAGATGGACAATCTTTCTCTTCAGATTCTCTTCTGTCTTGACAGGGCCATCCACGTTGAAAAGGTAATAAATCCAAAGCTTGAGGATGGCACATGGGTTGTCTGTGACAGGTACCACCTGTCAACGGTCGCATATGGCGCTTCGACCGGCCTAAGCCTCGAAGGCCTGCTCGCTATGGGCAATCTCTTCAGGCGTCCGGACATGACGCTTTTTGTGGACATCTCGCCTGAAGCGGCACTTGAAAGAATCAATAGCAGGCATGATAAGGAGAGGTTTGATACGCTGCAGCACCAGAAAAAGATTGCTGATGCGTACAGAACCGCGATTGCTCTGAGCAAAGGGGTCTATGAAATAGACGGAACGGGCAGCGTTGAAAAGGTCTGTGAAGATGCATGGACCGGAGTGCAGACGGTGCTGAAAGGAAAGGGATTCATTCCTGAGAGGCGCCATACATAAGCTATTTATTCATAGTCACAGCAATAAAACCGGTCATATGAAAGGCTATTTGCTCCTGTTGCTGTTGCCGTTGGTCCTGTCGCTTTCGCAGCTTTCGTACGCTTCGTACAACGTGACACACCTCAATACCACGGTAATGCTCAATTCCACTGGCGCAGCACAGGTTAAGGAGGTGCTTACTGTGCTGGTAAGCAGCAATTCGTCGATACAGCAGTACAGCAATGCGAGAATATCGCTTAACTTCACGCTAAGCCAGTGGCAGAATCTCATAGGTCCGATGCTTACGCAGCATATTGTAAATCCCACTACAGGAGTGTCTGAATTCAACCTGCTTCCCGGTCCTATCATCAACCTTACCGGATTCCATACAGCATACATAATAATGACTTACGAGGTGAACAACGCAACCATGGTGAATGAGACAAGCCCAAGGGTTTTCCATTACGTTTTCAATGATAACGTGCTTAACTTTGAGCACGCGGTAAACGGAGAAGTGCTTTATCCCAATGCGAGCCTTACCATAATCCTTCCGCAGGGCTCAAAAGTCCTTTCGGGAATCAGCCCGCTTCCTGACCTGCCGGTCGTCGGAGCTAGCAGCGATTACCAGAATTCTACACAGCTTACGTGGGATAGGGGAGAAACGCTTTCACATTTCAACCTTCAATTCACGCTGCAGCAAAGCCTCCAGGATGAGGTTTTCGGGTTCTTCAGCCAAGTATACCAGACGCTCGGCGTATTTTTGTACATAATCATCATCGCGCTCATCGCCGCTTTCATCATGTACACTTATTATAAGGCAAAGTGGTAGGTGTTCTTTTTGCACGATTATGAATTCAGGGTACTCTCGGCATTGAAAGACAGAAAAAGCCTGTCGATGGAGCAGCTTGCCGCCTTTACAAAACTGCGCAATGAGCCAATAGTCTGGGCATTGGAGAACCTTTTGAAGGCGGGCGCCATCAGGATAGAAAAGGAAAGCACTGTGCAGGCGTCGCTTTCCGAGGAGGGTAGGTCTTATCTCGAGGCGTTCCCTGAGGAAAAGGTAGTTGAAAGCATAGGAAAAGCAAAAGGAAAAGTAAAGATTTACGATATAAAGGATGCTATAGGGCTAAACTGGGCGAAGAAGAACGGATGGATTGTGATTGTTGGAGGATTTGCACAGCTGACGGCCGCAGGCGAGGCTGCCGTCAAGTCCGGATCTTACGAGATGCGTGAAGTGCTGCAAGAACTTTCCCGCGGACCTGAGGCAGCGGCGAAAGCATTTTCCTCTAAGAGAGCAGTAGTAGAGGCTCTGGCAAAAAGAGGGCTGGTCGAGATAAAAGAAAGGAGCATGATATCTTCGGTTTCGATTGCCCAGAAAGGCGCTGAGATGATCTCTACGCAGAAGGCAGATACAGGCATAGGAGAAATTTCGAAGGAGATAATAGCCTCAGGATCGTGGAAGGACACAGGTTTTAGGCCATACAATATTGATGCTCAGGTAGATGCTGCAGATGTTGGAAGAACTCACCCTCTCCGCGACCTTATAGACAGACTCAAGGATACTTATGTAAGCCTTGGATTCACGGAGGTATCAGGTCCGATAATAGGTCCGGCGTTCTGGGCATTCGACGCACTCTTTGTCCAGCAGGACCATCCGGCAAGGACAATGATGGATACATTCTACCTTTCAAATCCAAAGAGCATTGAGATTGATGCTGCAGAGATGCAGAGAGTAAAGAGGGAGCACGAAAAAGCGTACCACGAGAAATGGTCGGAGGATATTGCAAAGCAGGCCATACTAAGGCCGCATACGACTGCGATATCGTCCATGCAGATATTCAACATAGTGAAGGGCTTGCGGGAGCATCCCGAAGAGTATGAGCTTCCGATAAAGCTGTTTACAATAGGCAGAAACTTCAGGAATGAGAATGTTGACTACAAGCACCTTGCCGATTTCTACCAGATGGACGGGCTGATCATAGGCGAGAAGCTTACCCTGTCAAACCTGTTCGATACATTGCTCAAGATATACAGCACTGTCGGAATCAAAGTAAGATTCCTCCCGTCATACTTTCCGTTCGTTGAGCCAGGAGTAGAGATACAGAGCTTTAGGGACGGGGAATGGATGGAGATGGGCGGCGCCGGCATGATAAGGAGAGAGATAGTCGGCATCTCGAGGAAAAAATTGGGTGTGCTTGCATGGGGCCCTGGCATAGAAAGGATACTCCTGTTCAAGGATAAGGATTTGGAAAGCATAACTCAGCTATACAATAACGGAATCGGCTGGGTAAGGAGGAAACAGTTATAGGTGAATGGATGCCGGTTACTACTTTTGATAAGAAGTTCCTTTTTGATATCCTTGGTTACACTCTTGACGACAATGCCCTAAGGGACCAGACAGGAAAGATGGGGCTAAGCCTTGAATCTATGAATGAGAGAGAGATTAGCATCGAGTTTCCAGCGAACAGACCGGATATGCTCGGCACGGTGGGCTATGCAAGGGCGCTCAAGCATTTCATGCACAGGAGCAGCAAGTATGCATACAGGCTCAGCTCCCAGCAGGCGGCAGCGAGCATATCCGTTGATGACATGGTAAAGAAAGTTAGACCGTTCATCTCAGGGCTCGTGGTTAAGAACGTGAAATTCAGCAAAGAGTCGCTGGTTGATGCGATAAACTTTACGGAAAAGCTCTGTGAGACATATGGGAGGAAAAGGGAGAAGATAGCCATAGGCATCCACGATTTCGATAAGGTAGAGGGGCGCCTGCATTATGGCATTTCTGGGGATGAGGAATTTACGCCGTTGAACAGCAATAAATCCATGAAGTTCAGTACGGTTGTCAGGGAGCATGAGAAGGGTATCGCATATGGGCATATAACGCATAGGGAATTGAAAGACAGGTATGTAACGCTCAAAGATGATGCCGGGACGATAGCCCTTATACCGGTGTTGAACTCGGATAGGACAAAGGTCGGAGTCGGTACAAAAAACCTGTTCATAGACATTACGGGCACATCGAAATATGTGATAGAGAAGAGCGCAGATATATTGGCTGCCATGTTCATAGATCTCGGTTTTGATGTGCTGCCGGTCAGCATAGAATACGGCTCCGGAAGCGAAATAGCTCCAAAGATGGAAAGTGCAGAAATCGAGATACCCGTATTGCAGGCAGAATCCGAGATAGGCGTGCTCATAGGTTATAAAAATGTCATCTCGCTGGTGAACAAGATAGGTTATGACGGTGCGCTAGTCGGCAAGAATATACGGGTTAAAGTGCCTGTCTATAGGGCAGACGTGCTCAACGACCAGGACCTGATAGAGGATATTGCGATAGCTTATGGATATGATTATATTCAGCCGATAGCTGTGCCGAGCATACGGCAGGGAGCTCTCGAAGCACAGACGGTCGCAAACAGAAAAGTTGCACGGATCATGTCAGGACTTGGCTTTATTGAGATGCTGAATTCGTTCCTAACAAACGAAAAGGCGAACTTCGTTGACATGCGCGTGCCCGCTGCTCCTGAATACATAAAGATAAAGAACGCGGTTTCCTCTTCAGTTTCCATGATGAGGACATGGCTGATTCCGTCCCTTCTGAAGAACATATCTCTGTCGAAAATGGAGAAAATGCCGCAGAAGCTCTTCGAGATAGACATGGCATTCAATATGCGCGACAATGCAGTCTTTGAAGAGTACCACCTTGCGGCAGTTGAGACTGGAGCGAAGAGCAATTTCAACGCTATGAAAGCCTATTTCCAGGCGTTGAATGGTATGCTTGGCGCAGACTTCGAGATTGATGCCAAAGACCATCCGAGCTTCATAGACGGCAGGTGCGCTGCGGTCAGGATAGGCAGCAGGCAGATAGGTCATTTCGGCGAGATACATCCGGATGTGCTTCGGCGCATTGGGATAGACGAACCGACTATTGCAATTGAGATCATTCTCTCCGGGATTGATCTTACGTGATATCCTCACACCCGTAAAATAAACCGTAGAAGGTGCAGGGATTTCCCGCTCGCTGGTTACACTGTTACACTATTACACTATAGCCGGTTTAACCCGTCGTCCTCTTCGCTCCTATTGCTTGTAAGTTACTGCTTTAGTTACCGCTTGTAAGGGAACTGTTTCTTGCGTCTCGTCAGAGCGTATGCAGCAGCCACTATTATTATGATGATGACGGCAGCAGCGCCGTAGAGCACAGAGCTTCCTTGTGATTGAGGGACCGTGGTCGTTGCTGGTACGGCAGTGGTTGTTGCGGCTGGAGCATAATACATCAGTGCGACAGTTCCGCTCGGCACAGAAGCTGATGATGTGCATGATGTGGAATTAACGGTTGATGCAGCCTGCGTCCATGTCCCCGAAACAAGCTTGAATAGATGAATGTTGGAGCTGGTGTCAGAGCACGGATAGCTCATCACCACTTCCATGGTCGTATTCGGGTTGCTCGAGCTCAGGTTGAGCGCGATTATTTTTGTGTATTGGCTAGGTGCTGGTGGAGTAACCGAAGTCGCATTTGAGATAGTGAATGTGGTTTCTACAGGAGTATTGGAATTCGTGGATATAACGATCGACGAATTGCCAGGGACGTAATTAACAGTTCCGCTTGATGACGATGACACCGTTAGGTTGGCCGTTCCGGTAGAATTGCTTATAGCAGGAGGTACAGTAGTCGTTGTAGATGGAACTGTCGAGGTAGTAGTAGTGGTTGCGGTGGAAGTACTAGTCTGCGCCACCGTTGACGTTGATGTGGTTGTTGTGCTGCCTCCTCCGCCGCCTCCTCCGCTTGATACTGTTACAGTTGAGACGCTTGAATTGGTTATCATATGAGTGGTTGTGCCGGTATCAGTAGCCTGCAGCTTGAATGAATAAGTATGTCCAACTGGCAGCGAGCCGAATGAGAGGGTGTTTGACGTTCCTCCGGTGTATGCGGAGTATGCGGATCCATCTATCGACTCATACCACTGGTAGGTATAGTTGGCCGTTCCTGTTCCTCCCGTAACCGTGCCTGTCAAGGTTAGGCTCTGGCCATTTGTAAGCGATGCTGAAGTTGGCGAGACCGAATCACCAAGCGCAGGGAACACTTTCAGGCTGTTGACTGAAAGTGCGGTGCTGCTGCCAAAGCCATACAGGTTTGTGCTGTTGTCTTCAGCAAATCCATACAATGACCATGTGCCGGCTATTGTATGCGAGGCGGTGTTTTCGTTGTATTGGACTCCGTTGAATGTGAATGTAAGGGTGTTGTTATTTACCGCGTCTATTACGAGCCCGAGCGACTGCGAACCTAGCAGCGGCTGCACATTGGTGCTTGAGAGATTTACGATGGAGCTTACGTTCCGAGTATTGTAGTATCCTACATATGCTTTAGAGCCACGGGGGCTTACCGCAATCAGATCCGGATTCGAAGTGGAAGTGTTGAATGAACCGATTATGCTGTTTGTAACGGTGCTTATCACTATGACGTTTTTGGTGTTTGTAGCAGAATATGAAAGAGCAGCATATAAGAGGCTTCCAGATGGATTGAGTGCGAGAGACGTGGCATTTGTTGGTAAGTCTATAACATGCACTATGTCGTTAGTCGAAAGGTCTATTATATTTAAGTGCTGTTGGCCTCCTCCACCTGTTTCATGAGATGACACATATGCAAAATTTCCCGATGGTGAAACAGCTATTGCATCCGTAATTCCTCCGCTGCCAGGTGCGACAACTATCGTATTTACCACAGCGTTTGCCGCTGTGCTTATTGTATCCATTGCTCCGGGAGACTGCACCAGTACATATGCTTTGGTTCCAGAAGGGTTAACCGCGAGGCCGGAAGGAGACATGCCTGTAGCAAAGTTTATTGTGTTTGATACCGTGTTAGATATTGTATTTACGGTCTGGAAGAAGTCACCGTCTGAGGAAATCGCATATATGAACTGCCCGTTTGGGTTGAATGCCATGTTGTAAGGACCTGGTGTTGCTGTTGTGATTGTATTTACAACCGTGTTTGTAGCTGTATTTATAACAAGTATGTTCGAGGAACTTACACCCAAATACGCCTGTGTGCCTGAAGAATTGATAACTATACTTGAAGCGCTTACTCCTGCACCGAGTCTGATCGTATTTACTACTTTGTCAGTGGTCGTATTTAGTATCTGGAGGAAACCTGGTGCGCTGCTTATAGGGGCTTTCTCCGCAACGTACAATAATGCACCGTTTGGCGAAAAGGCCATGCCGTCGATAGTATTGTATGTAATAACGGTGTTGCCAACCACGTTGTTGCTCTGGTTAGTGCTTACCCATGTCCACTGACCAGAATTACCTCCCAAAATTCCACCGGATACAAGGGAATTCGCTACAGATATCTGTCCTGCATCTATTACTGTGTTTGTCAAAGTGTAAGGATTCGGAGAAGCAACAAAAGACCCAAAGCTCATTGGCAGCATCGCTCCTATAAGCAGGAATGCTGCGAGTATTATCGAATTTCTCATTCTCATCATATCACGGTTTAATTATAAACAATCTTTATTTTCTTTTATTTCCAAATCAAGATGCGTCGATTTAAGTTAAGTAAGGTAAAAAGGCAAATGATATTTAAATACGTTTCTGTTTTGTAAGGTGCATTGCACGCGTCTTATCAAGAATCAGGAAGTTGCATGATCCTTTGGCTTGAGCGCCGTGCGGATCCTGTCCAGCACAGTCGGATGCTCCTTCCTGTATTGCTGCTTTGCCAGTTTCTCCTTCTGCTTCTGCCACTCTTCCTTTGTCCAGCCATACGGAGGAGCCTCCCTTATTGACTTCGGGAAATATGCATACTGATAGAACTCCTTGTAGTAGTCGTAGTCCCTCTCTTCTATCTTATCCTGCCTCACATGCACCCCCTCATCGGCAAGAAACTTTATGAGCTGCTCCCTGCTTATTTTCGGCTTTATGTTGTCCGCTCCGGTTGGGTTGTATATTATCCTTATGAATCGCTTGTGGAATGCGACCTTAGCCTTGAGCACCGGCTCCATGAGCAGAAGCCTGTACTGCAGCCTTGCGCTATAAGGGATATCCTTTAGCTCGTTTTTGTCCAGTTCGGAGAATACTACCTGCTTTATCATCTTGTATGGCATCCTGTAGAGTTTTCCGCTCTCCTCTACCCATGACATCTCGCCTTCCTGCGTCTCGGAAGCTTCGACTTGCGGTCCGAAGACCTGCTTGTTCAGCGCCACCTCCTTTGTATCCCTCCTGTCCATCGAATCCACGGTTTGTGATATCCTGCGTCATTGCTTTTGTATTGATGTCTTGATGAATATAGTCTATTTTTACTTTGCTATCTGCGCCAGCAGCTGTTCTGCAGGTATGACGTCCTGTGATTTCTGCATTTCGTTGGAGAAGTTTGCGACGGGTTTGCCTCCGTTGACCGGCATGGCAAAGTAGTCCTGCATCTTGCAGTAGGTCCTGACATACGGTTCGCTGGATTCCAGCAGCTTGACATTTCTCATGTACTTGTCAGCCCTGTAGTTCCAGTCCGGATGCACCTTCAGCCAGTCCTTTGCCGGTATGCTGTACTGCTTCTGTATCTTGTCCCTGTATATCTCAGGAAATACGTTGAAAGTGCAGAACGGCAGCACCTGCCCGTCCGGTTGCGCATAGTGTATGTCGCATTTCTCCACGCGGTGTATGTCATACGTATATTCATCCTGGAAGTGCATCATTCCGACGAATAAGGACTTCATCTGCAGCGCACCCATCGATGCGAAGTCCCTCTTCAGCAGTATAGACATGAGCAGTTTCTCGAAGTTAACGGATTTCGGCTGTTTCTGCTTGTCTATCAGGCTCGGTATCTTGAGCAGAGTCTTCGCTGCGATAAGCTTTCTCTGTACAGATCCCTTGCCCTGCATCTCATCGACTCCTTTCTGCAGCAGCTCCACGAGCCCTGCCGCATCTACGAAGTCCGTTACAGGTATGACTTTGTTGTCCTTATCGAGGAACAGATAGGTTCCAGCGCCGCATGCGAAATGTATCGAAAGGTCGTACTTATGCTCTCCGGATAGCGCTTCTATGAACTTGTTTATCCCTCCCACATACGGGACTGAGAACCAGTGCTCCTTCCTTATCACGCCGTTTGTCTGCTGCTCTATGAGCTTTATCGCGCCGGGTATCGTAATCCTCTGCTTCTCCCTTAGCCTCGATGGCATCCTGCCCACCAGCGAAACCGGCTGGAAGTTGACTGCCCTTACCACATCCATGTTGTTCAGCGCAAAGTTTATTATGCTGCCGAGCTCATGGTCGTTTATCGTCCTGATAACAGTAGGCACCAATACTACATTTATCTTCGCTTTCCTGCACGCATCGAGAGCCAGCGGTGTTTCCCAGTGGTTCTTAGGATTTGCTCTTGCGGTAACACCGTCATAGCTCATGTAGAGCGTTCCGGATCCGGCCTGCTTTATCTTTACCGCTAGATCGGGATTCAGTCCAAGGTTTATGCCAGTAGTGTTGAGCTGTATCTGGTCGAAGCCCGCCTTCTTCGCGAGCCTTATCACTTCCACTATTTCGGGATGCATCGTCGGCTCTCCTCCGGTTATCTGAAGCGCATTTGCCGCTATAGGCTTCGCGCTCCTGAGGTTTTTGAATATCTTATCGAGCTCGTGCACGCTCGGTTCATATATCGGCTCTCCCTCTTTCGCATAGAAGAAGCAGTACCAGCATGAAAGATGGCACCTGTTTGTCACTACCACGTTCGCAAGCCCTGTGTGCGTGTGGTGCCTTTCGCACATCCCGCAGTCCATCGGGCAGTTTTCTCCCCCTCCGAGATAGTTCGGATTGTCGAAGCCCCTGCCGAAATAATTGTATCTTTTCATCTTCGTATACATGTCATAGTCTTCCCAGTACTTTTCGACTGTCCATTTGTGCTCCGGGCAGAATTTCCTTATCATTACGTTGTCGCCGTCCTTGTATATCGTGCCCTCTATTATCAGCTTGCATTCCGGGCAGACAGTCATCGTTTTCTCTATTACTGGCATCTTTTCCATATCTTCCATTGTCCTGTGGTACGGAGCGTAGAGAGGATCGCTGGTATTCACGTCGTCCATTTTCGTTTCCGGCCTCTTGCTGTTTATCTCTTCAGGAAGCTCTTTTTTTACTTGCACTTGAACTTGAACCTGTGCCTGGGCGTTGCCCTGTTTGCCTGAAGAAGCTTGTATAGTCTTACCAGCATTAGAGGTTTGGGGTGCTGGAGAGGCTGTCTTTTCTTCGTCACAGCCGCACGAACCACATCCGCAGCCGGACTCCCCTTTTGCTCCAGACTCCTGCTCTGAGTCCGCACAACCGCAGCCTCCTCCGCCGCAGCCGCAGGCATCATCTGCAAGCGTTCCGTTCTCGGCACTTGCCAGTCCCTTCTCTTCATTTACTCCGCCAAAATTATGACTTTGTCCTGTCATCATAGCACCGTTTCTGATGATACTAGGCTCTTTTGAGTTATTTAAATATCTTTCTGCTTTGCATTGTACAGAAAGTAAAAAACTGCATTATTTCCGAGGGAACGGCTAAAATCCTCTTTTTCCGGAATCCCTGCCTCCATCTCTCCTTTTGAACCTGCTCCTTTCATTGCCGTGATGCCCATGGTTGCCCTGCCTTGGCCTGTTGCTCCGATAAAGCTGGCGGCCCTGCTGCTGCGCTGGATTGCGATGCTGTTGCTGCTTCTGTTTTTCCGGCTCCTTTAGTATCCTCTGCACTGTAGAATCAATGCTTTCCTTGAGATCCTTGGCTATGAAGTTCTTCGAGTAATAATCCGCTTTTAGCGCTATGGCTATTTTCGTGGCGTACACCCTGGCAATCTTTCCGCGTTTGTCTTTCGGTGCGGTGCCTATCGGCGCGAATTTGAACAGTACGCCGTATTTCGGCGGCTTGTTCCCGAATTTCAGGTGCTTGAATAGCGCTTTCTCCGCACCGAGCAGCTGTACGGTGCTTGCCGGCATCAATGCAAACCTCTCCATTGAGCCCGCCTTGCTCAACATCTCCGCGGCTATCTTCTCATCAGTGAGATATGTTACGTTGGGGAGCACCCTGGTCGCAGATGCTTTTATGTAGGACTGCAGCGATTCCATTGACTGACCCATATCCTTCAGCATCTTCGCGAAGCTGGCTACAGTCTGCTTCTCCTCATCGTTCATCTTCCTGCCTATCGTCTGGTTTGCCTTCTGCACTATCTGTTCCGCTTTCTGCCTGTCTTCCACCGCCTCTGCGACCGATTCCAGTGTTATGGGCTTCGTCGCGATTGAAAGCGCAAGTGCCGCCAGTGTCCTCGCATTGCTCATCCTTATTTCCGGCAGATATATCCCAAACCATTCGGTAAGCCTTTCGTATGCAAGGTTCATCGATTTTTCCGTCTCGAGGTATGCGTTGATTGACTGGATGAGTGCGTACTCCTCGCTCGAATATGCGCTCTTTATTCCAGATTTGGCGCTCTTGAGCATCCTTTCTCTAAGCTCCTCAAAACTTTCTTTTCTCTGCAATCAGAACACCGGTATTTGGTAGTATTATTTGTGTCTGCCTTTATAAGCATTTTGCATACCTGCCCGCAAGGCAAAGCCAAAGGATATAAACCGGTTACTGCAATTATACATGATAAGGAGATACGGGATACGGGATACAAGATACAAGATACATAGTATATTATATGACTGCCGGCTCATAAAGTGGCAGTCATTGGATTGCCTGGTTTGATTAGCGGTGATAGTATATGAATATAGATGACCTGCTGGCTTTTGCCAAAGCTAAGGGATTCTTCTGGCAGAGTGCAGAGATTTATGGCGGTAGCTCCGGCATCTTTGATTACGGACATGTAGGAGCGATGATAAAACGCAGGTTTGAAAGCCTCTGGCTCTCTTATTTCGTAGATTCCAACAGGGACTACCACCTTATAGAAGGATCCACTATGCTGCCGGAAAAGCCGCTTGTTGCGTCAGGACATGCTGCCAGGTTCAATGATATCCTTGTAGGATGCTCCAAATGCCATACGTATTATAGGGCGGACGTACTGCTATCAGATAACAAAATAACTGTGTCGGAAGGCGCATCCGCAACAGAGATGGATGTGGCACTGCAGAAGAACGGCATAAAATGCCCAAGGGATAAGGGAGTGCTGCTCCCCGCAAAGACATTCAATATGATGATAGACGTGCGCCTCGGTCCGGAGAAATCAGACAAAGGGTATTTGAGGCCGGAAACGGCGCAGTCGGCATATCTTAATTTCTTCAGGGAGTTTAACGTGCTTAGGAAGGCGCTCCCGCTTGGGCTTGCTGTCATAGGCAAGGCCTATAGAAATGAGATAAGCCCAAGGCAGGGGCTCTACAGGATGAGAGAGCTAACGCAGGCTGAGTTACAGATTTTCTTTGATGCGGATAATTGGAAGGTAGATTTCAAGGAGTTTGAGGGCATCCGCCTGCCTGTGCTCCTGTACAAAGGGAAAAAGACAGAAATGCTTTCGCTGCGCGATCTTGTTTCCAAGCACGGGATACCGGAGTTCTATGCGTACCACATGGCGCTCATATACAATTTCTATACTACGGAGCTAATGGTCCCTGAAGGAAAGCTCAGGTTCCTTGAGAAAGGAGAAAACGAGAAGGCATTCTACAACAAGGTCCATATGGACATAGAGGTTGATGTCGAGAGCTGGTCCGGCTTCAAGGAAGTCGGGGGCTTGCACTACAGAGGAGATTACGATCTAACAAGCCACAGCAGGGGATCTGGGCAGGACATGTCCGTCAGCATTGATGGCAAAAGGATAATGCCGCATGTGCTTGAGCTGAGTTTCGGCGTAGACAGGAACATATGGATGCTGATTGACCTGACTTACAGGAAAGATGGGGAGAGGTCTGTGCTCTCACTGCCCTATGCACTGGCACCCTGTCAGCTTGCCGTATTCCCGCTGCAGAAAGACGAGAAGATCGAGAAGAAAGCCGCTGAGCTGTATGATGCGCTAAGACATAAGTTCAAAGTGATAACGGACAGCGCCGGATCGATAGGAAAGAGGTATGCCAGGATGGATGAGATAGGCACACCGTTCTGCATTACAGTGGATTTCGATACGGTAGACGAGAAATCAGATAATTTCAACAGCGTTACGGTAAGATATAGGGATGACAAGAAACAGGTAAGGAAGCATGTAAAGGAGTTGGAGAAGTTCTTTTATGATGAGTACAGCTGAAAGCATGGCGGACAGGATAGACACGTCTTATTTCGATCTTAGGCATACTTTTGAGAGCGCGCAGCCGCTTACCTTCCACGCCGATGCGGAGATAGAGAAAGGATATATGCGCTACTCCACCTATGACGACGTGCTGCAGCTCAGGTTCTTCGGAGACAGCAGAAGCGGCAGCATACACATGAAGAGCCTGGCAGGCATGCCGGAGCATTGTGTCGAAAAAGAGGTCGTTAGGCGCTTCAGGCTCAACGATGACCTTCCGAAGATATACAAGATGATAAATACTGATAATGCTATCGGAAATGCAACGCGGCATTTCCATGGCATGAGGCTGACGCTCAACGATCCGTGGGAAGCAACACTGTGCTTCATAGTGTCGCAATTCAACAACGTTAAACGAATAAGGCTTATAGTCAGAAAGCTCATTGCCACGTACGGCATGGAGATAAAGGACAAGGAAGGAAGAGTTATCGGCAAGGCTTTTCCCAGAAGCGAAGATCTGGCAGGAGCTACGGAAAAGGAGCTTATGGAATGCGGTACGGGATTCCGCGGCAGATATATTGCGAGTGCGGCGAAATTCTGCACCAACAACCTCGATCTCTATAAGCTCAACGCGAAGGATTATGACAGCCTTATGGAAAATCTGATGGAGATAGACGGAGTTGGGGAGAAGGTAGCGGACTGCGTGGCGCTCATGGGTTACGGCAATCTGAGAGCATTCCCGATAGACGTTTGGGTGAAAAGGACATTGGAAAAGATGTACTTCAACGGCAAGGATAAGAATATAAAATATCTGAAGGAATTTGCGCAGGAAAGATGGGGCGATTACGCGGGTTATGCGCAGCAGTATATATTCTGGCACGGTAGGGAGATAATGAAGAAATGAAAGCCAGGGTCTGCGCGTTTGTATTTGATTAGTATTTTATTCCTTCCTTTCCATTGTTGCACTGACCACCATGCCATTAGCGCACACGCATAGGATTCTGACTGGAAAGTCGCAGTCCGTTAAACTTTTCGGGAAAAAGTTTAATCAAAAATCCCAGTCCGCTATGGAGTACCTGATGACATACGGGTGGGCGATACTCATCATCGCCGTAGTATTGGGAGTGCTGTTCCAGCTGGGAGTCTTCTCAGGCAGCGCGCTGACGCCGAAGGCGCAGCCTGGCAGCTGTCTAGTTCTGAGAATTGCAGGACAAGTCTCTCTGGAAGGAGAATGCCAGGGGCAGCTGCCTCAGTATGTTGCGTATTTTAACGGGCAGACCTCTTACATTGGCCTTCCGGTCGCAGCCCAGATAACAGGAAATCAATTTACTGTTGTTTTATGGGCAGACGTGCTTGGTAACGGAGCAAATCCACCCAGAGGAATTATGTTCTCCCAAAGGGACACATATATTGATGCATGTGTTAACACAGGCAGTGGCGCTTATTTCCAAATTGCAAATACTCTTCCGTCATACCCGAGTATAGCTAGCCCTCCATGCGCTCCGGTTGGAACGTGGGAGCAGTATGCAGGCACCTATAATGGAGTTGCTATAACGTTCTATATAAACGGAGTACAGCGAGGACCAACTGCTTATGCGGCGGGCAATTTAGAAAGTGGGAGTGGATATCCACTTGATATAGGTTCTTACTTCGGTGAGTCTTGCTGCAGTATAAACGGCGAAGTGGCGGATGTCCAGCTTTACAATACGAGCCTTTCAGCCAATGAAGTGAAAGCGCTCTACCTTGAAGGCATCGGCGGTGCGCCGATAAAGATACAGAATTTGGCTGGATGGTGGCCCCTTAATGGCAACGCGCAGGATTACTCTGGCAATAACAATAACGGACAGATAATCGGAGGGGTTTCCTTCAATGGAAGCTGGCAGAGCAGCTATACGGCACCGTAAAATCCCAGCCTGATGCGCCGTATCCCTTGCAGATATCTTTATATATTTATCTTAATACTAATTATATGAAGATGATTATATGAAGTTTGTTGATAGGAACGGGGAGATCTCATCGCTGCGCGATGCGTACTCTGCAAAAAGCTCGAATCTAGTTATAATATATGGTCGCAGGAGAATCGGGAAGACGGAGTTGGCGAGGCACTTCGGAAAAGAGAAGAGTAAGTGTTTCGCCTACTACCTGTGCGACGAAAGCCTGTTTTCGGAGCAGCTCAGACGCATTTCCATTGCAGTCGGAGAAGTAATTGGCGACACCGAACTGATGAGAATGGGGGCAGCAAGCTTGGAAGCGATATTTTACAAGGTTTCAAAAACCGCTTCCAAAAAAAAGTTTATTATCGCGATTGATGAGTTCCCGAAGCTGGCAAAACTTGACAAGGCTGTGCCATCTACTCTGCAGCGCGCATGGGATCTTTATCTGAAAGAGAGCGGCAATCTGATGCTTATACTGAGCGGGTCAAGCATAAGCATGATGCAGGATGAGGCGCTGAACTACTCGTCCCCGCTGTATGGCAGAAGCTCACTCATATTCAAGCTTGGCCAGATAGGATTTAGGGACATTATGCTGCTGGCCCCAAAGAACCTGCCGAACAAGGACAAGCTCCGCCTCTACTTCATCTTCGGAGGCGTCCCGGCATACTACAGTACCATGGCGAGCAGCATAGCAGACTATGACAACGCTAGCCTGTTGCATATAGTATCACAGCTGTTCAACCCTGGAAGCGTATTCTCATCGGAGCCCAACCTGCTGCTTTCCGAAGAGGTAAAGAATGACAGGGTTTACCTGCAGATATTGGAACTTATGTCGAACGGCGTCAACAAGCCAGGAGAGATGGCATCAAAGGCAGGCGTGGCGCACGGCAATCTTGCAAAATACATGGGCCTTCTCGAATCAATAGGACTTGTGAAGAAAGAGTTTCCAGTGCCAATGAAATTCTCGAGAAAGTCGAAAACCGGTGTATATTCGATAAGTGACAACTTCATAGACTTTTATTTCGGAGAGATGAAAAAATACATGGGCACTGAACGCGCACCGCAATTGGTGATGGATGATCTGGATCTCATAGCTGGGAGAAAATTTGAGTCGCTGTGCCGCGAGCTCGTGTCTGACGGGGCAATTGGAAGGTATGACATTGCAGGCAGATGGTGGGGTAGTAACATGCGAAAATCTTCCGGTGCTAGAGAAGAGGAAATTGATGTAGTTGCCGTAAACAGCAGCACAAAAGAAGCGCTGTTTGCGGAATGCAAGTGGAGCAACAGGAAAGTAGGGATTGATGTCTATGCAAACCTGAAGCGCAAGTCGCAGTTTGTAGAGTGGCATAACAGTGCAAGGAAGGAGCGTTTTGCACTCTTCAGCAGAGAGGGATTCAGCGACGAGATGATTGATATGGCAAAGCGCGAAAAGGTGCTGCTTTTCGATGTCGATGCGGTATTGGGGCTTTGCAAAAAACATGTGGAGTGAGCGCATATTGCGCCTTTTTATTCCTTCCTTTCCATTGTTGCACTGACCACCATGCCATTAGCGCACACGTATAGGATTCTGACTGTAAAGTCGCAGTCCGCTAAACTTTTCGGGAAAAAGTTTAATCAAAAATCCCAGTCCGCCATGGAATATCTGATGACATACGGATGGGCGATTCTGATTATTGCGGTCGTATTGGGAGTGCTGTTCCAGCTGGGAGTCTTCTCAGGCAGCGCGCTGACGCCGAAGGCGGTTCCAGGAGCGTGCCAGGTGGTGCGGCTGGGAGGGCAGGCGTCATTAGAAGGAGAATGTCAGGGGCAGCTGCCACAGTATGTGATGCAAACCAGCATGACGGCAAACGGCTACGTTGCGACGCTCAACCCAGCAATAAACAATAACCAGTATATTACGATAGCGATGTGGCTGCACCTTGCAACAAAAGGGGTTGGCACCATCTTTACCGAAGGACAAAAAGGGACGGGATGCGCCAACTTCTACATTAACGGTGCGCCATTGGCCGTATCGGCGTGGAACAACGGATATAGTGGTAAGTGGCAGACCTGGACCTCTACGACTTCACTGACGCAGGGGGCATGGCAGTTCTTCACTTACACCGAATCAAGCACCAACATTGCAGGAGCAGGAACAGCGACAATCTACATCAATGGTACGCAGGGCAGCACGGGAACGCTGCAGGACACAAACACACCCACAACCCCGCTCGCCGATTTCATCGGCGCTCTCGGTTCTGGTTGCGCTCCAGGAGTCTATGTCGGGTCGTTCAATGGCTCTGTAACAGACGTGCAAATCTATAACGCGACGCTCAGCGCAAACGATATCAAAGCGCTCTACCTTGAAGGCATCGGCGGTGCGCCGATAAAGATACAGAATCTTGTCGGGTGGTGGCCTCTCAACGGCAACGCGCAGGACTACTCCGGAAACAACAATAACGGACAGGCTGAACCTGGGGTAAGCTTCAACGGAAGCTGGCAGAGCGGGTATTCGCCTCCGTGATGCCGCAAAACCGAAGATTTTAATACTCTTGCGGCAGAATAACTATTGTCTTTTTTCTTTGCAGTAAGCTCTGCTTATTGCTTAATAAGAAAACAGGAAAAGGAGAAAAAAGAGAGGATTCAATGTCTAATGTATATGATGTTAACGCTTCCGAGCTTGTAAAGGCAGCCTCGCAAAGGCTCAAGGACAAGATAAAGAAGCCGCAGTACCTTGACTATGTAAAGTCAGGAGCAGACAGGGAAAGACCTCCGCAGGATCCGGAATTCTGGTTTGTGAGGAGCGCTTCGATATTGCGGCAGGTATACGTCAATGGACCGGTAGGAGTCTCGAAACTCAGGACAAGATACGGGCAGAGGAAGACGCATGTAGTACACAGGATGCACCATATGAAAACAGGAGGGAGCATAATAAGCGATTCGCTTGTCGCGTTGGAGAAGATAGGATTTATCAAAAAGACGAAGAAAGGAAGGGTAATCGCCCCGCAGGGCAAATCCTTCTTGGATAAAATTAGCGGCGAAATAGCCGGAAAAAGTGCATGAGCGATGCAATATCATGATGATATTGAATCAAGTCAGCAGCAAAAAGCAAGAAAGGCAGTAATGGAGAGGATTAAGAGGCAGCAGATAGAACTGCAGAAGAGAGAGATAGCAAAGAAGGTGTTGGATGCGCGGGCTTATGAAAGGCTCGCGAACATAGGCACATCTAACACAGAGCTATACCTGCAGCTGCTTGATCTTATAGTCTCTGTCGTGCAGCAGAACAGAGTAGCAGGAAAGATAACGGAAGAGCAGTTCGTTGAGCTGCTGAGGAAGCTTACATACAGGCCGGAGACAAAGCTGGAGTTCAAACATAAATAAGAGTGAAAGGATGTCGAAGAAGACAAGGAGCAAAAAGATGCGGCTGGGCAAGAAGCTCAAGCAGAGCAGGAGAATTCCGCATATAGCGAGGCTCAGGACTCATGGAAGGCTCCAGTTCAACAGATTTAAGAGAGACTGGAGGAAGCAGAAGATGGGATTAGAGGAGTGATTTGTATGACTGACAGATTGATAACAGTAAGCATAAGGAAATACTTATCTGCGCAGCCGAGGACGAAGAGACCAAGGAAGGCTGCAGCTTACATAAAGGGAAGGATTGCGCATTATACAAAAATCAAGCCGGAGAACGTCAAGATCAGCCAGGAGCTCAACAGCATGATACTCAAGCACTACGCTAAGAAGATGGTGCCTGTCAAGTGCACGGTCAAGATCGGCACAGATACTGCAGAGGTCATGCCATTCGGGGTTGAAAGGAAAATACCTACAGTTGTTGCGAAGGGAGAGGCAAAGAAACATGATAAGGAGAAGGCTCCGGATGCAGTACGTGATGCTGGGAAACAGACGACAGAGCAGCAGAAGCCCGCAAGAACAGCACCGCAACAGCATCAGGCAGCGGCATCGCCAGCAAAGAAAGACAGCGCGCAGACAGCTGCAAAGTAATATATTAATTCTATCCTCATTTACTCCAGTGCTGCGATGACTACTAGGAAGATCAACCTGAACGGCAGCGGATATGTAGGGGCATTCGCTACTGCTACGGACAGGCATCTGTTCATACATAAATACACAAACCAGAGCGACAGCAGGGCAGTCGCCGATTCGCTCGATGTTGAGATGGTGCAGGTAGTGATAGCATCATCAGAGATAACCGGAGTGCTCTGCCGTGCGAACAAAACGGGAATACTTGTGTCGAACCTCGTTGAAGATAGCGAACTGCAGTATCTGAGATCTCTTAAGCTCGGTATGAACGTGGAGGTGCTCGGCAGCATGTTGAACGCAATAGGAAACAACGTTCTGGTAAACGACAAGATAGCATTAGTGAATCCGGAATACAGCGCAAGGGATGTCAAACAGATAGGGGATGTGTTGGGAGTCGAAGTCATAAAGTTGAGCATAGGGGGATTTAATACAGTCGGGGCGAACAACATCCTTACAAACAAAGGATTTGTTATAAATAACAGGGCAAGCGATGAGGAGAAGGAGAATCTCGATAAGCTTCTAGGCTTTGATTCGGTTAGGACGACAGCAGGAACTGGTTCGCTTAATGTAGGGCTTACCGCGGTGGCGAACAGCAGGGGGCTGGTTGTTGGAGAAGATACTACGGGGTTTGAGCTTGCAAGGCTGATGGAAGGGCTGGATTTGGAATAAGATCAGAGCAAGGAAAGGTATTGGCGTTTGATGGTGGATCTATGGATGGAAATGTTGATAGTGGGGCAGGTGGAAAGGAGGCAGGAAAGGCAGGATTGGAAGAGCTCAGATATATACAGCAAATATACCAGAACCAGTATTCGGTTGTCGGAAAGGAGCTTGAGGGAAAAAATATTTCTATCAGGGAGCTGGATGCGGCCCAGCGAAGCCTTGAGTCAATTGACTCGATAAAGGATAAAGAGGCGCTTATGCCCGTAGGCTATGATGTCTACCTGCATGCCAGGATTGCGGAATCGAGTAAGCCGCTTGTAGGAGTGGGTGCCGGCTATCTTGTTGAGAAAGAGGTAGATGAGGCTAAGCAGTATATCGCGAAGGAGATTGAGAAAAAGACAAAGGAGATAAACAACCTTATGCGCGCTAAAAAGGAGATAGAAGCCGCTCTTATAGAGATATCTTATAGAATCGATGAGGCAGCACGGGAGTGATTGCGATGTTCGGTGGCCTTAGGAAAAAACTTTCTGAAGCGGTAAAAGATCTGATAAAGAAGGAAGCGGATAAAACCAAGGATACGGCGGAGGAGCACGCACCCGGAGCTGATGCTGAGAAGATGCATGCGGCTCCGGAGCCAATACCATTACCTAACCAGAAAGAGGTTAAGTCTGAGGAGAGCAAGGCAGCGGCCGTGACCGCTACGCATGAGCGGAATGCAGCCCATATGGAAGAGAAGGCAGCGAGGAGAGAAAGAGAAGAGGAGCTTGTCAGGCTCTCGCTTAAGACGAAGCTCAAGGGCATCTTCTCGATAGGGATAGTGCTGAACGAGAACGAGATAGATGACTTCTCTGAAAATATAAAAGTCTCTCTGCTTCAGTCCGATGTTTCGTATGACACTGCCGACGCCTTTACCGAAAACCTGAAAAGCAGGTTAAGGAGTGCGAAGCTTGACAGCAAAAACCTCAAGAAGGAACTTGTCGGTGAGGTAAGGTCGGCCTTATTTGACGTGCTTAACAGTGTAAGACCTTCGATAGATATTTTGGACGCGGTCGGCAGAAGCGGTGCTGACGGCCCTGTAAAGATACTTTTCCTTGGACCGAACGGAACCGGAAAGACGACAACGATGGCGAAGATCGCACACATGCTCAAATCTAAGGGGTTTACCTGCGTTATCTCAGCAAGCGACACTTTCAGAGCCGCGGCAATAGAGCAGACGGAGCATCACGCCAACAAGGTTGGTGTACCAGTCATAAAAAGCAATTATGGAGCTGATCCCGCCAGCATAGCATTTGACGCGATATCGTATGCCAAGTCCCACAAGCTAAACGCCGTGCTTATTGACACTGCAGGGCGACAGGAGACAAATAAGAACCTTATCCATGAAATGGAGAAGATGGTGCGCGTGGCAAAGCCGGATATAATACTGTTTGTTGGGGAGAGCACAGCGGGCAACCAGCTTTCTGAACAGGTAAAGGAGTTCGCCAAGTTCATGAAGATCGATGGCATAATACTGACGAAACTGGACTGTGACGCGAAAGGAGGCAATGCAATATCTATAGCCCACACGACAGGGATACCTATTGCTTACATAGGGACAGGGGAATCATATGACGCACTCGTCAGATACACACCGGATTTTATCGTCAATGCGATAATGCCGAATAACTAATGCTTTTATTCTTTCCTTTCCATTGTTGCACTGACCACCATGCCATTAGCGCACACGTATAGGATTCTGACTGGAAAGTCGCAGTCTGCTAAACTTTTCGGGAAAAAGTTTAATCAAAAATCCCAGTCCGCCATGGAATATCTGATGACATACGGATGGGCGATTCTGATTATTGCGGTTGTGTTGGGAGTGCTGTTCCAGCTGGGAGTCTTCTCAGGCAGCGCGCTGACGCCGAAGGCGGCTCCAGGAGCGTGCCAGGTAGTGCGGCTTGGAGGACAGGCATCATTAGAAGGAGAATGTCAGGGGCAGCTGCCTCAGTATGTTGCACAGTTCAGTAGTCCAACGGGTCTGATAACTGCAGCAACCTCAGGATCAACTACAGCAATAACTGTATCTTTTTGGTATTATCTTCCGAGCTGGTCGAATACAACTGCTCCATATCCACAGATTTTTGCCGCGGGTAATTATCTGGTGTATTTTGGCATGAGTTCAGACAAGCCGGCATATGTAGACCTGCGAGTTAATTTGTATGCCAATGCTAACTCCAATGTATATCCTGGCAGTTGGACTTTCTTTACAGGAACGTACAATGGAGTCACTGTTACTGCTTACAACAACGGACAAGCACATAGCACTGCCCCGAGCAACATTCCGATTGGTAGTTACGGAACAATGGTGTTTGGGATCCAAGGTAACAACTATGTCTTCCTTAATTCTGAGATAGCCAATATTCAGGTTTATAACGTCTCGCTAAACGCCAATGAAGTGGAAGCGCTCTATCTCGAAGGAATTGGTGGAGCGCCAATCAAGATACAAAATCTCGTGGGGTGGTGGCCTCTCAACGGAAATGCGCAGGATTACTCAGGAAACAACAATAATGGGCAGATAATAAGCAATGTAGTATTCAACAGCACATGGCAGAGAGTGTATACGCCACCGTAATCAGGAAATTTGTTCCTTGTTATTTTCTTCTGTCTCATGTATCGCCTACAAAGTAACTTCTGTCTGACCCACAACACTTCTTTCTCAGTTTTTGTCTTCGTATTTAGCGCTTTCTGGATAAGGACACATAATCAGCAGTCAGCAGCAGAGGTTTGGCCTCTTCGCTTATATATGTTGTATTTGAACTCGCTGCGCTTCTGACGCCCGACCAGTTGAAGCAATATATTAAACTTCTTCGCCATGACAACAGCCTGCGACGAAGCGTTCGCCGCAACCATCTTGCCGGCAAGCCCACAGTCGTCAAGAGCATTCTTGAACTGGAGTACTTGTGATCCAAGTAAAGAACGTGTTGTAGTCCTAACCAATATGCCGTTGTCAATCCTTGAAATCCAGTACTTTGTCCCGCTCGCTCCGGTGATGAACAGGCCGCCAGGCATTGCCTCCAGCCTGATACGGTAACCGCGGTCGCTGATATTTGCAGTGGCTTCCTCAGGTTCCATTATCTCTATGCCGCACTTTGCCGCCAACGACGCTATTGGGCGAGATAGCTTATCTGTTGTAATTATTACTCCGGAATCGGCGCCGCATTCTCTTACTGCATCGCTGAGACTCTGGATATTTTCTTTGGTAACACAAGAACTTTTTGCTATCTTTTCAACTATTAGAGTATTGTCGATTATCCTAGTCAAAATATACACATTGCCCGTGTCAGTCCTGAGCTTCATGCACTTGTTTATGTATACTGTAGAAGTTCTCAGCAATTCCGGTAAAGGCGTTGAACCGCAGTTTCTTTTTTCCATTGTTGCAACTGCCATCTAATCACTTTGATTGCAATCTCTTGTTCGGATCGTACTGGATGGAATTGCGCTGAAGGTCCGACAGCAGCACCAGTTTCAGGCCATAGCGTGTTGCCAACCTCATTGCATCCATAGATGCAGCACTAGCGACGATGCGCCAGTTCATTCCCGTATCGGCAACCGCCATTTTCAGGCACTCGATGTCGGTGGACTTTGCTGCCATCCTCAGCACTCTCACAACAGTATCTCCCTCGACTCTGGATGCCCAGTACTTCTCGCCGCTCTTTCCGACTATGAACATGCCTGTCGGAGCAGACTCGACTGTAAATCCATCCCTCAGCATAGTATACTGCTGCCACTTCTCAATGGTCGACACCTCTATACCGTACGACCTTGCAAGAGCCTTCGTGGTCTCATTTATATCAGTTGCTATTATCTCCCCAGATTTTGCACCGCAGTCCTCCATAGCCAGATGGAACCTCGCGACATCGCTTGAAGTGACTGTGAACTTCTTTAGAATGAACTTCCCGCCGATTATCTTCGAGATAGAATGAGATTCTCCGCTCTTCCCGATTATCAGTATATGGCTCTGCGCAGCCACCAGGGTGTACCTTTCAATTGGATCCGCATGTGGTGCAGCACGCACCGGTATGTTCCTGTCCATATCAGAACAAGTGTTGTCTTATAATATTTGTATCTTCCTACTGGCTCCGTCCTAGGTCGAGTCGCTGCACAAGAATGGAATTAAGAAAACACAGCCCTGTTACAGAATGGTGAAGCATATCTATTACAGCACTAGGATGCTGTGTTTTGCTGATGCCGCGATTCAGGGTTTCAAAAAGAAGTAGGACATCGCAAGGATCCGGATAGAAAATGCGGGCAGCGATATGCTCTCATATAAAAACAGCAGGCAGCACTGACTGCCTATTTTTTATTCCTTCCTTTCCATTTCTCATCGACCATCATGCCACTAACACACACGCACAGGACTCCGACTGTAAAGTCGCAGTCCACTAAACTTTTTGGGAAAACGTTTAATCAAAAATCACAGTCGGCCATGGAATACCTTATGACGTATGGATGGGCGATACTCATCATCGCCGTCGTATTGGGGGTGCTGTTCCAGTTGGGTGTCTTTTCTGGCAGCGCGCTGACGCCGAAAGCGGCTCCTGGTGCGTGCCAGGTGGTGCGGCTGGGAGGACAGGTGTCATTAGAAGGAGAATGTCAGGGGCAGCTGCCTCAGTATGTTGCACAGTCTCTAGGTGGCTCATCAAGCCTTAGTGAGATAAGTGTACAGCCATCGAGCACCCTGTTATCAGTGAATACACAGAATGCGTTTACCGTTGCACTGTGGTTTAGGACCACTAATCCATCAAGCTCGCAAACCATTTTTACAACATACTACGATGAGATACGATTAGGTGCATCAAGTACGCTGTTCCCTTATGTTGACTTTGGCACCCACAACGACCGTTTTAGCGGCGGCTCGCCTGCTCTTGGTAAATGGTACTTTTTGGCTATTACAAAGGATACAGGAGGGAATGGAGTCATTTACATAAATGGTACTCAGGATGGCGGGACACTTACAGGGCTTCCCGCAGTCTCTGTTGGAAATAACAGTCCGCTTATAGGTATAGGCTATGAGATATATGGTGGTGCGAACAACAACCGCGTATATGGTTCCATAGCGAACGTACAGTTTTACAATACATCTCTTTCTTCAAATGAGATTAAGGCCCTTTACCTTGAAGGCATCGGCGGCGCACCAGTGAGAATACAGAGCCTTGTGGGATGGTGGCCGCTCAACGGCAATGCGAATGATTATTCAGGAAATAATAACAATGGGCAGATCAGTTCAAACATAACATTCAACAGCACATGGAACGCGCAGTACACGCCGCCATAATCGATTGTCAGCCTTAGGAATTCTCAGCTTGCCGCAGTAAGCAGCTACCTCGTTACCTTCGACGCCATGCCACTAATACACACAAGTGTGCGCAGGGCTCTGAGGCGTGGAAAAGCACAGAACGCGATGATAGAATAAGGACGTCCGTGATGTGCAAGGGGTTGTGGCATAACCTATTGTTGGTTGGAAAGGGCTGACTTATGTCCCATACCCAAGCACAATGAAAGCTATATATATTATACAGAACACCATTCACTGCAGTGGTAATATGCCTGACAAAACAGCCTCGGCGGATCAGCAGAAACTCATGGCACTTATAGAAGAGCTGACTCCAGACGCGAGAACAAGAGCGCTGAAAAGAGCGGAAGAGATAGGACTGCTTCCTGGTAATAAAGCTGCGGTTGCCGAAGCATATGAGAAGAAGGGAGAGTATGCCTCTGCCGCAGAAATCTGGCTACAATTAGAAAACAAAGACAGAGCTGCAGCATGCGCTGAAGCATGTGAGAAGGAGGGGTGGTATGCCTCTGCAGTCAAAATCTGGCTACAATTAGATAAGAAAGAGAAGGCAGCGGAAGCATATGAGAAGAATGGAGGGTATGACGATGCTGCCAAAATCTGGCTGCAATTAGATAACAAAGAAAAGGCAGCGGAAGCATATGAGAAAATGGGAAGGTATGACTATGCAGCAGAAATCTGGCTACAATTAGATAACAAAGACAGAGCTGCAGCATGCGCGGAAGCATGTGAGAAAATGGGATGGTATGACTATGCAGCAAAAATCTGGCTACAATTAGATAACAAAGAAAAGGCAGCCGAAGCATATGAGAAGAATGGAGGGTATGCAGATGCTGCCAAAATCTGGCTGCAATCAGATAACAAAGACAGAGCTGCAGCATGCGCGGAAGCATGTGAGAAAATGGGAGAGTATGCAGATGCTGCCAAAATCTGGCTACAATTAGATAACAAAGAAAAGGCAGCGGAAGCATATGAGAAAAGGAGAGGGTATGACGATGCTGCCAAAATCTGGCTACAATTAGATAATAAAGTGAAGGCAGCTGAAGCATATGAGAAGAATGGATGGTATGACGATGCTGCCAAAATATGGCTACAATTAGACAACAAACCCAGAGCTGAAGCATGCGCGGAAGCATATGAGAAGAATGGATTGTACTTCGAAGCCGCAAAAATCTGGCTGCAACAATTAGATAACAAAGAAAAGGCAGCGGAAGTATGTGAGAAGAATGGATTGTACTTCGACGCCGCAGAAATCTGGCTACAATTAGATAACAAAGACAGAGCTGCAGCATGCGCGGAAGCATATGAGAAGAAGGGAGAGTATGTCCCCGCCGCAGAAATCTGGCTACAATTAGATAATAAAGATAGAGCCGCAGCATGCGCGGAAGCATATGAGAAGGAGGGAGAGTATGTCCCCGCCGCAAAAATCTGGCTACAATTAGATAACAAAGAGAAGGCAGCGGAAGCATATGAGAAGAATGAGTGGTATGCCTCTGCAGCAAAAATCTGGCTACAATTAGGTAACAAAGATAGAGCTGCAGCATGCGCGGAAGCATCTGAGAAGAGTGGGCGGTATGACAACGCAGCCAAAATCTGGCTACAATTAGATAACAAAGAGAAGGCAGCGGAAGCATATGAGAAGAATGAGTGGTATGCCTCTGCAGCAAAAATCTGGCTACAATCAGATAACAAAGACAGAGCTGCAGCATGCGCGGAAGCATATGAGAAGAGTGGGCGGTATGATGACGCCGCAACGATATACGAGATGCTGGGAAACACTCGAAAGGGAGCAGCGCTTACGGAACTGTCAAAGATACTCCGCAATTAAAGTTATAGCGTACCAGATTAACCTTACAACTTCCACAACTGAGTTGCCATTGTAAACTCACGGTCAAGAGTCGTAAGACTTTCAAGGTATGCTATAAGTAGATATTACATATCGTCCAGGTATCTATTTATTGAGGAAAAAGTAACCGAGGAAGACCCGGAGGAAGCTTTGGCGGAAGCTGAGGAGGTGCTGCAATGGGCAAAGTCAATCCTAAAATTATAGGATTGTTGGAGTATTTTAAATCCAGGGTCAAAAAATAAGATAAGCACATAGTCGCAAATCTCATTGAGGAATGGCATGAGAAAGAGAATATCGGATTCCCAATGGACTTTATCCATTACGACGAGAACAAGTACAGGGAATTGGCAAAGGAGATAAACTTGGTAAGCCAGGCACTTAGTGAAGGTATTGTCCTGTAGAAACCATAGAGTTAGGGCAGCCACTCCTCATTCTTTATCTTCTGCCTTATGTAATCTCCGACGAAGGTGAGTCTCGGTCCCTGCAACGCGTCCTGCTCCAATTTTATTTTCAGTTTCAATACTTTCTTCAGCTCTTCAGCCCATTCCTTATGCCTGTTTATCCATGGATAGTCGAGCATCTCCTGCGCCCTTTTTAGGTCGACTTCCGTTGCTTTCAGCGCGGACTTCTTCAGGAACTCGAACACCTCCAGATCTGACATAGTAACTCCGAGGAAATGCGCTTCCGGTGTGGCTATCTCCTTACCCATATAAGCAAGGTTCATGCTCCCCGTCTTTATCGTCCAGTGTATGTACCACCCCCACGCATCGGCGTCATTGAATGTGTATATAGGCAGGCCCATGTCAGCCAGCTTCCTTATTATCCTCCTCGCCCCCCTTGCGGCCTGTCCCTGCGGGCTTATCAGTATGCAATTCTCCTTCTTCCAGAATCCGTCTTCATTCAGCCTCTGCCATAACGCATCCTTTTCCACCGAAATAACGTACTTTGCCTTCACGTCCACGAACTCTATGTCGTTGTCGACGTCGCTAGGTATTGCCCAGCCGCTCCTCCCCATCTTGCTCGTGTCCGTCTCTATCTCTTCTCCTCCGAATCTGTCGATGACTCTCATGTTTCCCGCGAGCACCCCCTTCCTGTTCGCGTTGAGGTTCAGGTCTTCCCTCTTCACTCTTAGAGCAGTCTCCAGGTCTTCTATCAGGGGGTTTGACTCGGACTGCTCGCTGAATACGTTTTCCTCTACGTCTTCCCCTAACGAGTATTTGAGCTGGTAGAACAGCCCTCTTATTGATGTGTGGAGGTTCTCTGAGACAAACTTATGGCATTTTGCGGCTACTGCCACTGTTTGCATGAACCGCTTCGACTGCGCAATATTTATGAAGTTCCTTTCCTCCTGATTGCTACCAAGCTTCAGAACCCCTTCCTTTTCATCGTATAATATATTTGATCTGGTTCTCGCGACTGTCTTGAATGTAGGGCTCTTCTCTACTTCTATATCCTTTACTATGCTGTTGCCGAACTGTTCCAGAAGCTGTTTTGTAGATGCTGAGCTCCTGCGTTCTGTTTCCTTCTTCGGCTGTTTTGCCATTTGGTCACCATTCGGCTTTCCTGGTTTTTATGTATATGCGGATAGATATTGCTGTTGTATGTGTTGCTGTTGGCGTGCTGCAGCATATTGCCGTAAAACCTGCCCTTGTTCTCCGTGCCGGCTTGTTTACTTGTGCTCGTATTTCTTTAATTCTTTTATCATCTCCTGCCTCCTTGGGGTGTCCTTCAATGAATGCTCCAGTACTTCTGCAAGGCTCTTTACTGGTATTATCTTTATCTTCTTAGCCATGTCCTTGCTCAGGTATATGTCGTTCAGGTTCTTCGAAGGCACTATGACGCTCTTTATTCCTTCGCTTATTGCTGCTTCCACCTTGCTGGTCACCCCGCCGACAGGGAGCACCTCCCCTCTTATAGATAGCGATCCGGTCATGGCAACTGATTGATCTACAGGTATGCTCTCCATTGCAGATATTATGCTTACTGCCACAGATATGCTCGCGCTGTCTCCTTCCACTCCCTCATAGCTCTGAAGAAACTGCACGTGCATGTCGTAGTTTGCGACGTCCTTGCCCATGTGCTTCTTTATTATTGCGCTGACATTCTTTACTGCTTCGCTGGCTATCTTGCCAAGCTTTCCTGTAGCTATGAACTTGCCTTCGGATCTCGAGCTTGCGGGAGTCACCTCTGCGACTATCGGCATCACTATGCCTGGCGCCATTATTGTTGATCCCAGAACTGCCAGCCCGTTAACCTTTCCTATAGCAAATCCACCTGTACTGAATACTTTGTAATCTTTCCTGAATTCGACTATCTGCGACACCACCTGTGCCTCTATCGGGTTCGCGAGATTCTTCGCTGATAGGACATCTTCTGCAGTAACCATCTTGTGGTTCTTTTCGACTGCGATATCCCCTGCTGCCCTGATAAGTCCCCCAAGATCCCTGAGCACGAGCGTTAGCTTGCCTTTCCTCTCGCTCCTTCTTCTTGCATCCTCTATTATCTGCTCAAGTGCTGACCTGTCGAAAGGAGGTATCTTCATGTCCTTCTTCACCTCCTGGGCGACGAACTGAACTATCTTCATCCTGTTTGACTCCGTGTCCTGCATGGTTGAGTCCATATACACTTCATAGCCGTAGCCTCTTATCCTTGATCTTAATGCAGGGTGCATATTCTGCATATCCTGCAGGTTCCCTGCTGCGACAAGGATGAAGTCGCACGGCACCGGCTCCGTCTTTACCAGCGCTCCTGAGCTCATCTCGCTCTGTCCCGTGATAGGGAATTTCTTCTCCTGCATTGCTGTCAGAAGATCCTGCTGCGACCTTGGGTCAAGCCTCGATACCTCGTCTATGAACAGCACCCCTTTGTTCGCCTTATGTATTGCGCCGCTCTCTACCCTAAGGTGGGCGGGAGTTCCAAGCCCCCCTGACTGCAGAGGGTCATGCTTTATGTCACCGAAGAGTGCGCCAGCCTTTGCCCCTGTCGCATCTATGAAAGGGGCAGTAGAGTGGCCGCTGTTATCGACTATCAGCTTCATCTCCTGCGGCTCCTGCATGCCGGGAAGCACCCCGACGCGCCTTGTGAGCCCTGTCGTGAACAGCGCAACTGAACCAAATATCATTATGCCTAGCATCAGAGCGGCGAGAACTATTATCTCATAGCCGGTTATGTAGCCGCTAAGAGATAGCCCCAGCAGTATTATAACAAGGAAGATAGTTATAGGGGTGATTATCGATGTGCCTTTGCCCATGCTGATCCTGTTCTTCATCCTCTCCTTCTGCAGCAGGAGTCTTCCCTGCCCGTCGCCAAGCTTCTCTGTGAGCGCCTGGGTAGGATATGTCTTCATCGTCTTGACCAGCGGCGCATTCTCGTCATTGACATTTCTGTATATCAGTGTGTCCTCCAAGTCTGTTGCTGGAAGCATTTCTGCCATTGCCTGCGCAAGCATCGTCTTGCCCGTTCCGGGGCTGCCTATAAGAAGAACATGCCTGCGCTGTTTTGCCGCTTTCTTTATTATCTTGACTGCGTTTTCCTGTCCTATTACCTGATCGACCAGTTTTTCAGGAATATGTATATCGTCGGTGCTTTTGAACCCATCGGGCAGTCTCAACTCGTTTCTGTCATGCACATGCTTAGTCGCAGGCATTTTTCCACCTGATTTCTTTATTGCCGCCTTTGCACTGAGGGACTCGAGCTTTTTTGACTTCTTCTGCGACTTTCTTGCCTTTGCCATCGTACCACAAAACGCGTATTCTTATACGACACAGCACTTTATAAATCTTGCCCGCTTGTTAGGCTTTTTGATTCTGGTTTTGCGCGCCTGCTTTGACCAGTGCGGCTCAATTGTACAGGCCGAAGAAAGTGCAGTTGCTTACATTGCCTGTTATCCTTATTGTCCCGAATGAATTGGTCGTTCTGGACGATACAGAGGTTGTATTTTTACAGGTTGGTGTATATAATGCGTACAGGATGTAATTACCTCCGGACATATTATACAATGGAGTTACGTAATAGTAGGTCAAGTTCATTGGGACGATATTTGTAGTGA
Source organism: Microcaldota archaeon (assembly GCA_021799475.1). Lineage (GTDB taxonomy): Archaea > Micrarchaeota > Micrarchaeia > Micrarchaeales > Micrarchaeaceae > JAJZYD01. The sequence continues at coordinate 253,330 of JAJZAJ010000001.1, read as the reverse complement.
ATACATAAGGAAGCTGGCTTGCTGTCAAATACGTATTGCCAGGAATTATGCTGTTTGACAATATTATTACGGCATTATACGGAGAAATGTTCGTGAGCACTGATGTGTTGAAGATTATCGATGCATGCGCGTTTATTACGGCATTTGCGTTATAGTTTACCGTTACCGGTACGGAATTGGTTGTGTTGCCGGAACCGTCCATTACATTCAGCATGAATATATAATTCCCATAAGGTACCCCTGCGAAAAGGAAAGAGGTCTGGTTGGTCGTTGCTCCGGCAAGCTTTACATACGAGCTGTTAGACGGAGTCTTCATCAGCCATTGATAGGATATCAGACCGTAGCCTCCGGAGGCCTTGGCAGCGCTCAGTATTACAGTAGTTCCAGAGCTCGGGTTAATGGGATTCGCAATCGCATTGCCTACTGTCAGTGGTTGAGGTTTTGTACTAATAGTAGTCGTGCTTGTAGAATTTACGGTATTTGATACGGTAGTGGTAGCGTTAACGGTAGTGGTTTGAGTATTAGATGGTATGGTGGTCTGGTTCTGCATGACTGTTGTTGAATATGCGATTGAGGTAGATGCAGAAGAAGTGCTCGCATTGATCGTTTGATTGCCGTTCCCGTGCTGGCCAAGCAGCCCGTGCAACAGACTGGCTATAGGGTTGCCGTTAGGGTGCACATAAGCAGAAACAACAGCGATTACCATTATCAGAAGAACGAGTGCCGCTATGTACGTTGCCAGGTGTGATTTCTTTTTTGTTTCTTGCGGCGGAGTGCCGGTAGGCATCCCTGTATTTGTTACACCATCGTCCATGCGAATCACTTTATTGTAGTATTGATAGTAACGTATTTAGACTTGCGTTTTTCTGCTTCGCAGAGCCTGTGGCCCGATGTTTTATTGGCATTTATTAGCAACATGAGCAGGAAACTCACGCCTTTTATGAGAGGGAAAAGCTGCAGCTGAATTCATGTACGGTTCTGCGGCACTGCATGTTATTATGCGGCTCCTAGGCCCACGCCTGCGATTTTGCCGTGATTTGCGGGTGATTCCTTCCGCAAACTTGAGCAAAAATAGTGAAACGCGTCAGATATGGATTATAGATAGATGTGTATTCTGCAAAATGCGGAGAAAACACGCGCCGTTTACCGGCAGGTATGTCACTGATACATTTATATATTTTAGTTGACACAGTAATAGCAAACAGTAATGCGATATCCGGTATCCGGTCAAAAATCCATGTTACATGCGCATACTTGTACTGGTATGATACATGGATGAGCATTATAGAAATCGGTGTTTATTATAAACATGAAAGACATGAGGGCATTGCCGGCTGATTCCCTAGAGGGAAAACTGAAGGAGCTTAGGCTGGAACTTGCTGTGGAGAAGAGGAAGGTGGCTTCCACTGGTGTAGCCTCTAAAGTCGTTAAGACAAGGGAGATACGCAGGACCATTGCAAGGATACTTACAATTATCAACGAAAAGAAAGGTGCCCAAAACTAATGGCGGATATCTGCAGCAACTGTGGCTTGCCTCTTGAAATTTGTGTGTGCAAGGTTCTCGACAGGGAGACCGAGAACAAGATAAAGGTGTATACCAAAAAAGCAAAGTTCGATAAGTATATGACTATCGTAGACGGTATAAGCCCCGATGAAATAGGAAGGACTGCGAGGGAGCTTAAGCAACGCCTCGCTTGTGGGGGCACAGTTAAGGACAATACGATAGAGTTGCAGGGTGAGCATAAGATGGACGCGAAGAAAGTGCTCGCGAAGCTTGGTTACAAGGAGAGCAACATAGACCTTGCCTGATTCCGCACACCGTTCGCCGTTATTATCAGGAATTCTGCTATTTCTCTTGTTCCGAGAAGAAAAAGCAATATTTTTAAAGAAGCGTTGCCATTTCTCCTTATGATCTTCAAGAAATCCCAATCCGCGATGGAATACCTTATGACCTACGGCTGGGCGATAATACTCATTGCCGTCGTGCTCGGTGTTCTGTTCCAGCTCGGAGTCTTCTCAAGCGGAAATATCACCCCTAAGGCGCAGCCCGGAAGCTGCCAGGTAATAAGAGAGAACACTGCCACGCAGAGCCTTGCGTCTTTTGCTGGCAGTTGCGTAAACGAGGTGCCTGAATACACCGGATCCTTTGATGGGGATTATGGAGGTTTTAGCTACCCCAGCGGATATGACAGCAACTCCTTCATAACAGCTACCGTGTCTTCAACCATGTCCGGGACAAACGTGCCATTCACTATAACTATGTGGATATACGTTCCGACGAACTTTAGCAAAAGCAATATCCCTGTATTTGGAATGAGTACTTATCAAGCTTATGAATATTTCAGGGGTGGGGTTAGTACCTCCTCTGAATTTATGCTGCACAGGTGCAATAGCGCGGATACGGCAGAATCTTCCCTCCCGCTTATGAGCTTCGGGAGATGGCATTTTATTGCAGTGTCTGTCAGCGCGCCGAATTATCGCTTCATGCTGGACGGCAATTCAACTACAGTAACCAATGGATACGATTATAATTTCAATAACAATGTAGTGATAGGCACCCAGCAAGCCCAGTGCGACGGAACGTTTTTCACAGGAGGCATTGCTGATGTGCAGCTGTATAATACGAGCCTTTCGGTTTCTGAGCTGAAAACACTTTATTTAGAAGGGATAGGAGGGGATCCGATAGACCTGAGCAGCCTCGTAGGATGGTGGCCTCTCAACGGCAACGCGCAGGACTATTCCGGAAACAACTACAATGGGCAGATAAACGGGCATGTTTCATTCAACGGCAGCTGGATCGGAAGTTACGTTCCTCCGTCAGCGACGTGATTCAGTGATTGTACTAGGGATAGAGAGCAGCGCACACACTCTTGGCGCCGGTATCGTGGAAGACGGGAAGGTGCTGTCCAACGAGAAAATTATGTACCCGATAGGCACAGCAGGGATAATACCTGCTAAGGCGGCTGAGCAGCACGCATCGAACGCTGGCGCAGTAATAAGCGAGGCGCTTGCAAAGGCAGGGCTATCATCTAAGGAGCTTGAAGGAGTAGGGTATACAATGGGGCCGGGCCTTGGTCCCTGCTTAAGGGTGGGGCAGCTAATGGCAAAGACAGTTGCAGCCAGGCTCGGAATACCTATCGCGCCGGTCAACCATGCGCTGGCGCATATAGAGATAACAAGGCATCTTGCCGGGATAGAAGATCCGGTCGTCCTCTATGTATCTGGAGGGAATTCGCAGATACTGGGATTCGACGAGGAGCCTTTCAAGCACTATCACGTATATGGAGAGACATTTGATATAGGTGTTGGGAACATGCTTGATAGTTTTGCCAGGGAGGCAAAGCTCAACCCTGCGTGGGGCTCCAGCGTTGCGAAGCTGGCGGAGGGAGGGAAGTACTTCATGATGCCTTATACGGTCAAAGGGATGGATTTTACCTTTACCGGCCTTCTTACGCATTCTATAAAGATGCTGCAGAGCAGGAGCGCGAAAGACGTGGCGTTCTCCATGCAGGAAACCGCGTTTGCCATGCTCTGCGAAGCTACTGAGAGAGCGCTTCTGCTGAAGAAGAAGAAAAACGTGCTGCTTTCCGGAGGTGTGGCGCAAAGTGCAAGGCTGAAGGAGATGCTCTCCCTGATGGCCGAGGCGCATGGCTGTAAAGTGTACACTGCGCCAAACGACCTTAATGCCGATAACGGCGCCATGATAGCGCTTGTGGCCGAGAAGATGATAAAAGCAGGACAGCAGGCGCGCATTGGGGAGTGCACTATAGACCAGAGGTATAGAGTAGACAGGGCGATGGTAGGATGGAAATAATGGAAGGGGCTGAGGCAAAGGTATACAGGGAAAGGCTGCTCGGGATAGACGCGGTAGTAAAGGACAGGGTTCGCAAGGCTTACAGGAATGAGGAGCTTGATAGAGAGATAAGGGAGGAAAGGACAAAGAAAGAAGCCAGGATAATGGCTCTCGCCTCGCGAGGAGGGGCAGCCGTGCCCATGCTCCTCATGGTGCGCGGGAACGCTATAGTCATGACATACATAAAAGGAGAGCTGCTCAGCAGCATGCTCTCTTCAGCCCATCGCAGGAACCTTGGAGACATATTTGTTCAGGCCGGCGGCCTTCTGGCAAAGCTCCACTCGCTCGGGATAAACCATGGTGATTATACTCCGGCCAATCTTCTTGTTGATGGATCTGGAGTAGTATGGGCTATAGATTTTGGGCTTTCCGACACGGGAAATTCCGATGAGGAATTCGCGCTGGATCTGCTGCTTATGAAAAGATCCGTAAAAAAGAGGGAATATGTGCAGTTCCTTAATCAATACGTTGAAAAATCCGGCAGCAGCGGGAGCGCCGTCATAAAAAGGCTTAAGGAGATAGAGATGAGGGGCAGGTATCAGTCAAGAAGCCTGCTTACGGCTTAGACGCAGCTAGAAACGGAAATAGTTCTATCCATTTTTCCGCAAGGTTTTTTGCAGATAAGACGGCGAATTCCTTTCTGGTAAAATACGAGAAGGTTATCCCGCCCGCATCCGATTTCGGAAACAATATTCCCGCCAGGTTTGTTTCATTCAGTTTCTTCGCGCACAGAGTGCAGCGCACATATGCAATCGTATCAGGAAGCACCTGTCTCCTTTCCTTGAGCCTTGCCACCACCATGAGAGAGTTTTCCTCTATCTCTCTTCCTGGTCTTTCCGGCAGGTTCCTGAAATTGTTTACCGCTTCCTCCTCGGCATGTGTTGCGATGCAGAGCTCCGCGCCAACTCCTCCTCTCAACTGCGGCATCCTTCTCCTTGGGCAATCAAGCGAGCATTCTTTTCCCGAAAATGCTTCTGCGATATGGTTTACCCCTTCTGCAAGCACCGATTCTTTGTGGAATATCACCGCGCCGAATTGTGCCTCTTTGCAGTCGCTGCGGAGCGCGATCTTCAGCGCGCTCTCGTAGTGTGGGATTATCCGTTTGCTTTCCTCTACATTCAATACTTTTGGCATTGTATCACTTTTGCGGAGTTTTGCTTCTATATGCGGCTATATCCCTTTGCCGTTTGCCAGCTCTGCCGGCGGAACTACTCCTGACGCAAAAAATTCCTCATCGGGAAGCTCCTCCAGCGATACCTTTGAGTATGCAAGGCTTACAAGGCCGATAAATGACAATGCAGCTATTACTCCATATAGAATTGCAAGGGTGTTTAGGTATAGGTAGCTGAACAGGATAACGATTGCTATGCCTGATACGGCACTCATTTTGAAGCTATTGCGTGATGAAAGCATCACCATTATGCCTGAAGAGAAAGACATAAGGGATAGGAGGAGAGCTATGATTAGAATTACGTTGTACAGCCCTGCGCCTAGATTGATCGCCTGTAGCCCTGATTTATGCAGCGTGCTTGCCAGAGACAGCAGTGAGCTTCCCTGGAAGTATATGAATACAATAAGCACCATCAGGAAACATAGTGCTGACAGAAAGCTTAGCCTGGTGTACTTTACTTCCATGCTCTGCCGCATCTCATGTGATACTTTGTCTATATCCTCTAGGCAATAATATGCCCCATTGTATTCCATTATATCTTCATAGCAAAAAGGGCGCTTGCAGTAATCACATATAGCATAAGCCGTTCTCCAAGGATGGATGTCGCAGTTCATTCTGGCTGCAATCTTCCTGCTTTCAGAGGCACGCAGCTTTTTGCCCTTTATCCTGAGTCTTTCTTCCTTCTTTCTGCCTTCGGGAGTCATCTCCATCTCAGCGGCGCGCATCTCCTGCTCCCCGACTTCAGGGGCAACAGTGATTGGCTCGATACGCTGTGATTGCGGCTGCTGATACTGCTGAGGCTGGCGCTCTTGCTGTGGTTTTGGCTGCGGTGTTTGTCTTGTAATTTTAATTTCTGCGCTCCGCGAGGTTTCTTGTTTTTCAACCGTTTTTTGTTGCTGCCCTTCGCGTGTGCGCTGCTGTGGTAGCGGCTGCTGCTGCGGTTCTGCCTCCTCTATTATCTTTGATGGCGAGACAGGATGGTCCTTCTTGCGTTTCTTGCCGGACTCTTCCCTTTCTTTGAAGATCAGGAGATCGTCCGGGTTGAGCGTCATAGACTCACACTTGTTCGGATTTCTTCATCGCTTGTCTCTTTAGTTTTTCGAATATGCCCCTGTGCTTGGCGCAGCTTATGCAGTAATATACCTTCCTTTTTTCAAAGAAGCGGACATCCTGCGTGGTGTTCATTCCTGTGTTGAAGCTTATTCCTTTTTCGAAAGCCACGCCCTTGTTCCTAGGTACTTTCCTGCCACACTGATCGCATACTACTATAGTTTCCTTTCCTCGCATTGTCTCACGTTGTGCGGCTAATCTATAACCGTAATGACTATTGAAGCGTTAAGGTTATTAATCCTTGTTCAGCATACTTATACATGTGCGACGACAGTTGAAGTGTTTTTGATGAGAATATATATAATAAGCGATGATGCAGATCGCGCAATCCTTGCCGCTAATGTCATAAACAGCAGCGGGAACTCCGGTATAATAAGCGAAACGGCCGAAAAGGACCAGAAGGACTTGCTCGCGGACCTGAAATCAAATATGGACGGGAGCGATTCCGCCGTTGTGATATGCAGCGAGGCGAAAAATTTTGCAATACAGGCAAATAAGAACTCCCGGTTCAGGGCCGTTGCCTGCAAGGATTCTGAAGACGCGGAGGAAGCTGCACAGGATGCAGGTGCAAACATCATCGTAATCGACAGCCAGAAGTCCACAAGAGCCCAGACGGTATCGATAATACACGGATGGCTTGGCGGAGACTACAAGACAGCATCTAGACAGAGGGCAGAACTGCCGGCAAAGGATATGAGGGTGCAATACAAGCAGCAGAAGGCAGAAGGAAAAACTTCTGGAGGGTTTAGGTCTTTGCTCGGGCTTGGAGACGAAGAAGCCGTTGAGCAGGAACAAGAACAGAAACAGCCACAAAAAGCCCAGCAGTCAAGAAAGCTGTCTATGCCGAATATAGAGATGCCAAAGATTACACTGAAGATGCCGAAGGATATAACAAAGAGCATAAAGAATGCGCTTGGGCTTGATGATGGAGAAGAAAAGTAAGTTTAGAGAAAATTATCTTGATTGCGGCAGACTGTTCAGGATAACTATCCCGGCTACAAGAGCGGCTGTTGTGCACTCACTTGATAGGAAGAATATCTCCCAGACGGAAATCGCGAAAAAACTCATGATAACCCAGCCGGCAGTAAATAAATACCTCAAAATGTCTTATTCCAAAGAAATAAAATCGCTTTGTGACTTTATACTAAAGAATAGGCTTGAAGAACCTGCTGTAAGGGCCGCCATTGCGGGAAAACGCGTTCCCGCGCAGATTGACAGGATTGCCGCAAGCAAACCGGTAATAGATGCGGCTGGAAAGATGTAAAATGCATGTCTTACGCTTTCCCCTTGCTTTCTGATTTTATCGCGTCCTCAAATATATCCATCCCCTTCTCAAGGTTCTCCTTTGAAATGGTTATTGGAGGGATCAGCCTTATTGAAGAATCACCTGCAGGCAGAAGCAGCAGGCCATTGTAGAAGCTTTGCTCAGCGATCCTGTCGCGCTCCTTCACCGCTGGCTCTTTAGTCCTCTTGTTTTTTACGAACTCGGCTGCGAGCATGAGACCTATGCCCCTGACGTCTCCCACTATCTCATAATTTTCCTGCAATTCGACAAGCCTTTTCATCATATACCTGTTCTTCTCTTTCACCTGAAGTTGCAGGCTTTTCATGTTCCGCTTGACATAGTTGAGCGATGCCTGTGCTGCCGCTATAGCAAGAAGGTTGCCTCCGAATGTCCCTGCATGGGAGCCCGAAGGCGTATCTCCCAGTGACGTTTTTGCGATTGTTGCTCCGATAGGGAGTCCTCCGCCGAGCGCCTTTGCCATGGTGTATATATCCGCAGTAATTCCGAAATTATCCAATGCCAGGAATTTCCCTGTCTTCATGTATCCTGCCTGCACTTCATCCGATACCAACAGGATACTATTTTCGTCGCATACCCTCCGTAGCTCCTTGATGAACAGTTTTGGCGGTACTATATAGCCCCCTTCTCCCTGTATGGGCTCTATGAACACAGCAGCAATTTCCCTGTTTGAGTACTCCTTTTTCAGTATGTTTTTCTCAAGATGTTCTATTGCGTTCGTCGCACATTCTTCCGGAGTGCCTTCATACCTGTAGGGATTCGGAAATATCGAATGCACGACATTGGGGAAAGGACCGAAATTTTCCCTCTGTGCGGTCTTTGCTGCGGTAAGTCCCAATGATCCGAGGCTCCTGCCGTGAAAAGCGCCATAGAAGCTGACGATATAGCTTTTCCTGGTAAAAATCCTGGCAAGCTTTATCGCATCCTCATTCGCCTCTGTGCCGGAGTTTGAAAGGAATACCCTACCGAATCCTCGCGGCATCATTCCGACAAGATCCTCGGAAAATTTGACCGGCAACTCTGAATAAAAGTCCAGGAACGCAGGATGCATCAGCCTGTCCACCTGCGCCTTTACCGCACTTCTTATTTCGCTGTTTGCATTTACCCCGAATGAGTATACCCCTATGAAAGTGGTAAAGTCGATGAACCTGTTGCCTTCAGCATCATATGCGTAGTCGCCGTTTCCTTTGGCAACGACGAACGGAAAATGCTCTCTTGTCGTTGTGAACATTATTTTTTTGTCTCTTTTTATTATATCGTTCGTCTTCCTGCCTATCTTTATCAATCTATCACTTTTTCCCTATTATTTTGCGGATTCCTCCTTGTACCTTGAGTATTCTATAAGCGCGGACAGGGACTTTGCCGCTGCAGTTGGGGACTCATATACAGGTATCCCTGATGCTTCCATTATCGACACATGCGACCTTGTGTATGTGCTGCCGGTGCTGACCGCGACAACCGGTTTCTTCCTTCCAGTGGCAAACTTCGCGATAGCGCTCGCCAAAGACTCATCGGCGCCAGGAGTCTGGAAAAGAGTTATTACCATGAAACCGTCAACATTTGGATCATTCTCCAGTATCTCAAGCGCAGCCTGATACCGCTTTGCGTCAGCTTCTCCTCCGAGGTCCATAGGCATTGCGATATTGACGATTTTGGGCATCGCCTTGCGGAGGGATTTTTCCGTTTCCCTTGATAGGTTTGGGAGCATAAGCCCATTCCTATACAACGCATCTGTTGCTATTACACCGTGACCACCTCCGTTTGTTATTATGGCTATTCTGTTTCCGGTAGAAAGTGGTTGTGTTTCAAATACTTTGGCATAGTAGAGCAGCTCCTCAAGCTCCTCAGCAACAGTAAGGCCGAACTGCCTGAAGACGGCTTTGTACGCCTCGTAGCTTCCGGCAAGCGCAGCTGTATGTGAATGCGCGGCGGACACTCCGGAAGGGGTTTCTCCCCCCTTGAGTATCACGATAGGCTTTTTTCCCGTAACTTTCTTTACCACTTCTATGAATTCTTTCCCGCGCTGCACTCCTTCTAAGTAGAATACTATCACTCTCGTTTCCGGGTCGTCAGCAAGATAGTTCAGTATGTCAACCTCGTCCACAACAGCAGCATTTCCATAAGATATGAAATGTGCAAGGCCGAATCCTTCCCCGCTTATCAGATCGAGCGTTGAGCTTCCGACCGAGCCGCTCTGCGATACAAAACTCACTCCTCCTATCTTTGGCCTGTCTATCTTCGATGTAGGCAGGAACAGGGTATCATTCCTTGATCTCGGATCCATTATGCCGAGGCAGTTCGGGCCTATGAATGGCAGCCTGTATTTTTTGGATATTGTTTTTATTGCATCCTGCAGATCCTTCCTGCCCACCTCCTCGAAACCTCCGCTTACTATTACAGCTCCTTTTACCTTCGCCTTGCCGCATTGCTCTAGTACGTGCGGAACTGCTTCTGCCGGAACCGCTATTACGGCAAGATCGACAGGTTTTTTCACGTCAAGAATGCTTTTGTACGCTTGTATCCCCATTATCTTCTCCTGTGCCTTGATGTTTATCGGATATATCGGTCCCTGGAACCCTACGTCGAGATAATTCTGCATTATCACATGACCTACTTTTTCCTCTTTTTCCGATGCGCCGATTACAGCGACGCTCCTTGGCTTTATTATTTGGGTCAGATCCACGCCGCTTATACTTTTCGTCTTTCTTGCCATGAATCACACCATTATCCTTATGTCGACTGCATCATATCCTGCGTCATGGATTATTATCGGGTTGAAATCCATCTCGGCCGCATTGCTGCCCATAAACAGCTTGGACGCCCTTACCAGCAGATCCTCCAGCATGCGCTCGGTTTCCTTGTCGGGCGCGACCACACTCCTTGACTTGAGCTGTGATATCATTGAATGCGCATCGCGTCCGGTTATCGGGCAGACCCTAAGTGCGAAATCCCTGAATGCCTCGACATATATGCCGCCTAGGCCGAGAATTAACATCTTTCCGAACTGAGGGTCGACCTTTCCGCCTATGATTATTTCTGTACCGGATGCAGCCATCCGCTGTGCCAGTATCTTGAAAGGTTTCAATTTTGCGAGCTTTTTTGAGAGATCGGAGAAAGAGTCCCTTATCATCTTTTCATTATACAGATTAAGTGAGACAAGCCCGTTCCTGCTCTTGTGAATAGCCTTTGGAGTTATGCCCTTCAGTGCTATCGGCTTGCCTTCCGAGAACCTGACCGCCTCATCGGCGCTCGCTACATACTGGCTTTTTATTGGCTTTATCCCATATTTAGCAGCAAGCTTCTGCGCCGCATCGTAGCTCATCAGTGAAGGAGAATCTGCCATAAGTAAGAATGGTAGCAACCTTATTTATTTCTGATGGATTGATGGTTTGGATGCTTATTCTCCTTCGTGCATGTGGCCGCCGGGCATACCTCCCGGCATTCCGCCTGCCCCTCCTCCAGGTCTGCTGCGGGCGCTTATCATGTCGTCTATTCTTAGGATTATCTCTGCAGCCTCGCTCGCAGATGAGATGGCCTGCGTCTTGACCTTAAGCGGCTCGAATATTCCGCGCTTAGCCATGTCTCCTACCGTTGACGAGAATATATCTACCCCGTAAGATGATCCCTCCTTTGACTTGTGCTTGCTCCTCAGTTGTACCAGCGTATCTATTGCGTCCATTCCTGCGCTCTCTGCCAATGTCCTTGGAATTACTTCTAGAGCGTCCGCAAACTTCGCTATTGCCAGCTGCTCTCTTCCACCGACCTCGCTCGAGTATAATCTGACGCCGTTAGATACATCTATCTCTATCGCTCCTCCGCCTATCACGTAGAGCCCAAGCTCTATGGCGCTTGATACCGCACCTATTACGTCGTTGATCGACCTTTCCGCCTCATCGGCAACCTGTGCTGATCCTGCCCTTACAAGTATCGTGCTGCTCTTCGGGTTCTTGCACTTCTCAATGAAGACCATCTGCTCTCCAGATATCTTCCTCTCTTCAACTCTTCCCGCGGATCCTAGATCAGATGTATTCAGGTCCTCGATGCTTGTGACTATCTTTGCACCCGTAGCCCTGGCGAGTTTCTCCATATCCGATTTCTTTACCCTTCTGACCGCAATCACTCCTGCCTTTGCGAGGTAGTGCTGCGCCACATCGTCTATTCCTTTTTGTGTGAATATGACGTTTGCCTTGCTCTTCGTTATCTTAGTTACCATGTCCTTGAGCATGCGCTCCTCCTGCTGCAGGAATGCCTGCATCTGCTCCGGACTTGTTATCTCTATTTTTGCATCAGTCTCCGTTTTTTCTATTTCTAGGGCGACATCCAGCAGGGCTATCGTCGGGTTTAGCGCGCTCTTTGGCATGTTCGGATGGGCAATCTCCTTGTCTATCAGCACGCCATCAATCAGATCCGTATCAGCTATGCTGCCACCGACTTTCTTCTCGACCTTTATGAAATCATGGTCTATGACATACTTATTTCCTGTCTTCTCCATGACCTGCTTTATTGCCTTTATGACTATCTTGGCTATGTGCTGCTTTATCGCTTCATCTCCAATGTTCTTTGATCCTATTGACACCATGGCTATCTTCTGCAGTGTTGCATCATCGTTTACATCTACGCTTTTCGCCTTTTCCGAAAGTATTTCTGAAGCCTTGGAGGAAGCCATCTTGTAGCCTCTTATTATAGTGGTCGGATGGATCCCCTGTTCAATCAGTTCTCCCGCTCCCTTGAGCAGCTCTCCGGCAAGTATGACGACGCTCGTGGTTCCATCTCCGACTTCTTTGTCCTGCGTCTTCGCCACATCAACCAGTATTTTTGCTATTGGGTGCTCGACATTCATTTCCTGCAATATAGTTGCACCGTCGTTTGTTATTACTATGTCGCCAAGGTCGCTGACCATCATCTTGTCCATCCCTTTCGGGCCAAGCGTGGTCTTGATCGCATTCGCTACCGCATTCGCGACCATTATGTTTATCCTCTGCGCGTCCTTTCCGATTACCCTTGACGATCCTTCGGGTACTATTACCTGTTGTCCTCCCAGTTGATTTTCTGCCATATTATCACTTAAAGTAGATTAATAGAAACTTGCGCAAACTCCTGTTGGCGTCTGCTAAATAGAATCCTGAGTTTAATTCCTATTTAAAGTATAAAAATGTTATGTAGATAATTAGTTCCTTTATATAAAAGATAAGATTGTGTGAATAGCAGGAGCTTGCAATAATTATGTAGTTTGTATAATATTTGAATGCTGCATCTTACAGAACGCGTTCAGGAAAGAGCGCCGCATGACAACCGCGCAAAAACAGATGCGGCACATGAACTAGAAAACATATCTGAACTATTATGCGGATATGAGGGAGTTTTTGACTTTGTCAAATAAAATAGTTAATAAATCCACTTCATGAGCAGAACAAATTTATTAACAAAGCATATCTTGACCTCAAAACGTATAAATATTATATGCGGCTTCACTTCTAACTACGAAACCGGAATCAAAGCAAATGTATCGCATGTGCGAAAGTAGACGATAGCAATGGTCGACAAGCAGATAAACACAGAAGTATTGCAAGCCAAGTCCAACCCGGTAGGACGGGCTGAGTACGAGCCGGATCCTGTAGAATGTTTTGAGAGGATCCCAGCGAAGCTATTTTTCCTTCCGGCGCTTATCGGAAAAGGCGCAGGTTTAGTGATCGGAAACCCTGGCAGCGGCAAGACATACCTGTTCAAGTATCTTGCATCAGAGGTTCCTACTAAGATATATGAGCTTGACAAGCAGCTGCTTGAGGACGGGAGGCTCTCCTTTTATACGATAGGAACGGAGAACGTTCCGGAAATAATAGTATTTGACGATCTCCACTACCTGCTAAGATCCCTGAAGATACGGAAGGTAAGGGTGGGCGCAGGGAACACAGAGGGGCAGGAGAAGGAAAAACAAGTGGCTAGAGACCTTGAGCTGAAGATACTGGATAGCATAGAAAAGGTCCGATACGAAGCAGAGGCGGCAGGCGCAAAACTGTTGTTCTCGTCTGATTCATGCCCTGCTGAAATGGCAATGGTATTAGAAGAGTGCAATAGAAAGAGGTTCCTTGAAGTATTGGACGGCTGCATTGCGGATGTTGACTCGAAGATGGATTCCGAATACTTTTACAGATATCTAAAAAAATATTATGATTCTTTTGCTACTTCAAAAGTCCTTGATATAAGGACAAGGGGTTCGGAGCTGTTCTTTAGGCAGCATCATGCAGAGTTGAATTTCAATATTGAAGCCATAGAAGAGGGGTTCCGTATAATAGCTACTTATATAGATGACGCGAAGGAAAAGATGAAAAAGGAGGAGTGGTTCAAAGCCATTCTCGGGAAAATAATAGATATAAAAAACAAGTACTACAACGACCCTGTTGGGCTACGAATCGTTGGCCGTGCGGATGATAGAGTATCTTTTTCTGCTCCGGTATTGGCAAAGAAGCGCTTACGCAAAATACTTGTTTGCGAAGAAATGCTCCTTGCAGATGGCAGAATTGATATAGGTTCCCTGATTGCTTCAAGTTACTACACTAGAAACCCAAAGCCGTTACGCGCGTCAAGAGACTACGAAAACCTGTTTGCTGCGTTAACGGTCCTCGCACCGCTTTGCGAAAATCAAACGTTCAACGCCTGGTCTAAAACAGATTTTCCAGACAGTATTCCGTCCCCGGAAAGCGTGATAATGGTTCTGCGTAGCGCGTCTGTAGAGAGAATTGATACTATGTGCTACAACCTGCGCTGTTATAAGCAGACGAATCCGTATTCGATGCATAATGGTTATATAGACGTCGTATTATCATCAAGTGATGTTGTTTTATCAGGGATCGCGGCACTTCGGTCTCTGAGGAACTCTGCGGATTATTGGATAGCTGTTCAGATTGCAAAAAGTGGGTTAGTAACCAAAATCTATAAGCAAGTAAAAGAGTACAACAAGCACAACACGCGGGGAATTGACGAAGTATTGACAAGTATAGAAAAGATAATTGATACGGTGTGGGACATACCTAAAATAATTTCCTCGATGGACATGCTCGAGAGCCTATTTAGCAGCATAAATAATAAAGACAAGATATTGGAATGCTGCCATGCGGTTCTAGACGCAGAACCGGCTAAAAACATCAGCCATTACGACATCCTTTTCCTAAATTCTCTAGAGCAGTTCTCCGTTTCGGTAAAAAATTTATTGGCTGTAACAGGAAACTTGAACAGGTCAGGCAAACAGCTCCAGGACGCATTTGATAACATGAAGAAAGAGTTGAATATAGCCAAGGATATGCCTCTATTCTACATGGAAGGGTATATGGAGGACTGCCAATCCTGTTCTAAGCTGCTGCACAGCATGGACAAATGGCATTACGGCATTACTGAAGGCGCGCAGACAGATGACAGAGCATCCAAGCAATCAGATTTAGTAAAGGGATTAGATTATACACCTGCTACAGCCGCAATTCAGCACATGCTGGAGCACAGGCTGTGCCCGATGCCGCTCGCAAGCATCCGGGAACTAACGGCAGTAAAGGAGGCTGTCGGAGGCATATCGTTAGAGCTCCTCGGTATAAACAGGAATAAAGACCTGCTCAGGGCAGGCGATGGCGATGACGACACCGGAAAAGATTCGGGAAATACTGGCCTGATGCAATTTAATAGATATCTCGATAAAATGGAAGAATCAATAAAAGAAGTGCATAAGAGAAAGGAATCCGGTAATCTGGCCTACGAGGACGCACGCAGTTTTTACTATAAGTACTTGACGGAGTTGAGGAATCTTCAACATGCGATTGGTAGCATAAACGAAACAATAGAGGCGCATTACAGAATAAAAGAGATTACGCATGCAAGATATGGGATAAACCAAAGTAAACGCATGTTCGGAGCAATCTCGTCACTGTCTCCGGAATCATTCTATGCGGAACTCGTGCGGCTGGATGGAATCCTCAGCGGAGAGCGCTCGCCGGTCTTGTTACGGCAAACGAAGAAGGACTAGATAAGAAGCTAAAATGGTTGCGCGTTAAGGCTTGACTCGTGTCACGAGAGTTGGCTATCTGCCGATAAGCCTTTCTGCTATCCTGTCGAACTCCGCTGCTATATTGTCATATTCCATTACTTGTATTTTCCCGGAATCGGTGGCCGACGCGATTGCCTGTGTCCTGTCAACCGTGCCTATAACTTCCGTACCTAGCTCCTTCGCCGCTTCCAGAGTGCTTGCGCTGGGTTTTCCGGCTGACATGTTCTCCACCATTCCCAGAACCGCCATGTTCAGCTTCTTTGCCATCCTTCCGGATCTTGTTGCATTAAGCGAAGATACTCTTTCAGGCGTAGTCACAAGCACGAACCCGTCAAGATCCAGCAGCTGCATTATTGTCAGAGGACCGTCGCTTAGCCCGGGGCTCAGGTCGACAATAAGATAATCAAGCTCTCCCCAGTCAGTATACTCGAAAAAGTCTCCGAGCATCTTTGTTACCAGAGGCCCGCGCCAGATTATTGGCTTTTTCAGCTCGTCGACAAGCATGCCTGTCGATATTACCTTTACACCCATATGCTCCACCGGCATCAAGGGAGCATGATTGTCTATCTTTGCACCTTCTATTCCAAGAAACATCGTTATGTTCGGGCAGTCTACATCTGCATCCAGCAGCCCTACTTTGAATCCCTTTTTCGATAGAGTATATGCTAAATTCATTGCTATGGTAGTCTTACCTACGCCGCCTTTCGCACTATACACCCCTATCTTGTGTTTTATAGACTTGAGGCGTTCCTTTATCCTCTTCCTCTGCTCCAGCACCCTTAGGAAAGATGGGTGCATTCCTTGTTGCTGTTGTGGTTGATGGTGTTGGTGTTGCTGCGGATCATGTAGCGTGTTTCTGTGTATGTGTTCTTCCTCATGCCGCTCGTGCTTCTCAGAACCATCCATGCAGTTATTTTAACGTGAAGATATAAATTCTTAGCAACCGCTGTTTATTTTAGCAGTGTTACGCTTTTTGCGTGCTGCTTTTTGTTGTGTTGCCGAATCCCCTGTTCATCAGCTCGACAGCCCATGGCAACTCTCCCGTCTCCAGCGCCAGTTCTGCGGCTGGTAAAAAGCAGCTATTCCTCCTCAATATCTCTATCGCTGCGTGAGGGCCGTGATTACGGAGTGTATCTGCAACGCTACGGTCAACTTCCGGCTTTCCCGTGCTTAGTACTGTCATCTCATTTGGCTCCTTCATTTTTGTGCGCATTATATCGCCTATTATAATACGGCTTTCCAGATATTTATATCATATGAAAATTTTCAATTTTATGACAGGATATTGTAATTTTGAATCGGTGGCTACCTCTTGTTTTATGATATATCCAGATGCTGCGCGGACGGAAAAGCTATAATAAGTTTGCTCTTCATAATAGCCTAGACAAAACAGTAGGATTCTCTACTCTTAATACGGTGTATGAATGAAAATAAGCGAACTTAGGGCAGGCGCCAGCGGCGTCACCGTCCAAGGAACAGTTGTGCAGAAAGACGAGACAAGGGAAGTGGTTACGAAGTTTGGCAAGAGGCTGAACGTTGCTAACATAGTACTCAAGGACGACTCCGGGCAGATACCGATGTCACTCTGGGGCAATGACATAAGCACAGTCAACCAGGGAGATGTGATAGAGATATCGAACGGTTACGTCAATGAATTCAGGGGAAACCCGCAGCTCTCTACAGGGAAATTCGGAAAGATAAAGGTAATCAGCAAGGGTGATGGCTCTGCTGCGACTGAACCGCCTGCGGATGAGGCACCTAGCGACGAATACTGAACTTGCTGGGATAGAACCAGTAATTGCTTTTGCTGAATCTTTTCATCCTAGGATGAGAAGTTAGAGAGAAGACTGCCGCCTTGATGACCACGATAAGAGATCTTATCGAAGAATGCGGAGCGTATGATGTCAGGCACGTTCATGAATAGCCAAAGAGAGTATGGTCATCTGACCTTCTCATAATCGGAATTCGGCTTCTTCAGCAGATAATATCGCATTATGTTGTCCACAGTATATAGGGTATAATTCTTTAGACCCCATGCAAACACTCTCCTTGCGCTGGTGTGCACCAGCGCATCCTTCAGGTAAACGATCTTGCCATAATGCTTGACCCTTTGCGCAAGATCCCAGTCCTCAGAAGTAACGAATTTTTCGTTGAAGCCGCCGACTTTGTCGAACACTTTTTTAGATACTGCAAAGTTTGACCCGACAAGAGATGGAAAACCTGCTTTTATTGATAGCTTGATAAGGTCGACTGTGACGAACTTATATGCATACCGCACCCTCCTCTTTGTCTTTTCCAATGGATATATCGGCCCTGTTGCCGCGATTACCTTGCCTTTTACCGCATTGTGGTAAGTCTCGACAAGCCTCCTCGATGGTTTTGTGTCTCCATCTATGAATATAAGGAGTTTTCCCTTTGCCGACTTTGCAGCTATGTTCCTCGATTTGCTTACCCCTGCGCCTTTCTTTATTACCACCTTTGCGTATCTCCTTGCTATTGCAACGGTTCTGTCCTTGCTTCCTCCGTCGCTCACTAACACCTCAAAATTCTTGAACGTCTGGCGCTGCAGGCCCTTTAGGGTGTTTAATATATAGCGTTCCTCGTTGAGAGTGGGTATGATGACGCTTACTTCTGGCTTATTCATGCAAACCTCTCATTGGGATGAAAGCAGTTTCTTTATATACGGCTGTCCGCATACGGATGAAGGGCTCATGTTCGTCTCCTTGCATATTTCTGCGGTGAAGATGTTGGCGCTGCCGATTACGCCTTGCGACATCGGTGATGAAGGGTTATACAGGTTTGCTATTATCTGCCCCCAGTTATTCCCGTTTATTAGCCCGGGGGAATAGTCTGCGCCCGCGAGCACCGACATATTACCGAAATCTATGAAAGGGATGCCTCCCTGTGCGTAATTGTACTGGTTAAAGATATTTATCTGGGAGCTGTTCGGTGTCTGGAGTGGATTGTACTGCTGATCCTCCGTCTCTACTGAAACGAACGCTACCGATGGGCTCGTATACGTTGAATTTACAAATGTGAAGGTAGCCGTCCCCCTGTAAGGTTCGGAGGGATCTGTCGAAGATATCATATAATGCAGGTTGGAGAATGTGCCGAAGCGCATTAGCGCTATTATCAATCCCCATCTGCCTGCGGCGCAGAAGGGGCAGTATTCTGCACCCATGTACAGGACTTCCGGTTTGCCTCCTAATTTTAGGGGTGCTGCACCGCTTATATTCTTCGGGAAAGTGGCTATGCCTGGACCGACAGCAGCAGCAAGAGTGCTGTTTGCGGCTATCGATTCAAGATCGGAAATCTGCGTCATATTGACGGGCTTGTTTATGAAAGGAGAAAGGTTCTGCCCGGAGAACATGTTGGCTACTATTACTATAGCTATTGCTATTACCGCTATGACCACTATCGCTATTTTTGTCTTTTTTGTTAGAGCCATATTATCACACCTGTGCTTGTCCTTCTCTGCTTCCTGGCATTCCTTCTGTCAGGAATGTTATCCTGAAAAACCTAGCGATCTTTAGTATGAATTCCCTATACCTGTATATCACTGCAGATATTATAATACTTATCGCGGCGCCGGCCAGCACGTCCGTCAGATAATGCTGCCCCAGGTATACTCTGCCGAACAGCTCAAGCAGCATCCATATTATATAAAGCGCCTGGAGCACCCTGTATTTTCCCAGAAAGATTGCTGGTCCTGTCAAAACTACGGCGTGATTGCTTGGAAAAGAGAAACCTGATTCGCATGATACGCTGTTTATCCATGAAAGGTCGCTCATGGTGCATGGACGCGGCTCCTGGAACAGGAGCTTCAGTATATAGCTTACAGCAAACAGGATGAAAAGCGATGCCGAGAATGCATAGACGCTCTTCTCTTTCTTTAGTATCAAATACACTATGACAAGAGGCAGCACTATGTAGAAGCTCTCCGCGAAATATGACAGGAAGGTATTCAGGGCAGGGCTTGCAATGCTCTTCATGAGCTGGAATGCCCAGATGTTTATGCCAGTCTGATCAGGTAAGAAAAACATACAAATGCAACCGTCCTTTGGTTATGGTCAGGAAGTAATAAATAGCTGTTGAATGAATTAACGTGTCGATACAAAAGGGGCTGTAGCATAACCTGGCAGTGCAGTTGGCTCCAGATATTTATAGTTAGATATGAGCGGAAACGCGATGATGAGAATCTGGAATTTCGATTATGATATGAAGCAACCAGCTGATCCGGGTTCAAATCCCGGCAGCCCCAGGTTTGGCTTTACGGCATGCTTATTGTATCCTCACGGAGCGCGGTGCTCTGTGACCGTTCAGGATAAAATCTTTGCTGTTACATAGTAGTGATATATTATGCTGTCCGTATCAATATTGTTCATCTTCTTCGCCGCAGTAGCATTCATCGGCTTCATAATAAATGCGATGTTCTACAAGTTTAAGATAAGCAGTGTTCTGCCCCTGATGGTGCTTGGCGCCGTTGTAGGGCCAGTGCTGCACCTGGTAAACATAGGGAATGGCAGTTTCCTCCTTCTCGCTACCCCGTACATATCAGCCATAGCAATAGCGTTCATCCTGTTTGACGTTGGGCTAAACATGAAAATCAGCAAACTTGGTGACGTAATAGCGATAGCCACGAAATTCACTTTTGTCAATGCGGTTGTTACTGGAATCCTGATATCTATTGCCGGCTACTTTATTTTTGGCTGGACTCTTTTGGAGGCATTTGCATTCGGCTTCGCTCTTTCTGGAACCAGCACAATGATTGTCCCGACTTTGATGAAACTCGTATCGGCTAGAGCTGAACTCAAGACCGTCTTGCTTTATGAGGGTATCGCTACCGATATGCTGCAGCTTATAGTTCCACTGATACTCTTGGGATTTATCGTCAATCCTGTCAACAGCACGTTGCAGATAGGCAGTTTCATATTTACCGAGATATTCGGATCCATACTGCTTGGCATCGTATCCGCGTTCTTCTGGCTCTATATTCTGAACAGGTATAAGGAACAGGGCATGAGCTACAGCTGGATGCTCACTCTTACCATGGTGGTCGCTGCTTACGGGATTGCTGAATGGATGGGAATCAGCGGGGCCATAACAGTATTCGTATTCGGTCTCGCCTTCGCGAACATGGGAGCATATGCGCAGAAGAGCAAGGACGGGTTCTGGAAAAGCATCTCGATAGGGAACCAGGTCAAGCACATAAGGAACTACCAGCGTGAGATCGTTTTCTTCGCCAGTACTTTCTTCTTCGTTTACATCGGCGTGCTGCTCAACCTTAAAAACATAACATTTGGCACAGTCCTTGCCACAGTTATCATAGTGGTTCTGATATTCCTCGTGCGTTACATATTCTCGCCGATGTTGAGAAAATACTTCTCTGCTGATGAGGCTAAACGGAGGGCTGAGGAGCGCTTGGTCTTCTCCAACATATCAAGAGGACTGTCTCCTGCGATAATTGCGACAGTGCCGCTAAGCCTTGGTATCTTAATCCCAGGATTCCTGGATACGATATTCCTGGTTATCCTGTTCACAAACATAGTTTCTACCATAGGGGTCATGTTCTCATATAAAGGAGTAAGATACAAGAGAGGGTAAGAGCTGAGGCGAAACAGCAGTATAGGGTAAGCAGATGGCGGAATAGGGCTAAAAACAAGCTCTAAATAAGTTTCCCTACAGATACTTAGCGGTAAAACAGCTTATTTTCTGTTCTACAGGCGCAGTAAATGCCAAAACCAATGCACAGATCGAGAAGCTTTAGGAAGGCGCACAGGGTGACAGAGAGCGGAAGAAACGTCATCCACTACCGGAGGGCGGCAAACTCAAAACCGCATTGCGCCATCTGCAGGAATGAGCTCAATGGCATAAGCCTGAATGGAGGAAGAAGCAGAAGGACCAACAGCAGGCTATTTGGGGGAGTTCTGTGTGCAAGATGCACTTCCGATGTCATAAAGCTGCAGAGCAGGGTTGAACAGGGAGATATCAAGCTGAATGATATAAGTATAGGGCAGAGGAGGTATGTGCTGCAGCTTGTCGCCCACTGATCCGTAGATATTGCCGGTTGTCATAATATTATTCTTTAAGGTGAAAAAATGTTGCTCCAGGTTGGAAGGATATGCATAAAGAAGTTAGGGCGGGATGCTGGAAGCCGTGCTGTAATAACAGCAGTGGATGGAAAGGGCAATATAAAAATAATAAGCGGGGAGAGGCAGAAGGAAAGGCGGTGCAATCCTGCACATCTCGAATTCCTGAATGAAATAATAGATATCAGCAACAAGGAGCTTGTCAACAAGTCTCTTGGGATAAAAGAAAAAGTGCAGCATGCCGCTGCACAATCCAAGGGCGCTAAAGCGAAGTAAATAGGTCTTTTAGGGCATAGTCTGGCGCTTCCGGTTCTCACTGCCCAAGAAGAAGCTCGTTCGCCTCCTTCATCATTTTTTCTTTTTTTGACTGCGAAGAGAGTATCTCGAACAGTTTCTTTGCGTCGATAGTATTGTCAAATCCGTGCTGCTTCAGGTTTTCGATAAAAGCGTTTATTCCGGCTTCCTTTATAGATACGCCGTCCATCTTGCTGTCGCGTATATCTGCAATGCTTTTTTCGCTGTCGTCGCTCCTGAGTTTCGAGGTATCTATCTCGAGGAAGCACTTTCCGGAATACTTTGAAGATATCCGCCTGGCATCCATATCGGTATTGGTGAATCCTTTTGTCAGTTTCCCGCGCAGGACAATCCTTATTATCGGCCTGTCCGCCCCGCTCCCTCCATCCGAAAGCAGTTCTTTTATAGTTTTGTCGCACGCTTCCATGAGCTCCGCTGGCTTTGCTCCTTCAGCTTCTATAGCCTTACAGACGAACCGTCTTGAGTTTATCTTCATAAATGAGTAAGACTGCTCTCGCGTGTCAAAGACAATAATCCCTTTTGGCTCCTGCTCGCCTTCCTTGAGCTGGGTAAGCACAGTGCTTCCCGGAATCAGCAACTTCTTGCCATGGACCTGCAGCTCCTGCCTGCTATGTATGTGCCCGTCGACATAAAGATCGAATCCTTTCGGAAGCTCCTCGTTATGTATGAAATCGTCGCTGAAAGGTAGGAGCTCGTATGTTGATTGGTGGAACATGAATATATTGAAAGCATCGCTTACAGGTTTAGGCTGCAGTTTCTGAAGAGACTCCCTGACCCGTTCTTCTGACAGGCCGCCGAGGCCAAATACGTGTATCTTTTCTTTCCCGTCGTCTATTATCACATCGGCTTCGCCTGCATCTACAAGAAGACCTGCCAGCCCGAGCAGAGATAGGGCGTTTTCGCTGCCTTCAGAAGTCCGCTCGTGCGTCCCGGGTATTGCTATTATTGGCGCATCTGTGAAGGCATTTCTTCCGTCAACGCTTTTGAAACTCGAGACTTTGGCCCTCCATTTGCGCCTTGCTGCTTCCCTGAACATGTTTATCGCCTGCGCTATCGTCTCCGGTTTTGGATTTCTCTTGTCGAAGATATCACCAGGTATGAGCACCGCATCTGCGGATTCGCATGCTAGCTCGAGAGCGCTCCTGGCCTGCGTATATGCATCTTCACCAAACCTGTCATACCCAAGGTGCAGGTCTGAGAGTATCGCTATTTTCATATATGGCACTTTTCGTCCTTGTTTTCCCCTTTCCCTCCTTTTCCGTTTTCTCCCGTCTTTCCTTTTGTTTTATTCTTTCTTCTTTCTCTTTTTCTTTTTTTCTTTTGCTATGCGCGGTTCCCTGCATTTACTTGACTGAAATGTTTGAAGTTATCTCTGTTATGAACATATCGATGAAATCGCGCGCCCGCTCTTTCAGCGGACCGTATGCCCCCGCCGCACATGGGTGGCCTCCTCCCGATCCATTTATTATTGGTCCGAGCCGTTTCATTATCGCCCCAAGGTGCAGGTTGCGCTCCTTATCCAGAAGAGGTCTTAATCTTGCCGAGAAAGATACTTCTCTTTCGTTCTCTGCGCTGAATAGCGCCAGGTCAGCACCTATTTTTATCGCATGATCCGCTGCGAGGTTTGCATGTGCGTGTGCCATGCCGTGCATGAACAGAAGCCCCTGCACCACCTCGACCGTAGCTTCCTGCAGGTCGTTGATTGTGCGCTTTCTGGCTTCCGGATCCGATACATGCGTTATGCTAGCTGTAATCGAAGGGTAATCCATATTTGCTATCGTGAGCAGTGTGCCAAGCTGGAGAAGCGTCTGCCCTGATGCATTCTGCAGCTCTGCAGAGTCAGATATTATGCCTGCCGCCAGCAATTTGGCCATGTTCGCGTCAATCGTGATACCCGTGTTTTTCAGGACTTCGTACACTATGCTTGTAGCTGAATTGTACGATTCGCGGTTGTAGGCAAGGACATTATCAGAGTTTATATCGAAATTGATGTGATGGTCTATTATCAGCACCGTTCCCTTGAAATCTTTGAGCCTCTGCGCAAACTGCCCGCAGTCATCAAAATTATTCACATCTACAAGCACAACTGCCTCCGCGTCATTGTCGAATTTTACCGATACGGTTTCAGGGTCGAATCCAAATGTTGATAATATTCTCCTTGAGTTGGCAGTCACTATATCTGGCGTAGCAAGCTCAGCGTTTTTCAGTAGCAGCTTGAGACCGAACGCGGATGACACGCAATCGGTGTCAGCAACAGAATGGAAGGTTATTAGCACCCTCTTACCGGTAAGGTCTTTTAGCGTTTCGACAAGCTTGTCGAACTCCAGCTTCTTCATTTGCTCACGCTTTTGAACCCTGCAGTGCCTTTGTTATCTCATCGCGCATGCTCTTCTCTTTCTTTACCGCCTCCTCATGCTGCCTGCCGATGATGGACAGCCGCATATCGGTAGACTCCTGGCGCTCCTTGAGTTTTGCAATTGCTTCTTCCTTGCTCGTCTCAACCAGTACGCCACCGAGAGCGATGAATATCTTTCCAGTAGCCTTCTCTATCTCTGACAGAGCCTCTTTCTGCTCAATCTTCTGCATGTTGAACTGCTCTTTCTGCATCGCCAGCCCCTGCAACTGTTCCTGTATCATCTGGTAGTCCCTGGTAAGTTTCTCCAACTCCTGTTTCTCCATACGTATCACTTAGAAACCAGTGAATATAGGAAGCGAAATATTATAAGGGCGTCATTGTGGCACATAGATTGCGCCTAATTAACCGACCCTTAGCCATCTGCACAGATATCCCGAAACATAGGATGCTCCTTCTATGATTGATTTTGATCGCGGAGCAGCGTCGCCAGTTTCGTAAGCGCTGCTGCTTTTTGAGCGTTTCCTAGCATCCTGTATATCGTTGCGGCGTCGGCATACCTCTCCCTCTTCTCATATGCTTCTGCGCATGATACTGCCCGTTCTTTATTGTCTAATTCTAGCCAGATTTTGGCGGCGTCGGCGTACCGCCCACTTTTCTCGTATGCTTCTGCTGCTCTGGGTTTGTTGTCTAATTGTAGCCAGATTTTGGCTGCATTGGTATGCCACCCGCCTTTCCCGTATGCTTCTGCTGCTCTGGGTTTGTTGTCTAATTGTAGCCAGATTTCTGCGGCGTCGGCGGCATATCGCCCACTCTTCTCGTATGCTTCCGCTGCCTTTTCTTTGTTATCTAATTGTAGCCAGATTTTGGCTGCGTCGGCACATCGCCCACTCTTCTCGTATGCTTTCGCTGCCTTTTCTTTGTTATCTAATTGTAGCCAGATTTTGGCTGCGTCGGTGTACCATCCATTCTTCTCACATGCTTCCGCGTATGCTGCGACTCTGTCTTTGTTATCTAATTGTAGCCAGATTTTGGCTGCGTCTGCATACCCTCCATTCTTCTCATATGCTTCCGCTGCCTTCACTTTATTATCTAATTGTAGCCAGATTTTGGCTGCGTCGGTGTACCATCCATTCTTCTCACATGCTTCCGCGCATAATGCAGCTCTAGGTTTGTTGTCTAATTGTAGCCAGATTTCTGCGGCGTCGACATACCGCACCCCTTTCTCATATCCTTCCGCGCATGCTGCGACTCTGTCTTTGTTATCTAATTGTAGCCAGATTTTGGCTGCGTCTGCATACCCTCCATTCTTCTCATATGCTTCTGCTGCTCTGGGTTTGTTGTCTAATTGTATCCAGATTCTGGCGGCAGTATAATACAATTCCTTCTTTTCATATGCTTCCGCGCATGCTACTGCTCTTTCTTTGTTGTCTAATTGTAGCCAGATTTTAGCTGCATCTAAATACTCCCCCTTCTTCTCATATGCTTCTGCTGCTCTGGGTTTGTTGTCTAATTGTAGCCAGATTTTTGCTGCGTCGGTGTACCGCCCACCTTTCTCGTATGCTTCTGCTGCCCTAGGTTTGTTGCTTAACAATGTCC
Source organism: Microcaldota archaeon (assembly GCA_021799475.1). Classification (GTDB taxonomy): domain Archaea; phylum Micrarchaeota; class Micrarchaeia; order Micrarchaeales; family Micrarchaeaceae; genus JAJZYD01. The sequence continues at coordinate 227,508 of JAJZAJ010000001.1, read as the reverse complement.
AGATTTTGGCGACATAGTCATACCACCCCTCCTCCTCATATGTTTCTGCAGTCTCAGGTTTATTACTGGGAAGCAGTCCTTTTTCTTCTGCTCTTTTCAGTGCTGCTGTTCTCGCGTCTGGAGTCAGCTCATCTATAAGTGTTATTAGTTCCTGCTGATTAGATAGGATTGTTTTGTCAGGCATATTACCACTGCAGTAGTGGTGTTCTGTATAATATATAATTGTTGTGGGAGAGTGGGTTTCTTCGGAAAATGCGTTTGACCTTCCTGCAAAACTGGGAATAAATAACAGATTATTTGCCTTTATTTCTTGTATGGTTTTTGATTTTACTGGTTCGCGGCTGCTGATAGAGAATGTGCTATCTGTCCGTTTCCCCGAATATTACGTCAAGGCTGCCGAATATCGCGAACAGGTCGGCGAACTTAGCTCCGACAGACAGCTTAGGCAATGCCGCCAAGTTTATGAATCCGGGGGATCTTATAGATACCCTGTAAGGCCGCTGCTTGTCAGGCACCATGTATATTATTCCTTCCCCTTTTGGCAGCTCCCTGCTCACAATTACAGTATCGGGTTTCGCTGGAGGGCCTATAAGCCTTATCGGCATGCCGACTATGTCGCCCTCATTTGGCATCATGTCAAGGCACTGCCTGATTATCTTTATGCTCTCGAATATCTCCCTATATCTAACTTTATACCTGTCGAGGCTGTCACCCCTTGTTCCCGTAGGTATGCTGAAATCGAGCTTGTCATACACATAATATGGCTTGCTCTTCCTTACATCCTCTGCTACTCCCGAGGCCCGCAGCACTGGTCCGGTTACCCCATAGTCTATCGCATCCCGTTCGCTTATCGCACCTACGTTTCTCAGTCGCTCAGTAAATATCGGGTTCTCGTCCAGGACATCCCGGTATTGCAGCACGTTCCTTTCCAGGTAATCGGTAAGGTTGTATGTCCTTTCTGCGAAATCCGGTGGCAGGGGTCTCTGAAAGCCTCCGAGCCTGAGGTGTACGTAGAACATTCTGCCTCCGGAAACATCTTCCAGGAGCTTAAGCACCTGCGCCCTGTCCCGGAATGCCCACATGAAGGTTGTGAACATCTGGCCTATATCGTTGCATAGAGTGCCTATCCAGAGGAGGTGATTTGCTATCCTCTGGAGTTCTAACTGTATCACGCGCACCCACTGTGCCGCTTCCTTGACCGGGATGCCTAGTGCCTGTTCTACTGCCGACACATATATCTCATCCCAGCTCAATGGCGATATGTAGTCGAGCTTCTCGAAATAAGAAGGGTTTTGCATGTACATGCGGGTTTCACAGAGTTTCTCTACGCCCCTGTGAAGGAATCCTATATGGGGCTCTACATTTTTTATCGTGTCGCCATCCACGTCTACGACAAGTCTTAGCACACCATGCGTGCTTGGGTGGATTGGTCCAACGTTTATTCTCATCAGCCCCATAGTATCACGGTGGCGTATACCCGCTCTGCCAGCTGCTGTTGAAGCTTACTCCTCCGCTAATCTGCCCGTTATTGTTGTTTCCTGAGTAATCCTGTGCGTTGCCGTTGAGCGGCCACCAGCCAACAAGGTTCTGTATGTTGATAGGAGCGCCGCCGATGCCTTCTTGATAAAGCGCGGCGAGCTCATTCGATGAGAGAGAAGTGTTGTATATCTGCACGTTCGCGATGCTTCCGTTGAAATAATTGGCAAATGGGCCAGATGCACCTATGCTGAGCGGCGATGCAGCTGGTAGTGTTACATGGGTTATCGCCTCGACTGTGCCTCCGTTGATAGTACCTCCATAACCTGCGTAGCTTATCTCATTCGAACCGTCAGTTTCCATCGCATAGAATCTCCAGACGCCTGCCGAATCAGGGAACTCCTGCATGTTGGAACAGTCTATTATTGTATGAGCTCCAATTCCGGTTTGAGCCATTACAAATTCCATATTGTTATCAATCGAAGTACACTCAGAATTATAGCCATAGTGCACGATGTCTGCCTGCACTCCTGTTGCAATCACGTTCGACGCCGCCCATGCGGTGATAGTAACTTTGTTGCTCCCGCCATTCGTTACCTCTCCTGTTTCCAACTCGTTTGCAGATATTGATACTTCAGCATTTACACCATTGAAATGCGCAACATACTCCGGCAACTGCCCCTGACACTCTCCTTCCAGAGAGACCTGTCCTGCAATTCTCAGAACTAGACAGCTTCCGGGCTGCGCCTTCGGCGTCAGCGCGCTGCCGGAAAAGACTCCCAGCTGGAACAGCACTCCCAATACAACCGCGATGATGAGTATTGCCCAACCGTACGTCATGAGATATTCCATTGCTGACTGTGATTTCATTCCGTTTCACCCTCTTTCCTGTAATCCTTCCCCCATTCGAAGCTCTTCCTTAGCGGATAATCTATCCCATTCCAGTTCTCCAGCAGCAGCCTCTGCACATCCCTGCCTTCTATCATTATGCCGAACATCTCCTGGAGCTCTCGCTCGTACCAGTCGGCTGACTTGTACACATGCATTACAGTAGGCAGGGATAATCGTGACTTTTTGTCTGTGGGAAGCTCCAGTTTCACCTTAACTATCTCGTCCTTTTTTTCCTCTATGTTGTACAGCATATACACTGCTTCCAAGTACGTCAGGTAGTCCACCGCGGTTATCTTCTTTAGATAATCAAAGTGTTTTCCCTTCAGCTCTTCTAATGTTCTCACTAAGTCCTTTTTCTGTATCTCCAGCAAGTTTACCACTCACTTTTTCCTGCAACTTCATCAGTGCCGCAAACAGGTTTTCGGGTCTCGGAGGGCATCCTGCCACATAGACGTCTACTGGCAGAACCTGATCTATCCCTTTTATTATATTGTAGCTCTCCCACCACGGTCCGCCGCAGGTTGCACATTCCCCGAATGCGATTACATACTTCGGGCTCGGCATTTGCTCGTACAGCCGCTTTATCCTCGGGACTACTGACTTCGTCACCCAGCCCGCAACCAGCATAACGTCGCACTGCCTCGGCGTGGCTCTGAAAAGGAGGAACCCTTTGCGCTCTGCATCCATCCTCGCCGCTCCAAAATCCATCAGCTCGATCGCACAGCAGGCCAGCCCGAACTGGAGGGGCCATAATGAATTTGTCCTCCCCCAATTAAGTAGACCTTTCGACATCATCTTCGAGATATCGCTCATCCTGGTAAACATTGCATTGACAGGCTCTTTCCTCCCCTGCATTGAACTCTTTACCAGCTCGCTCATCTGGCGTTCCGCATTGGCGAAGCGCTCCTTCGAGTAAGGCATTACAGCCTCATAGTCTGCTGCAACCATACCCGATATCTCAGACATTCTTATCACTTGCGAAACGATACCCTATCAGGGCGAAGAGCGCGGAGAAGACGGCAAGCCCTATTACCATCATGTCCGGCATATAAAGGATGCTCCTGGAACCGGTGGCCCATAACAAAATGACTATTGCGATTATCTCGAAAGGCAGGAACAGCGCGAAGAAAGGCAGGTACTCGTTTTCTACATCCCTGCTTTCGCCGATGGTTTCCTCGGCACTCTCATATGGCGCGTTCTTTACGCTGTTGCGGCGGCTCTTGGGCCGGAGCATCTTCGAGGTAATAAGGAATGATACTGGAACGAACACGGCGAACAGTGCGAATATCAGTATAGCCGCATAATCGTAACTCACAGAGCCACCGATTACTATACAGAGGTGTTGTTTTTATACTTTCTTTCTTGTAGCTGCTTAGTGACGGCATCATATCAGCGCATGTCGCTTTCTTCCAGGGTTTCGGTCTGAGACTTCCTTCTTTTCGGTATGTAGACATATACATGCCCCCAGGGATCCTTCACCTTTACCTTTGTAGGCCTTATTTTCGTGTATTTCGAGAGCTCGAATGTATCTTTTGTCGGCTCCTCTGAGAATATCGGGCCCTGTCTTTGCGCATATGCTGGCTCTTTGTCTGCTGGGAGGATGGTTATGCATGAAACGGGGCATTCCTCCGGGCATATCATGCAGCCTATGCACTTGCTGACTTGTATTGGGTACTCCGTCATATCTAGAGTGACGTCGTCGGTGTAGCGGCTGTCTTCCACGTTCTTGTGCCTCGGCCTGGTAAAATCAAGGGCGTTGACCGGGCATACATCGCCGCACATTCCGCATTGTATGCATATGTTATCATCGAAAGTGAACTTGTACGGCATGCTTTCACTTTTGCTGCGGTGGCTGGGCAGGAGGTGGCGCCTGCTTGACTATTGGTTTTGGAGGAGTCTGTATCTTGCTCCTTGGAACTCCTGCAGGCTGTGTGAATGATGAGACTATTGCGGCAAGCCCTGCCAAAAGCAGTATCCCGAATGTTATATAGAAGCTATATATGGCCAGTGTGGGATCGTTCTGCGAGTTGAAGTATGCATTGAAGAAGCCCCATGGGTTGCTGGTGCTCAGCGAAACCGTCGGAGGCAGAGTGGTGAGGAAGACTGCGCTTTCCGTGACGAAGACGGTTCCCATGATGTACAGGAATGCGCCGGCAACCACGAGAATGGTAAGGAGGGAATTGTATTTCGGCTCCTCATCCGTATCCTTTACTAGCAGTATTACCAAAGCTATCGCGAATAAGTCTATCGCCAATGGCATAAAAGGGACCGCTACAGGATAGTCCTGGTATGTGCCTGGCCAGAAGAGCGACACTCCCAAGAATAGTATCAGGAATATGCTTGCATCCCTGAGCAGTATGAACAGCAGCCACCATATATCCGCTGCGAGCCTTAAAGTAAATTTTTTCAGTATCCTTAGGAAGTATCCCCTTGCTATCTGCATCGATACTGCCAGGACCATAAGGAGCTGTATCAGTACGGTTATTGTCTGTTCCGTATAGACAGAACCTGCAGTTACGTAGGTTTGGGCGGATCCTGAAGCCTGCAAGATCTGGAACGAATTTAAAAAAGAGATAGGATTGAATAACGTAAAAATATCAAACATCCGACCACGTAGCCATATTGTAAGGAAAACAATAAAAAGGCTTATTTAAATTTGAGGACTACGAGCTCTTCAAAAAACTGACTCCCCCTACATACTATCTCTGCATTCATTGCATCGGTGTCCTTCGTATATCCGTTCAGGGAGCTCTCGAGCAGCAGAATGACATGGTCGTCTTCTACATGTAATAGGTATTCTCTCAGGAACCTGTCAATTATCTCTCTACCGTTCATTCCTCCGTAAGTAGCCGTATCCATTGGTGTCTGTCTTCTCCCGTCAGGCGGCAGATAAGGAGGATTGAAAATTACCGTATTGAATTTACCCTGGATGTTTTTGAATAAGTCAGATTCGATAAACCTGCCGCGCACTCCGTTTTCCTTTGCGTTTATGCGTGCACACTCCAATGCCTTATCATTTATATCGGAGAATGTCACATCGCATCCTTCCTGGGCCGCTGCTATTCCCAGTATCCCGGTGCCGGTCCCGATGTCCAGGGTTTTCCCATATGCGTACTTTCTTACCGCTTCTTCAATGAGGTAGGAATCCTCTTCCGGAGCGTACACTCCATCGCAATTTTTTATACGTATGGCCTTAGTTCCCATGGATCGATTTTCCTTTTTGCTTTAATATATTTGCATTTTTCTTTGTATCCCCTATTGTTTCCCTCAATCGCGGAATGACGAATTCATATGCGGCGGCTGCATCTGTAAAAGGCTGTCTATAAATATCTAGCTTGTTATCAGATTTCCGGTATTTGCATGACTGCTATATCTAAAACAGATATGAGGAACAAGGAGAGAAGTGGCACAGAAAAGAGTGCGGACTGCGCATGGATTGAAACCCTCGTAGGATTTGAGCGCGAATTGATTTTGAAGCATCCTGAAGGACCATCGCATATCAGCAATGCAGTTCTGAGGATTGCCGGCATGGCCGAGCTATGCCCAAGGGACACCCGCATAAAAGAGATATCAAGGATAGTAAGTATGTTCAGGAATGGATATGACCCGGCGGCCTTGGACCTTATGTCATCATCGCTCCTGGCGCTATCAAGGAGGGAGAACGGCGCTGTATCGCGGTGGCTTGATTTGATAGAAAAGAACCGCAGGGACATTAGATTTAGCCTTATCATTCAGCTTGGAAAGTGCGCCAACGGACCAAATTCCGATATGGATGCCCTCTACGCAAGGATGTCCGGATGTTGCGATGGAAAGGGACTATCGACAGAGTCCGCAAGGACGATAGTGTTGGTGGAATGGGCCCGCGGCGTTTCGAAGCCGCCAGTCCTCCCTGTACCGAGAGCTTTCCCTGCGCTCTCCAGAGCAGAACAGCACAAAGTTAAGGGAAGCATAGGGATAGCCAGAGGGAATAATCCCGCTGGAAGAAAATCGATTTCTGATGGCAGCTACCTGCACATGCAGCATGTAGTGGCACCCATGCCAAAGCGCGGTGCGGAAATCAATAAGATATGACTTGCTCAGTTTCTAATTGCAGATATGTGACAGCGGTAGCGCTGTCGGACAGTCGGACATGCTATCTCGCGGCTGCCATCCCATCTGATATGAAATTATAGTATCCGTTGACAGATGCCCCTTCCGTTGCGCCTATACTCGCATTCAGTATCGAAGTTGTTCCGGTGGAGTCATATGTGACAGATGGGAGTAAAGAGGCATTGTATATCGTGTAATTGTATACGGCGAATTCGTCTATTGTCTCTGTGAATGGGAATTGTCCATAAGTATAGACTGTGCCGTTGAGATTCATGACCGGGCTGTTTGCCGCTGCCGATGCCCTTGGCACAGTGAAGGTAACGTTCTCCATGAAGCTGTTGTTCTGTGGAACGCTATTTGTGTAATTAGATTGTCCTGTGCTATTCTTAACAGGTCCGGGCAAAGATGTTATATATGAGTCTGATGCTGTTGGGCCTATTGATGTGACTGCCATATCCAGTCCCAGTGATATGGATCCGTTGCCGTAGTTTGACTGGGTTTGTGATGTAGGGGTAACAGACGCATTGAATGTAAGAGGGATATAGTACTGGTTTGATATGCACATGGAGAACTTGCCTCCCGCACTCGTATTCCCTCCAGATATGGAATTCTGCTGCTGCGCTCCCTGCTGTTCCTGCTCTGCCAGCGCACCGAATATGTGCGAAAATGTCCCTGATATGAAAGTGCATTGCATTCCATCATAGGTGCTCTGCACTTCCTCTGTTAGGTTTATGCGCATATGCTTGAGCTGCTCGGAAGAGAGCCCCGTAGTGTCGAATGCTGAAACGTTCGCCGGCGCATTCGAACTCGTTGCAGAAGTAGAATTGGCATTTCCTTTATAGCAGGAAGTGTGTGTGATATTTTGCAACGTCTGGTTGGATGTGTTGGCTATATTGAGCATTGACCTTGAAAGATTCATGTTTAAGCAGCTGAAAATCCCGGACGAATCGTTTATCAGCCCTATATAGATGCTGTTTATGAAAGGGATGTTTGTAATGTTTATGTCGAATCTAGAATCCTTGCCGTATTTTGAGTATTTTACCGCTATCGGCATGGAATACGACACGATGCTCAGCAGCCCAGTGCCGGAAACTTTTCCTTCGCCGCTGTAGTTAACATGGAACTGTGACTGGCTTTTTGTATAGTTCAAAGCAAGAGATGACAGAGCATAGGCATTGAGATTTCCTTGTGAAAGCGTCCCGTTTATCGCTGCGGGCGCGCCTGATCCTGCTTTATTTTGTGAGTGGAACCCGCCGCTAAGCGCATATGCTGTTACGGCTATCACTGCCACTAGAACCGCAATTGCCAGAATTGCCTTTAGGGAAAGTGCAGTATGGGCCGCAGGCTGCGCTGGCGCTTTGGATGGAATCTTCCTGGAAACGGTTGACATAAACTCAATAATTAAACATAAGGAAAGAATAAAAACCAGTAGTGCGGGATACAATAGTATACCCGCCGCATTCCATGTGTTTATCTTTGCAGCATCTTAACGGGATGTATGTATTGCTCAGTTGCCTAGGTCTGCTTATTTATTATTAGTTTTGATCGCGGAGCAGCGCAGCCAGTTTCGTAAGCGCTGCTGCTTTTTGAGCGTTTCCAAGCATCTTGTATATCGTTGCGGCGTCGGCATACAATCCATTCTTCTCACATGCTTTCGCGCATGCTGCGGCTCTGTTTTTGTTACCTAATTGTAGCCAGAGTTCTGCTGCGGCGGCATACAATCCATTCTTCTCACATGCTTTCGCTGCCATTTCTTTCTTATATAATTGTAGCCAGAGTTCTGCGGCTAAGGTATACTCTCCCTTCTTCTCATATGCTTTCGCTGCCATAACTTTATTATCTAATTGTATCCAGATTTTGGCGGCGTCGATATACCACTCATTCTTCTCATATGCTTTCGCTGCCTTTTCTTTGTTATCTAATTGTAGCCAGATTTTGGCTGCGGCGGCATACTCTCCCTTCTTCTCATATGCTTCCGCGCATGCTGCAGCTCTGTCTTTGTTATCTAATTGTAGCCAGATTTTGGCTGCGGCGGCATACTCTCCCTTCTTCTCATATGCTTCCGCGCATGCTGCAACTCTGTCTTTGTTATCTAATTGTAGCCAGATTTTGGCGGCGTCGGCGTACCATCCCTTCTTCTCATATGCTTTCGCTGCCTTTTCTTTGTTACCTAATCGTAGCCAGATTTTGGCTGCGTCGATATAATCTCTCGTCTTCTCATATGCTTCCGCTGCCTTTTCTTTGTTACCTAATCGTAGCCAGATTTCTGCTGCGGCGGCATACCATGCCTTCTGCTCATATCCTTCCGCGCATGCTGCAACTCTGTCTTTGTTATCTAATTGTAGCCAGATTTCTGCGGCGTCAGCATACCATGCCTCCTGCTCACATGCTTCCGCGCATGCTGCAGCTCTATCTTTATTATCTAATTGTAGCCAGACTCTGGCGGCGTTGGCATACCACCCCTTCTTCTCAGATGCTTCTGCGCATACTGCGGCTCTGTTTTTGTTACCTAATTGTAGCCAGATTCTGGCAGCAGAGACATACTCTCCCTTCTTCTCAGATGCTTCTGCGCATGATACTGCTCTGGGTTTGTTGTCTAATTGTAGCCAGATTTTGGCGGCAGAGACATACTCTCCCTTCTTCTCATATGCTTCCGCAACCGCAGCTTTATTAGTGGGAAGCAGTCCTATCTCTTCCGCTCTTTTCAGTGCTGTTGTTCTCGCCTCTGGAGTCAGCTCATCTATAAGTGTTATTAGTTCCTGCTGGTCAGCTGGGATTGTTTTGTCAGGCATATTACCACTGCAGTAGTGGTGTTCTGTATAATATATAATTGTTGTGGAGGGGTGGGTTTCTCCGGGAAATGAGAATAAATAAGCAGGTTATCCGCCTTTATTTCTTGGGTAGTTTTTGATTTTACTGGTTCGCGGAACTGCACAACACATACATTTAATAACCTTATCAGAACTTATTAGAATGGTGAATTAGATGAGTTTCATCGGAGACTTCAAGAGCGGGTTTAATGCGATTCTGCACCCTGCACAGAATACCGGGAAGAAGATGAGTATAGGGGACTCGTTGAAAATGTATTATATGTTTTCAATAGTGCCTGTTGTGCTCTTCATAGTCCTTGGCGCAATAGTTGCGTTTTTGGCTTCTTCAGTGCTTAGTTTAGTGCCAGGGCTGGGAGCAGTTGGTGTAGGATTAGGAGGATTGGCTATAGTGTTCCTTGTAATAATCGCTATTGTTGAATTCTGGATTGCGGTTCCAATAAGCCTTCTGATACAGGCTGCACTCTACCAGCTTGTTGGAGGTGTGATCCTGAAATGGTTCAAGAATGGATACAGCGCAACGCTGACTGCTTCGGTATATAGCACGATGGCGGTTATAGGAGTAATATGGCTTTTTGTCATACCAATAATCGGAGCGCTGATAATAGGGATATTCGGCTTGTGGAGCATCTACGTGTTCGTGACTGCGCTGGCAAATCAGCACGGAATCACGAAAGGCAAGGCTTTTGCGGTATGGGCTATATGGCTGATAATCGGCATAATAATATTCGCCGTAATCGGATTTAGCTCTCTCGCGGCGCTTTCAGGGCTTGGCCTTGGAGGAGTGAGCGGTGGCGTACCTGGAGGTTACTCGACGTACACGATACCAACGATACCGACATACACCACACCGCCATAAGCACTGCAAAGGCAATGCAATGAGCAGGGCCTGCACATGCAGGCCATTTAATTATTTTCTTTTCCTTTCTGTTTTTCCTTTTCATCATTAGTTTCTGGAGCGGATTTTGTTGCTGCATATCCGCTACCTATTTATACTTTCGGTTCCCAGCTCTTGTTGGTGTATTGATGGCTGCTGCTCCGAAGAAAGATGACGATAAGATAATGTTTATACTTGCGTACATAATCCCGGTGCTTTCCGGGCTGTTCGTCTATTTCGCATATGGGGACAAGGACAAGAGGCTTAAGTTCCATGGAATACAATCCATAATCTACGGCATAGCGGTAATAATTGTCTACTACGTACTTGTTGCGATATTCGCTGTGACGCTAGGGCTGTTCTTTTTCTTCTGGGGATGGGTGTTGTCGCTCTTCTGGCTGCTGGCATGGCTCTTCGGCCTTTACATAGGATATGAGGCCATGCTTGGGCATGACGTGAACATTCCGGCAATATCGGATATCGCAAAGAATGCAGCCTGAATACGGAAAATATTACGGTTCGGCTGGCATTTACAGTTTTTCAATATTTGTTTGAAATTATTCTATTTTTCGCTTTATTTAAATATCTCGATCCGCGCTATATCTATAGTGAATTGAATGCGGACCATGACAGAGAACAAATGTTCATTGCTAAGGAAGGAGGAGGTGCCTGGAAAAGAAAACAGCCGTGATGCTCATGACTGGAAAATTGAGGCACTGACCAGATATACGGACCATAAGGATAGGCTGGCAAGGGATTTGCATGAGAAGTGCATAATATTCAGCAGGAAATGCGGAGTTGCACAGCCGCAGATAGAGGACAGGAATCCGTGGGATAATGCCCCGAAGAGCCCTCAGCCCAAGTTTCGATTTATATAATGCATAGATTTTGCGATTTCTGCACGTATTAGTGCGTCTTTTATTCTTTTAGTAGATAATGTAGTCAGCTGGGGCTGTAAGCTAACCTGGCAGACTACCGCGTTCGGGTCGCGGTGATCCGAGTTCGAATCTCGGCAGCCCCATCTTCCTACTTGTTAGATATTGTGAGGCTAAGCGGTTTTTAGCCTGGAATTGGCAACGGCATTCCCTGCGGATCGAGCAGGTTGGCTGTTCGCATGTTGACCTGGAGTTAGATTTACAAGGGAAGGCGATATACCTTTAAATTCCTTTACAACATAACAATAGTGCATATCCTGTGGTGATTATATGTTCGAGATAAAGATAGATGATGCGAGATATTGGAAGAACTGTGTTGAATCGATAGTCAGCCTCGTTGACGAGGGGACTTTCAATATATCCAAAGAAGGGATAATGCTTAAGGCGATGGATCCTTCTGGAATAAGCATGGTATCCTTTTCTATGCCGAGCAAGGCGTTTTCCAAATATGATGTTGAAAAGCCATCAGCCGTGGGTCTCAATATAGACAACCTGAGCAAGATACTTGCCACGGCAAGAGACGGTGAACAGCTCCTTATGAAGGATAGCGGCAACAAGCTTGCGATTGAGTTCATAGGACAAAACAACAGCAGGAGAAGGTATAAACTGCCGATCCTTGATGTTAAGAAAGAGTCGGACAAGGAGCCCAAGATAGCATTTGAGAGCTTAGTTGAGATGAAAGGAGATTATCTCAAGAACATCTTGAAGGATGCGAACCTTCTTTCCACTTATATAGGCTTCAAGACCGACAAGAATGCGTTCATGGTGGTTGCAAAAGGAGATGCAGGAGAGTTAGAGGAAGAGCACGAAGGCAATACAGACGTGCTGAAAAAGCTGGAAGTCACAAAAGCGTCTTCCGCCACATTCAATCTCGAGTATCTTGATAGGATAATAAGCGCATGCCCTGTCGACTCGTCCGTTTCGCTGTCGCTGAAGAGCGAGGAACCGATAAAGGTCAATTATAAGATAGGGGATGCGGAGCTCAGTTACTTCTTGGCGCCATATATGGAAAATTAATGCTTCAGGAAGGCCTGCCAGAAAGCAAGATATAAAGAAACTGCTGTCCAAACTTTATTGATAATAATGAGATTCCTGATTCTTATAGCTCCGAAAGACTTTAAGGACGAGAGCCTTGCGATGGTAAAACTCTTTTTCAATAGATGGAATATAGAGTACAGAGTAGGGAGCTACAGCAGGGGAGAATGCGAGGGCTATCACGGAGCAGTATACAAGCCTGATGTTAACGCTAATGACGTAAGGAGCTCAGATTATGACGGCCTTATGATAATAGACGGTTCTGGAATCGAAAGTTCCCGTATGTATGAATACAGGCCGCTTTTAGATATGATATTGCTGTTTAACAACAGCAACAGGTACATATGTGCCATGGGTAACGCTGTGAAAATTATCGCGAGGGCCAATGTGATAAAAGATAAGAAGATAGCAATGCCTGCAGACGAGGACACTGCACGGATGGTGGTGCTATTCCACGGCATTCCATCAAAAGAAAAGATAGAGATTGACAAAAATATAATAACGATAAGAGATTCGAACGGTCTTGATGAGTCGCTGCCGAAGATGCTGCAGCGCGTCGGTGTCATATGAAATTGCCTGTTCGATCAATCCCGTCTTGATTCCCTAAATGCCTGATTTTAATGAAGAATTCATCGATAGTGAAAGATATTGCGAAGGAGAGGATTGTGTCTCTGGCTTCGCTTGCCGAAAAGGAAAATGATGAAAAGCTCGCGCTTAGGTATAGCAGACTGATGAAACGTATAAGCCTTCACTACAAGGTACCGCTCCCGAAGGAGATAAAGAAGAGGATATGCAGGGGGTGCGGGATGTTGATGTCCCCGGGAAAGAACTGCGTCGTGCGGCTTGTCAGCTCGAAGAGATATGTTCTATACACTTGTACAAGATGCAAAAAAGAGAACAGGCTGCCTTATTGATAGTTATATTGCGTTATCGTATTGTTTGTATTGTGATGGCTGTTTGGCCGCTATTGATTCATGTTACGAGTATTGCCCCGCCCTGCCAATATCATTCTTTTCGCTTGGTTCTTCTGCGCCATGCATCCCGGAAAGTGCGGCAAATACTTTCGTCTTGTCATCAGCGTTTTCCTTAAAGAGAACCAATATCTTATTTCCGATTATATCATTGCGTTCCAGAAGGTCTATCGCTATGGAACCGAATGATTCGTATAGTTGCCGGCATTTCTCGGCTGCTTCGTCGCTGCCTTCGAAAATAGGCACATCCTGTAATGCGAGTTTCCTTATCCTTGCGGATATTTCCTCTGTTTGACTATCATGCGGAAGAGAATTTGAATTTATCTTCGTTGCCACCATGGTCCTCAGCAGTAATTACGTATTTGAGTTATAAAGAGTTTGCATTTATGGGTGTCCTTTTATCGGTCACTACGCTGCCTGCCCGTTGTTGACAGTGCGCAGCTTCTCTAATATTATCGCTCTCAGATCAGAAGGATTTAGGATACTGTGCTCCTTGACCAGCACAGCCAATACGGTATCCTTGCCGGTCTTGACAATATCGTCCACCATGTCGTTTATGCCTTTTCCGGCTTTGCTTGCGGCTCTCAGATAGCCATCTAGATCGCCGAGCCTGAGCAGAGCATTTGTGTCTGCAGGGATCTCTAGCCGTTTAGGCTCATCTTTCTTTAAAATTGCTGATATAGGATGAGTTGAGCGGTGTATGTGCACATCTATATCCATACGGGAGCCTAACTGGTACTCTTGCTCTTTCTTAAGAGCATATATGGGCGAGGGCTCTGCTTTCTGCCTGTTTGGCTTTCTCCTGCTAATATCTGGCTGCTCTCCTGTTTGCGTGTAAAAGAAAACTATAAGGCGTACTGCGTCCTCAAATTCCTTCCTATCCTCTTCGTTATTCGGATTCTTTCCTAATGCAGTTATAAGTTTGTCTTTCCTGCTTAGAAGCAGTTCCAGTATTTCATCTCCGCTGGCCCCTTCCGTTGTGGACTGCTCTACGAACTCGTTTATGTCTTCGGTACTTATATTTTTACTTTCCAGCAGGGCATTTTGAGCTGTGAGATTTTCCTTGTGCCGTTTCTTTTCCGTGCGGGTGTGCTTTTCTCTTGTTGCCATGCTTCATGTGAGTGCCTGAATATATTTATACCTTGCTGGCGAAATGCTGTATGGTGCCTTAATGTCAAAATACCGTCAAGTGAGGGATAGGAAGAAGAGAAGGATAAAGAGAATGAAAGGAAAATGAATCCGTTCAGCGGGATATCTTATTGTTCCGTTGCCCGTATTTTTGCCTGCGCCTATGCAGAAATGGGCCCAGTGAGATTTGAACTCACGACATCTGGCTTATAAGACCAGCGCTCTAACCAGGCTGAGCTATGAGCCCATCATAAGCATAAACCTTTACGGGAAAAGCTATTTATAACGTTTGGCTTTGAAAATCTCTGCGCCGGGAGGGAAGGAAGAAAGTCCTGAAATGACTGCTTTTGGCTGGGCAAAACAGTCATGCTCCTGGCATAGTATAGTTGTTGTGGATATAGTTTGGCTTCGTCGCGATCGGAGGCAGTGAACCGGTGAAGTTGTTGAGCTCGTATATCCTTACAGGCCATGTTCCGTTGACATAATTTATCAGACCTGTTGCGTTTGCAGGATACACTTCGGTAAAGCCGGGGAGTTTGCCGAGCACAAATCCTTTGTAGTAGTTTGAGTTGTAGAACTGGGAAGGCGCATCGTTTATGATCCCGTTTGCAGTGTTCGGCAGATATATCGTAAGATATTCTACGTAAGGCTGTCCTCCCAGGTTCACTATGCCTTCATAATAATTTGATTGGATGACTGCGTTTAGCGCTTTGCCACTCTGGTTATATATCTTAAGGACGCCGTTCCTGTTCGGGATGCCGCTGACGCATACAGGCGCGCTGGAGAAGTTGTTGCCTGTCAGCAGGTATGATTTTATGAATGTCTGGTTTGCCACCGTCATATTGCAGTAGTCAGAAAGGCTCTGGAAACTCTGGTTGGTCGGCACAAGTGCGGAATAAGGCACTAGAGTGAATTGCGGGTCGTGGCTCAGCTCGCACTGTGAGGTGCCAAGCAGGAATGGGGCAGGAGGGCTCTGCGATGCTCCCGCAGCGATCGCAGCATTGTATGACGTACCGTTCGAACGTATGCATCCAAGGAAATCGAGCGCCTGCCACTTCGATATCAGGTCTTGGTCGAAAAGCACATACTTTGTCTGGTTTCCGTTCATGAAGTTTGCCAGCGTGCTTGGACCGTAGCCGTCATTCGTGCCGAGCACGAAATGCGCCGCGGTAGCGTAATCCTCCGGGGCATTAGCATTATCCCCTCTTAATACAGCATTGGTGTTACCGAACCAGTTTATCCAGTCTCCATAGTCCCACCATGCCAGCACTCTTGGCGCTGCAGGCCCGACATTTGCATTCAGCCACGACATCGCATTAAGCCAATACTGGGGTATCTGGTTGCAGTAGTCTGTGTATCCTATCGTGCTCCCTTGGTTCGCCAAGGATGAGCAGAGTTGCTGCTGTGGCGTTCCTGACTGTGCAAGCGCCGACATGGACTGGAGGAACGAGAGGCTCTCTCCCATCACAAAGCCTCCGGCTCCGCTGGACAATGGCGCTATAGTAGCCACGATCTCTATAAGCAGGAATATGACGAAAAGGCCCCACATATAGGTGCTTTTCGAGCCGACCATCTTCTTGAATATCACGTATAAGATGAACAGGAAAGAGAGTATTGCGGAAAAGAAGAACAGGCCTATCGCATATATTACATATCGGTACATCTTCAGCTTATCGGTATCCTTCTTCTCGTTTAGAGCGCTTCCGGACTGCTCGGCCGATATCTCCGATGTGTTTGGTCTCTTTGTGCCAAGCCCGTGTTCCGTCAGCACAAGGATCTCGCCAAGGACTATCACGAAGAACAGTATGAACGCTACGCCGAAATGCGGCAGGTACTTCACTTCGGAGAACCCGGCCACCATGAGCGGCAGGGCGATTGCCATATACATTATTGCGGTGTTGTTCTTCCTATACCAGATGCTTATTGCCAGGAACAGCAGCGCGAGGGCGGATATCACCCAGACAAGCAGCGGGGCGCTGTTGATGCCTGAAGCTATTAGTCCGAGGCCATTGGCTGCGAAGTTATACCCTAGCCCTGTCGGTATGTACTCTTCTACAGTCATGAACAGGGGACTCGACGGAGTGGTAAACCTGGTACCGAGATTTATGTAGCTCTGCAGCGAATTGCCCAGCGATGTCGTGAATGTTACTATAACAGCTAAGAGGATTATAAGCGCCACGAAAGAGAGCCTCGTTATGGCGTTCATGCTCTTGACTATGCCCTTCTTGTGCAGAAGTCTGGGCACGTAATCCATCACAGCTACAAGTATAAGAGAGAAGAGAGGCAGCGATAGTATCAGAGGTAGGCCGAGTATTGAGGATATCCTGCCTGTCAGCGTTGCTTGATAAGGCTGGTAGAATGCCAGAAATACCGCTATGACCGCAAGGACTACGGCATTCATCTTGTAGAAATCTATTTTCATGTCTCCGCGCACTACGCTTATAACTCCCTGGAGCATTATATACGCTGCAAGAACTCCCGCGGTTACCGTATAATAATGGGCTCCCAGGAAGTTTGATGCAAATGCTATCCCTGCAAGTATGGCCAGCCTGTAGCTTTTGGGATTCTTAACAGCTAAAAGATACGCAGCGGCAAAGAAGAATAGGGCGAAGATGCCCCATGGTTCTACCAGCTGCTCTCCGGCCATGAATGTCGCGTATAATATAGGCATGGTGGCAGTGAAGCCTGCGGCTAGGAGGCCCAGATACGGGTCATATTCCCTGTATATCAGCATAAAGACAACAAACACCAGCAGGGCACCGGCTATTGGAGGGTATATGCCTCCGACATAGCTCATCAGCGTGGTGCTGAACGTCTGCGCAGATGTTCCTGAAGCGCTGGTGTACAGGCTGTACCAGTATGATTCTATGTACGGGACTAACGGCTGTATCCTGTGGTTTGTCCCTGCGGGCGCTACCGGCCATGCGGCAGTATCGTTAAGCATCTGGTTCCCGAATGTAAGTATTGACTGTGCGTCTGCCATGTCGAAATAGGGATCAAACTCGAAAAATGTCGGCGCAGTATATATGCTCTGCAGCCTTGTTATGAAAGTAAGAAGCACCATTATAAGGAGCAGTATCCAGATCCAGCTGTTCACTTTCGGCATAGAAACGCCGCTCTGCAGGATCTCTGCCTTGAAATTCTTGAATACTCCCTGCTTCCAGCACAGTAATATCCCTATGACAGTAAGGAGCGCAGCGTTTATCTCAAAGAGCCCCAGAGAGAAAGAGAAGAACGACGAGATGGGGATAAGATATGACTCGATCCATGTCAGTGTAGTGGGTGCCATCAGGCCGAATATGAACCCCATTACTGCTATCTCTACCGAGCTGAGCCCCGTCTTCCTGAGCAGTGCAAGGGCCAGCAGATACCCTGGAATCATCATCGACAGGAATGCGATAAGTGCCGATACTATTATCTCGAACATTTTACCATCTGAAAAGTAAATAAGACAAAAGCCTGAATCAATTGTATTGGTTAAAGCTTAATAAGCTTGTGTAGGACAGGGGTTTGCGCATAACCCCTTATCTTGCAGGTTCGATCCCGGGGCTCAGCCGTGCGCCTATGCTGATGCCACTCTTTAGCACAAGGGGCAGGTTTATGGCCTGCTTTCTCTTCCCGTGCTATCGAAACGGCGATTATGGCACTACCTGGAAATTTTACAATAAATCATAGAGTTCCGTTATTATAAAAAAGGCTGCAGTATTGAAACCAAAAGCTATTTAGAAACTATCAGCGCTCTATTCCCAGTCATAGGTGCTTTGATCAGCTTCACTGGGATGTCGGATACCGAGATAGTCGAGGTAATGATATTTGGCGACAGCATCACTTACGGGGCCTGGGACAACAACGGGGGATGGGTGCAGAAACTGCGCCAGCCTATCGACGTGAAGAATCTGATCGACGACCGGGTGGCTTACTTCATCTATAATCTTGGTGTCGTAGATGACACGACCGATGGTATACTCAAGAGAGTGGAAGCTGAGATGACGTCCAGGAGATATGCGAATGTGGTGCAGGAACGCATGGCCATCTTCGCCATCGGATTAAACGACTCCACGGTGCTTCTCAAGAAGGACGAGAACCGTGTGCCGAAGGAGCTTTTTGCTAAGAACGTGAACAGGCTTATAGATATAGCAAGGAAACATGCGGATGTCGTGGTGTTCATAGGCCCTACGCCTGTGGATGAGGAGAAGTCGGTGCCGGTGGGATGGGACGATGACCTTGCATACAGGAACAGCGATATCAAGGAATACGATGGCATAATAAAGGGAATCTGCAGGAAGAGGAGGGTGCTTTTCCTCGAGGTCTTCGACAGGTTCATGGAGATGGAGTATCTCTCGCTTCTTGAGGATGGGCTCCATCCGAACCCGACAGGGCACTTCGTGCTTGCCCAAATGGTAAGGGATTTCCTTGAGGCCAACAAGGTACTCGATTTCGGCATACCTGAGACGCACAGAAAGCACTACAGAAAAAATAACACAGGCAAATGATTACCTATCCTTCAGATAGGAGAGGATGCCAGACCATACAGGTATGGAAAGCGTCCTGGCTGATGGATGGCATATCTTACCGGTAAGAGGAGTGCTTTTGCTTGACCCGTGTGAGCTTCTCTTGTGCCGTGGCAGTGCGAATGCGCGGACGCCATTTATGCGTGCATTAGGCGTTGAGTATAGCCTTCGGTATCTCTATCTTGCCTATTTCTCTGTCAGGGAACTTGGTTCCTGGGGGAACTATGCGCACCTTGACGCCTATGGCGCCATATTTCGGGTATGCGGTAACAGATGCTTCCCTGACAAGCTCTGTTACATTTCCTGCCTTCGGTATGTAGCCGATGCTCTTGCGTATCTGCGACTTCTTTGCACCCTTTGCCTTGAGCTTTCCGCTCGCGATTATCTCAGCACCAAGTGCGCCGTTTTCGATTATGATGCGCAGCGCGAACTGTATTATCTTCCTTGCGTTAAGGCCCCGCTCGAACTTCTCGCAGATATCCCTTGCTACTAACAGTGGCTCAAGCATCTTGTTCTCCACCTCCATAACATTGATCTGCGGATTGTTCACTGCGAAATTCTTCCTTATAGTTTCAGTAAGAGTATCTATCGTGCTTCCTCCTCTCCCTATTACCTTGCCTGGGCTCAGCACGTATACCGTAATCCTCGTTAATACAGGAGTCTTCTGGATCTCTACCCTTGAGAAGCCGGCACGCACCAGTTCCTTCTTCAGGTAATTCGAAATCTTCAGCTTGACTATAGCATTGTCTATGAATTTCCTCTCTATTGCCACTCCATCACTCGTACATCATTTATGCTTTTTTTGCCTCGGGAGCCTGCTGCTTCTGCACGCCCGGTTCCTTCTTTTGTGTCTCTGCCGGTTTCGCTTCCGGCTTTTTCGCGGCTTCCGGCTTTGTAGGCTGTTCCTTTGCTTCCTTCTTATCCTCTTTCTTCTGCAGTAGCTTTATGCCTTTTTTCTTCAGCTGTTCCGGAAGCTTCTGCTTCTTCCCGTATTTCTTCTCTATTGCTGCGAACCTCTTTATCTGGTGCTTCATGTTGTCGCTTAACCCTTTTGCGTCGGGAGTCGCGATTCCCAGCTCCACTCTTGCGAATTCAAGATCGCTGGATCTTGCTGGCTGGTATCCGTAATATGATGATAATGTGAACAGCGCCCCTTTCGATGGCCCCGTCCTCCGGATCATCGTCTTGTTCGCTGAACTGTGGACCACGAACATCATCTCAGGCATGAATCCCTTGTTTCTTGCGTTTGCCGCTGCGTTTACGAGAGCCTTCCTGACTATCATCGCACATTTTATCGGGAACCTGCCCTTCTTCCCTCCTAGCTCGTGCCTGTGACCCATGTATTTGTTATGCTTCCTGTACAGCACCGCCTTTCCCTCGTTTACCACTCCGTCGAGATCGGCAAGCGCCATTGGAACGCTCTTATACCTTATCGAGGCGCAGACTGCTCCGAGATCTTTGAAACTGGCATTTATATCCTTCATGTTCGAGAAGATGACGCCTTCGCGGCTCCTGTTGAACGAATATTTCATGGTCATTTACTTCACCGCTAGGAACTTGCTCCCTCTTGTAGCCCTTATTCCAGGCGCGCTGTGCTGCACCCTCTTTGTAGAGAACGCGAATTCTCCGAGCCTGTGGCCGAGCATGTTGGCCTGTATCACCAGCTCCTTGAACTCCTTTCCGTTGTGGACAGAGAATTTCATGCCTATCCATTGTGGCAGTATCACCGCTTCCCTTACATGTGTCTTTATCGGCTTCTGGCTGTTGCTCTTTTTTGCTTCTGCCGCCTTTGCCACAAGCTTCCTGTACTTGATGGCATTCCTTCTTATGCTGCGCCGCTGCCTTGACTTGAGCATCTTTACGTACTCGTCAGTCCCAAGACCTGTAAGGTCTGCGGAATACTTTCCCCTGTAAGCGATTCTCTCTGCCATCTAATCATCCTTTCTTCTTCCTGCCGACCCGTGATGCGGCTATGTGCCCCACTTTCCTTCCTGGCGGTGCATTCCTGCTCGTCATGCTGCTCTTTCCTTTGTGGTGCTGCTTGCCTCCGAATGGGTGGTCAACAGGACTCATCTTCACGCCCCTCAATACCGGCCAAGTCCTGTTTACGGAATGCCACATGTAGTGCGCTTTGCCTGCCTTCATTATCGGCAGATCCACCATCCCTCCGCCAGCGCAGACTCCCAGCTGCGCACGGCACTCATTGTTCAATGTGATGCTGGATTTCGAAGGAAGCATGACAGTGGTGCTTGCACCGGTATGCGCTGCCACATAAGCAGCGCTTCCGGCGCTCCTTACCATTTTCCCTCCGTCGCCGGGCATCGTTTCTATATTGTATACAGGGATTCCCTCAGGTATGTCTCCCAGCCTCACTACGCTGCCTATTGAATATACCCCGTTCGGTCCTATGTGTATCTTGTCACCTATCTTTATTCCCTCCGGAGCTACAAGGTGCACTGTTGTAAAATCTTCGAACACCACTTTCATTAACGGTGCAGTGTGACCCGTATGGTTTATCAGCTCGACTACCTCTCCATTAAGCTCCTTGTCTCTTTTTTTCTCGTATTTTACGCTGATGTCGAACGTGCCCGGTGCCTTTGTGTATGCCAGGGACCCCTTGCCCCTTCTCTGCTGCCTCAATTTCTTTCCCATTTTGACACCATTTTCCTTTTTTCCTGTTCCTTCTGCATCTATCCCATATCCTTATACTTTACACTATCTTCAGCTTTGCTGCGACATCGCTTGCCTTATATCCCTTTGCTATCTTTATGAATGCTTTCTTCAGGTTGTTCGGCATGTTTACGGTCCGCACATTTGACACCTTGACGTTGAATGTGCTTTCGAACTCTTTCTTTATCTCCTGCTTCGTTGCCCTGAAGTCCACCACATAAGTTATCAGATTGTGCCTGTCTATGAAGGACATTGCCTTTTCTGTTGCAAGCGGGTATTTCAGTGCTGACATTTTTCTCACGTTTTACGTTTTATTTCTTTGTTTGTTTTGTTCCTTTTGCTTTTTCTTTACTGCGCCGCTTCCTCATATTCATTGCTCTTGCCTTCTGAGCGTTAGCTTCTGCACCTCATCTGAAACCGCGCTCACTGCATTCTCGCTCCATACCGTTGCCCTTCCTGCGACACCTCCCGGCGCGAGCAGCGATGCAGTAAGGTTCCTGGTCGTGCATACGTCCACTCCCGGGATATTGCGTGCTGCCTTGACGATTCCTTTATCCTCTTTGACTATTATGAGAATGCTCCTCCTAAAGTGCCGTCTGTGCGAAAGCCTCCTTTGTCCCTTCCTCAATGAGCCGTTTTTTGACTTCCTTAAGTCCTCCGACATCTTCAGCCTTTCCAGGATTGCGGCCACCTCGCTCGTCTTCCTTACAGACTCTACGTCGTTCGATAGAACGAATGGAGCTATCTCAGCGCCGTGATGGAGCTTTACCAATTCTTTATGCGCTGTCGCGGCCACTGCGCTCCTTATGGCCTTCTGGTACTCCTTGTTGTTAATCTCCTCTATAAGCCTCTTCTCGATTACGTGCGGGTGTGCTCTCTTGCCCTTGACTGCAGAAGGTATCCTTCTGACCTGGCCCTGCCTGCCTCCGGCAAGTTTTTGCCTCGGCCGTATCGCCACTCCCATATGCCTTCCTGACCTATAGGAGTTCATCGCTCCGTAATACCTGGCTGTCGTATTCATCCCTGCCAGTGGATAATGGCCTTTTGGCTGCAGCCGCAGAGTGTTCTCCGCTACCACTGCCCTTCTTATCAAGTCTTCCCTTATCTGCTCCTGGAATATTTCCGGCAGCTCAAGCTTACCTTGCGGACTCCCCTGCAGATTCATTATTTCGGCCGTTGCCATGATCATCGGTGTTTTATTATAATCGTTATGCTTTAACTTTATCCAGTTCTCTTACATCATCATTTTGCTATGTAGCTTATCTTGGGTTCTTTTATCCCTGCTGCGTTCCTCTCCCTTATTGATTTCCTTATCCTTACCAGCCTCATCGCCGGCCCTGGAACGGATCCGTCTATTACGACGAAGTCGCTTCTGACAGGACCGTAGTTTTTGAACCCTCCGGACATATTTATGCTTTCAACATCTTCCTTAGCTCCCATTTTAAGTATCCTCTTGTTGTGCTCCGTCCTGTAGTTGAATCCCATCTGCCCTGCCTGCGGCACTGTCCATCTTACTTTGTGGTCTCCGAACGAACCCAGGGTTGCTGAGTGTCTCCTCTTTCCCGTTGCCTTTCTCCTGTGCATCGACAGGTTCCTCCTCTTTATGACCCCCTGCCAGCCTTTCCCTATTGATATTGATGATACATCCACAAATTCGCCGTTCTTGAAGGACTCCGATATCCTTATGGTTTTGCCGAGCAGTTTTGCTGCATTGTCCAGCTGCTCCTGTATCGTTTTTCCTCCTATTGGCGACTCGAATCTCAAGGGATGATTCTGCTCCACATTGAGCTCTTTTGGATAAGCCACTATCAGTGCAGATATCTTTGAGAATTCTTTTGCGTTGTTCTTGAGCGAATCCAGCTTGCTTTCGTCGGTTTTGACGTTCTTTATATTTATCTTCTGTGCGGTGCCTTTGTGCAGCACTTCTTGTTTTGCCGTTGTGTATCCCGTTATCCCGTCCTTGCCGTATGCCCTGATGCCGTATACTTCCATCTTTGGAATCTCTAAGACAGTGCATGGCCTCATTATCTCCATGTTCTTTGACGGGCTGTTGCTGTCATCAGTTATCATTACATGAGTCATGCCTGCCTTGAATGCGATGATATTGGAAAGCTGCTCCGCTGAAGGTGAATGGTTCCTCAACCTAGGAAGCCGTTTTCGCGCCCTTCTGTGGGGCCAATACTGCATCGAGCCTTTTACCATTGTTAACACTGCTTTAGTCATATACTGACTATGGCACTTTGCATCCCGTCGTCGGAAAATAAGGCTGTGCCTTGGGATCTGCTAGCGGTTCACCACCGGTAGCGGATTATATATTGCTGGTGCGCATTTATAAATATTTGTTTTTTGCGGAACACTCCGGATGTCTGTGTGTTTCAATCGCTTCCTCGGTGTTTTTCACTACCTCCATGTCCCTTGTCAGGACATTGAATGCACTCCTCAGGGCTGACAGGTCTTTTGCCTCTATCTCTATCGTTATTGTTCTGCTTCCCTCGCTTACCTTCGGCGCGCTGCGCAGGCGCGCTTTTACGCTGCCTATTATCTTCATGTAGTCGATATCGGCCTTCTTGCGCATCTTGACCAGCGCGTAGAACTCACTCTGCCTCGTTTTTGAACTCATTCTTTGCATCGTTGCCACCCATATCCGTTATATGTATGCTTTTCCCTTTTCGTTTTATAATGTATGTAGTTCCCCATCTTAGCCTTCCTCCTTCTTTTGTCAAGACTGTTACTATGGTAGATTTGCTTTTGCTCCTGTTCTCTATGAGCACTACTTTGGCAAACCCCTCCCTCTCCGCCACTTCCGCCAATCGTTTTACCGTCTTCGTGCCCCTCCGTACCGCTACCGCTTCATCAAAAAGCCTTGATATGCTCCTGCAGAGCGCGTATAGATCGTCTCCTTTTCTAGAGTGGGTTATTAGAGGCATGTTGACCCTCATCCATTTGTTTGCCAGTCCGGCACAATGTATGCTATTCCTTCCCCTTTTTGCAGCTCCCTGCTCATAATTACAGCATGGGGTTTTGCTGGAGGGCCTATAAGCCTTATCGGCATGCTGAATTCTGCATGCTGAACCGCTCTTTCTGCATCATCAGTATCGCAGCTGTTCCCGTATCATCCGGTAGCCCCTGGTAAGTTTCTCCATAGGTATCATTTAGAAACTAGTGAATATAGGAAGCGAAATATTATAATTGCGTCATTGTGGCACATGGATTGCGCCTAATTAACTAATCGGCCATTAGCCATCTACACAGATATCCCGAAACATGGATGCTCCTTCTATGATTTACTTTAATCACGGAGCAGCGCTGCCAGTTTAGTAAGCGCTGCTGCTTTTTGAGCGTTTCCCAGCATCCTGTATATCTCTGCAGCAGCGTCATACTGTCCCTTCTTCTCAGATGCTTCTGCGCATGATACTGCTTTGGGTTTGTTGTCTAATTTTGTCCAGATTCTGGCGGCGTCGGCATACTGCTCCTTCTTCTCGCATGCTTCCGCGCATGATACTGCTCTTTCTTTATTGTCTGATTCTAGCCAGATTCTGGCGGCGGCGAAATACCACTCCTTCTTTTCATATGCTTCTGCGCATAATGCTGCTCTGGGTTTATTACCCGACAGCAGCCAGATTGTGACTGCATCAGCGTACTGTCCCTTATTCTCACATGCTTCTGCGCATAATGCTGCTCTGGGTTTGTTGTCTAATTGTAGCCAGATTCCTGCTGCGTCGGCATATCGCTCCCTCTTCTCATATGTTTCCGCGCATGATACTGCCCGTTCTTTATTGTCTAATTGTAGCCAGATTTTGGCTGCGGCGTTATACCACCCACTTTTCTCGTATGCTTCTGCTGCTCTGGGTTTGTTGTCTAATTGTAGCCAGATTTTGGCGGCGTCGGCGTACCACTCACCTTCCTCACATGCTTCTGCGCATGCTGCTGCTCTGGGTTTGTTGTCTAATTGTAGCCAGATTTTGGCGGCAGAGATATGCAGCCCTCTATCCTCGTATGCTGCTGCACATAACGCGGCTCTGGGTTTGCTGCCTAATTGTATCCAGATTTTTGCTGCGTCGGCATACTGCTCGCCTTCCTCACATGCTTCTGCGCATGCTGCTGCTTTGGGTTTGTTGTCTAATCGTAGCCAGATTTCTGCGGCGGCGGCGTACTGCTCCCTCTTCTCATGTGCTTTTGCAGCCTCAGGTTTATTACTGGGAAGCAGTCCTTTTTCTTCCGCTCTTTTCAGTGCTGTTGTTCTCGCGTCTGGAGTCAGCTCATCTATAAGTGTTATTAGTTCCTGCTGGTCAGCTAGGATTGTTTTGTCAGGCATATTACCACTGCAGTGAATGGTATTCCATATAATATATAATTGTTGCTAGGGATTGGGTTTCTCTGGAAAATGCGGTGTCTTTTATCTTCCGGCAGAAAATGAGAATAAATACAGATTATTTGCCTTTACTTCTTTAGTAGTTTTTGATTTTACTGGTTCGCGGCTTCTGATGGAGAATGTGCTATCTGTCCGTTTTCCCGGATATTACGTCACTGCCGAATATCGCGAACAGGTCGAGAACTTAGTGCCGATGACAGTTTGCACAATGAGGCAATTTTACGAACCCAGGGATCCGGCCCTTAGCCATCTGCGCATGTATCCCAAAACATGGGATGCTCCTTCTATGATTTATTTTGATCGCGGAGCAGCGCCGCCAGTTCCACAAGCGCCGCTTCTTTTCGAGCGTTTCCCAGCATCTTGTATATCGTTGCGGCGTCGGTGTACCGCCTACCTTTCTCATATGCTTCCGCTGCCTTCACTTTATTATCTAATTGTAGCCAGATTTCTGCGGCAGAGGCATACTCTTCCTTCTTCTCACATACTTCCGCGCATACTACAACTCTGTCTTTATTATCTAATTGTAGCCAGATTTTTGCTGCGGCGGTATACCATCCCCTTTTCTCATATGCTTTCGCTGCCTTTTCTTTCTTATCTAATTGTAGCCAGATTTCTGCGGCATTGGAATACAACCCCCCTTTCTCATATGCTTCCGCTGCCTTTTCTTTCTTATCTAATTGTAGCCAGATTTCTGCGGCAGAGGCATTCCATCCCCTCTTCTCATATGCTTTCGCTGCCTTTTCTTTCTTATCTAATTGTAGCCAGATTTCTGCGGCAACGGTATACTCTCCCTTCTTCTCATATGCTTCTGCGCATAATGCTGCTCTGTCTTTATTATCTAATTGTAGCCAGATTTCTGCGGCGTTGGCGTACCACCCACCTTTCTCATATGCTTCCGCGCATGCTGCGACTCTGTCTTTGTTATCTAATTGTAGCCAGATTTTGGCTGCAGAGGCATACTCTCCCTTCTTCTCATATGCTTCTGCAGTCGTAGTTTTATTACTGGGAAGCAGTCCTATCTCTTCTGCTCTTTTCAGTGCTGTTGTTCTCGCGTCTGGAGTCAGCTCATCTATAAGTGCCACGAGTTTCTGCTGATCCGCCAAGGCTGTTTTGTCAGGCATATTACCACTGCAGTGAATGGTGTTCCATATAATATATAATTGTTGCTATGGGTTGGGTTTCTCCGGGAAATGTGGTTTTGGCCTTCCAGTAAAAATGGGAATAAATACAGATTATTTGCCTTTACTTCTTTAGTAGTTTTTGATTTTACTGGCTCGCGGCTGCTGATGGAGAATGTGCTATCTGTCCGTTTCCCCGGATATTACGTCAATGTTGCTGAATATCGCGAATGGATCGGGAACTTATCGCAGATACATACGCTGCGGCTGCCGGAAAAGCAGCGTGAAGCGATTAGCCTCTGTTGTTGGCTCTCTTTGACGGCCTGAACCTAGCTGTCCCAAAGCCCTTGTTCCTGATTCCCCTGTGTTTCCTTCCTTGATAAGTAAGACCTCTCGATGCCCTCCCCTTCTGCCGCACTACTTGCGAATACTGCGCATCCGAAAGCACGACTGGGCTTGTCCTGTCGAGCATAATCACTTCGAAGTATTTCTCTGTGCCGGCTTCGCCAACGAAATATGAGTTCATTACCTCGCAGTTGGAAAACTTCGTGGCTGCCCTTTCCTCCGCAATCGACTGTGGGGATTTCTGCCTTGAGAAGAACCTTCCTGATTTCGACGGCTTCCTCCCTCCGCCGGCCTGCTGCCTCTTTTTCTTTCCACCGAGCACCCTGACTCTTACGACGACAACTCCCTGCTTTGCCTTGTATCCGAGCTCCCTTGCCCTCGCTATGTTTGTCGGTTTATCGATTCTCGATACTGAGGGCTGCGAGCTCCAGAGTGAAAGCCTTGTCTTGTACTCGTCGGATCTTGTCTTGTACTCGTTTGCGAAAGTGCCTTTCATTGTTTTGTAGAACGTCATTTTATCATCAGAATTTATTCCTTTTGACTTCCCTGTTCTTTAGGAAAAGAGCCAAGGTTGTGGGCAGATAGATTGATGCAAAAAGGTATAAAATACTAGAGGTCGCTGCTACTGCCTTGCTAGTTGTTGGATATCATTGCATTCGTATCTCGATATAGCTTCCTTGAGAAGCGATGTCATGACCCTCATTGCCAGTGAATGGTTCCTATAGCATATGAACCCTATCCCTATCAGTTTTGGCTTACTGTGCCTCGACTGCCATACTTTAGCGGCTATGTGTTCTATGCTCCCTCCGCAATCCGGAGCCGGAGATATGCCGCATATCGTGCCATACTCCTTGTATATTTTCATCAGGGATTGCGAGAGCCATTTGCGCATTTCATTGTACTGTCCCTTTTCCAACCTGAAAATGAAGTTCGTGCAAGCAATCTCACCATTCTTTGCAGGCAGAAAATAGTCGCTTATCCTTTGCATGCCCGGAAGTACAAACAGGTCGCGTAGGCCTATAGCCATGCAGCCGCGCAAGTACACCCTGTTCAGTTCCTCGGAAACAAGCTTTATTTCGCTTGTGATACTTGTAGTTTCGACTCTTATTTGCTCGATGATATTGAGCCATTTTTTATCGTTTTTTGACGCATCGCTACACGAGAATTCGTTCGCCTTGTCGGATAACTCGCTCCACTTCCCGAGCCATTTCACAAGCATCTTATCGAACTCGGTTTTAGAGGCCTGCCAGTTTGCTGGATTCTCCGAGCACATGGTGTTTATCAGATCCTTGCAGGTGTAATAGTAATCTCTGAATAGGGTCTGCTGCGTAGTTACGCAGTCTTTTGCATCAATAATCTTGCTTCTGAGCGCCTTGTAGTGTGCCGGATGCCATGGTGCACTGGTATAGCTGCAGGACAGTGCTGCCTTTATCTTGACTCCTGATTCGTCGATGCATGCCAGCACCCTGCCTATCCCTATATCGGCATCTTTGCCATGCAGACTGGATGTATCTTGACGCTGTGGTATGTTAAGTGATTGCATAGAATCATTATTTGCTGCACCTTATCAGATATTTCTATGTTTCGGTTCGGCCCGCTTTGTAGTTTAATTGACTTTCCTGTAGTTTTATTAACCTGTTTGTAGTTTTATTATTATGAGGCCATGGTTAAACGATATCCAATAAAGAAATTTGCACTAAAA
The DNA here is from genome assembly GCA_021799475.1 of Microcaldota archaeon. Lineage (GTDB taxonomy): Archaea > Micrarchaeota > Micrarchaeia > Micrarchaeales > Micrarchaeaceae > JAJZYD01. The sequence continues at coordinate 198,560 of JAJZAJ010000001.1, read as the reverse complement.
GTAAAGATGAGATGCGATTATTATCCAGACACTCATAGACGTTGCACCAATAGGGCTACGATAATAAAAGTAAGTAGTGAAGACGAAGGTAAGACGGTATATGCTTATTGTGCAGATTGTTTTAGAGATTATCAGGTTAGACAGAGGGAGCGCAGGAAGATGGAAAGAGAGTAGGCTCTATACCAAACTCAAACATGGCACTTATCAGAACACAGATATCGGTCAAAAGCCCTTAGACCTTCAGAAGCGCTGTTTTGGGGTTCTACAGTAAACCGTTTCGCGGAGCTCTGTTATTATTCTATGGCTGCATCCAGTCGATTTCGTAATACTCGCAGCTGCTTCCGGATAGTTCCACACGATTTACTTTGTAATATGTTACAGCTGTCTCCCTGTCGGCAACCGCAACGACTGGCGCGAGTTTCATTTTGTCTGCCGAATCTATGGCCGCAGAGAGCTCTGCACCTCCTATGTATTCATCCTCCCCGAAGGATAACATGGCATAGCTTGGCGGATCATTTTCGATTGCTTCCGCGGAACCGCCCTTCCTGTAGTAAAGAACAAAGTCTATCCCGGAACTCTTCTTCTTGCTTTTCCCGGGTACGGCTAGTATGAAAGTCTTCTTTACGGAATGCGCCACCCTTATCGCCCTTGCCCACTCCGAAGCGATGAGCTTTGCCTCCCTTGGAAAAACATTGATAACGTGCTTGCTGTGTGCCCATTTGACCCCTTTCGCTGTTGGCTGCGCCTCGGGCAGGTACAGCCGGAAATGCATGCCGAATTTGAACCCGGTCTTCACAACATATCCTTTGCTTCTCCAATCCTTGTATATCTCATATGTCTTCTGGAAATCCTTGATCCTTTCTGATGCGGCAGATGCGACGGATGCGCGGGCAGCATTTTGCAGCGACAGCCTCTTGTTGTCGATCAGGAACAGGGTTTCGTATACATCGAGCTTGTTCAGGTTTCCGTGGCTCCCTAGTTTATACGTCCCGTATTGTCCGAACCAGAATTTATCGTATAAGCTTCTGCCGCTCTTTTCATCATCTATTATTGTTATCAGGTCTTCTGGGAAAAACACCCCGGTCGCTGCATCAGGATCCTGGGATGTCCTAGAAGCAGGATATTTTTTGACAGGCGCTTTTCCGCTCCCGGAAATCATCCCTGGCAGGCTTATCATAAGCCCCCTATCCCTCCAATCCCTGTATGTGAAATACCTTGCAATGAATTTTTCTTTTTGGCTGAACAACATCGCTATTTCGTTGAATTTCATTTCCTTCCCAGTCTGCAGCGAAGTGCATTTGGCTTTCCTGGCATCAATAAGATACAATCCCTCTTCAGTACATAGGCTTGTCCTCTGTCCTTCCCTATGCCCGATATGGCCGTTGCGCAGCACATCCATGGTTGACTGATCTGTAGCTACAAAGGTCTTTTCTTTCTCGTCGAATAACACCATTATAGTCATGAAAATCAGAAGTTGAAATCGTACATGCTCTCAAGGGTCTCCTTCTCTATATCAGTGAGCTTTGCAGGTATGACTATCGCCGTAGGGCCGTTTGCGTAGTGCAGTTTTTTCGCAAACCTCAATGTGGTTATGAGCTTCTGCTCTCCTTCTATAGCTATCTTGTGCATCACAAACATAAGGGTATCATCATTGATTATCCCTCCCTTGTACTGCTTTTCTGATTCCTCCATTATACGGATCGCTTCGCCAAGCTCTAGCGATGAATTCCTTGACGGGTCATAATCCAGGAGCACTATGCTATGCATGTTGTTTTCTTCGTTCCTCTTTATCGATTCATAGAAAGATACGGGTGTGTAGTGCCTCTGCCATTTCGATATGGTGCATACTGGACCAAACCTGTAGAAATCCAGCCCCGACTCGCCCATTATGGCTGGCAGTATCGATGGAGCGTGGTGCACCTTGACCTTGATTCCGAGATTCTTTGCTGTTATGAACAGGATTTTATGGGTTGTGGCTATCAGCGGGTCTCCCCCAGTAAGGATTACGACATCGTGTTCTTTCGCCTTCATCAGCAGCTTTCCCGCGTTCTCCTCCATTTCGTCTCTTGATAGCTCTTGGAAGCGCTTTCCGGCCATACGCTCCACGTATTCCATCCTGTCATCATCGATAAAGGTAGTAAAGCGCTCGATGAATACTTCGCAACGCTTGCACAGCTCGACTGCGCTTATGGACAGGTCGTCCTTGTTCAGGCCTATTCCGACTAGATATAGCATCGTATCGCTATGAATGTGAATGTTAGATATATAGCTTGTTACTTGGCAGTACCTGTTTTGTTTAGTCCTTGATTCCTTCCGGGGTTACTTTTATCACACATTCCCCATCAGGCATGCTTGGGCTATCGACCAGGCGTACAATTCTCTTCTCCTCCTTGCTCTTCCTTATATACAGCCTCGTGGTAGCTGCATGGGCGAGTACGTTGCCTCCTATAGGGGTCGTAGGATCGCCAAACATTATCCCGGGGTTGTCCATTACCTGGTTTGTTATGAAGACGGCGAGGTTATGGCTGTCCGCCAGCGTCTGCAGCCTGTGCACATGTGAATTGAGCTTCTGCTGCCTTTCCGAAAGCGCCCCCCTCCCTACGAACTCGGCCCTGAATAGGGATGTCATTGAGTCTACGATTACCAGCTTGATGTTCTTTTCCTGTATCAGTTTATCGGATCTCTCTACTGTAAGTATCTGCTGTTCTGTAGTCATTGCCCTTACAACCATTATATTCTCGAGAACCTTGTTCGGGTCCATATCGGCTGCCTTTGCAAGCTCGGCTATCCTTTCCGGCCTGAAAGTCGCTTCGGTATCTATGAAAAGGGCCGCGCCCTCAAGCCCACCGTCTTTCTTTGGTTTTTGGACATTGACGGTCAGCTGGAACGCCAGTTGTGATTTGCCCGAGGAGAATTTCCCGTATGCTTCGGTTATCGCATTCGTCTCAATGCCTCCGCCTATGAGATCGTCCAGATCCTTAGATCCTGTGGTTATCTTGCCTATCTCTTTCCTCTTCTCGAATATGGTTGCCCCTGTTTCGTAATTTATGGTTGTAGACTCCTGCGCTGCGGTTATGGCCTTCTTTGCAGCGTCTACGCTGATCCCTGATAACTCTGACAGTTCATGCGGGGAAGCTACAGCTACCTTCTCTAGAGTATCTATGCCTGCTGCCCTGAGCTTTTCTGCTGACGTTTCGCCTATACCGGGGAGATCCTCCAGCTCTCTAATTGCTTTCTCCTTTGCCATAACAAACACGAATAAGAAGAATCGGTATTATAAGTACAGCCTACTTATAAAATCCTTTGCAATAGCTTGCGTTGCGCATTGCTTTTTGCTGCTCTTTTACTGGTTATTAGCGACATGAGTTGAAGAAGTTATAAAAGGTTGAATATTTATAGGTAAATAGGATAGGAATGTGGGAACGCATTCCGCTCGTGGCAATGAGAATAATATGATCCGGGTTGAAGGATAGTCAAGGATTTGCTGTGAAAATTACACCATGAATGGAATGAATAGGACGGATGGAATTTGAATAGAATTAGTGCCCGGGTTTTTACGCCCGGGCAAGGCGACCAGTTCTTCACGACCTTCTTACAGTAGAGAACTTGTAAAATTAGGAACTTTAAAGGCTTAAATACCTTTCGAAAACAAACAGGAAAATTCATATTCCAGTTGGAATAGTGGCACTATGGACGTGTTTACTCTTGATGTAAAGGGCATATCTCTTGCTGTGATAATGGCCATTTTGATGCTGTTTTTCGGTGGTTGGCAATACGGGATGCTGTTTGTCGCTGTTATGGTCCTATTCCTTGTCCTGTCCGCTGCGGTTACAGGGTTCGGGAAACAGTACAAGAAGAGAGCTAGGTTATACCAGCAGACAAGAGGAGTTAGAAATGTGATAGCAAATGGTCTTGGCCCTCTCCTGTTTGCCTTTTCGGTATACCTGCTGCACTATACATATGGCACATATTATGTGCCTTTGATTGTAGGCTTTATAGCCAGTGCCGCAGCGGTGACTGCGGATAAATTCAGCAGCGAGATAGGCGTCCTCAACGGCACCCCTATCTCAATAGTGACATTTAAGAAAATAAAGAAAGGAATGTCTGGCGGCATATCGCTGCTGGGCAGCTTTGCCGGGCTCGTTGGCGCGGTAATAATCTCATTGTTTGGAGTTGCGCTTCTTATCTCGCATATGGTATGGAACTGCTCCCTTGGCGGATGCGGATATGCTGTGATAGGCTATTACCTGTTCATTTTTGCTGCTGCGGGCATGGGGGGCTTTATTGGGACAGTGGTCGACTCTTATCTGGGCTATTTCGAAGAGATTGGAATAGGCAATAAATACACTTCGAATTTCTTCTGTAGCGTTGTCGGAGGACTTGTTTCCATCGCGATAGTGATGCTTTGAGCTCTGATATTGAAGGTATGCCGGCCTGGATGGAGTGTATCGACCTTTTTGAAAGGATTAGGGAGGAGATGCTATTCGAAGCTGTTGAGACGCTGCGCGGCGAGATGTCCGCAGGGCGCATAGGCTTTGCCGGAAGGCTTGTTACGCTGCCGGATAGCTCACCGGATGCCGAGCGCGATATCTATGTGATAAGGAGGCTTGTGGAACATGAAGCCGAAATACGTGCGATGTATGAAAAGGAGATTATCGGAAAAGATCCTGCCAAGGAAGTCAAGGATCCATCTAAGGTAGAAAGGCTTGAGGGATTAAGGAAGTTCCTGCTGTCTCTTACGCAGATAACTGTGCTTATGCGCTATAGCGCCGCTCTTGGAGCCGCATCTGAGCGCTCCGGGAAATACGCTAAGGAGAAAGATCTCTCTAAAGTGATTAGGCTGGCGCTGGGTGATGATAAAGATACGCGTGAAGCGCTTGCGTTCACCCTGGAAAACAAGAAAATGGCGAAGGAAGGAGTAATAAGCGAGGTGGAGAGGAAGGCGATCGAATTGGGTTTGTCTTAGCCCTATTTTTCTTATGATATGTTACGAGCTGCTTAGACTATAGTCAAGTATAAATAAGTTTACTTTGATAAATATCCAGGAATGCGTATACGATAGCGCCATACAAACGATCGTACTTTCTTTTTAGAATGCTGAGGCCGTCATGGTAGCAATGCGTATTTACCTGCCACGTATAAACCTAGATAATCTTGAAATTCTCGGCTTTTTCCCTTGTTTGTCGCCTTCGTGCTTTGCTTCTTCAGGCACTTCAGGTAATGATAACAAGTATTGCGCTATTACCCTGTTGGCCCTGTTCAACGCCTCTTTCAATTCAGGGGACACGTTTTTCGCCGTAGCGTGCCGGTAGACTATAGTATCGCTAAGATCTCTTATCTTTCCTTTATCCTCATGCCCTTCTACAAGCACCCTTTCCCGATACCGATCCCATTCCGTTATCACACTGTTTATTATCTCGGCATCTTCCCTGTTTTGCGGCTTGAAGGTTACGAGTATAGTTATGGCTTCGTCCAGCTCCAGCGTTTTTCTGCTTATATTATTCCGGAGTTCGTTTGCTATTGCATCCAGTTTGCTTTCTTCTTTGACTTTTTCAGTAACAAGATAGTGTTGCTCTTCCGTAACAGCATGTCCTTCCGCTCCATGTCTGGCAGCCCTTTCCGTAATATCGGTTTGTGTTGGCTGTTCCCCGAAAAAGTTCGGCACGCGTGAGAAACCTATGGCATTTGTCTCAGGGTTATCGCCATTTTTACTCATTGCTTCGGCTTTAGTATCGCTGTTTTGCAGCACATCCGGGGTATACGAGGCAAGGTAACTGATGCTCTCGCTTAGTGCCTCGTAGAGCTGCTGCAGCACTTTGGCGTCCTTCTGTTTTTCAGCGTCGGCCGATTTTTCAGCCCTTACGCGCGAGATTGATTGGATTATTGCAAGTAGTCTTTTGTCTTCATCCTCTTCCTTTATCTCCAGAGCTATGCAGAGGTCGTCCATTATGAGAGATTTTATAGTAGATATCTCTTTTCTTACAGTAATGTAGTCCCTCTCTTCTGCCGCAGCAAGTGCTAGCGTTATGCACTGCTTGCCCGCATACCATGAAGGATACCGTATTTCGTTTGAGGGAATGTCCTGCCAATCGAATAATTTCAAAAGCGCTTTTACCTTTTCGATTACATTTTCTTGCCCTACCATTTCCTCGTTTTTTAACCTTCCTTCTTTAGTGCTGTCCATATTTTACTATAGAGATTTTGAAATATTTAAATTGTCATTAATTTTACATTTTCTTTACTGCAAGTCGGAATTTTGTAAATAGTGCTACTGCTGTAAGCCGCGGCTGTTTTGAGTTTAAGCATTACGCCGGGGTAGGGATTTGAACCCTAAAGCCCGTAAGGGCACCGGTTCGCCTGTTCCGCATCACAAATCAGCTCTTGAGATTTTGAAAATTCAAGACCGGCGCATTAACCAGTTTCTGCCACCCCGGCACGCTCGGTGCGGTTGCACTGAGGTGTATTGTTATGGATATGACTTATATTAAAAACTTAGCTAAGTCCTTCTTTAAAGGAAGGAGTAATGAAATAGAAAAAAAGCAAAAATTTTGTTTGAATATTGGAAAGATGGAAGCAAGATTAGATATGAAAAGGAGGATAAGGCTGCAAAGCTTTTCGGGAAGGACTATGTCAGTAAGCAGTTTGGAAAGCAGCTGGCGAAAAGAAGAAGGTGCCTGCCTTATCGTTCCTGAAGAGGAGCCGAATCCCCATATGATTATAACAGGGATGAGCGGGATGGGCAAGAGCACACTCCTCAGGTCATTGCTGGGCGATATAGCGCGCAGCGGGACGAGCGCCATCATGTTCGATGCACATAATGAGCATTTTGGGACAGTAAGGGCGCTTGGAGGGAATGCATACGATGCCAAGTATGCCGGAGTAAACATCTTTGACCTTGACGGTCTGAGTGTAGGGGAAAGAGGTTGGGAGGTATCACGGCTCCTTGGTTCTGTTTTCGGGCTCGGACATATACAGACATCGAAGCTTCTGTCTTGCATCCAATACATCTACAAGTACTGCGGCTCGGTAAACAAAGGCGACAAAGCCATAGAGAAGGTACCTACAATAGCAAATTTAGTGTATGAGCTCGGAGTCTTTGCCCAAAACGCGAGGACATCCGCGGAAGCAGCAACAATACAGAATATGAAGAGCAAGATAGAGATGCTGAATCTTGCCGCGTTCTCCAGGACCAATGTGCCGCTCGGGAGCCTGCTCAAGGGAGTAAATTCGATATCGCTGCAGAACCTCTCCACCAGCGAGGCGAGGCAGGTATACATACACGAGCTTTTGCGGAGGTTGTACTTCAGCATGAAGCACAATGAGAAGGAAAGAGGGATCAGGTTATACGTGATGATGGATGAGGCGCAGAGCCTTATGGCCCAATCAGATAGCGGAGCGCCGGTAGCCAGCATAATACAAGAAGGCAGGAAATATGGAGTTGGTGCGATAATGGCGACGCACCTGTCAAGCGCGCTCGATAGGCAGATAGTGGCAAATGCTGCGGCTTTCGTGGCGTTCCATAGCAGGGAGCCGCACGAGGTTAACTATGTCGCTTCCCTTCTATCCGGCTGTTCTCCGAGGAAAGCCGAAGCGATAAAGACGATGCTTAATGACCTGGGCCAGAATTGTGCGGTCGTTGTCAGCGGAGTCGTGAGATCGCCTGTCATGGTCCGTACTCCTAGCGTGCACTCGATAGACCCTAAGATAAGAGGCGTTCATGACTATGTTATGCCAGCAGATGCGGATACGAAATGCAAAATCCTTGAGTTCCTTAATAGGCCCGTGCTCGAATCGGTGGCGTCTGCCTTCCTGGGCGGAGATTTTGCCGCTGTCGATAGGATGATTGCCGATAAGGCAATAAACAGGCTTATTACTGACGATATTGATGGCAAGCAGGTGTGGCTGATGCGCAGCAAATACGCTCCGACAATAGAGCACGAGGCATATGTCTTGAAGATATCGAAGCAGTTTGAGAGGTTCAATGTTAGGAGTTACATAGCGGGAGGGCCTTCCAAACCGGATCTTGTCGCATATATTGGGAAGAAGAAAGTGGCTGTTGAGTACGAGACGGGAAGGCGCAACTTGGACGATTCATTCAAAATGTTCTTCAACAGGCTTGACAGGTTTGACTATGTAGTAGCAGTGGTAAATGAAACCTGTGTTGATGAGTACATGAAGAAGGCAGGGGATAAGAGGATAATAGTGGTTACCTATGAGCAGTTGGTGCGTGGCCTCTCCGGGAACAGCATTATACCGACGGACAAGCAGGCCTGTAGACGAAGGTTATAAATTATATGTGATAGGAGATATTGTGTATTCGTGTATTTTGTCGGTATTCGATATGTCGCGGCGCATTGACGCCGCTGAATCGGTGTTTTCATGAATATTTTTGTCGCGGTATTGAAGCTCACGAGGTCGGAGCATTCTATTATGCTCGTAGTTGCAGTCCTTGCCGCTGAGCTCATTTCTAGAGGATTGCCGGTACCCGCAGTGCTCGCGCTCAGCATTGCCTCGCCGATATTGATAAGCGCAGCATCTTTCGCAATAAACGATTACTATGATGTCGAGGCGGATAGGGCGAACAAGAGGTTTGAAAGACCGATTGTCGCGGGGGCAGTGAGCAGGAAAGGCGCTCTGCGGATTGCGGTGCTGAGCGCACTGATAGGGATTGCTGCTGCGCTTTTCATAAACATCCAGGCATTCCTCATAGCTGTGGTGTTTGCCGGGCTCGCGTTCTTCTATAGCTACAGGCTTAAGGATATTGTGCTTGCCGGAAATGCGTACATAGCGCTGTCCATGGCGATACCATTCGTATTTGGCAGCTATGTGGTGTCTGAAGCGCTTCCTCCAAGCATAATAGTAATAGCGTTGATTGTATTCACGGCAGGCCTGGCGAGAGAGATACATGGCATGATACGGGACAAGAAAGGGGATGAAGCAAGGAAGTCGAGGAATCTTTTGCGCTACATGAGCGAAAGGAATGCTGCAGTTATAGCCCTTGTGCTTTATGCTGAGTCTGTGCTCCTGAGCATATTCCTGTTCTTCTTCGTGTACCCTTTCCTGAATAACGCAATATACTTGGTTCCGACTCTTGTGGCGGATGCTGTTGCGCTTTCCGTCGCTTTAGGGTTCTTGAGAAAGAAGAGCAGGGGTTTCTACGACATGTCAAGGAACCTTAGCCTTGGAGCTATGGCGCTTGTGGCATTAGCATACCTGCTGGCAACAATCTGGTTTGTTCCGCTGCTCGGTTGATTCCGTTAGAAGGTATTTATCGTAGCGGGATAAGTGGGCTGATATGGTGTGGCATACCATATCCCAAAAAGGAGGGATTTATTGCTCACTGTGTTAAGCGCCTGCCTGCGCTGTCTGCTGGATGGTCTCGTGCTTTGGGCTTGTTTTACCCTCGCTCTTTGCCTCGAAATCCTGCGGCGTGTACTTGAACTCCTCGTTGCTCTTTATTTCCCCTCTCGCTTTTAGCACTTCCCTCGCGATTAGGAAGTAGATGAACGCAAGGGATTTCCTTCCCCTGTTGTTGGCCGGAACTATCAGGTCGATGAACTTTGTAGAGTTGTCGGTGTCTGACAGGGCTATTATCGGTATGTTCTGCGTGCTTGCCTCCTTTATCGCCTGCTTTTCATTGCGTGAATCGCTGATCATGACCAGCTTTGCTTCTATATAGTCGCTCCTGTACGGGTTCGTGAATATCCCGGGAGTAACACGCCCTTTTATGAAATTCGCGCCTATTATTTCTGCGCATTTCTCCGCAGCAATTATCGCGTATATCCTTGAAGCCGTTATGACTACGTCCTTCGGGCTCTGCTTTGCTATCATGGCTGCGGCAACCGCTATCTTAGTGTCGATGGTTTTCAGGTCAAGAAGATAAAGCCCGTCTTCCCTTACTTTGTATATGAACCTTTTCATCCCGGCGCTCTTTACTTTTGTCGCTATGTGGATTCCTACTTCTAAGTAATCGTTTTGGGGAGCAAGGAAGCTTTCTGATTGCTCTGCCTGTGCCGTTGCCTGCTGCTGGATCTGTCCTTTCTCTTCCGGGTTAACTTGTTCATTTGTTTTTTCCTCCATATTATCACCAATGGGACCGCCGAGATTTGAACTCGGGTCGCCACCACCCCAAGGTGGAAGCCTACCAGGCTAGCAGACGGCCCCGCAGATTTGTTTCTCCTGACATGTAATAAAAACACTCACTTTTTCCCGATGGTTATAAACTCGTCTATCAGCTCAATGTTGCTTATGAACATCCTCCTGCAACAATAGCGCTTCATCCCCATATCGTCAAGCACTTTGCCGGGTTCCTCCTTTTCATGGTTCACACGCTTGTCGTATTCGTCCCACTTGCTTGCCACAACCTTTCCGCAGCTGAAGCATCTTACAGGCATCATCATGTTAACCACTCGTTATTAGCATCGTAATTTCTTCTTTTATGTCTTGTCTTTTTTCATTTTGATTATCTGTAGGAGGTCTGTGTCCTCGCCCTTGCTTTTGGACCGTCGAACTTCTTTGGCTCCACCCTTCTCGGGTCGTCTACCAGGAGCACTCTGTCATACTGCATGAACTCTGCTTTGAGCACCGGGTTATCCGAATAAGCGACGAGCCCTTTTGCTATCGCACCCCTTATCGCCTGGGTCTGGGAGCTTGGCCCACCTCCATAAACATTTATTTTAATGTCTATATTTCTGATTGTTGCCCTTGCTGTAGGCGATATCTCTATAGGGTCTAGCGCAATATTCTTTAAGGTGGCCGATCCTACGGCGTTTATGTCTACCCCGTTTATCCTTATTCTTCCGGAGCCTGCTTTTAGAGAAGCTCTTGCGACTGAGGTCTTCCTCTTGCTTTTAACCATTATTACTTTGTTTTTGGGTTGTGCCCTCTTCTTTGTTGTTTTTTTCTTTTCTTGGTTTTCTTGGTTTGATGCTGCCATGTCCACAGGTATAGATGCCGGTGTAGATGCAGGTGTGGGTGCGGGTGCGGCTGCTGCAGTTTGGGGCTGAGAGGTCTTTTTCTGCTGCTGGTTTTGCTGTTGAGGCTCTGTCATGTTATCATCATGTTGGAGTGTTGTATCCCAGGGTTTCCGTCAGTTCCGCTACGCTCACATACCCCGAGTACAGTGTCTTTGGCGACTTTGATTTTAATTCTATCGGTTTTGAATCTTTAAGCGCTTCCGGTACCCCTATAAAGACACGCAGCTGTTTGTATGCGTTTCTTCCGGATTTCCTGTCGTAAGGCAACATGCCTCTCACTATTCTCTTGACCAGCATATCTGGCCGTCTTGACCAGTACGGAGAGTGAGTCGGGTCGGCGCCGTCCCTGAGATCTAATCTCGTCTTATATTTGTGTACTATGTCTGGCAGATTCCCGCTGATGATTATCTGTTCTGCGTTTACTATCGCTATTTTTTTGCCCTGCAGGAGCTGCTTTGCCACAGCGCTGCCGAGTCTGCCGAGCACTTTGTCTTTTCCATCGTATATATCGTAACTCTTGAGCTCAGAAACTTCCATCAAAACCACATTAAATTATAAGGTGCACTTTCCCGTTCTTTACCATGTCTTTAACATCTATTATCCTGCTGCCTGACGCTTTTATAGCGGCTTCCGCTTTTGAAGAGCATTCCAATACCGTTATGTTCAGTTTGTGGGACAGTTTCCCTGTGGACAGCAGCTTGGCAGGAACTATCACATTGTCTCCATCTTTCGTGTATCTGTCCAGTTTGTATAGCGTTACCGCCTTTCTTTTCCTTGATGGAACGGAAAGCAGATTGTATGCCCTCTTGTAGAAAGAGGAATAGTTGCCGGTCTTGGCTGCGCTGCTGAAGACAGAGAGCCATTCCCTGACATTTTCTTTTTCCTGTATTGTATTCATGAACATCACTTGCGGAGGAAGGGATTCGAACCCTTGCAGCCCTAAGGCACTGGAACCTCAATCCAGCGCATTTGACCAAGCTCTGCCACCTCCGCATTTAGCAAAAATCAGAGCTTCTTTACTTCCTTCTGAAGCTCCTTAATGTGTGCTCTAATTGCTTCGATGGCATTATTAATCATTTCTTTGGCTTGCATTTGTCCGAACGATTCTGTGCTGAATTCATATGTCGCATTATCTTTTTCCTCATAAGCAACTATTCCAGGAGAAAACTTAGCGTGTTTCGATCCTGGGCGCATTACTGCCTTTCCATCCAGACGGAGTCTCTGCCCGTCAGCTAACTTTATTATCGGTATGTGTTCATCGGCTACGCCCACTTCCTTGTCCCGCGTCTCCATGTCTTCCGAGTAAACCGTCTTCGGACCGACTACATCTAATGTGAACATTATTTGATCTGTCCCGCTGTATCCTTTGCTCGGTGTGGTTATCGGTATCATGCCGATCCTATGAGCTATGTATTCGTCGAACATGGCGCTCGTGTTTTCATAAACCGTGATAGAATCTATCGCGAAACACTCGACCATCCCCATCGATGATCTTCTTATTGCGTTAGCTAGGTTTGTATCAATCCCCTTGACTGAAAAACGGAAAGTCACGGGATTATTTTCCAATACCTCTACCTTCATCGAATCACTTGTTGGGTTTGAGCTCTCCTCTTTCGTAAATCTGATGCGGCAGATGCCGCACGGCAACGCAAAAAGCAAGCAGAGTTTAGATGAGCTTCAGATAGATATTTGAAGGATAATATTTATATACATTGGTTATTAGGGGCATTTATGGGGCTTTTAGAGGACTTTGGTAGGGATTCCGCCTCTGTCGGATTCGGGTCATTAAGGTATCTGCGCAGCTTCAAGCCTAGGCCTAATATATCTAAGATAAAGCTTAATGACGACTCGGGAACCGCCTATCTAAAGATAGGCGATTCTGTTGAATTGAAAGAATCTGCTGTTGGGATCTCTTACACGGCCGCGTTGGGGTTGACTTACGACATCTTTATGTCAATCTACGATGTTAATCGCCATTCGCTCATAGCAGGCAGGTTCATTGATTTCGATATAGGTGTTAGGAAAAAGTTTGAAAGTTTTATCGCGTCGGTAAAAATGCCGCGTAACCTTGAAGTTAGGATAATAGGGATGCAGGATAGTGAAGGGCATTCGGAATTGGTCGGTGTTTTTGGGTTTGTAAAGAGGATAGGTGCGGCCGTTGTTGAAATTGATATATTTGGTAAAGAGACGCGTAATGTGGCGGTGGACGTGCACCGTGGCGCAAGTTTCAATGTTTTGGTGTTTGACAGGCTCTATAAGCAAGGCGAACTCGAGAATATGATGACAAAGGAGCAGTTTGAGAGATCTTTGCTGCCGTAATGTAGATATCTAGTATTGACCATTAAATGTTAGTATTATCAAAATCCCAAAACACTGTTTAAAAATTGGATTTAATAATAGTATTTAAATACTAGAGCGTTCATATCTTTAACTGTACTGAAGTACGATATTGCTGACGTAAGTCCATCCCCACGTGGTTTTTTGAATAAAAATAGAAAAAAAGCAGGTAACAATAAGAAGATTAGGAGTAATCAGGCTAAGGGAGCGAAGTCCGTTAGGAACCCTCATGCGAAAATAAGGAGCAAGGCGGCTGGAAAGAGCGTTAAGAGTTCGAGGAGCATGAGAGAGATTATTAATAAAAGAGAGAGGGCACCGAAAACAGTGAAAATGATAAAAGAAGTAAGACCGGTAAAATCGGATGGATCCGTCCCAGGTGTAAAAAGCACTCACGCTAGTACTGCCAAAATAAATATCTGTCCGCCGGAAGAGGTTAGAGTTGCGCTTGCCAGGCTCGCCTCTAATGATTCTGCTGTAAGATATCTAAAGAGGAAAGTGAGTAAGAGGGTTCTCGATGTATTGAACCTCCTCGAAGAGCCGAAAACAGATGAGGAAATAGCGGAGAAACTCGATATTAAGATAAATGCTGTTAGGAGAATACTCAACATGATGCAGGATTCCGGGATAACTAATTATTATGTTTCGAAGAATGTGAATGGGTGGCTTTCTTTTGCATGGCACATAAATGTTAGCAAACTCGATCCGTTTTTTGAGTATATAAGCCAGTTGGAAGCCAAGGACACTATAATAAACGACCAGTGTAATGATTATTTCGTCTGCGATAAATGTTATGAACATAATAAGATGATATTTACCTTTGATTCTGCTTTTGAAGAAAGTTTCAAATGTAGTGGATGTAGAAGCGGTCTTGTTATGATAAACAAAGAGGATGCGGCTAAGCTTGTAGAAGTACAGGCCACACAAACAGAATAAAAACGATAATAAAATAAAACCATAAAATAAAAATAAGAATCGTGTGTCCTCAAGTCTTTTTATATTTAACCGATAGATAACTATTGCTATTTGTTGTGTAGCGAGGTGGGGTAGTTTGGAGTGCCCGTCGGGCTCATAACCCGAAGATCGGTGGTTCAAATCCACTCCTCGCTATTAATCATGCGGCTTGACAGGCCATAATTCCACTATTTTGTCGTCAGTGTTTCTAGCAAGTCAAGAATCGCATAGATAAGTTTAAAAGAGGGTTCGATTACTATACAATATAAGATAAGAAAAGTCCGAATAGCGGAACTCTGGGGTGTAGTAAGTGACTGAATATCATATATACGATCTTTTGTGGCAGATAACACAAAAAGAAAAACAAACCAGCGAGATACAACAACTCCCCAAAACTTTTTATGATGATATAAACACATTCATAAACTCCTTCAACAACAAGGAACTGACAGAATCAGACCAATCAATAAAAAAGAATACGACCAGGATGATTATGGAACTGTTCGAGAAAAGGAAGCAAAAAATACTAATATACTCGGCGTATAAGAAACCACTGCCGCAGCCTGCAGTGCCTTCAGAACAGGAGTTTTACAACAAAATATCCGAAACAATAAAGACCACCAAATTGCCGAATAGCGACGAAACCAAACAAAAACAAACATTGAAATCGTTGCAGGCCATCCCTGAAATAATACTGCCATCAGGCAAGAAGATAGGTCCTCTTAACAAAGACCAGCTGTTGGAAATGACTGATAAAAACGAAGATGCAGAGTTCCTCATCAACAACTCATTATGTGTTCCGGTATAGATAAATATAAATAAGGAATTAGATAGAATATTACTACTTATTGTAAAGTGAAAGTCATGAAGATAGTCAAACAAATGTCGACATACTGCCCGAAATGTGCGAAGCACACAGAGCACACACTAAAATTATACTCGAAAGGCCCAGTCAGCGGTCTCAAGAGGGGCAACCGGGTAGCGGTAAGGAAGAGGACTGGTTACATAGGAAAGGTAAAAGGCAAAGCCACAGTCACGAAACTGGCGAAAAGGCAGAAAGTGCTGCTAAAATGCAAAGTGTGCGGATACTCCGTGGAGCGCGTGATCGGCTCAAGAACGAAGAAGAAGCTTGAGCTCAAACAGGAGTGATGACAGGATGACTGACGCTAGACTGCCAAGGATGAACGATATAGTAATTGCAAAAATATCAAAAGTGGCACAGTTCGGTGCATACTGCAAGCTACCGGAATACGAGAATCTCGAGGTTTTTCTTCCGATAAAAGAGGTATCTTCCGGATGGATAAAAAATATCAGGGAGTACATCCACGAAGGGCAGATGGTAGTCTGCAAGGTCTATTTCTTCGACAAAGAGCGCGGCACGGTAGACATATCATTAAAAAAAGTGACTCCGAAAGAGGCAAAAGACCGAATAGGTGCATATAACCTGGAAAAAAGGCTTGCCGCATTATTCCAACGTGCGGTAAAAATATCAAAGATGGAAACCGATAAAGAAGCGTTGCAGCAGCAAGTCAGGTCCGAGTTCGGTACCTTTACCGAATTCGTGAGGAATGCATCCGATTTAACTCCGGCATTCGAAGAATCTAAATTACCGAAGAAACTGAAGAATTCAGTCACCGACCTCATAACGGCCAGCAAAAAGAAGAAGAAGTATATAGTATCGTATTTGATGAAGCTGTCGACATACAACACCGAAAAAGGAGCAACTGAACTACGCAGCATCGTATCAGCAATAAAATCCAAAGGCGTGTCTGTAAGCTACATAAGCGCTCCTAAGTACCACTTATTATGCGAGGGGGAGAACTATGTGGACGCAGAAAGCAAGATAAAGTCAGCTACGGATACTGCGAAGTCACTGCTCAAACACGGGATGCTGGAGATAGAGAAGGAGAAGCTAAAGAAGGAGAAAGAAGACATAATGGAGACGATATAAGTGAGCAAATGGACACCACAAAGATAATAATGAGGTCGCGTCCAACCATGCACGATCCTATATTGATTGTCGGTCTTCCAGGAATCGGAAGCGTAGGCAGGCTTATAGCAAACCATCTAATAAAGGAAAACAAAGCAAAACGTTTCGCCACTCTTTATTCCACACATTTTCCGGCACAGGTAATAATGACCAAACACGGAGGAACAAGGCTTTTCAACAATAGATTTTATCTCATAAAAAACAAAAACATAAAACGCGACATCATCATACTTACGGGAGACTGCCAGTCCGTCACGCAGGAAGGCCACTATATAGTAAATGACAAGATAGTCGACTTCTTCAAGAATGAGCTTAACGGAAAGCTAGTATACACGTTAGGCGGTTACAATATAGCAAAAAGGATCAAGGAGCACCCGCGCGTATTCGGATATGCGACAAGCGAAAAAGCTGCGGAGAGCCTGAAGGCAAAAGGTGTTCTGTTCGGAAAGTCTAGAGGGGTCATAATGGGCTCTGCGGGGCTTTTAATATCTTTCACAAAGGAAAAGGGTATCGATGGGGTATGTATAATGGGCGAGACTTTGTTTGCCGACGTGGATGCCGCTGCGGCAAAAGCGGTGCTAAGCGTGCTCGCCAAGCAACTCGGAATCACCACGAACATGCAGAATCTTGACAAGCTCATAGAGAAGACAAAGAAAGCCGCACACGAGATGCAGCTGCAGCTGCAGCAGATGCAGGGCGCAATAGCTGCACCGGATCAACCGACCATCCAAAGCGGTGAAAATCCGAAATATATACGGTAATAGGCACAGCAAAACTCACTTAGATGCACCAGTAGTCTAGCCTGGTAGGACTATGGCTTCCCAAGCCATCGACTCGGGTTCAAATCCCGGCTGGTGCAAATATTACAAAATGAATAGCAGAAAGTCCCTAATCTTCAGTTAGGGGATGAATGCATATAAATTTTGCTGGTGAAATAATGATATTGGTCTCGCATATATCTGGAATACGCCCTGAAAAGGACTATCCAGAATTGAGTGCGATATGCCCAAATGAGATGCGCTGTGGCACGAAATCCACAGTAGGGAATGTCCCCGCACCCATCCAAAAGGTGCGGAATAAGGGTATATCCCGATTGCATACAGACAGGGATGTATGCAAGGAGAGCACTGATACCTCCAAAGAGGCAACGCAAGGATGCTCTGCGACCCCGAACCCAGTAAAAAGGTTCCGAAACCCGCTCCGATGGTAACAGATGAGGACGGACACAGAGTCAAGAGCAAGAGGAACCTCCTATCTTTCAGATAGGAGAGGATGTCAGAAAACCCAACTTCACGACTACAAGCCCGAAGTACAAAACTTTATAAATGAGATGATTGCAATATAATCAGCGACCAAGAGGTGACACGATGGTAAAATTCATCATTGCAAAGCAGCTGGTAGGGAAGAAGGTCATAACTAATGACGGCTTTGATGTCGGCAGATTGTTTGACGTGGAGATAAGCGAAGTGACGGGAAAGATCGTCAATCTTGTTGTTGAACCAAATATGGACAGCAGCATAGCGAACAAGCTGAAGATAGAAAGCGGGCAGATAAGAGTACCGTATAACTCTGTGCTTGCAGTCAACGACTACTGTGTCGTGGACAGGAAGAATATCTGATCCCACAGGCTGCCGTAGCGTTTGTCGCAATGTCCAGTCGGTGAAGCTATGATAATCTGCGGCGGTGACGAAGCGGGCAGGGGCGCAGTGTTAGGTCCGTTGACAGTATCTATAGTGGCTGTAAAAAAATCAAACGAGCGCAAGCTTGCGGAAATAGGTGTCAGGGACTCAAAACTCCTGAGGCCTGAACAGAGGGAACTGCTATTCAAGAAGATAAATAAACTGGCACAGGAAGTGCTGATAAGCCACATATCTCCGAAAGAGATAAACGAGGCGATGCAGAACAAAATATCCCTGAATGAACTAGAAGCAGTTCATTTCTCCCGTCTTCTGGACAAGGTGCAAAGCGAGGTGTCCACAGTCTATCTTGATTCTCCTGATGTAGTTCAGGAAAAGTTTGGCCTTAGGGTAAACATGTATAGCCAGAAGCCCACGGCGGTGTCCGGGAAGACGGAACGCAAGAAGGGCATCAAGTATACCAGGATAATAGCCGAGCACAAGGCAGATGCAACGTATCCTGTAGTCTCTGCTGCCAGTATAATGGCAAAAGTGTCAAGGGACGAGGCGATAAGGCAGCTAAGCATAAAACTCGGCATAAAACTCGGCTCAGGCTATCCTTCCGATTACAAGACGATGGAAGTAGTGAGAAGGAACCTAAAGAATCCGGAGTTCAAGGCGCAGCTGCGTGAACACTGGAGCACGGTAGACAACATAAAACAAGCTAGGATAGCGTCATTCGTATGATTCAGGCAGTTTGCGCAGGCATGTACTAACAAACAGTACGCAGGGAATACCCGCAATAGAAAGAAACAGCAATCAGTATATATAGTTGGCTGCAGCAGGCTTTCTATCCATCCTGTGCATTCACAGGACCTGTGGCGCAACTTGGATAGCGCGATGGGCTTCGAACCCATAGGTTGCGGGTTCAAATCCCGCCAGGTCCACAGGAGGATAAAGGCATAACAGGGGATAGGATGTCGGAAGGCAACGGAGAGATATTATTCAAAAGCAAACAGACTAGGATACTCTTATCGCTGCGCAACAACCAGCAGCCATGGTATATATCGACACTAGCAAAATCATCCGATGCCACATATGTCCACACGAGCAACTTTCTAAAGAAATGCGAAATACTCGGCATAACGACAAACGAGAAGCATGGAAAGATTAAAGAGATAAAGCTAACGGAGAAAGGCATCCAGATAGCGAACATGCTTTCAAACATCTACACGATAATCAAGACACAGAACGCAGCGAAACCCGAGCCACCAAAAGACTTACAAACAGAAAAAACGGCAAACAGGAACCATACGGATTTCTGAGAAAGCGGCTAACTCACACAACGTTCGCTATTACCTTTTTCTTTACTGCGTTGATCACATGGCCGTAATCCCGATAATGCGCTATTGCGGTAAGCCCTAGCGTGTAGTCTCCGGCATCGGACTGCGGACCGGAAAACACCTCAAACCTCGCCTCTTTCTCCTCGCCAGGGGCTATATCACCAAACCTTATCTCCCTTTCTTTCGTCATCCCTATAGACTCAAAACCCAGCTGTTTTGGAAGCTCAACCACAACCGAAGTCATCAACGGTTCTTCCGTCACGTTCTTTATCCTTACAACAAGCGTAGACGAGCTCTTCCTGTTGGCGTAAATCCTGTACGGCACCCATTCAGTAGCCAACCTGTACGGAGAGCTCTTCGTCAATTCAGATGACACATCCCGCTTTCCGAATATGTTAAAAAGTCCCATCTTATCATCTAAAAAAGCCGCAAAAGCTCCATTTTACGATATTCTATTGCATGAAGCAACTTTTTATATTTAGCTGTTGTAAACATATTACAGGCAGAAACGACCAACGACCCCCGTACGGAACAACACCGTGTATCGGAGAGCAGCAGTGCACATACATACCGTAAGAACAGAAATGTTGCAGCGGACGAGTGCATGCCTATAAAATATAATTTGACGAAATTTGACCTTCTCTCTACAAAAGTCAAGAAAGTATCTGCGAAGAAGCACAACGGCGAACAACCAGAGGCTGACGAAAAACTGACAATGCTGAAAGCCGTGCTGATAGCGACATTCGCTTCAGGGCACTCATGGCAGACTTTCAAAGCACTGAAGTCACCACCTCCTAGAGAACTGAATAGACCGGAGATAAAGAAAGAGCACGAAGAAGCATCATCGAGCAAATGGAGATCAATAACTCCTTTCGACATAGTCGAGGTATCAAATCTCGGTATAAAAGATAACGTTTTCTCGGAATGGCTTTTCTTCAACGTTCCGAAGGATCATTACGACGAGTACAAAGAGGCATGGGGGTCCCTCAAGAAGGACTTCAATGGCAACTGCGACGACATAGAGGACTGTTAAAAAGAAACGGTAAAAAAGCTACTTTTCCGACAGCAAAGATGTCGTGTTGTATATTTTTGTGGCAAATTATACACAAAAGTAACATAAAAAAGTACGAACATCGGAATCCTCCTTTTAAAGCTTGCGTGCGATTAAATTAGCACCGTGACTGGTTCTGGGTGTTATTGTGGTGCCGAAATATGTTATAAAGAGGAACAAGGAGAAAGTCGCTTTTGATGAGAATAAAATAGTGAATGCAGTATTCAAAGGATATTGCAGCATCTATGTGAACAGATCGGACAACGAGAACATGGCCAGCGCCAAGGAAGCCGCAAATTCTATAGTCAAAGAAATGGCGGAAAAGGGCGTAGAGGAGATCCATGTCGAAGCAGTACAGGACGTGGTCGAAAGCGTGCTTATGAAGAGGGATCCTGCAGTAGCCAAATCGTACATACTATACAGGAACAAGCATTCACAGATAAGGATGTTCAAGAACTCGATAGGAATAGGTGACGACGACTTAAAACTGCCTCTCAATTCCCTGGTTGTGCTTGCTGCAAGATACTTATTGAAGGACGGCAACGGTAAAATAATCGAAACTCCGAAACAGCTGTTCAAGAGGGTGGCTGTGGCAGTTGCCGGAGTGGAACGCAAATGGGGCAAGAGCGACGAAGAAATAGGGAAGCTGTCCGATGAATACTATACGGCTATGACGAACGACACTTTCATGCCAAATACTCCTACGCTTATGAACGCAGGAACGAAAGATGGACAGCTCAGCGCATGCTTCGTCCTTCCGATAGACGATTCTATAGAAGGGATATACGATGCGCTAAAATACCAGGCAATGATACACAAGACGGGAGGGGGCACCGGGTTCTCATTCTCGAGGCTAAGGCCAGCAAATGACGTAGTGCGTGCCACAGGCGGCATAGCATCCGGCCCGGTATCTTTCATGAAAGTGTTCAATGCTTCTACCGAACAGATAAAACAGGGAGGGAAGAGGCGCGGAGCAAACATGGGCATCCTGCGTGTAGACCATCCAGACATACTAGAGTTTATAATGTGCAAAGAGACTGAAGGGGAAATAAGGAACTTCAACATCTCGGTTGCGATAACCGACGAATTCATGAAGGCGCTCAAGGAAGGGAAGGACTACCGCCTAATAAACCCGAAAGACAAGCGTGCGGTCGGAAGGCTGAATGCGAGGGCGGTGTGGAATCTAATAGTTACAATGGCCTGGAAGACTGGAGATCCCGGGCTCTTCTTCATAGACAAGACGAACTCGAGTTACAGCAACCCGGTTCCAGCTTACGGTCCGATAGAGTCAACAAACCCATGCGGAGAGGTTGCGATGTATTCATATGACTCATGCAACCTCGGGTCAATAAACCTAGCTAAGATGGTAAAGCATGTGGACAACCATATGGAGGTGGACTGGGAGCTGTTACGCTATTATTCAAGGCTAGGGGTAAGATTCCTCGATAATGTAATTGAGGCGAATAGCTACCCTCTCAAGCAGATAGAGGAGGTAAGCAGGGCGATAAGGAGGGTAGGGCTCGGCGTAAGGGGCTGGGCAGACATGCTGATAAGACTGGGCATCAGATACGACAGCAACGAAGCATTGGTCTTGGCAGAAAAGGTAATGTCATTCATAACAGAAAACGGCAGGAAGATGAGCGAGGAGCTGGCAGTAGAGAGAGGCCCCTTCCCGGAATTCAAGAACAGTATCTGGGCAAGGCTGGGGCATAAGCCTCTAAGGAACTGCACAGTCACGACAATAGCGCCTACCGGAACCACGAGCATCATAGCAGGTGGTGCAACGCAAGGGATAGAGCCAATATTCACTCTTGCTTATGTAAGAAACGTGCATGACACGATAGGCTCAAATCTCGTAGAGGTTAATAACGAGTTCGAGAACCTTGCGCTGGAGAACGGTTTCTATAGCGAGGAGCTGGTGCAGAAGCTAATAGGAAGGGTATCCATACAGGATATAGAGGAGATACCGGAGAACATAAGAAGGCTTTTCGTAACCGCTTTCGATGTCGCGCCAGAATGGCACGTAAAAACACAGGCGGCATTCCAGAAGTATACTGACAACGGAGTCTCAAAGACAGTAAACCTTCCTGCATGGGCAACGCCACAGGACATAGAGAAGGTGTATATGATGGCATATGACCTTGGGTGCAAGGGTATAACGATATACAGGGACAGCAGCAAGAGCGTGCAGGTGCTGCAGACGAACAACCAGCAGCACACTCTCAAAAACGTGAAAGAAAAGCACGAAACGGATGAAGGAAAGAAAGAGACAATGACTATAGCGGCTGTGAAAGAGAATGCTATGGGCTACTCATTGGTGATGACCAAGGAGAACCCGTGCCCGGAATGCGGCACGATCATGGTTGCGCTGGAAGGCTGCTACACATGTCCGAAGTGCAGCTACAGCAAGTGCGGCTAAGCGCTGACAGCGACTCACAGCATGCACATATGCGCTGCTATCTCCTTCACGGTTATTCACAGTTACTTAGTTACTTTGTGAGAACATCGCACCCGTCTGCCGTAACCAGCACCTCGGCTTCCGCCTGCGCAATCATTCCATAGCCGACCAAGGTAGGATACGGCTGCAACATCTCATATCTCTGCAGCTCCTTTATCGCCAAATAAAGGGAGAACTTTGCAGGGACTACCATGGAGAGCCATCTCACCGCGAACGGCTCGCTCTGATATCTCTCGTCTATTTCCTCAAGTATCTTCCTGGCGTCAGGGTTCCTTACCCCCGTCGCTCCATTATAGCTATATATGTCGCATATATCTGATTCGTACACTGCCTGCTTCTTACCGTCTACAGCAAACGGCTCTATCGCCACCGTCATCCCTTCTTCCAGTACTGTGTCATCTCCATTGTCATAGTTTGGTATGAACGTACTGGAATGCAAATCGTGCACCGCGACCTCATGGCCTCCAAGGTTCTTTATCGGCAGGAATCCAGCAGCTTCTATTGTCTTCTCTATCTCCGCTCCTATGTCGCTTACCCTGACTCCCGCCTTGACTACCGCTATCGCGTTCTTCAATGCATCATCCACGGATTCCACCAGCTTTCCGTATTTGCCTGACAAGTCTACCGTCAATGCGCAGTCCCCGAGCACTCCCTCCTTTGCAGCACCGAAGTCAACTTTAACGAGAGCGTTATCCGGAAACACGGTTTCATCCTCGACGCTAGGCGTGTAGTGCGCAGCCTGCTCGTTTATCGAAAGGTTAAGCGGGAAGGCACAACCAAATCCCTTCTCCTTAAGGAACCCCTCAGCGGCGTCCGCCACGTCGAGCAGCCTCACTCCGGGCTTCACCATCGCCTTCGCCTTCATCAGTGCCTCGTACGAAGCCCTGCCTACTTCCTTTACCAGTTCCGGATCAACTGTTTCATGCTTGTGCTCCATCAACCTCCCAATTTCTTCTGTTTTCCAAGGTTCTTAAGCTCTTCCTCGCTGAAGTCCAGCTCTTTCAGGATCCTCATAGTGGCAGGCAGAACCTGGTTGTTTATGTAATAATCGGCATCGTATCCGTCCGCAAATTCCTCAAGCTGCGCCTTATCTGATATCGTTGAGCCGTGTTTCGTTATAACGTAGTTTATCACTCCGTGCTCCATCTCCTCCCTCGTCTTTTTCCCTGATTTTATCGCTTTTCTTGCAGCTTCCAGCTCCGGTGAGGTAAGGTCATAAGAAGATATGCTCTTCTTGAGCTGTGTGCTGACAACAAGCTCGCTAAGCGGCACTTTCCCTTCCTTGAGCCTTTTTACTACTTCTCTTACTATCTCTGCGGCTTTTTCCTTGCTTCCCTGTTCGAGTATCGTCTCAAGCACTTTCCTCTGCGTTTCCCTGGCTATCTTCGACCAGTCCCTCCTCACCAGCTCAAAACCACGGATCTTTATCCTTCCCTTATCGGATATCAAAGCGTATTTCTTCTTCGCCCCTTTAGACTCCTTGTCTGTTTTCTTTCCTACGAAAATGCCTCTCTTGTAGAAATCCTCGAGCTCCAGTTCCATAGGGGCAGGCAGCTTCATGTTTATCTCATTCATGAACCGCAGGGCGTCTTCATTCGGCTTTCCGCCAAGCAGAAGTATGACAGAATCTGTATCGGAGTACAATACCCGGAAGCCGAAATCCTCTGCCTTTGCTATCGTATCCTTGATATACTGACGGCCATAGGCGGTAACGCTGCCGGCGCACTCCCTAGAATACCAGCGGGAGCGCGCGTATCCCAAGTAACCGTAAAAAGAGTTTGATAATATCTTAAGCGCTTGCGATCTTGCTCCTACTGACATATTCGACGGATCCTTCTTGTAAGCCTTCTTTACCTCGACCCTCTGGTCCATGAGGTTCTGCAGTATCATCGGCATTATTCCCTTCCTTCTCTTAGTAAACTTGACCCCTATAGGGGATTCGAAGCAGTCTGCACCATCATTTGTTACCGTAGACGGATCAATATTGTGCGAGATGATTATTGATGGATACAGCCCCCTGTAGTCAAACACGACAAGGTTGTCATAAATACCAGGATCGGGCGTTTTTACATATGCACCCTCTATCGGGTTATCCCCCCTGCTCCTGATATCCCTCTCTTCCGGTTTGTTCGGTATTACTTCTTTGTATTTATGCGCCCAGCGCATCAGTGAGAACTCAACAAGCTGGCCGGTAGTGGAAACTGCGGTATCTGTAAGCATATCTCCTGTCGTCCTTGATAGTTCTATCATTATCTGCACCAGGGCGTTATACACCGACATGAGCGCCTCGCTGTCATTAAGATTGTAGTCCGCAAGCGTTTCCAGGTCTTCCCTTGTCCCATCCCATAGCGCCCAGATATTTGCTTTGTCAACCATCATCTTCTTGCCTCCGCTTATCGCCTCGTATACATCCTTGAGCCTATACCTGTTGAGTTTCAGCATGTACTCAGAGGAACCGACCACGGAAATGAATTTCGCCACATGGTACATGTCAACATGCACCCTTCCAGATATCTTAACCCTGTCGACCATGCCATGCCTCTCTATTTTCGTACCTCCTTTGTATCTGCTCAGGTCAAACTCTATCCCTAATACTGCACACCTATCGATTAGGTACTTGATGTCGAAACTGGCCGAATTATATCCGGATATTATGTCTATATCGAGCTCGTTTACCAGCGAGACAAACCTGCGCACCATCTCTTTCTCATCAGACACGGTCTCTACAAAAGGCCTGTCTATCTTCTTCCATGTAAGAACCCCTCGTTTACTCATTTTTCCTGCACTGTACCAGTAGCTTATCATGATTATCGGATCCTTTTCCGCCATCGTTACTACTTTGGGGTTATAAACCTCTATATCAAACGCAAGGGCGTTCAGACTCGGCATTGTATCCTTATCCATACGGGACATTTCTCTAAGCAGGAAAGCGCTGCCTCTCTTGGCAACTCTCATCGAGTATGGAACGAATGGCGTTATCTGCTTGTTTATAATATACCTTTTCGCGAACGGGATGTCGTATTCGAAGCACTTTCCGTATTTCTTGAACTCTGCACTGAGCTTTGGCACTTCCGCGGGGGCCGACGTATAGATATTGAAGCCAGATTCCTTCTTTCCGAATACCTGCCTTTCCGCCCTCTCTACTTTTTTCACCGCAATAACTGTCCCAAACTCCGTTTTCCGCATTCCTTTTATCATCGCTTCATCCATGTCTCCAGAAGGTATGAAGAAGAAATAGGGCAGAAAATCCTCATCAAATACCTCATATGCCCTGCCATCGCTTCCTTTGCAGGTCATCCGTATCACTGCTCCATCTCCTCCGAGCAGATAGTCTACGTCTATTATTGATAGTTCAAGCTGCATTTCCGCTTCCTGCGGCTGGCGCTCTGCATCTGATTTAGAACCAGGCATGGTAAAGAATCACCGGTGAAAGCTTAAAGCTTATCTCATAGCGGCACGGCATGTCCGCTTTCGAGAGACGCGCAGGGCTCTGCCGCTTATGAAAATAAAAATAGCAGAACAGACGTCTTAAACCTGTTGTCTACTGCTCCTATTTGGCAGACTGCTGTTCGCTTATCTTTGTCTGGCTTATTACTATTGGCGGGATTAGCCCAAGAGCGTATGCAACAAGAGTTCCTGTTGCGCTGCACCGGAAGTTCAGCCCGTTTATTATCTCCTCAGCAAGCTCGACAGGCAGCATCTTCTTCTCGTTCCACTTCTTCTGCACTGCTGCAGCGTTATCCTTGCTCTCAGTCAGCTCTATCAATCCACCGAGCTTAACCTGGCCGATGTTCTTTGCGTCCTTTCCGTCATTGTCAAAGTAGTCTGCTAGGAACGTATAAGATACCTTTATCTTGGTCCCATCTACGTTAACACTGTCAAGGTTGACGTTTAATTTCGGGAACCTCTGTCTGCTAAGCGCTTCTGCCGACTCGATTCTTCCTTCTACTGTCGCTATTGTAAAGTTCGTTATCATAGGACTCACTTCTGTCTTTTCTCTTTAGCGTATAAAGATATATAAAGCTGCGCAAGTAGCGGCACGGAACCAACGATACACACTAAAGCGAGGTACTGCAAAAACCTTATATATTATGGACTGGAAATAAGCATACTAGGATACATATGAGTTCTGTGGCTGAAAAACCTAAGTTATATAACGGCGATATCGAAGACAAAGCGACTACCCCTGCAAAGGCGATGTACTGCATACTGACAAGGCTGCAGGGCAGGCACAACGGAAAGAAGAGCAGACCAGGTTCAATAAACCTGTGGTGGCAGGATATAGTCAAGCTTCCATACAACGAACCGCGCATGCGCATCGAAATAGTCGGCGATCTTATAAAGGCACATATAGAGAACGCAACAACAGAAAACCCATCATATCCGAACAGCAGGGAAACTGCAAGAACCCTTACGATAAAAGTATTGCGCGGAATATCGGATGACCTCTCTATGCGTGCAAAGCCGGAGCAGATACCTGATTTTTACCTGGTCCTTAAGGACAGGCTGGACAGATATGCTGACGATATCTCACGGCAGCCGGTCAGGACAAAAAAAGGTTCATTCAAACCCGCATGGGTATTCGCGGAGATAGTCAATGAGACGAGGCTGCTGCATCCGGAAGCGGCTCTCGGTTACATGTGCCTACCTGAGACCATGGCTGTGCTTCCCGATGAGGAGCTAAAGATAAAAATAATGGAAATGTTCACAGACCTGTCAGCAAACCGCCTCCGCTCAAGACAGAATACGGGCTCATTTGATGATGAACCTGCGCAAAACACAAATTATCACGCGTAACCCGTGCTGTAGCCCAAAGCCTTTTCAGATTCCGATTCATTATTCAAATAAGGCTTTCATACGCTTCTGCTGCCCCCCTGATAAGTATGCCTGCAACCAGGATACCTACGAGCAGGTAACCAATGTATAAAGGCCATCCGTATATGTAGACGAAAGGCAGATACCCGAATGCCAGTACCTTCGGAACGTTTATGAGCAACCGGCTGTAATTAGAGGCGTATATAGAATTCGCAAACCTGCTTTTCATTTTCGAAGACGTGCCTTTGGATCCCATCAGAGCATCAACGAACGAATGCCTTACTATCACTATGATGAATACGAATAGAGGTACAAGTCCAAGATAGCTGAACAGTGCCCAGAATATGTATTCGACTGATCTGTCCCCCGCCACATCCAGCCTGCTGCCATGCGGCGCTATTTTCCTCAGCGCCGCATTGCATTTCGCAATCCCTTTCTTTGCTTCTGCGTTGCCCATCACTCCTTTCAAGTACATGGCGAAACCAAGCCTGCCTCTGCTTGCCTGCCTCCTCGCAAGATATCCATCAAGCCCGTCAACAACACGTTCCGACAGGATTATCATGAAGATAATATACGGGCTAAATCTGCCAAGCACAAGATATACTACAACAACAGCAAGTAAAACACGGAACAGCGTCGCCGCGTCTGCAGACCTCATGGAATCACGCATAATTGAAAAGAGAAGTTTAAATATTGAAGTTTTCAAATGCTAAGGAGTGCAAAGCCGCAGCCCCATCGTCTAGCGGCCCAGGACCGTGGGCTTTGGACCCACGTACGTCGGTTCGAATCCGGCTGGGGCTAATATCGGCGCTATTCATAATATGCGGCGTCCAACAACCAGCGAACGGCGCGGGCGTCCTTCGCATTCATTCAAATCACCTGCCAAAAGTTCTGTTTCCCAAAAGATTTAAACAGGAACGCACAAATACTGCAGATTCAATGCTGCAGTGGTACTACTTTGCTTTAGCCGCGTCAGTTCTGATGGCGATCTCTACCATAATAGAGAAAAAAACGCTGCAGAAGGAACACGCGTCCGCATACAGCGCCAGTTTCGCGTTTATCGCCTTCCTTGTCTCTCTGGCACTAGTGCCATTCGCGAATTTCAGCATATCCTATACGAATATCGCTATTATATTTGTGATAAGCACGTTATCGACTGCAAGCTACCTGCTGATAGCCAGGGTATTCAAACACGGAAGCATATCCGTCTCCTCTTCGATATTCAGCTCCCTTCCGGTGCTTTTCACAGTCATGCTTGCTTTCATTTTCCTCGGAGAACGCCTGAGCTACATAAATTATGCTGGTATAACGATAATCATAATCGCTACATACCTTCTGCTTTTTGTACGCGGAGCAAAGCTCAACGAGCAGTTTGAAGGCAAGAAGTATGTCTCGTACATGGCAATTATCTCATTCATCAACGCAGTGGCGGCGGTTCTGTCAAGATACATCTTATTTGGAGGTGTGAACACAATAGCGTTCGTAATACTGTATCAGGCAATCGGCTTTTTCGAGATGTTCGCTTACATGCAGTTAAGGTATGGAGGTTTCAGGGAAATAATGAGAAACTTCAGAGACAACTTCGCCTCAATCACCTCGATAGGGATACTAACTTCAGCGTACCGCGTGCTCTACTATATTGCGGTAAGCCTTGCTGTCATAAGCCTCGTTTCCCCTATGCTCAACACTATATATGTAGTAGTAATGGTGCTCTCCGGAGGCATATGGTTCAACGAAAAGGATATAAAGCGCAAGCTGGTTTTGTCACTTGTCCTTCTAATGTCTGCTTACATGCTAACTAATTGAGGTGCGCCAATGGCTTCAGACACAAAAATGGTTAGAATCAAGCTCTCTATCCTAATACCTGCGGCAATCTTGTTAGTTTTGTTAGTTGCCATTATCATTCTCTCACAGCCTGGCGATAAAGGCAGGATATCTCTTGATTCCTTTTTTACTACGGGTAACATAACACTGGAAAATAACAACGCTTCATCAATATTTTCCGTATACTTAGCTGAAACCATTCCGCAGCAGCTGCAGGGATATATGAACCAGAGCAGCATAGGAGATTGTGGCAACCGGAAAGACTGCATCGGAATGCTCTTCCTGTTCGGAAATGTGTCGCAGCAATGCTTCTGGATGGCAAATACGGAAATCCCCTTAGAACAATCATGGATAGCGCAGAACGGCATAGTAACATATGCCTACGAAGCCCAGGCGTATTCGACTAAGAATGTATGTGCGAACGGCACCATGGTGTTGGAAACGCTGCCCGGAAGGATAGCTATCGGAGACACTGTAAAGTTGAACAGCTAGAAAGCCGGAACAAACCTTATCGGACCGCTTGTACCATTTCACTTATAGTACAAGTAGACCGTGCTGCCTATGCTGACTGATCCTGTCCCGTGTGGCGTGATTGTTACTTGATATCTGCCTGGTGATGGATCCTTGCATATCGCCAACGAAGCGCTGGTATTCAGGTAGCTGGCATTCTGTACGAACTGGCATCCTGATGGCAGGCTTACGGAACATGTGCCACCTCCGCATGCGACCGGTATGGCAACCAGCCACGTGCTGTAACTGTTGTTTATGCTGTAGTTCATAACATACGGCGCCGAAAATGGCTGCGTAACGCTGTCATTGAAGCCTGCATATCCTGTGACTGTATCAAGCACTAAAGACATCGGCGTGCTATTCTCTCCGCCCAGACAGTACACCTTTCCGTTAGAATACTGCGCAGGGTCATCCATCGAGAATGTAGAACTGCTATTTGATCCTGCAATCGCGCATGACGCTCCTCCAAACGCTCCTGTGCTGGATCCGCTCCATGGCAGCGTCAGGTTAAATGTGCCGCTTGACGTGCTGTATCCGCTTGCGCTAAGACTGTCATAAGTAATATTTCCAACGCTTCCGGAAGCGCCGCTCTGCTGCCCTCCAGAAGACGTGGTCGTTGCGTTCACCGTGGAGCTATTCGATCCCGATCCTGAAGAAACGGTAGAAGAGGCTGTTTGCAGTATCGTAGTTGTCGTATGCTTCCCTCCAGATGAAAGAGCAACAACAGCTACTATAACTACAATAACGACTATCGCACCAATTGCCAAAGTTGTAGTATTTGCCATATTATCGAAAAGAAAAGCAGCAGCAAAGTATTTATACTTTCACGTAACGCACGGGAATACAACGCCATCTACCGCTGCTAGTAAAAATAAGATAAAGCAGCGAAGGATCACGTGACTGTCCGTGAATACGATACAAGCGCCTTCTGTGCCGCCTTCAGAGAAAGTGTTGCACATTTCAGTCTTGCAGGACCCGGGTCTATACCGAGCATATCGACCACGGTGTGCACACCCATCTTTTCAACATCCTTTACGCTTTTACCCTTGATAAGATCGGTCAACATACTCGCTGCGCCTATGCTTATAGCGCATCCTGCTCCATCAAACTTAGCGTCCTTTATTATTCCATCCTTTACGTCAAGAAACATAGTTATGTCATCTCCGCAGACTGGGTTGTAATCATGGAACTCGGCGTTCGCGGTTGCCAGCTTTCCTCTGTTGTGCGGATGCTCATAGTGTGATATTATCTCCTCGGCATAGATATCCATGAAATCAGTGTTTATATTAATGAAAGAATCAAAGTCCGTGCCTGATTATAGCATCTGCAGGCTGTTCAACCGTAAATCTATTCAATCCCGAACGAGGCGGCTTGTTTGCTATGATTTCACTACTCGCATATGCAGCAAACATCAGGAAATTGGATGGATATCCAATTATGTATTCCGGGGACTTTTGCGCATCTTTCATAAAGCCACCATACTCACTCTATCATAAACTTATTTTTAACTTTCGTTACCGCTCCAACAGCTTTGTCCACCTCCTCTTCTTTGTTGTAGACATAAAAGCTCATCCTTGAAAGCGAGGTCCTCTTCAGCACCTGCGTCACCAGAGGCATAGCGCAATGATGCCCTGCTCTTATCGCCACTCCTTCGCTGTCAAATATCGTCGCTATGTCGTGCGCATGCACCCCGTCAATCTCAAACGGCACAACGCCTGCGCGCATCTCCACGTCTTCCGGCCCAAAGACCGATACGTTTTTGATGCCTGACAGTTTGTCTAGAGCATAACGCGTAAGCGCCTTTTCATGTTCCCTGACATTTTCCATCCCGAGTTTCTTGAGGTATTTGACTGCAGCTCCGAGCCCTATCGCCCCCTCTATATTCGGCGTTCCCGCCTCGAATTTCCAAGGCAGGTCATTAGAGGAAAATTCCTGGTAATCGACCGTCTTTATCATATCCCCTCCACCGAGCACGGGCTGCATCTGATCTAGCAGACCGCGCTTCGCATAAAGGACGCCTATGCCGGATGGAGCAAGCATCTTGTGCCCTGAAAATGCGGCGAAGTCAGTGTCAATGTCACGGAAATCAACAGGCATATGCGGGACCGACTGCGCAGCATCGAGCAGCATTTTTGCGCCTGCCTCATGAGCTTTTCTCGCGATGCTCTTTACATCATTTATTGTCCCAAGAACATTCGATGCATGGGTCACAGAAACCAATTTCGGCGACTTCGCAAGCCCTTCCTCCAGGCTCGCATAATCGAGAGTATAGGAATCCCTGTCAATCTTCACATAGTCGAGATATGCTCCCTTCCTGGCTGCCAGCATCTGCCATGGTATTATGTTGCTGTGATGTTCCATCTCAGTTATCAGTATCCTGTCCCCCCGTGCTATGTTCTGCTCTCCCCACGAGAGTGCGGCAATATTTATCGCCTCGGTCGCATTTCTGGTATATACGATCTCTTCCATCCCAGCGGCGTTAACGAACTTCGCTACGGATTTCTTGCTATTCTCATATTCCCCGGTGGCAAGCTCCGATATGCGATACACTCCCCTGTGTATGTTTGCATTATACTTCCTGTATAACCTTGTCACTGCATTGATGACTTTTTTGGGCTTCTGCGATGTTGCAGCGCTATCGAGATAAACAAGCGGCTTTCCATCGTTCTTTATTGACAGTATCGGAAAGTCCTCCCTTACAGAATCAACATCAATCGGCATGCAATTACTCTGCTCCGTTCAGGAAGGAGTCATATCCTTCCTTCTCAAGCTTATCTATAAGTTCCTTCCCTCCCTCCGCGATTATTTTTCCATCGGCCATTATGTGCACATGCTGCGGCTTCATATATGAAAGGATCCTGCTGTAATGCGTTATGACGAGAAGACCGGTCCTGTTGCTCTCAGCTATCTCATTCACGTTCTTAGCCACTACCTTTATCGCATCGATGTCAAGACCGGAATCAGGCTCGTCCATCATTGCTATCTTTGGTTTCATCAGGGCCATCTGCAGCACTTCGGCCTTCTTCTTTTCACCTCCCGAAAATCCGTGGTTCAGCGATCTTCCTATTATCCCATTGGTTATGCCAAGCTTCTCGGTATAGCTCCTTATCTCGCTCATGAACTGCTTCATATCAATGGCGCTGTCGGTTGCGGACTCTCTGGCAGACCGCGCGAAATTCACAAAACCCACTCCTTCTATCTCAACGGGATTTTGGAACTGGAGGAAAATGCCGAGCTTCGCCCGTTCGTTTGCCTTCAAGCCAAGTATGCTCTTTCCATCGATAAGTATGTCTCCCTTCGTCACCTTAAGCGACGGGTATCCCATAACTGCCTTCGCAAACGTGGTCTTGCCTGAGCCATTCGGCCCCATTATCACATGAAACTCTCCCTGCCTTACCGTAAGGTTAACTCCTTTCACTATCTCTTTGCCCTCTGCGGTTGATACATGAAGGTCCCGGATTTCCAATACTGTGTCTTTATCCATTGCATCACTACTTGATCATAAGCCTGCATCTGAACGACAGGTTGCGTGCACACATCCTGCATACGTGGCGCTGCGCACCATACGCATCATGCTCCCCGAGCCGCTCCACGAAACCCCCAACCTCGTGGCTGTCGAGCGTTTTCTCTACTATCTTTACTTCATGGGAATATTTACCTGACAGGTACTTGCTTATAGCCGCCTGTGTCATGTTGAGCGCATGCGCGATCTCCTTCTGGCTCAGCCCCCTGTTATCCATGAGCTTTGCAGACTTCGCCCTCAGCGCAGGCATGAACTCTTTCACCATGTGTTCGTACTCGCTCATTTCAATCGCTCTGCATCTTATAATTTTCCCTGAACATCATATGCCTGCTATCGCTCACGCCCCATATATTCGACGTCCGCGCTTCCGGAATGATCCCGAATCCCCTGTTCTTGATTTTCTCCTGTACGAGCGAAGATACTATCTCTTTCACAAACGGAGCCGATATCTTGGAAATGCTGCCTGCAAAGAATCCGGCAATGAGCAGTTCCTTCGCATCCCTTTCGCTGGTGCCTCTTGACATCAGGTAAAAAAGGGAGTCCTCATCAACAGGAGCCGTTGCGGACGAATGGCTAGCCTTGACATTTCTATTGTTTATCGACATCCCTGGAATAGAATCAATATGCGCTCCTTTGTCGAGCACTATGCCACGCTCGTTCACGAAAGACTTCGCTCCCGGTGCGGTTTCCCGTATATCCGCAAAACCTTTCAGCAAGCACATCGAACGCTCCATCAGCGCTGCCTTCGATTCTAGGTCGGTTATCGTGTCTCCCGATGAATTTACTACCACCGTCCCAATGTCGAACTTCTGCTCTGCAGAGCCTATTATCATCTCAGTCACTACTGCCTGTGCTCCATAACCCTCCGCATCAAACTCGTTCTTGACCCGGGAACATGCTCCGCCATTATACACATAATTAACAAGGAGTTTTCCTCCATCCTTTACTACGCCTTTTGTGAATCCGGATACGCAACTCTTCGAATCCTCATTCCTTACTATATTCACCTCGGCGCTCGAATGCTTCCCTATGTCAAATTCATGGATTATCCCGGAGAACGATGACGCTGTTATGCTTTCCACAGTACCGCACCATTCGAAGAGCGAAAGCTGCGAATCCTTACCTGTTTTCACTGCGACCTGTGCTGAAAGCGGAAGCTTTCCGTTCGCGAAAAGCACATTAAGGCTGGCCTTTTGGCCTTCTGGTATATCAATAAGGACTATCTTCCTGGAACACGCGTGGATGAACGCTATTATCTTATCCTCATCGCTCCTGTGCATTTTCCTGGAGAAGAAGTCGTCAGTTAGCCTGCCTACATCTATTACCTTGATGAAGCTACTGCCGGTAGATATCGCCTTTGTGCTGCCGAAGATAAGATCAAACCTGACACCGAAGCTCTTATGTATTCTTTCAGTGTACGCAACAAGCGCTCTTTCCTCTTCGGGATCCTCCAAACTCGTGTCGAGCGCTGCGGCGAAATCCGATAACGGCAGCGTCACTATGTAGCGCTTGTAGAGCTCATTCTGCTCTTCAGGCAGCTTCGCCGAAAGCTCCTTCGCTTCAGCAACAAACGATTTATAATACTCCATTCAACCTACCGAATTCGAGGTATCGAGCTTGATGAGCCTCTTCAGCTCGAGAGAATATTCGAGAGGCAATACTTTTACGAGCGGCTCCACGAAGCCAAGTATGATTGTGGCTACCGCATCGTCCTCGCTCATCCCCCTTGACATCAGGTAGAAGAGCTGCTCCTCTCCTATCTTGCCAACCGTCGCCTCATGGCTTATGCTTGCGTCATCGCGGTACACCTCCATATACGGGTAGGTGTTGGTCTTGGATGTCTCATCCAATAATAGGGCATCGCACCGGACAGAACTTTTAACATTCGCCGCATCCCTGCCTATATAAAGCAGACCTCTGTATGATGCGACTCCCGTCCCCTTAGAAACGCTCTTGGAGATTATCTTTGAGGACGTATTCGGCGCAAGGTGCAGAATCTTACCGCCCGAATCCTGCACCTGTCCTTCACCTGCGACAGCTATGGAAAGGACCTCTCCTTTAGAACCTTCGCCTTTCAGGTACACGCTAGGGTACTTTTCGTTTATCATGCTGCCGATATTGCAATCGATCCATTCCACATGCGCATTCTCGTAAGCAAATGCCCTCTGTGTCACGAGATTATATACGTTCTTCGACCAGTTCTGGATTGTCACATATCTGATATGGGCGTTCTTCATTGCTATAAGCTCTACAACAGCAGAATGCAGAGCGGATGCGCTGTAAATAGCTGCGGTGCAGCCTTCAAGATAACATACGTCAGCGCCTTCATCTGCTATGATGAGCGTTCTTTCAAACTGCCCCGCTTTCTCGGCATTTATCCTGAAATATGCCTGCAGCGGCATCGCGACTTTGATGCCTTTCGGCACGTAGATAACGCTGCCTCCTGACCAGCATGCGGTGTTAAGCGCCGCAAACTTGTTATCCGTAGGCGGTATAACCGTGCCAAAGTATTTTTTCATCAGTTCAGGATATTTCTTGAGCGCCGTATCTGTATCGGTAAATATTACCCCTTGCTTCTCCAGATCTTCCTTCACATGGTGGTAGACTACCTCCGAATCATATTGCGCCTCCGCGCCCGCGAAGAATTTTCTCTCTGCCTCAGGGATACCGAGCTTATCAAATGTTTTTTTGATCTCGTCCGGCACCTGCTCCCACACATCTGTCTTTTTCCCACCGGGTTTTATATAATAATAAATATCGTCAAAATTTATCCTGCTTAAATCTGCCCCCCATTTAGGCGTTGGCTTGCTCATAAACACCTTATAACCAGTAAGTCTCTTTTCCAACATCCATTCTGGTTCGCCCTTGAGCTCCGATATCTCTCTCACTACTTTCTCAGAGAGCCCCTTCTCACTTCTATGGGCATATGTATCATTGCCTTTGAATCCGTACAGCTCCTTGTACTCGCTACTCTGCTGCTCAAATATTGCCTTCAGGTTGTCATCGGCCATTTTTCCACACTAAGATTATAACTGAGTTATACTAACAGGTCTAGATATTTAAAACAACGTATGCGTACCAGAGAAGTTAGCTTCCAAATACGTCAGATGCACCGAAGAGTTGTATCATGGCAAACGCATCAATCTTCTATATTTATCAACATGAGCGGGAAAACCACGCTCTTTATGGGTGGGATGAGAACGAACCGCAGAATAATGCCGGATCAGAATGGAAGTAAATATTCTAGACTCCAGACAATAGTACTTAATAATTTAATCTGTGTTTATCCATCTACGACTAGTTTTAAAGTGAAAAATCATGAAGCCAGAGTTCCATAACGAATTTACCTACAAGAATTTCCTAGAACACGGAAAAGATAGCGAGTTTGATGCGCTCTTCGATGCTGCGGTAAGCAACGCGAGACGCACATTCGGTGCCAAACATCCCATGTTCATAAACGGGAAGGAAGTATATGCGCAGGAGCTGATAACCGAGCGGTCCCCTATAGACGGAACGGTCATCGGATTGTTCCAGAAAGGGACACGGGAACATGCAAGACAGGCGATACATGCGGCTGCTACGGCGTTCGACAGCTGGAAAAATACCGATTATGCGGAAAGAGCAGCGCTATTCAGGAAGGTCGCAGAAATATTCTCAAAAAAGAAATTCGAGATAGGTGCAGTGCTTAGCTACGAGAACGGGAAGTCCAGATATGAATCTATAGGCGAAGTGGATGAAGCCATAGATTTCCTGCACTACTATGCCAACGAACTCGAAATCAACAAGGGTTATTCCAGAAAAACCTCGCAAGCAAGAAGCACGGTTAAGGTAGATGCTGGATTCCAAGGCGCTCCTTCATTGAAGGGAGAAAAAGTAACGATTGCCATGAAGCCGCTCGGGGTTTTCGGCGTCATCGCACCGTTCAATTTTCCTGTTTCAATATCAGTCGGGATGAGCACAGGAGCAATGATAACTGGGAACACTGTAGTATTCAAGCCATCATCATCGGACAGCATGACGATGCTTACCGGATTAAAGATATACGAGTGCTTCAAGGAAGCCGGAATACCACAGGGAGTTTTCAACTACGTGAGCGGACCCGGATCGGAAGTTGGCGATGAGATGGTGGTCAGCAGGGATGTGGCAGGTATAGCCTTCACCGGATCAAGGAGCGTAGGGGTCGGCATGATAACCAAGGCGTACTCTGCAGGACTGCAGAAAAAATTCATAGTCGAGATGGGAGGCAAGAATCCGGTCGTGGTTTCAAGGTCATCTGACATCGACCTGGCGGTTTCAGGCATCTCGAGCGCCGCATTCGGCTTCTGCGGGCAAAAATGCAGCGCAGTATCGCGCGTGTATGTCCACGAATCGATAAAGGAGCTTTTCATCAGCAAACTTGTTGACAATATGAGGAACTTAAATATAGGGAATCCGCTTGTCAAGGGCATATACCTTGGTCCGCTCATCAGCCAGAACGCACTCAAGACTTATACCGAGGCAGTGGAAAAGGCAAAGGGATCCGGAAGGGTGCTCTATGGCGGTAATAAGGTAGACACGGGTCTAAACGGCGCATACGTGGAACCTACTCTTATAGAAGTAAGGTCAGACCACGAGCTCGTCAAGAAGGAGCTGTTTGTCCCTATACTGATAGTGCAGGGGTTCAAAGACTTCTCCGATGCGCTCCGACAGGCTAACGACACGGAATACGGCCTAACTGCCGGGCTTTACAGCAAGAAAGGTGCAGAAATCAAGGAATTCATCAACAAGATACAGGCAGGAACCGTCTATATAAACAGGGAGACTAGCGCAACTACCGGTGCGATAGTCGGTCTGCATACTTTCGTAGGATGGAAGGGCAGCAGCGTCGGAGGAAAGGGCTCTGGAAGCAAGTTCTACCTTCAGCAGTTCATGCGGGAGCAGAGCATTTCCCTAACTAAGTAGATTTTTATAGTTTGGTTAACAATTCGGCACGATATGATGAGACCGATGAAATCACAGTCGGCAACAAGTGGAAAAAATGTGCGTGATGTATCTTCTTTCAAAGATGACAAAGTTTAAAACAAGGAAAATATCGATAAATAACAGGGGGTTTACTGCTTACATAGCAGATACTCCCTTAAAACAGGCTGTGGGTCTCATGTTCCGAGCGAAACTCAGGAAAAACGAGTGTATGGTGTTTGCCTTCCGCACCGCGCAGAAATACGGGATATGGATGCGCAACATGAATTTTCCAATAGACATAATATGGCTTGATGGGCAGAAACGGGTAGTCTACATCAAACACAATGCAAAACCGGCAAGAGGGTTAGATTTCACTACACACAGGCCTTCAGCAATTGCCAGATATGTACTGGAGCTGCCATCTGGTACCGCAAAAAATATAAAAATAAATACCGGACAGCGTGTTTCCGTTTAGCCTTTCCGGATTCTTGGTCCTTTATAATCTCTGACGATATTTTCCGCATGCTCAATAGCCTTAGCGAGCGCGGCAAACTTTACTTTACCGTCTCCCGCATGTTCTGAAAGGAGCATCTGCAAATCATTGACTATTTGATCCTTCAGCACTGACTGCATGCCTGCGTGAGCGTATGATTCGCTGAGCAGATTCAGTTTCTTTACATAGTTCTTCTCCGCAACTGCCGCATGCCACAACGCAAGAGCGGCTGCCTCTTCGATTCCGTTCTTTTCAGAGGTATTGTCCATCCTCCTGCTATTCCTCAATAGCGCTCTTCCGTAATTTTCTCTTTTAACTTGGTTCCTTGGTATTCCTGTTACATTGAACATATTGCTCACCGAAAACAGTAATGTTGATAAGAAATCATTATTTAAATCTTCCCGATGAAGGCGCTTTGTAGTTTAATTGATTTTCTGTAGTTTTATTAATGTTTCTGTAGTTTTATTTACAGTTTTAACATGAAAAGAAAATATAGAGTAGAAATAATCTGGCTAAGGGATTACTACGAAGTTA
Organism: Microcaldota archaeon; assembly: GCA_021799475.1. GTDB lineage: Archaea > Micrarchaeota > Micrarchaeia > Micrarchaeales > Micrarchaeaceae > JAJZYD01. Next base: position 159,198 of record JAJZAJ010000001.1, on the reverse strand, counting down.
TAGAGACTGATTTAAAGAAGGATGAGTTGTTAGAGTTATGTCAAGAATATGTCAAGAAATTTGGTAGAACAGCTACAGATGCAAAACATTTCGTTGCTTTTTTGAAAAAGAACAAGTATTATGCAAAGGTGGAAAAGCCTGATTATACCTTAACCTTTGATGAAATTGAGCCTAATAGATGGCATCGTTTATGAGATTAGGTTCAATTCCAAACTCAAACATGGCACTTATCAATACACAGATATTATGGCACAAGACCTTTAGAAGCACCTCGTTGATCTGTGCTGCCTTATCCTTGCTCCTTACCAAGTCCGTAAATTTGCTCATAGTATTAACTGTAGTAATAGCCATAGCAACAGCAATTCAGGTTTTCATAGCTTTGAATGGTTTGGTTTGTAGTTTTATTCCCAAATCTGTAGTTTTATTGATAATTAAACTACAAAGCACGATGAAGGGATTCTGGGACAAAAGTCACCCATAACCCATCCTGAAAAGGTTATGCAGTGCTGCGATGCAACTTATCGCAGTATCAATCCTATCGTTCCGCTTCTGCCATAAGACTTCTTGTCTAAGAACTCAGAGTTTTTAAACAAGGCCGAGCTTTCCAAAACTCTTATATATTTGAAAACACTCATCGTTTTGAATAATATGGCTGAAACTGAGAAAACGATCAAGTGCAAGGCTGATGCGAGACTGACATTCGGCACCGAGGTCGAAACTGTCGGCGGGAAGAGCTTGGGTAAGGTAACGGTATTCGATCCCATCTACGACTTAAGGAACAGACGACCGCTGCCCAGCATACACAGCATAACCACGGATAAAGGATACTTTTTAAGGGCGGAGGAGGTAGTCATAGAGGGGAACAATGGCGAGAATCTGCTGGTTTCCCTATCGAGAGAGGTAAAGCCGCAAGAGGTTTATCTGTAATGTGATTACATAGCCAAGAAGAAAGATGTTAAAATTATGAAGGAGGCATTAGCCCTAGGCAAAGAAGTTGAAACGTTCTACGAAAAAAAGATAACAAAATTTGGAAATCCTGCGAAACTAGATGCACCAAAGGTTTACATTGGGTGGCGTGCGTATGTGGCCATATCGAAGAACCAGAGTTTTGCCCCAAAGCCCGATGAAGGCTTGGTCGCGCTCAGTTTCGCAACCTCTTAATGAAGATTGACACTTCTCTTGCCGTCTTGGATCCTGATAGAGATGGCTCTCTACGCTCCTCCAGGAGTGTCACGACCTCGACAGCCGCATCAACAATTTTTGCTTTGCTCCTGCTGCTCAACCTCCTCACCATGCGTTTCGCATCAGTAACAAGCAGATGTGCCTCAGCAAGGGCGCCAGCGGCATTATCGGACTTGACCATCTCCAACACTAAATCTGCCCTTCTCAGGAGTGAAGAAGTCTCAATCTTATCCTTTCCAGAGTCTGGTTTATCGTAGGTCTGCCTTCCTATATGGCGTATGCCGGGCCAGCCCGACGAATGGTGCGCCTCCCTGCGTTTATCACAAGCGAAGCGAAATCCAAAGCTGTTTGTAGCGCCGCCCACATATTGGTATCTGCTGTAAAAGATTTAAAACCCTGCTACGAATGGGCAAACCTGGGAAACACATCAACTATGAAAATAAAAATAGGAATAAGAATAAAAGAATAAAACAAAAGAAAAAGAAAAAAGAAAAGGAAAAGCTTTATCTGCCTTTCCTGTTCATCTTCGCCCTTGCAACGTACCCTGCCTTATCGAGGTAGTAAAGGTAGCCTTTGGCCCTCTGTATCTTTTCAGAGCCTATTCTGGCCTTTCTGCCTCTCTTGTTCGTTTTCATTGGCGTCCTCCAGACGTATCCGTCCTTTCCGAGGAAGTACAAATACCCATCCTCGCGCGCTAATTTCTCACTCCCTATTCTTTCTGCCATAGAATCACTTTTTCAATTTACTATAATCAGCATATCTTTATATATCTATCGTCGATTTTACGAGAGTATTTAAGGCATAGGTGCTTTTTGCGCCGAAAACAAGCTTTTATAGTTTTGCAGCAAATGTTTACCGATTGCATGATAGAAGTAAAGCTACTGAAAAAATCCTCCCTCAAGGGATATACTTTTATAGAAGGATTTCCCGGCGTAGGGCTGGTCGGCCCGATGGCAATAAGCTATCTCATAGATAAGCTTGATATGGAGTACATAGGATATATAGAAAGCAGCATGTTTCCTCCACTGATAGCTATACACGGAAATAAGCCAATGCCTCCTATAAGGATGTACTCAGATGCTAAAACAAAGATCTTTGCAATACTAGCAGAATTTGCAATACCTATAAATGCGACATCGGAGCTTTCCAAATCTGTCTATGACTTCGTCAGGGAATCGGGAATCGGCAAAATAGTATCAATAGCAGGGATACCTAACCAGATTGCCTCATCTGGAAAGAACGAGGTCTTCTCCATGGCATCAACCGACTCCGCAAGAAAAGAAGCGCAGAAAGCCGGAATGAAACCAGTTGTTGAAGGGGTTGCAACTGGAACAAGCGCTCTGATATTGATGAGCGCTACGCTTGATGCGATTCCAGATATAAACATACTGGTGCCTGTGGATCCAAGCATTCTTGATCCGAAATATGCAGAGACCGCAATGGTTTTTGTTAACAAGCTCCTGAGTCTGAACATCGACATAACGGAATTGGACAAGGAAGCTAAACAAGTAGAGGAGAAGATAAGAGAACTCTTACAGAGGAACAGGCAGGTGCAGGATGCCCATAAAAAAGCCGTAGATGCCGCAGGCCCTTCAATGTATGCATGAAAAAGAAATAGGGATAAGAGTAAAACTAATGAGTGATAACAGGCAATAGCCCGCAAACCCCTATCATTCAGATAGGGGACAAGGGCGTTAGAAAGGTGTAAAAAGATGAAGAAACTAAATAAAGATATGGGCTGCATTAGAGCGTATAAGTTTAGATTGTATCCTGACGAAAAGAGGCAGGATGCGATAAATAATACGCTTATTCTTTCTCAACAGCTATACAACAAACTTCTTGAGAAGACTATAGAGGCGCACAAGAAAAAGCCACAATCAAAAATATCGCAAAGAACAATAAATATATTCATGCAGGAAATCCTAAAAGACGATGAAAGGTATTATGACCTCTATTCCCATGTCCGTGTAGATATACGGAACAGGATGTTAAGAACATACCAAAACTTTTTCAGAAGGTGCAAACAGAAGAAGTCAGGAGGAAAGGTGAAAGTCGGATTCCCACGTTTCAAATCCAGGGATAAATACAATTCAGTAATGCACATAGAGAACAACGGTTCATTTAGTATAGAAAAAGGCAGATTGAGGGTTTCAAAGATAGGGACTATGAAAATAGAACTTCATAGGCAGATAGAAGGGAAAATAAAGACGATGACGATAAAGAGGGAGGATGGGAAATATTATGCCATATTCACCGCAATAAAGGACATCAGGATTCCAGAGGTCAAGGATACGAACCCAGTCGGCATCGATATGGGTCTGAAGACATTTGCAGTCCTTTCCGATGGGTCAAAAATAACCAAACCAAACTTTAGGAAGAACGCCGAAAAACATATCGCAAGATGGCAAAGAATAGTTGCAAGAAGGAAGAAAGGTTCAAGAAGAAGGCAGATTGCAAAAGACAAATTGACAAGGGAATACGAAATCGCAAATAACCAGGCAAATGATTATCTTCATAAGATAACAGACCAACTCATAAACTCAGGATACACTTCATTCGCAGTTGAAAAACTGCAAATTCAAAACATGATGAAGAACCATCATCTTGCAAAGTCGATAAATTATGCTTCTTGGAACAGGTTTTTCCAATACCTCTCATACAAGGCTGAAAGTGCTGGTATGAAGGTTATAGAAGTAGACCCAAGAGAGACATCAAAGACATGCAGCAATTGCGGCAATCTCCAGAACATGCCGCTGTCGAAAAGGATTTACTTCTGCGAAGGATGCGGTCTCACTGAGGACAGGGACATAAACGCATCAATAAATATACTTGCAAAAGCTAGGGAGGGACACTCCCGAAGTCACGTTCAGGGAGACAGTGTAAGACCTCAAAGGGAGGCGGTTGTCGAGGAACTGAAAACATACTCTGCATCAAAGTTTAGTTAGGAGAGGGTGTCACAGAGTGGGAAGGAGAAAAGATACCTGGCCCGCTTCCATCACAGCTAGCCAAAATTGCGATAGAAGGCAAAGATGCTATATCCATCTCAACCATACTAAGGGTTGGGGCATCGATAATTACGAAGGACCAGCACGAACAGCTCCGCGGGATCCTTTCATCATTTATAACAGGGGTCGACAAAGGAGAAATGCAAATATGTATAGAGTGAACGCTATTGCAATATAGCTTCCCTTTTCTTCTGTCATAAATGCTGCGCCGGTTTCCTGTTTGCTTATGCTGCCGGCAATCCAGAAACATATATTAAAAGGGAGTTGCGCATAATATCATCCGGTGCAGGGGTGGCAGAGCCTGGTCAAATGCGCAGGACTTAAGATCCCGTGGCTTAGCGCCTTCGTGAGTTCGAATCTCACCCCCTGCATATTAGATTCATCGCAGCAAAAACGTCAAAATCCGAAGAGCGCCATCTGATAAAAAATAAGCCAGGAATACACCGGTTCGGGGCTACGCCCTGTCGATAAGCTTCCTCGCAACTACTGTTCCTATTACTCTTGTTATGTGGATGCTGCCGTCTATCTGCCTCCTCATATTCTTCAGCCTTCCTTCCTTCCCCTCAAATATCGGGGCGAAACAGATTTTCTGATAGAATTCCTTGAATACTTCCTCATCCTTGAAAATCCATTTGTACTTCATTACTGTGCTAGATATTACTTTGAAACCAGCTTCCTCAAGCCTGCTCTTTCGCTGCTTCAGCTTCTCAAAAGATTCTCCGTCCCACAGGGCGCATGCCTCGGGAAACTGTCCGACGAATTCCTTATGGTCTCCTTTTAATCCCCAAAGCCCTATCAGATAGCCTCCATTCGTAAGCACCCTGTATACTTCTTTAGGGGAGTTTGGGGAGAACATGGAAGTAACAACATCAAAACTCTCATCCCTAAAGTCCATTTTTCTATCGTCCATCACACGGAACTCGACATTGCGCATCCCATCAGCGTGCTTTCTACATATGTCTATCATTTCTCTTCGTATGTCTATTCCGGTTACTCTGCCGTAAATAGTATTTAGCCCGTTTTCGAATATCACTCTTCCTGTCCCAGTACCTATGTCGAGCAGGGAATACGTATGCTGCGCCAGATTTTTTACCGCTTCATTGAAAATAAGCTTATAGTCTATCGGAGGATACTGACGAATCCCCTCTATCTTGCGTCTCCAGCTCTCTATCACAAAGCTCTGCTGTTGTTCTGCTGCCATACTATTCTATTGGCGAGCCGTCTTTAAATATATATTTATCACCGAAGCTTTGTGTCGTTGCCAATTTTGAACAAAGTTTTGATGTCAGGTTCAAGCTTAATATCTCTGCGCCTTTTCACCTTCCAATCCTGTCCCGCCCATCCCGGAAGCTTTGAGACGCTTTTATTTACCGCTTCGTGCCTCAGCAGCACGCTTGCGATCAAAGGACGGAGTTCTTTCTCTACGTCTGTGTCTATTTCAGTCATCACTTTACCAATTCTCTTGTTCTCGAAAGCAATGAAAGAATCCCTTCTTTTCTCCAAATCGTCAAGGTAAGCATCCAGCTCAAATATCCTGCGCTGCGCTATCAGTTCCTTAAGTCTCGCATTTTCCGCAATCTCCCTTAATTCAGCAAGCCGTCTTTCAACAAACTTGCAGAAACCTCCATAGCTCCTCTCTTCCGTAGAATTTATATACGGAATGGCCATCTCGCGCATCACATATGCCTTCCTTTCCATATACGGTTCAGTAATTGTCTTTGTCTTCTTGTGCAGATTTTGCATCCAATTTATTGAAACGTAGAACGAGGCGGCATCTTTCGATTCTTTGCTGAGCATTTTCCATCTCATCCTGCTAAAAGAGTCAAGGCGCTTCACATCACGAGAAAGATGTCTTTCCGTATACTCGTAGTTGCTGGTAAACCAGCGCCATACTTCCTCAAATTCCTTAAGCCTGACTTCAGCGGCGGCATGAAGCTCCCGTAATTCCAGAATTTTAGGATCATTCTCCAGAATTTTTCTCGATTCCTTCAGCCGTTCGGCCTCTTCACCAAAGACATTTTCTATCTGCTTTATCCTGCTGTGTATATATGAGATCTCGTCAGATCTCTCTCCCGTCTTCTGCGTCTTCAGTGCCCTGATTCTCTCCTGCAGATGTATCTCTGAAGGGAGAAGCGCCTTTATCCACGGCTGTTGTTCAGAACCGTTAACAAGATGCCTTATCGCCTTCGTGTGCCTGCTATTCTTGACATCGTCAAATGCTCCTGAGTTTATCCTAACAATATCTACTGGCATAAAATCAGACTATGCTTGGAGTCATATAATATATAAGCTTTACAGAGACGAATATGTGTTCGTCAACACAAGTTTTTAAAATTTATACGTGCATATAGCTGCGGTTGCATGGAACAGAGGGAGGGGATAGGGTATGTGCTGCTCATTGCAGGAATAGCGCTGATACTATATTCGTTTTATACCGGAATCGGTCTGTACAACAGCTTCCAGTCCTCGTTTGCAGCCGCGCAATCCATCCAACAGTCACAGTACCAATCACAATCCCAGTCCTCAAATGGCTCAATCAACTCGGCTATCGGAGCGCTTAGCGGGCTTGGCGGCATCGGTTCCTCGCTCGAGACACTCACATCATCAGGTCTTTACATGTATGGAATGGTGATACTGCTCTTTCTCTTTGCAACTATAGGTTTCAAGATCTCCCTGCTGGGTATAAATGTAATGAAAACAGAACAGAAACCCCTGCAGAAACCCCCGCAGCAGCCGCAGAAAGCATAACTCACGGAATCAATGCGCACCAAAACCATTCCTCTGCTCTGTGATGGAGCAACGAGGAACGACCGGAAGTTTCAATATGAAAGCCGCTGGACGTAAAAGCATAATCTTATAAATGCTAATAACAGATTCATACTACACGGTTTAGCGCTTTTTGAACGGGAGCTAGCAGCATATAAGAGTGTTAGAATGCCTGATAAGTACGATATAATAGTCGCAGGAGCAGGATTGGCTGGAAACCTTGCCGCAGCAGGCGCTGCGAAGCGAGGCCTGAAAGTCCTACTGCTCGACAAGAACAAGGAAGAGGAGGTAGGGAAGAAAACTAACTGGGGATGGGTATGCGGCGATGCTGTCGCTACAAGCCATCTTGATTTCGTGCGCAAGCACATAGGCATCAGTTTCTCGAAACCGGAGCTTGATGTGAAAGTTGATGGGGTTGTGGCATATTCTCCAGACATGAAGACGAAGATTAACTTCGATGGGGAAGGATATGTGCTCGACAGGCCAGAATTTGAGAAGAGGCTAAGGGATTACGCAGTAAAATCTGGAGCTGAATACGTATCGCAGTTTGATGTGGAGGGACCTATAATAGAGAATAACTCCGTTGCAGGGATATTCGGAAAGGACAAGAGCATGGTGCACAAGGAGATAAGGGCCAAAGCAGTCATAGATGCGCTTGGGGTATCAACGAACATACGCAGGAAACTGCCGGACAACCAGTATGTTGACAGAATAGTCGACGTTGACGATCTAGAGTCAACCGGCAGATACATATACGATTGCGAAGTCAGCCACGAGGACTTAAGGTACTATGATCCTAAATATGCAATAATCCACCTTAACCAAAACGTGTCCCCTGGCGGATACGGATGGGTGTTCCCGAAGAGCCAATACGGCAGGGTTAACATCGGCATCGGCGTGCAGAAATCCTCGATAGAAATAAGAAACAAGAAACTCAATAAAAAGGATACTCTCCACACGCTAATGGATGAATATGTCAGGTCAATACCTAACCTAAAGTCGCCAAAGTTATTCGGCAAGGACAACAACGGCAAAGGATACTGGTCTGTAGCTGTCAGGCGCAATATAGAGTGCCTTGTGTTCAACGGGTATGTTGGAGCAGGGGACAGTATGGCAATGCCGAACCCGATAAGCGCCGGAGGAATAGGACCGGCACTTGTAGCCGGAGTACTAGCAGGCGAAAATGTTGCGACCGCAGTAGAGAAGGGCGACGTCAGCATAAAAGGAATGTGGCAGTATAATATAGATTTCAACAGGGAGTATGGAAAGAAGATGGCAGCCATGGAAGTCTTTAGAGTCTACCTGCAAAGCCTGAACAACGATCTGATAAACTACGGCATGGAAAAGTTCCTTTCTCGAAAGGAAGCCGAGGACCTGGCATACGGCAGGACCACGGAACTTTCCGTGATGTCGAAGATGAGCATGATATTATCAGGGATAGCGAACATAAACGCCTTCAAGAATCTTGTTTACACTGTAGGGAAGATGAAGATGTTCAATACGCATTACGAGAATTATCCAAAGACTCCGGAAGAGTTCCCAGCATGGAAAGCCACAGTCACAAGAGAGATGGAGGCGTTCAAAGAGAAGTTCAAGCCGAATCCGATTTAAATTACAAATAAGGAGAGCAAATGACAGAGAAAACAACATTCACGAAATTCGAGAAAGCCAGGATAATAGGCGCGAGAGCACTGCAGCTTGCGTACGGTGCCCCGCCGCTAATCAAGGTGCCAGAAAAAATCTACAATCCGCTGGACTTGGCGGAGATAGAGTTCGACCACAACGTAATCCCTATCACTATAATAAAGTAAAATGAACGCATGCAGGTAACGTTCAATATTTGATTCTGTACGGTGTTTAGTGAAGGAGAAGAGGTTTTCTTTTTTCTCTGCCTAGCTACGGTTGGCACAAGCTAGAGATAGATGCAAGCCCAGGATTCATGCCGTACACGTTCACATTCGGATGAGTATAGCTTTTTTAAACTCTTTCCGGCAACATTAACTATGCCAAAGGAGATAGAGCTCAGAATCATCGACATAGACCTGAAAGGGGCAGTGGAATGCCTGAAAAAACTTGGCGCAAAGCGCATTGCATTCAGGAAATACAAGCACATGGAAATCAGGATTATCAATACGCCCAAATTCACCCCTCGCTTCGTTCGCCCCCTGGGCTTCCGCTTCTGGAGCCCATAGACGCGCTGAGGGTTCTGTCGCATATTCCTTACCCAAAGGCAAAACCCTCTGGCTGTCGCATTCATTACCCAGAGCGCAAGCTGGGGGTCGTTACGCACTCTTTAAAAATGTAGTGGTAGATATGAGAATGAAGCAAAAAGGATGGTTGGAATGGGCTTTAATTGTAATTGGTATAATAATCTATTACTATTTGATTTTTATGGCTGACCTATCACCTTACATAATTGCAATTATAACGGTAGTTGGAGCATTAGCTGGGAGTATATGGTGGGTATTAAAAGACAGAGAAAAACATGTTAATGTTTATGCAGATAAACATATTATTCTAGTCCAACAAGCAATAGATACAGCAACACTAACAAAACAAAGTTTAAAAGAAATAAATGACCACAAAGAGATAGTAGAAATAGAAAATAAAATACGAATTGCAAATAAATATGTTGATGATTTAGCACACGAAAAAGACTATATTTTCCATCCTGCTATATTTAATCTAATTACCGCAATTTTAATTACCATCCTTGCAATCGCATTTATAATAGGTATTGGAGATGCAGAACCTTTTGCTTACCAATCACTAATAGTTATCAGCGTGGGTGTTGTTTGTGTAGTTATTGCATTCATAACAGGTCAAAAAAGCGAAATTAATTTTACAAAAATTAAACAAATGATAAATATAATAAATGAAATAAGGAAAGGCAGAACTGACATATTAGATATTATCTACGAAAGATTTACTTAGAGTGGGTTTTGATTAGCATGACGAAGAATGAGATAGATTACAATAGCTATAATAACGGCAAGTGCTACTCCTATCGCTATTGTATTTATGGTGTTTTGAAAAGACGATTGAATTGGAGAGGGTATAGTATAAAAGACATAGACCAAGACTATCATAGCTATCAAAGCACCTATCGTTTCACTTACCTCTTTAATAAAATCAGCCATCTAAATGACCTCAATAATCCTTACCTTAACAACCCTTCCAACATATTTAGCCAATTCTGGCGCACGAATGTTTATAGCCCCATAGTTATAAACCTTCTTCCCTTCTTTCAGCTTTTTAGTGTCGGTGGTCTTATGGATTTTAACCTTAAAAGTAGCAATAGTTTTCATCGTTCCACACATAGTATTCTATACAGAAACATATATAAAGCTTCTGCCGATACATCTTCTATACAGAAAGATATAAATACCTCGTCGCCTATATTCTGTATAGAAACAAGTGATATAATGGGAAACCAAGCAGACCTTATAGGCGAATCGGCTAAAAGGAAGGAAAGGGCGCAAGAAGTCCTTAACAGCAGAGTGCCAGAGGTAGTTAATGAAAGCACCTATCTTATACCATCAAGCGATGGAGCGACAAAATACAAAGTCAGGCACTTAGACAGTTATTCCTGCACCTGCCCAGACTATACGAACAGGTGCAAGGACAGTGGTCTATACTGCAAACACATTAACGCTATAATCCTGTTCAACAAGCTAAAGAACAAGGTAGAGATGGATGACTTTGAGGTTGATAGCGTTATGGATGAAAAGATATGCCCTAAGTGCAAATCAGAGAACATAATCAAGAAAGGGATAAGGCATAACAAATCAGGCAATAAACAGGGTTATAATTGCCGTGAGTGCGGTTCTTTCTTTGTCCTTGACCCTCTAAAAGGGATAAAGGGTAATGCTCGTATAGTGTGCCTTGCGATGGATATGTATTACAAAGGCAATAGTCTTAGGGATATTCAAAACACCTTATATCAGAGTTTCGGTCTAAAGTTGCATCACGAAACCATAAGACGCTGGAATAATCGCTTTATGGAAAAGATAAATGCATATACGAACACTCTAAAGCCACAAACAAGCGAAAAGATGCACTTAGATGAGCAGTGCCTACATATAGGCAAAGAAAACGAGTGGTGCTGGAATGCACTTGATAATAAGACAAGGTTCCTATTGGCTACACAGATAACAAAAACAAGAACGATAGAAGATGCAAGACACATAATGCAAAAATCAAAACAAGTCATATCACAAAGACCAAAGGAAATTGCTACTGATAAAGGTCACTTTTACATAAAAGCAGTAAGAAAAGAGTTTGGTAGTGTAGGTGGGCATGGTCGTTCACATCTGAATATACCAAGACTTAAAGACCGACTTCATAAAAGTGGTAGCCATCTTACTACCAAAATGGACAATCAACTCATAGAAAGATACCATGCAACATTCAGAGAACGTGATAAGGTAATCAGAGGTCTAAAGAACGAGAAGACCGCAGAGCAGTATATGAGCAATTGGAGAACCTACTACAATTTCGTGAAGCCACACATGACTTTCAAAGGACTAACACCATCAGAGGTCGCTGGTATATCTATCGGTAATAACAGAAACCGATGGATGAATTTAATAAAGTTGAGCACCAATAATTATACGAAGTGAGATAAATGGCAATCCAAAAATGTAATAAAACAATAACGCCATCATCAAATACCAGAGGAATTAATGGTCTATCTATTGATGGTAGAACTTATTTTGATGATGTTTGGCATGACCTTAATTTAGGGGCAATAAAATGTGAACTCGCAAGAGGTCATAAAGGAAAGCATGAAGCCCACAAGATTAAAAAGACAATAATCTTTAATTCAATTATTTGGTCAGATTAAGGTAATGAATGCGACATGGGCTATAAAATGAAGTTAGGTAATGAGTTTATTGACAATACCGCGCTGAGGAACTTATAAGTATTTGAATAAAACCATCCATTACATCTGGTGAGAGTGTGACAAAATCAGTCTATATTGTGGTAAGGCACGCCCACAGCGAAAAGAATCTTGGAGCTGGCATCAATACATCAGAGGAGGACCCGGAAAAGCCGTACCATCTGACTCCACAAGGACATAGAGAGGCGATGCAGACTGGTGCTGAGATAGCCGCTATGTTCCAGCGTGTCGATTCCATTGTTTCAAGCCCGTTGTACAGGGCAAGGGAAACAGCCGCTATAATAATTAACTATGTCGGCACAAGTACGCAGCAGGCGGAAAGCGAGCTCCTGACAGATATACATTTCGGCAAATGGGACGGAACGACCGATGCTAAAATGCCAAAAGACTGGAGGGAATTACCGGAAAAGTATGGCATAGAGACTGATGAGCACATGCGCCAGCGGGTAGCCGGGTTCCTAGAAAGCTATAGCGAAGACGGAGTCCATGTCGTGGTTTCCCATAAGGAATGGATAAGGGGTGCGATTGCTGTTGATGAGGGGTGCAGCATAGTGGACATAATCAGGAGGGAACAGCTTCCAGAAACCGATGGAGGCATACGGATACCAAGGGCAAGCATAACACTTATTGATTACAGGAGACAGGAAGGCGACCGTGTAGTTTTCATAGGAAAGACAGAGGTGCCAAAGGAGTTCAAGCCAATGGCGCTGTTTTAGCCCTGCCAAAGCCTTGCTTTCCCACGATTGACGAAGTGTAGCTCCTTTTCCCAGAGCCTCGAATGCTTTAATAAGAAATTCAAGACACTCGTGTTCAGGCTGTCGCCAAAGCACATTGAGGCCACAACAAAATAGTAGTGGGAAGGCACAAGCAGCCGCAGATGCCTCTTGACCATGACCCGCACGGGCTGCACAACATAGTTTCGCTGCCGGTAGCGTTTCCTGCATACCACGAAAACATCACACCTGTACGATAACGATATCATCAAAGCGGTAACCAAAAAGAAAGGAAAACTTCGGTGCCAAGCTATACTTTCAGGGCATATGCAAAGAACCAGGTCTAATCCGCCGTTCGTCGTTTACCACACAAGTTTTAAAAACCCGCCATAGCTTAGCATAGTCAGTGGTAACATGACAACATCCAGATCACGACAAGTTTACGACCGAAAAAATGAAGAACAAACCGCGCAGCCTGCTGCCGAAACAGAAGCAGAGACAGAAGCAAAAACAGACAAAAATACACCAAGCGACACGTTTAACCTGGCAAGCAAAGTGGATAAAATAGCAAAGACGCTTCTGCTTCCCTGCGAGCCACGCAAAGATCCGGAGAAAGGAGTACGTACTAACCTACGCTGGCACTGCGATATAGACGACAGTTAATATTGCGCATTATGGGCAGGCAGCCTGCCAACTACTCCGAGCGTATCTCCCTCTATCCCGTAAATTTCAGCTCTCCTGTAAGGGAATACTTTATTCCTGTACAGAGGGTTGATGTTTTCGCTGTCCGGCAATGTCCTGTTCACAGGAGTACCGAGAATCAGGGGGTTGAAGGAAGGAGCGGTTACAAGCCTGCATTCCATGTTGAACGTTTCGTATTTTTTCCCTGCTTCTTTCGCATTTATTTTGGAAATGAGCCATACTTTCTGCGCATATATCCCTTTATTTTTGTCCATAAGCCTGATAGCTGCATGGTTATGTCCAGTAAATATGTAATCGCAGTCTAATGCTTCCTTCGTGGGCCATCTGTGTCCATGCAGGAATGCAAAATCCTCAACAACGAGTTCATCAAATACTGACACGTCTTTAGGGATAATCTCCTCTATATGCGGGTCATGGTTGCCTTTCGTTATGCTTACCTCATAATGGGATAGTTCGGAAAAAAATCCTGAAATCATCTTCTGTTCTTGCGCGTCAGGATAAAGTATGCTTTCCTTCACATCACCAAGTATGATGATTGATTTGCAACCAAATTCTTTTGCGATATGTGTCAGGCTCTTTGCCATCTTATTCGTTGCGTCGTAGACCTTTATCCCTTCCCTTATTATCCTCTGTTCCATCCCTATATGCAGGTCTCCCACGACCAGCCTCGATTTTCCATCCGCACGTACAACAGCCGCAGGTTCGCCGAAAACAAACCGGAGCCTCTCATCGAATTCCATGCCACCATTAATAAATATACTGAACACTCTTTATAACTGGTGCTGGAATGGCATACATGTCGCCCAAGATAGCAAACATAGCAGGAATAGACATACAACTGCACTGGACGTTCATCCTCTTGCTGCTTATAGCCCTGATAGCAGGAATCGGTACTTTTGTCATCATCATCCTCCTATTCGTATTCGTAGTCATGCACGAGCTCTCCCATTCGATTGTCTCATTGAAGCACTATAAGATACCTGTAAAGAAGATAATCCTGTTCCCTTTGGGCGGAGCATCGATAATAGATTTGGAAAATGTCAAGCCGGAGCAAGGGTTATGGATTGCGTTTGCAGGCCCGCTGCTAAGCATTGCGCTGTCTGGGTTATTTGGCCTTGCATGGCTGTATTCCTCGGGGCCTCTGTCGGATTTACTGCTGTTTTCTGCTGAGATAAACTTGCTGTTAGGTATATTCAACCTCCTGCCTGCCTTCCCATTGGATGGCGGCAGGGTACTCAAAAGCTACCTAGAAGAAAGGAGCGACGACCTGAGCGCCACGAAAAAAGCAGTCACGATAAGCAAGTATATAATCATCATTTTCATAGCAGGCACTGTAGCTTACACCGTGTATCTGACAAACCTTTCAGTATATGATATAGAGATAAGCCTGCTGTGGGACCTGCTAATAGTATTCTTCATTTACACAGCAGGGCAAGCGGAGCTGCAATCAGCATACATAAAGAAATACACAAAGCATATCAAAGTAAGCAAAGTGATGGGCAGCAACTATATCCTGGTAAAGCCGTCCACTACTATGATTGCGCTGTACAAGCTACTGCTCTCCAGAAAGACGCATATAGTAATAGTCAGGAAAGGACATAATTTTGCCCTTGTCTCAAGGATACCTATCAACCCTCTAAATCAGGGCACAAAGGAGATGCTGCAAAAGAAAGTAACTGAATTCGCGGAAGAAATCCCATCCGTGAAAGAGAGCGAACCGCTGTCCAAAGCGATAGAAATAATCAGATATGAGGATGCCCCAGCGGTAACCGTCACACGCGGCGGAAAGCTGGTCGGCCTGCTCATGTCAGAGCATCTCGAAACCATAATAGCGCTGCACATGCCGCAGATCATGGGCGGGAAGTGATAAATAGTTAGTCAAAAAGCTTCAGGCCGAACTCCTTAAACCTATCGAAATGTTTTCTATTCAGCGTAAATATTTTAGCGTTATTGTTTATTGCTATTGCCGCTATCATACAGTCTTCTTTTTCAACTGGATTGCCGACCTTCTCACAGGAATATGCTAATTTAGCAGACAAGAGCGCATCATCTCCTGTGAATGGTAAAGTAGGAAATTGCTCCACGTACTCGCTCTTGCCAGCGTATTTCAATAGACTATAAAAAACCTCATGGATGTTTATCGGAGTTGTTAAATACTCTTCACGGCTGTTTTCCAGTTCAGTAACGAGCCGGTCGCCCAGCACAGACTCCTTGTCGTATATCTCTATCAGCACATCGCTATCTAAGATTATCATGCAAATCTCCTGCCTTTTCGACTTTCACGAATCTCTTTAAGAAGTGCCTTTTTATTGCTAAATGTCACGGAACCGCGCATTTTCAGCAAAAGCGCATGTGCGGACCCTCCCTTAACCAGCCTGTCGAATAGCTCACTGAAGCTCTCATTACTCCTCTTGACGGTAAGCAGCTCACGGTATATTTCTTCCCTGATGGTGATTGTTTTTACCATATTATGTTTATGTTTAAACATATATTTAAATCTTTCTGCCCTCAGCCAACAAGTTCCCTCAGGAACTTCAACTGCGTCCATATGTCCGCACCCTTCATTGGCAGGAACGGATCACATCCCTACCAGTTCCGGGGAGGAAAGTATTTTATAAAGAGCCGTCGATAACACGTCGGCGAACCGGTGCAGGCATGCTCTACATAGACGAGATAACGCTTCACAATTTCAAGTCATTCCGGAACGGTGCGATAAAGCTAAGCCCCGGTTTCAACTGCATAGTCGGGCCAAACGGGTCCGGCAAGTCAAACGTCTGTGATGCCCTGCTTTTTGCCCTTGGCGAGACCTCCTTAAAACGCCTTAGAATAAATTCTTCGACCGATTTAATAAGCGACTTCGTAAAATCCACGGAAGAAGACGGCAGGAAGAAGAGCTCAGTCAGCATCAAATTCGCAGGGGAAAAAACCTTGGAGATAACAAGAACCGTCTGGTCCGACAGAAAGGTCAAATACCGGCTCAATGGCAAGAGCGCGACTAGACAGGACGTGGTGTATGCGCTGAGAGAAGTGAACGGCGATGTCAATGAAACCAACACGATAGCGCAAGGCGAGATAAATTATTATCTCGGGCTAACGCCAAAGGAACGCAGGGGGCTGATAGACATAACGGCTGGAATACAGGAGTTCAACGACAAACGGGACGACGCCATGCGCGAACTCGCGAAGGTGGACGGAAAGCTAAACGAATCAAGAATAATGCTAAATGAGAGGCTCGGTTTTCTGAAGGAACTTGAAAATGAGAAGGCCGATGCGGAAAGATACGAACACCTGACTACAAGGATCAAGTCAATAAATTACACGATTCTTAAGAAAAAGGAGACAGAGATCACTGACAGTTATAAGGCAGCTATAAGCGCATTCGAAGAAAGGAAGGAAGCGCAAAAGAAAGCAGAATTGGAAATATCCTCGATATCATCAAAGATAGAGGCATTGTCCAAGGAGCGCGAGAGCAAGTCAAATGGCCTTGCTGCAAAATCTGCAGAAGCCGCATCGGTAAACCGTCTCATGGAAGAGGCAAACAAGAGCATTGCGGTAGGAACCGTGCAACTCGACGGTCTGCATGGGGAAGAGGCAAAGCTCAAGGAGCATATAGAGGTGCTGCAGAAGGAAAGGGAAAAGCTGTCAGAGTCACTAAAGGCAGGAGCTGAATCATCAAAGAAACTGAAGTTCGAGCTAGAAGTGAAGCAGAAGGATTTTACCGATGTTCCTCCGGAAACCGATTCATTTACCGATGCACAGGAATATTCCAAGAGGTTGCAGGAATCAATGGCCATCGTCGAAAGGTTAAATAAGGAATATGCAACAGCATCGGAGAGCTATTCGCGGCTCTCCACGGAGCTTTCATCAATGGAAGCAAATGCTTCAGATATAGATGCACGGCTAAAGAGCGCCGAAGCGAGAAAGTCGGAGCTTCTTACCGAGATAAAATCAATGCAGGAGGAACTTGCGAAACAGGAAGACATGAAAAGGGCTGCGGAGAAGCTGCTGAAGGATTGGGAGGTGCAGCTTTCCGGAGTAAGGAAATCCCTTTCCGCACTCGATGCGGAACACATAGAACTTAGGGAACGGCTTGTCATGGCCGGAAAGGAGAATGACAAAGTATACGAATTCCTGAAGAAGAATATCACTGTCGGGTTCAATGGCAGAGCGTACGAGCTATGCAGCTACGACGAGCGCTATGCCGTGGCAGTGCAGGCAGCAGCAGGCAGCAGGTTAAATTATTTCATAGTCGATAGTGTTGCCGTAGCGGACAAGGCGATCCAGCTGTTAAAGCAGCAGAGGCTCGGCAGAGCCACGTTCATACCATTGGATAGCGTTGTCTCAAAACCACAGAAGGGCCCAAAAGACTTGCGGCCCCTTCTCGACACAATAAGGTATGACAAGAAACACGCTGCCGCTTTCTCTTACATATTCTCAAATACCTACCTTGCGGTAGACCTGAACGAGGCAAAGAAGGTGGGTTTCGGGCAATACCGCTACGTTACGATGGAAGGCGAGCTGGTCGAGACATCGGGAGTGATAACCGGCGGCAGCATAGGCAAGGTACAGACACCCGCCATGATAGAGGCAAAGATCAGCGCCATCGAAGAAGAGAGGAAGAAGCAGTTCGCGATACAAGAGAACACGGTAGCAAAGATGGACAACTACAGGAGGACAATAGCAAAATGCGAAACGGAGCAGATGAGGCTAAATACCGAAATAAAAGGCAGGCTGCAAGCGGAGAATGAGCTGAACGGCTTGATAAAGAGCACTTCGGAACACGCAGGTGAGCTTTCACAGAGGATTGCCGAAGCAAAGAAGAACATATCAAAGATAACGGAAGAGAAGAAACGCATAGATACGGAGGCTCAGCAGGCAAAGGAGCGCACGGAGAAATCGCAGGCGCTGCTGGAAAAACTACTTTCCGGAAAACAGCAGTCGAGCAGGGCGTCCAAGGAGGAAGCTGCAAAGGCGAATGCGCAGAGGGTGGATATCGAACGGCTCAAGATAGCGATAGCGGAACTGTCAAAAGAGCAGGAGATGATGGCGCAGAGAGAGAAGGAACTCAGGGAAGAGATAAGCTCTGAGAAAGAGCTTCTCCGGAGAAATTCGGAAAAATGCGTTGAGGTACAAGCCGAAATCAGGAGAGCGGAACAGCAAAAGACGGAGCTTGATGAGCAGATAAAGCATCACGGTAAGAAGACTCAAGAGATATATAGCGAAATAACCTCTTTGGAGCAGGAGATAAACACATTGAGCATGCAGAGAGGGAAACTCTCTAGCGAGTTAGATAGGATAAACAGAGACATGATAGAAACGGAATCGAAGAAGGTGCAGCTGCATACCAGGCTGAGCGACATAAAAGCGGAGCTCGCAGCGTATCCTAAGATGGAGCTTTTAGATGGAAGAATAGATGATATGGAGAAAGAAGTGATAATAGCAAAGAACGACCTGGAGCATCTCGGCGCAGTAAACATGCGGGCTCCCGAGATGTACGATACAAAGAAAAAGGATGCTGATGAGGCGCAGCAGAAGATGAACACGCTTTCAAACGAAAAAGACTCAATAATCGCAATGATGCAGGAGATAGAATCGAAGAAGCTCAGCATATTCATGGAGACGCTCGACTCGGTAAACAAAAACTTCAGTAAGCTGTACAGCCACATATTCAATGGAAATGCCTCGTTGCACCTCGATGATCCGAACGATCCGTTCAATTCCGGCTTATCGATATCGCTGACGATGGGTGGAAACAGGAAACTGAGCGAACAAAGCCTGTCCGGAGGCCAGAGATCGCTTATAGCGCTTGCATTGGTTTTTGCGATACAGTTAAGGAAGCCAATGTCTTACTACATATTCGACGAGATAGATGTCGCACTCGACAAGGAGAACAGCAAGAAGCTTTCATTGCTGATAAGCGAGATGAGCAAGAAATCGCAATTCGTAGTAGTGAGCCACAACGACTCGATGATAGTGGCGGCAGATACTGCTATAGGGGTAGTTAAGAAAGACCAAAAGAAAAACAATGAAGCGCAGATAGTCGGGATAAAACTTACAGGGAAAGATGGTGAAATAGCATATGGCAGGCAGACGGCAAAGTAGG
The DNA here is from genome assembly GCA_021799475.1 of Microcaldota archaeon. GTDB lineage: Archaea > Micrarchaeota > Micrarchaeia > Micrarchaeales > Micrarchaeaceae > JAJZYD01. Next base: position 139,824 of record JAJZAJ010000001.1, on the reverse strand, counting down.
AAGATGCGGCATCTTCAGCCGCCCCAGCCAGATCAACAGAAACAATCGAATGCAGCCGCTCCCAAGCACGGTTCAGGAATAACTACATGGCCGATATACGTCGCTCTGGTAATTGTTTTCATCTTTTACGTATTCTCGCAGTCTTCAGGCGTCCTATCAATCCTGTTCGGCGCCATCCTGTTTTTCCTTATAATAATAGCCCTGGTCATCGAGTTTTCAATAGGGATAAAAGAGGAAGGCTACAAGAAGAACCTGGCAGAGGTAGCAATCGCGATAATCATAGTCGCCATCATATGGTTCGGCATGAGGTTCTTGCTGAACACGCCATATCCTTTAGATGTAGTCCCGAGCTGCAGCATGCTCCCTGTGCTGCATAGGGGCGATATGATAGTACTGCAAGGCGCAGGTCCATCGAATCTGAAAGCCCCTATAATAAATGTCAGCCCCCAAGCGATGCGGAGCAACATCACAAACCTGCAGAACCTTGCCCTGGAATGCGTCTCTTACAGCGTCTCGAACGGAAAAGTGACATTTTACCAGTATTACAACAAAGGGGATAGCATAGGCCTGTATAGCGGCGGCACGTCCTCGGGACAGATGGTGCCATACGGTTCACAGACCGGCATAGTGAAATACCTCTGCGGTATTGTCAATGTCACGCTGCAGGACGGGTCGGTTGTGCAGGAAGCATCCCTTACAGGCATAACTGTCGGAAATACGATGATATACGGAGACAGGAACAACAGCATCATAGTATATCAGACAGATCCAAACAGCTTGTTCTATGCGGAAGGCGACAGCTACGTGGTCCATAGGATATATGCGATACTGAACGCGAGCGGCAGTTATTATTATCTCACTAAAGGGGACAACAACCCAGGGCTAGATATTCAGTTCCATGCTGCCGGCTACTACAACTACCCCGTAAACCAGAGCGAGGTCGAGGGCAAGGTGGTTGGCGACATCCCTTATTTGGGATACATAAAACTCATACTAAGCAATTCCTTCCAGCAGCCTCCCGGGTGCAACAGCACGATAACCGGCTGAACCAAAGCCGCACAACCTGCAGCACTTCCACTTCTTCAATACCTATTTATACTTTACTGATAGAATCTATCCGTAACTCCCTCGTTAAAGCTATGCTTTTTCTACGGAAGTTGCGACTGATTGAATGGCTGATTTATCAACCAATATACGCTTAGCTGTGGACAGCGGCAAGGTAGCCATGGGAGCCAGGGGAGTAGTATCTACCATAAAGAAAAATACCTCAAAAATGATAATCACAGCGGCAAACGGGAGGGGCGACACTGTCAGCGACATAGCGCATCTCTCAAAGATAGCGAACATAAAACTGGTAAAATTCGAAGGTAATTCGATAGAGCTCGGTGCGGTATGCGGAAAACCTTACTCTGTTTCCGCCTTGTCTATAATAGACCCTGGAAACTCAAAAATATTGGAGGAAGCATAAAACGAATATTTAGTGATAAGATGCCAAACGGAGAATTTGCAGCAAGGAAACTGGTGCAGCAGAGAAAGCATCAGAGACTGCTCAGCAAATGGCTAAAGAGGAGAAAACTCAAGCTCAAGCAGAAATATGACGTTATGGGCACAGTCCCTATGGCAAAAGGCATAGTTCTGCAGAAGATAACCGCGGAACAGAAACAGCCAAGCTCCGGGATAATAAAAGGAGTAAGGGTGCAGCTGGTCAAGAACGGAAAGACCGCATCCGCATTCTGTCCTGGAGACGGAACAATAAACTTCATAGACGAGCACGACGAAGTGACGATAGCCGGCCTTGGAGGAAGCCAGCGCGGGCAAATGGGAAGAATACCGGGGTGGAAGTATAAGGTTATAGCCGTCAACGGTACAGACCTGGAACAGATAAGGAGCGGAAAGAAGGAGAAACCAAAGAGATGATCAAATGGCTGATATAGCAACTGTTCCTGTCACGGGAAAGGATGACGCTGCGCCGAAGGGGCCAAGTGCACCGGCAGCGGAGGAAGCGCCAGCCCTGAAGAAACAGGTAAGGAAGAGGGTGCCAAAACCCGCTATGCAGAATAATGAACAAACGAGAACCGCGGAAAGAGGGGAGATACTGCTGTTCAAGAAATACGATTACAATGTCGAGGTTCTAGATCCAAGCCTAAAAAATTACATCAACCTTAGGCCGATGACATACCCTACATCATTCAGGAGGACGTCAAAGAAGAAGTTCTCGAAGGCAGGCATAAACATCGTAGAGAGGCTTGCTAACGATATGATGAGAGGAGGTACGGGAGGAAAGATAGGAGGCAGGATAATAAGGACAAAGGGAAGGCTGCAGGGAAAGAAGATCAAGATAATGGCGATAATAGAGAAGGCGTTCGACATCGTACACAAGCAAACCGGAAAGAACCCTATACAGGTGCTGGTAAACGCGCTGGAGTATGCATCGCCGATAGAGGACACAACAAGAGTAAGGTACGGCGGTATAATATCAAACGTCCCTGTCGACATAAGCGCAAGCAGGAGGCTTGACGTCGCTCTAAGGAATATGGCGATGGCTACGGTAATCGCCTCGTTTGCGAGCAAGAAGGACATAGTCAATGCGCTGGCCAGCGAACTGATCCTTGCATCAAAGAATGATGTCAACAGCTATGCGATAAAGCGGAAAAACGAGATAGAAAGGATGGCGAGAAGCGCCAAGTAGTGACCGGCTATGGCGCGGAAAGAATTCGTTGTATCAGAAATATCAAAGCTCATGGGTAATCCGGAGCAGATAAGGAACATAGCGATAATAGCGCACGTACACCATGGGAAGACCACGCTAACGGATTCGCTGCTTGCCAAAGCAGGCCTAATCTCGAGGGCAGTGGCCGGAGAGGCATTATACACTAACTACGAGGCGATAGAGAAGGAAAGGAAGATGACGATAAAATCCGCAGCAATTTCCCTAGGTTATACCCATAACGGCAAGGACTACATAATAAACCTGATAGACACGCCAGGGCACGTGGACTTCGGCGGTCATGTCACAAGATCAATGAGAGCAGTCGACGGAGTAATACTTGTTGTCGATCCGGTTGAAGGGATAATGCCGCAGACAGAAACCGTACTCAAACAATCTATGAAGGAGAAGGCAAAACCTGTCCTTTTCATAAACAAATCTGACAGGCTGCTGAATGAACTTAGGCTGACACCGGAACAGACTTTCGAGAAACTGCTAAAATTGATAAACGATGTCAACCATCTGATAGAGCAGTACGCTCCAATCGAGTTTGCGAAAGAATGGAGAGTCAGCGTAGAGAATGGCAGCGTCTGCATCGGAAGCGCTGCAGACAAATGGGCGGTGTCGAAAAAAACGATGGACAAGACTAAAATATCGTTTAAGAAGATATTCGAGCTTACACAGCAGGGCAAGCAAGCGGAACTCGCGGAGATTTGCCCTGTTGAAGACGCAGTCCTGCCAATGATAATCGAGCATCTGCCTACCCCGAAAGTAGCGCAAGCTTACAGGATACCGCACCTCTGGCATGGCGACCTGCAGAGCGAGGACGGCAAGGCGATGATGGAGGTAGACCAGAAAGCGAAAACCAACATAGTGGTTTTTGACATAAAGTACGATCAGCACTCCGGGGAAGTGGCAACCGGCAGAGTTTTTTCCGGGTTAGTAAAGAAAGGATCGGAATTCCACGTATCCGGCAGATCCAACATGCAGAAGGTGCAGCAGGTAGGCGTATTCATGGGACCGGAACGCGTGATAGTAGATCAGATACCTGCCGGCAATATAGCTGCCCTGATAGGTTTGAAGGATGTATCAGTCGGCGACACTATAAGCGAGAATGAGATAGAGCCGTTCGAACAGATAACCCACTATTCTCCTCCTGTAGTGACAAAGTCTATAGAAGCGAAGGACACGCGGGATACAACAAGACTGATAGAGGCGCTAAGGTCCCTTTCTAAGGAGGACCCGACGATAGTCGTAAGGATAGACCAGACTACCGGAGAGCATCTTGTTTCTGGAATGGGGGAGCTGCATCTTGAAATCATAGAGACAAAGATCAAAGATGATGCCGGCATCGACATAATAGCCAGCCCTCCTATTGTAGTATATGAAGAAACGATCGAGAAGAAAATCGGGCCGATAGAGGGCAAAAGCCCCAATAAGCACACTAAATTCTACATAACTGTAGAACCTCTAAAGCCGGAAGTGGTAAAGGCTATGGACGAAGGGCATATCCGCGAAGGGAAGCCAAAAGGGCAGGCGGCGATAGACGCGTTCATAAAAGCCGGCCTCGACAGACCAACAGCGAAAGGGGTTGTCGACGTCTGCAGCAGGTGCCTGCTTGTCGATGCAACAAAAGGTGTCCAGTACATGAACGAAGTCATGGAGCTGCTCATCGATGGGTTCGAGGAGGCTGTCACTGATGGTCCGCTAGCAAGGGAGAAATGCAACGGCATAATGGTGAGCATAGTAGACGCCACAATACACGAAGATCCGGTGCACAGGGGTCCTGCTCAGGTAATGCCTGCAATAAGAAGGGGGATCTGGGCGGCTCTACTCACCGCAGGGGTAAGCCTGATAGAGCCGAAGAGGAACCTCACGATAAACGTGCCGCAGGATTATATGTCAGACATAATAACTCTGGTTCAGAGCAAAAGGGGACAGGTGCAGAACATCACTCAGGATAGGGAACAGGTATCTATAGTGGCAAAGATACCTGTAGCCGAGATGATAAAGGGATTTTCAAACGAATTGAGGGGAAGCACTCAGGGAAGGGCGATATGGTACGATGAGTTCGCTGGATATGAAAAGCTGCCGCCAGAGCTGCAGAACAAGATCGTCAGGGAGATAAGAAAAAGAAAGGGGCAGCCGGAAGAGCCGCCAACCCCGCAGATGTTCATGGACTGATTATGTCACTTGCCAGCCGGCCGCTTCGCTTCCGAAATGAAGCTTTTCACATCATCGAAATCGCTTGCTTGCGAGTAGATCTCCTCATCGCTCTCCGCAAGAGCGTATGCGTGTATTATCTGATTCCTAAGTCGTCTCCTTTCCCTGAGTCTCTCCAGCGTGCCCTTTCTAAGCTTACTCTTCGCACAATTTTCCTTCCGCGACCTCTGCGGCAAGTTTCAGGTATTCAATATGAATACATATACGCGCCGCCAGACCTAAAGATCAAACGGGCGTTTCTGAAGTCATAATCATGCTCCACAAACAACAGACAGAAGCGCGAGTCTCAACATCGCATGAGCCAGTTGAACCTGCGGTTTAAAAACTTTTCTGAAAACGGTTCGCTGTCAGAAAACAAACCAGGATTCTTTTCAAGTTCATCAAATGCAGTATACAAGTGCCTTAGATAGATGAGGAACGGCACCATCAGCGCAATTGCCTGTGTAGGTGAATCTACATTATGGCACTCGTATTTGTACTCTGTTGACTTGCCGCCCATGTAGTGCATGGAAGAAGCGATTGGATCAGGATAAAGGTTGCAGGCATTACCGCTGCAGTCAAAAAATGGCCCGTATTCGCCCCAGCTGCTTCCAAGGCTTACGAATCTATAAAAATCGCTCTCGCTACTGAGATGCCTAATTTCATCCATTATGGGCTTTCTGAATGACTCAGAAGCATTGAGTTTCATGACTGGCTCTTCCAACACATGATTATAATTGGAAATTCGCAATCCTGTGTAATAAAAACGCTCGTTCCCACCAATTTGCGGGAGCGCTTGAGCGACTCCCATATAACTACTTCCCATCACAACCTTTTTCGACATGCCATTTTCAGCCCTAGCCAGGCGCGCTGTATCGTTCGGAAGCCGGAGGACGTTTTCAGTGAGGTTCGGCGCATTCGCATCTGCAAACGAACGAATATTTGTTCTTACTGTCCCTTCAAGCCGCTTCTCCTTTTCTATCCCAGCATCTCCTGCTGTAAACAGGTTGTTCATGTATATTGTCATTGCAGTCGCAAACAGCACAGCTACATCGGCATCCTTGATTCCGACACTCGCAAGAGAGGCGTACCCGTTGCCTACAACCGGCAGCACTTTCCCTTCCGCGTCTCCGTATGCAAAAAGCGTTATCCCATTATTGCCCCACAGCATATCTATGGCAATGTTCTTGTCCGTATGTTTGGAAGAGTCTTTGTCATAGTTTTTTATCATCCTTGCTCCTCCAATTATATTCTTCAATTGGTCCTCCACATACTTCCTCCTGCGCGAGTTGGAAGCCAGTATCTGTGTAATATCTTCCAGTCTGCCACCTGGAAGCTTAACCGATACCTTCCACCCTTCCTCCTTCTCATGGGTTATCGAAGGTATGAAGTCCGCCAGCCTGTAACCTAGCTCGTCGATTACTGCCCTGGAGAAGACATTATGCAGTTCCTTTGTAGTATCAGCCATAACACCAAATTGCAATGTATATTTCTAATCGTTCCAGGTTCTATCTGTAATCACTCCGGATGTCGTTGTAAGCCGCTATAAATCCCCAGTTGCCTCCAAAGCCACCGTAGGCTCTTTTTCTGCTCTTCTGCCTCCTCCCCTTTCCGCGCAAGCGATAAAGTCTTTTTACTGCATTTCCTCGATAGGCAAGATACAATCTCAATCCCAAAATTGTCGAGATAATAATACTCCACCCTGATCGGGTTGTACACATATTCGAATTCCATACCAACATCAGAGGTCACTCCCTTGGCAACGAATCCCCATTCAATCATGTTTTCCAATGCCTCTTTTCCCAAGTCGCCCTGTTTTGATACGAGCTTCCCGAATTCTTTCGGATCTTCCTTCAAGCAAGTCATGAGCTTGGCGTATATGGAGTCCCGGAATGCGGGCGAATCAGTAATTCTTTCAGCGCAACGCTTCAATTCATCTCTGCTGAACATACCAATTGTATATCTCATATCGGAAACAGCTTCGATTACGACTGTAGCACTGTCGCGCCGTGCTGTCCATGTGGTCTCCCTTGTCATTAGTAATCACCTTTCTATATACTCTGCCTCTGAAATATTTATATCCTACCTCTGAAATATTTATATCCTATGCAGCTTCTACTCGCCGTTCCGCTATCTCAAAAGCTTTATATACCTTCAAGACAGATACTAACTTTACAGTCTACTTTCTTCACACTGGATGAAGGAAACCGACGGTGTTTTAATGGCAAAAGCATATGTAAACTTTAGTGTATCTGGCGAAGTGGTCGCAAAGACCGTGGAAGCGCTGCAGCTCGCAAAGCAGAACGGCAGCATCAGGAAAGGTGTCAACGAGGTCACAAAGAGCGTGGAAAGGAGCCTCGCCACTTTCGTGGTCCTTGCTGAAGATGTAGAACCAGAGGAAGTGGTCATGCACATACCGAAGCTATGCGAGCAGAAGAAGATAGCATACTCCTTCGTACCTACGAAGGAGGAACTTGGCAAGGCTATAGGGCTCACAGTCCCATGCGCTGCCATTTCCGTAGAGAACCAAGGCAGCGCCAGCAGTGCCATAAAGGAGATAGTCTCAAAAATAACAGGGAAATCCCAGAAAGCTGAGCCAGCACAGCAGCAGGCGCCTGCGCAGGAAAAGAAGATAAAGGAGAAAGCAGCGCCACAGAAAAAGGAAAGCCCTAAGGAAAAAGAGACAAAGCAGCAATAAAGATGATTTGAATGGCTGACGACGCACAACCGGCAAGCGCGAAACAACCAGAGCAGCGGCCACAACCGCTACAGCAGCAACAGCAACAGCCGCAACAACCGCAACAGCAGGCGCAACAGCCAATGTTCGCCGGCTTCCTGGCAGAAATAGTAGATGTGCAGGATGGTCACAAGACCGGAATATACGGCGAGATATATCTTGTGTCGTGCAGAATCCTTGAGGGTAAGGACAAGGGCAGAATCATAAGGAGGACTTTGCTCGGACCTGCAAAGAAAGGGGATATGATAAGGTTGCCAGAAACGAGCAAGGAAGCCAAAGAGATAAAAGTAAAATAAATACAGACGGGCGAGGGCTACAGTCAGTGGTTAAATGAAATGTGTTTATTGTGCAGATGAAATAAGGAAAGGAACCGGGATAATGTACGTTCACAGGGACGGCAACATAGCCTATTACTGCAGCAACAAGTGCTGGAATTTCCATACGCAGATGAAGAGGAGGTTTAACCGCAAGGTGCAGAAGCAAAAGTCTGGCTCAGTTCTTCAGCAGAAGGAAAAAGGGTAATTTTCGTAATTTTCAGGTCACTTGCCCAGAAATACATAGTTGGTTATGCTGTGCCTGGGGTGATCAACAACATCAAGTCTGCGGGACACCGGTCCTTTCGCAACCGCGGCCCTGACCTGCCGTTCTGCATCGCTGCCGGTCAAGAGCGACATCCTTCCTCCGCCTTCAAGCTCGAAAGCAGTGCATCTCAACAGCTTTCCGTACTCCTCTCCTAAATATTCGATATACTTGCCGGTAAAGTTGAAGACAGTCTCAGGTATCTTTTTTGCAGATTCGGATTTGCGCAACAGCCTCTCCCGTTCCCCTTCTGCCTCCTCGAAATATCCAGATAATTTAGGTTTATCTTTGGTAAGCCCGCGCTTCGGTTGATCTGCTGATGGCAGGTCACTGACATAAGGTTCAGTTGTGTACAGCACCATCACAGCACCTTCATGTAAAACAGGACGGCAGCGACTATGATAACTATCACTATTATGCCCAGCACAGCGAGCTTGCTTCTCATCTTCTTCGCCTTCACCTGCGCCTCAACTTCCTGTGCGCTCATTGGTTGCTGAGCCTGCCCCTGTGCGGATCCCGCTGCAGCTCCGGCCTTTTCAGGATGCTCCGCTGCACCTATCATTCCTGTATTCTGTTGCGGCGGAGATGGCAACATACCTTCAGGCATAGTTGACGTAACAGGAGCAGTTCCGGCTGTTGCAGACGCCTTCTGCGGCATCCCCGTACGTACCTGCTGGAATCCTTTTTCAGTAAGCATCAGGTCTACCGTTCCGCTCCTGAAATCGTAACTCGCATAGTTGTTCTTGATCATCTTGTAAAGATGCATCGCCAGATCCTTCGGTCTGACATTCACCACACCCGATAAGTCCGTCAGCGACCGTTTTCCGTTTGCCAGCTGTGTAAGCAATGCCATGTCCAAATGGTCAAATTCCTCTTTCGACCTGCTTTCTGCTTCAGAAATAAGCGCCTTTCCATTGTCTGTTACTGTTACGGGATTGGGCCCAGGGAAAGACGTAGAAAGGCTAACAAGCCTTTTTTGGTATAGCACCCCTAAAAGGTTAGCTCCGTCAAAATACGAAGAATTTATCAGCGAACCGAACTTTTCAGCCGTAGTATCAGGGCCTATTTTCATGAGTGCTGCCAAGTCAATAAAATTAATCTCATCCGACATTTCATCGCTACTATTGAAATGAGAGCCTTTAAATACATTTCACAGGAAATCCTAATGGTTTAAGGTCAGGAAATGATTTTCAAGTTTTTTGGAGGTGCCCAGGAGGTTGGGAGGTCCGCAATAATGCTCAAGGATGAAAGGAGCCTTATGTTGGACTTCGGGGTAAAGATAGAGAAAAAGATGGAATACCCTGCAAGCATACCGAGAGTCGACGGGATGATTCTAAGCCATGCTCACCTGGACCATAGCGGTTTTACTCCAGGGATGTATTCAGAAGAGCACCCACCGATATTCGGAACCCTGCCTACGCTCAGGCTGTCAAACCTGCTGCTCGACGACGCGCTGAGCATAGCGAAAAAGAACCATACGAATCCACGCTTCCACAAACAGCAGGTCAAGGCCATGATCGACAAGTTCATCGCGCTCGATTACGGACATACTGCTCATCTAGGCAACTTCGATATAACATTGTATGATGCTGGCCACATATGCGGCAGCTCTATCACTCTTGTGGAGCGTGCAAAGGCGAAGAGCCATAAACGGATAGTGTACACCGGGGATTTCAAGCTTGAGCCTCAGCTTCTGCACAACGGCGCTGAAATAGTCAAGAGCGATATTCTGATAACAGAGTCTACATATGCAGAAAAGGAGCATATGGACAAGAGGAAGACGACAAAGGAATTCATAGAACAGGTAAATGAGACGCTGGATAACGGAGGCAATGTCCTGCTTCCCGTCTTCGCGGTTGGCAGGAGCCAGGAGATATTAACGCTCTTGCATAAAAACGGCCTCGCTTCCTCGACCTACATAGATGGCATGGCAAAGGAAGCTACCTCGATAGTTTCAAATTTTCCGAAGTTCATAAGCAACCACGAAGAGCTCGCAAAGGCGATCAGGGAGGTGAACTGGATAAGCGAACACAGCGAAAGGAAGGGGGTGCTGGACGAACCCTCTATAATACTGACCACCAGCGGGATGTTGACTGGAGGACCGGTGCTGAACTATATAGGGAGGCTGAACAAAAACTCCAGCATACTGCTTACGGGCTTCCAGCAGGAGGGTACAAACGGCAGGACTCTCATAGAAAAAGGATATGTGACGATGGAAGGTCAGAAGAAAAAGATAGACACTCCGGTAACGCTGTATGATTTCTCTGCACATGCTGGAAAGAGCGACCTCTACGAATATGTAAGGAAAAGCAGCCCGTCGGTCGTAATCTGCGTGCACGGCGACAAGGAGAACGCAAAATCTATGGCCGAGTCGCTTAGACTTGAAGGATACGAAGCATATGCGCCAAAAATAGGCGATACTATAAAGATAGGGGAATAGCACGCCAGCATATGATAGGACAGATATCAGTAATCATTCCTTATTCGCTCCCTTTCCAAGTTCCATCTTGGCGCTTTCAATCCACTTGATCCTAAGGAACTCAATGTACTGACGGAAAAGCTCCGGGTGCTCGAGATGCACAAGGAGGGCATCAGCCTCATCAAGGAACTTGTTGTTAAGCGCAACCGCATCCATAAGCGCATCCTGCCTCCTTATGTTTAGCATAGCGCTTATTACATTGGGACGGAAACCTATAGCATCTGTATTCACCGGTTTTCTTCCCGGTTCCTCTACTCCGAGATAATTCATTATATCGTCACGTATCTGGAATGACAGGCCTATATTGAGCCCGATCTGGTACAATGTGTCATGTGCGCTGTGCGATATGCAATCAGCAACTATGCTGGAGGATACTGCCATGAAAGTAGCTGTCTTGAGTCTTGCAACATCAAGATACTGGTCTATGCTGACGGGTGTCTTCTCTTTCTGGAACTTCATATCCAGAATCTCTCCGGCGCACATTGCCATCGAAGCTTCAGATGCGCGGGATACTACCGCGGCGCCGTACTTACTTGCCAAATTCACGCCCTTCGCAATCAGCGCATCTCCAGAGAGGACTGCCTTTTCAATCCCGAAGCGCGAATGCACAGCTTCGACCCCTCTTCTTATCGAATCATCATCGACCAGGTCGTCATGGATAAGTGATGCAGTGTGTATCAGCTCTATTGCAGCAGCAAGATCCACAAAATCTTCCTGACGCTGCCCGAGGGCCACTGCAGAAGTAAAAAGAAGCCCTGAGCGCACAAGCTTTCCCGGGTACCTTAACAAATGCGTAGCGGGTTCTGTAAGCTCTTCTATCAGGAAATCCTTCTTATCAAGAAGAGACAGCTTTCTGACGGTAAGCCCAAGCGCGATCCGTATCTGCTCAGGAACTGGCAACGCGGTGCTTATCTTTACTTTCATTTGCTCACGCATCATACAAGATCCAGCGCCGCGCACATTACCGGCAGTATTATAGTCGCGTCACCGTCTATAGTGGTATACTTCGCCTTCTCTTTGATTTTTCCCCATGATACGGCTTCCGAAAGCCTCGCTCCGGAAAGGCTGCCATCATACTGCGTTGCCGTAGTTATGTAAACCGCATAATCGAGCCCATCCTTGAACTGGTTCCACCATATGACGTGATGCTTGCTTATTCCTCCTCCTATCATAAGCGCCCCAGTTACCTTATTGTCGAACGATATATTGCTGAGCTCCAGCTCGTCTTTTATCAGGTTTAGCTTGAAGTCATGGTTCTGCGAGAAGAGGGTCATCTGGGTGCCGAACGCCCCGTCGAGTATTCCCGGGCAGAATATCGGGACATTGTGCAGGTATGCCTGCCTCACTATCGAACCCTCATCCTTTATCCTAGCCCCGAATTCCCTTATGAGTTCGCTTGCGCTATATTCCGTCTTATGCCCCTCCTTGCTATATATGTCTTCCATAGTCTCTACAAAAGCATTTTCAAGCTCGAGACCGTACTCGTCATTCTTTATGAAAACGTTGCCCAGCCGGTATATTTTCTTTCTGTGGAGGGCGGCGTCATCCGCATTGAAAGAGCCCATGCTGTAGACTCCGCCATGCGCTCTTGCTATGTCATGGTCAAGTGTCCCTCCTGTTGTTATTATCGCATCGAAGTATTTGACAGAGCTGGCAAGGATGCCGCGGACGCCGGTAGAAACTATGTCAGCCGGGAAGGACAGGAAATTGAACGAATCCTTGTCGCGGAGCATCCTGCCTGCTATATCTATCCCATCAATCATGTGCTGCGCCGAGAAACCACCGATATGTTCCATAGAGCCGATAAGCTCAGACACGCTCATGCCTTTCTTGATCTTGATGTCTTTTATAGGGACCAGCCTTCCATCCGTTCCTTTTTTCGTAGCCATACGCATCAACACGATACATAGTAAAGTGCAATAGGTTTATATCCTTTTAGAGCCAAACCGTTATCGACCAACAACCTCTGACCAAGGTGTTTTCATGACCTCAGCGACTCTCAGCCCGGATGACGAAGAGATATTGCGCTTCATAGAAAGCGCAAAACCAAAGATATACGTAGTAGGTACAGGAGGCAGCGGCAGCAATACGATAACGAGGCTGGCCAGCATAGGAGTGCAGGGCGCCAACCTGGTTGCCATGAATACCGATGCACCGCATCTTGTAAAGACGAAAGCAGAGAGAAAACTGCTTCTCGGGAAGCGGATAACGAAAGGATTGGGAGCGGGCAGCGATATCAGAATAGGAGAAGAAGCAGCCATTGAGAGCAAGGATGAGATAAAGCACCTATTCGGGGATGCGCAGCTCGTTTTTATAACCTGCGGTCTTGGAGGCGGAACAGGCACCGGCTCGATAAGCACCATCGCGCAGCAGGCAAAAGATATCGGTGCCCTGACGGTAGGTATAGTGACACTGCCTTTCTCAAGCGAAGGCAAAACAAGGATGAAGAATGCTTTAGAAGGGCTCTCAAAACTGAAGAAGGTAACCGATACGATAATAATCATACACAATGACAAGCTGCTCTCTGTAGCTCCGGACCTGCCGCTCAACATGGCGTTCAGGGTCTCTGACGAAGTGCTTGCAAATGCTACCAAAGGGATAGTCGAGATGATAACAAAACCAGGAATGGTGAATATAGATTTTGCCGATGTGCGCAGCGTGCTGAAGGACGCCGGGTATGGAGTCATAGGCAGCGGCGAGGGCATAGCGACATCGAATGGCACAAGCAGGGCAATAGTCGCACTGGAAAATGCGATAAAGAGCCCGATGCTAGATGCGGACCTTGGCAGTGCGAGGAAGGCGATAGTAAACATAGTCGGCGGAGAAAGTCTAACCCTTCGGGAAGCAGAATCCGTCTTCCAAGAGGTATCGAGCAGGATAAGCAGCGATGCGCTGCTCAAATGGGGCGCCAGAATAGACCCTGAAATGCAGAAGGACGCGCTCAGGATAATGCTGGTGGTATCGGGAGTGGAGTTCCCAGATTATACCGATTCCGGGCTCCGCAAGAAAATGCAGCAGGTGGAGAACGTGGAACTCGACGAGGTTTTTGAAGACACGCAGCCGCAGAGGCGCCAGAGGTAACTTTCCAACTCTGTACAGATGCTCCTGATTTTAAATCTTTACATTTATTACTTATTGAGAATATGCCAAAATTCCTCATAGTGATCGGCTCTCCCGGCGCAGGAAAAACAACCATCCTCTCGAGCAGGCGCATAAGGGAAAACTACAAGGTAGTAAACTTTGGCGATATCCTGTTAGATATAGCTATCAAAAAGAAGTACGTCACGAACAGGGATCAGATAAGGTACTTGCCGCATAGCATCAGCACAAAGCTGCAGACGGAGGCAGCAAAGCATGTTCCAAAGATGGAAGGAAATACTATACTTGACACGCACGCTTCTGTAGAAGAAAACGGCAGGTTCTCTCCAGGGATAACCTTTAACCTGCTGTACGTGATGAAGCATACGGTCGGCTTTGTCTACATCGATGCAAGCAATGACGAGATAAGGGATAGGCGAAGAAGGGACAGGAAAAGGAAACGCGAGATAGAATCAGACCTGATCCTTGACAGGCAAAGGAGCATAAACATCGCAATACTCTCCTATTATTCATCTTCGCTAAACATCCCTCTATATATAATAGACAACGTAGAGGGGAGGATGAAACAGACGGTCAGCGCTTTCCTAAAACACGCGGCAGATGCTTTCGACGAAGCAGAAAAGTAATCTATATATATCTGTAAATGCATATGGCATATGCAGATGAGCATACAGGTGCTTATACTGGCTAGATAGCAGAGCTGTTGGTTTTGACATGGTTGCTGTAGTAACTCCATTGCCCCTAGAAATAGTCTTAGTCATGCTTGTAATAGGTGTAGCCTATGCGTCTTTTGCACTGTTCCTCCAGAGAAGGCTTGTCAATCAGAAAAGAGTAAAGGAAATACAGCTGCGCATGAAGGAACTCACGAAGGAGATGCAGGAGATGTCGAAAAGGAAAGAGGACATCACGGAAAAGCAGAAGGAGTTAATGCCGTTGATGAGTGAGAGCATGAAGCACCAGTTCAAAGCCATGTTCATAATCCTGCCGCTGTTCTTCGCTGTCTATTATGTCGCACTGCCGAACGCATTCGCAGCATTCAACGGAGATGTCTACAACTTCTTCGTCCCTCTATCATACCTAAACATATTTTTCATATCTGCATTCCTCTGCGGAATCGTGCTTTCTATATCCATATCGATAAGAGACAGGATCAGGGCAAAGCGTGCTTCAAAAGGCACGGTACAGCTGGAGACTAAATGAATCCTCTTCCGGAAGAAAGCAGCCAGCAAACGCTTCCAAATAAAAATACAGACTACTAATTATCTGCGTGCGCTACTACCTTGAATGCAGGAAGTGCTATGCTGAATACGACAGCTCATACGATTCGCAGCTCTGTGGAAAGTGCGGCAGCATGCTGGAAGTCGAGTACAAAGGAAAGCTCACATTGCCGGAATCTCCAAAGGCATTTTGGGATTTCTCCAGCGCCATTCCGCATTGCAGGTACCGCATAAAAAACCATGCGCTGACCCACATATCCCATCTTGCCGGATTGGCGTTAAAAGATGAAACCTCATGGCCGACAAGATCATTCAAGGACAGGGGATCGCTTGTCGAGATTTCGAAGGCAAAGGAATACGGATACAAAGAGATAGTATGTGCGTCTACGGGAAACATGGCGCTATCTCTATCATACTTCGCAAAACTATCCGGTATAAGAGCGAAGGTGTACTTAAGCAAATATACAAATAAAGTCAAAATAAAATACATACGCGATACGCACAACGCGGATGTGGTCCTGGTGGAAGGGGATTATACGAAAGCGGTAAAGCTTGCAGAGGAGTATTCAAAAAGGAAAAGGGCGTTTCTCGCAGGCGACTACTGCTACAGGAAGGAGGGTCAAAGTACGATCGGGTTTGAGATTGCGCTCCAGTCGAAAGGAATAAGGAATGTATTCGTGCCTGTGGGCAACGCAACCCTATTCTCAGGGATCTTCAAAGCATATGAACGCATGCGCTCAACAGGCGCAATACGCGGATACCCGAGGCTAATAGCTGTCCAGGCAGATGGAGCAGACGCCCTAGTAATGGCATTCGCAGGCTCCTCGAAGATACGCTACGCAAAACCGCACACCGCTGCGGACGGCATAGCTGTCGGCTATCCGACATACGGAGAAGATGCGCTTGATGCGATACGGAAGACAAGAGGGTATGCTATGTCTGTAAGCGAAAACGAAATGACTGACGCGAAATCATCTATTTTTGAAAAAGCAAGGATAACAGCCGAGCTTGCAGGAGCGTCCGCAGTTGCCGCATGGGAGAAAATCAGTAAACCGGCTGGCTCTATCGCTATCGTAACCGGCGCAAACGTCTAGCTGCTGACTTAAATCTGCCGCCAACCCCGCCTCCCTTATCCTTTATCTTCCAGTACTTCATGGTATAGAAAAGGAAAACTGAGCCGAATAGGATTCCAAACCACAGAGTGGCAAGCCTTGCCATTATCGCAACAGCATAGCTTGTTGCCACCGCGACGTGGAGATAGCTCTGGCTGAGCGCCACGAGCGCTCCATCGGTAACTCCCAAGTTGCCTGGTATTGCGGATACCATTCCGAAAAGCTGAGAAGTTGAGAACACAAAGACGCTTTGGGTAAGCGGCACATTCACTCCGACAGCGGCAAAAGTGAAGTAAAGCGCCGATGCCCAGAGGAACGCAGACGGTATGGTGACAAGCAGAGAGACTGCGTATACTTTCGGCCTGCTCAGCTTGCTCTGCGCGGCAAAGTATTCGTCGCCATAGAGGGAAAACACCTTGAATATTGTGTGCCTTTCCATGAAATTCTTTGTCCTGTGGAAAAACCACCCGTTTATAAGGAAGATGAAAGTAGGCAGGACAAGCAGCAGGTCCGCCGCTATCACAAGCAGCAGGTATTGGTTGAAGTACAGCGCGGCGAGCAGGGTCAGAACGGCAAATCCGAGCGAATCAGTGAATATATCCATTGTGACTACAGGAAGCACGTCTACTATTTCAGAGTCGGATATCTTGCTCAGCGCATATGCGGCTATCATCCTGCCTATCTGACCAGGAGTTATGTCCATAGCGTACAGGGAAAAATAGACGAGAATGCTTCTGTGCAGGGGCACTTTGAGCTTGAACTGTTTTAGATAATAGCTCCATTTGACGAACCTGAGAGCAAAGCCCAGGAACACCACGAGGAATGCTGCCCCGTACAGATAAAAGTCAGACGAGAGAATCGTATCAACAACCTTGTTTATCCCACCAAGCCACGCGAGGACAAGGAATACGAAGATACTGATAAGCAGTCCGGCCGCGACAAATATCCTTACTCTGTTTATGAGCCTTAGATACTCAACAGAGCCCAGTTTACGAGGATGTGTTATCGCATACCATACAGATTCTCTCCTCTTCTTTCCTGCCACGATAGCACCAAACAGCTAACCAACGCTATTACTGGCTATAAATAAATAGTTTGTCTTTCCAGTTAGACAGATACGATGGCTATAAAGCTTATTATATTCGACATCGGCGGCGTCATAATCGACTTCACGGAAGACCAGTACATAATGTACTTAAGCAAAAAATATGGGATCGGATACAAAAAACTCAATGCTGTTATGGCCCCGCTGATCAGGAAACTCGAGATGGGCAGGCTCACCATGAGCCAGTTCGTAAGGATCATGCATAAAAAGACCGGGCTAAGCGAGGAAAAACTGGAATGGAGATCCTCATACGCCAGGATGGCAAAACTTAACAAGAGGGTTTTCAATCTCATAGAAGACCTTTCGAAGAGCTACGATGTTGCCCTGCTGTCAAATATCAGCTCCAGCAGATATCATGAGGCACTGGAGAAATTCCTTGACAACCTGCATGTAGTGGATATCTATGTTTCGTTTTCGACCGGTTTCTGGAAACCTGATCCAAGGGCATACAGGAACGTCCTGAAAAAGCAGCGAGTGAAGCCAAACGAGGCATTGTATATTGACAACCTCATCGAGAACGTCAAGGGCGCCAGAAAGACAGGCATAGACTCAATCCTTTTCAGGAATTATGCACAGCTTGAAAAGGAGTTGCGCAAGAGAGGGATAGCATGACTATCCTAAGAGGAATGGGAGACGCAGCAGAGAGGATTCTTGCCGGCAGATATATAGCAGGACCGACAATCGGCGACGCAATAAAGCGATGCCGATGGTTTAACAAAAATGGCATACGCTGCATCATAAACTACCTAGGCGAGGACCTGGCTTCGGAAAAAGACGTCCTTCAGTCCATTGCCGTATACAAACATGCGATAGACGTGATATCAAAAGAGAGGCTGGATGCAGAAATCTCGATAAAACCGAGCGAGGTCGGCCTGCTGGTCAGCGATGCTGACGGAACCATGCATTATTCCGAGCTGGTCGATTACGCGGCAAAGAAAAGGGTAAACGTATGGCTCGATATGGAGGAGAGCGAGCATGTGAGCAAAACGATTGCGCTATTCCTTACAAAAATAAAAAGCAGAAATACTGGCATATGCATCCAGTCTTACCTGAAGAGGAGCAGGCGGGATATAATGAGATTGGCGAGATACGGGGCAAACATACGTCTTGTAAAAGGCGCATACAGCGGCAGCGGCAGATACGCATTCCAGACAAGAGCAGAAACCACCGCAAACTATTATAGACTGATGGACATCATGTTCAGGAAATGCAGAAGGTTTACTATCGCGACGCATGACACCAGGATAATAGAAAAGGCATTGAAAATGAACGGGAAGCACAAGAAAAATGTCACTTATGCAATGCTGATGGGGATAAAGAGGGATTACCTGCTGCAGCTCGCGAAAAGCAACGACTGTTCCGTCTACGTGCCTTTTGGCAGATCCTGGGTAAGATTCGCATACAGACGGCTTAAGGAAGCCAGCAACATGCGTCTCATCATATCTTCGCTGTTCGAATGAGTGCAAACCGCTGTTTCTATCACATATCTTTTTAACTAGTTACCCGGAGGCACACGCAAGGCTTATAGAAGCAAGCGCTAAAAGCATACTATCTATTATTTTGAACGGTGCAGCAGGATGTCAGAACAGAGGCAAGAGGGTATAACCGTAAAGAAGATGCAGGACTTTTCTGAGTGGTATACCCAGATAGTGACGAAAGGGGAGTTTGCGGATTATGGGCCGGTGCAGGGGACAATAGCCTACAGGCCAGCATCGTATGCCATCTGGGAGAAAATCCAGAATGTTTTTGACGGCATGATAAAGGGCACAGGCCATAGGAATGCATATTTCCCTTTGTTGATACCGGAAAGTTTCCTCGCCAAGGAAAAGGAGCACGTAAAGGGATTTGCTCCAGAGGTATTCTGGGTTACTCATAGCGGCAACAACGAATTGGGCGAAAGATATGCGGTCAGGCCGACATCGGAAACAATAATCTACAGTTTCTATGCCAAATGGGTGCGCAGTTGGAGGGACCTGCCGCTGCTTCTCAATCAATGGTGCAATGTCTTAAGAGCCGAGATAAAATCCACAAAGCCGTTTATACGGGGCAGCGAGTTCCTATGGCAGGAGGGCCACACCGTGCATGCATCAAAAGAGGAAGCGGACAAGGAAGTGATGATGATATTGGATTTCTATACGGAACTGGTAGAAAAATACCTGGCATTGCCAGTGCTCTCCGGATTTAAGAGCGAGAGCGAGAGGTTTGCCGGTGCGCTATATACTACAACAATAGAGATGATGATGCCTGATGGCAAGGCGCTGCAGAGCGGAACTTCGCATAACCTCGGCCAAAATTTCTCCAAGGCTTTCGGAATAAGGTTCATGGACAAGGAGAACAAGTCGCAGCTTGCATGGATTACCTCATGGGGGATGTCAACAAGGCTAATCGGGGCAGTGCTGATGGTACATGGAGATGACAAGGGCGCAGTGCTCCCTCCAAAGATAGCTCCTGTCCAAGCAGTAATAATCCCGATATACAAGACTGGAGAGGAAAAAGAGGTGCTAAAGAAAGCCAGGGAGATTAAAAAGAAGATAGAATCCTCAGGCGTATCTTCGGAGCTTGATGACAGGGATGACAGGACTCCCGGATGGAAATTCAGCGAGCACGAGATGAAAGGGACTCCTATAAGGATAGAGATAGGCCCGAGGGATGTCAAGGAAGGCAAGGCGGTAATAGTCAGAAGGGATACTTCCGAGAAGCGCAGCGTACCGGATTCCGATATCGCAAATACCGTGCTGTCGTTAATCGAAACGATGCAGAAAGATATGTTCGACAGGGCAAAGGCAAATATGAAAAACAGCATAACGGAGACAAACGATTACAAAAAATTGTGCGAAGCAGTAAAGAAGGGCGGATTCGTTCTATCGGATTGGTGCGGCGACAGCAGCTGCGAAATCAAGATAAAGGAGGAAACTGGGGCGACGAACAGGCTGTTACCGTTCAAAGACATGAAAAAGCACGGCCAGTGCGTAGTATGCGGCAAAAACGCAAAGCACCAAGCATATTTTGCCAGGGCGTACTAAGGATAAACACATGCTGCTCTGAAAAACAAGAATAAAGTGATCCAATGGGAAAGAAAAATGCAGATATAGATTCGATAATGGATGACATCAATGAAAAGGAGCGCAGGGATGCAGCAGCCAATGCGCCACAACAGGACTATACTCCAAACACTGCATCGGAGCCATACGGGCACCAGCCTTCAGAAGCAGCAGAAAAAGAGCCGAATGCCGAGGGAATAATACCATTCGGGCATTTCGCCGCAATCGACCTGAGAGTAGGGAGGATTCTCGAAGTTGAGGACGTCCCAGGGGCAAGGAAGCCTCTTTACAAGCTCAAAGTGGATGTCGGGGAATTGGGGATGAGGCAGCTGGTAGCCGGGATCAAGGCTTTCTATACCAAGGAAGAGCTAATAGGAAGGCAGATAGTGATAGTTGCAAATCTCGAACCAAGAAAGATAGCAGGAATACTATCCCATGGAATGCTGCTCGCAGCGGAGAACGGCAATGATGTAAGCCTGCTGAGTCCTGACAGGGAGTTCAGGGCAGGCAGCAAGATAGGGTAAAAGCAGAGAGAAATTCAGTCATCTTATCTTCCTGAAAAGCAGCTCTCCTTTCTTCGCTTTACCATTGTATTCCATGAACCTGCAGTCTTTCAGGGTCCCCGTCTTGACACCAAGCTGCATGTTCATCTTTTCCGAGGTTTCTGGCGTAAACGGGCTCATCAGTATCGATATTATCCTGCATGCCTCAAGAAGGTTGTACAGGACACTCCCGAGCTCCTTTCCCTTCAGCTTCCATGGTGCCTTGTCGTTTACATACTTGTTTGCGGCCCTGATGAACGAGAATATCTCATTGAGCGCCCCAAAAGTGTCTAGCCGCAGCATCGCATCATCTATCTTTTTAATTTCCGGATCAGGGAGCTCCTGCTTTCCTGCCAGCTCGCCATCGAATTTCTCAGCAATAGTGAGCGTCCTATTGAGCAGGTTGCCCAGTTCCGCTGCCAGTTCATTGTTCAATCTTGCCGTGAGGGTCTTCTCCGAGAAGTCCCCGTCTTCCCCCAATGGCATCTCGCGCAGCAGAGCATACCGCAGCGCATCCACAGAGTAGCGTTCCGCCATCTCTATCGGACTGATGAAGTTACCAAGGCTCTTGCTCATCTTCCTGCCATCGACAGTCCACCACCCGTGCGCGAACACCTTTTTCGGAAGTTCGATGCCTGCAGACATCAACATCGCAGGCCAGATGACGGAATGAAACCAGTTTATCTCCTTGCCGATGAGATGGACATCTGCTGGCCAAAAAGTCCCGAAGGCATCGCCATCCGGCCAATCAAGCGCGCTGATATAATTGGTAAGTGCGTCTACCCAGACATAAATGTAGTGGGCGCTGTCTCCGGGAAAAGGGACGGCCCATTTTACCGTAGTCCTTGTTATGCTGACATCCTTGAGCCCGTCCTTCACCCTGTTGATTATCTCCTTGGACCGGAATTCCGGAGAAAGAAAATCAGGATTCTTTCTGTATAGCTCAAGAAGCTTATCCTGGTATTCAGAAAGCCGGAAGAAATACGAATCCTCCTTCACCAGCTTTACGGCCCTGCCGCATTCCGGGCATTTCCTGTCTATGAGCTGCAGCTCAGTCCAGAATGACTCGTCGGGAACACAATACCATCCTTCGTACTGCCCTTTGTAGATGTCGCCTTTCTTTTTTATTCTGTCTATCAATTTTACAACAGTTTCCTCATGGGACCTGTCGCTCGTCCTTATGAATGCATCGTTCGAGATGTTCAGCTTTTTCCATACTTCCTTGTACACTCCGACTATCCCGTCCACGAACTCCTTCGGGCTCTTTCCCGCCGCTTTCGCAGCCGCTTCAACCTTCTCTCCATGTTCATCCGTGCCAGTCAGGAAGAAGACCTCATCTCCCCTCAGCCTGTGCCATCTCGCTATGACGTCAGCCGCTATTGTCGTATATGCGTGGCCTATATGCGGCTTGTCATTTACATAGTAGATCGGTGTGGTTATGTAAAACTTAGGCAGTCAAATCACCGTGAAAAGAAGCTGGTGCACTTCCCTATCTATTTATTGCGGTAAGCTTAATTAAGGTTACGACATGCCAATATAGCCATAGATAATCGAAAGAAGCCAATCTTCCAGTTCTAATATGCAATACTGCGGTGCAGCAAATGAATGATCCTCTTGTCGAAGCCATACGTTCAAAGTTCGAAGATTTCTTCGAGCAGTACTACAGGGCACAGCTCGACGAGCTCATGGTGTCCTTCCCGGAAAAGAGATCCATGCTAATAGATGTAAAGGATCTTGGGAAATTCGACCCGGACTTGGCGAACGAGCTCATCGATAAGCCAGATATCGTAATAGAGGCGGCGAACGAAGCGCTGAAAAACAAGCTTGGAGAATCTGCGTCACAGACGGAGCAGCTGCCCCACTCCAGGTTCTTCGGTCAGACGATAAACACACCTATGGTGCAGGATGTCGGCTCGGCATTCATAGGCAAGCTGATACTTCTTGATGGGTTGATAGTGAAAAGGTCGGAAATAAGCCCGAAGGCAAGAATCGACGCCTACGTGTGCGGCAACTGCGAAAGCGTCTTCAAGTTCAGGGCTGACAAAGACGAAGTGCCTGAACTGTGTCCGCAGTGCAAGAAGAAGGCGCTAAAGCAGGACCCTTCCATCTCCGTATTCACAAATTTTCAGAAGATAGCCGTGCAGGATCCATTGGAAAGGCTCCGTGGCAATACTCCAACATGGCAGCTTGAGATATGGATGGATGACGATACGGTAAATACCGTCATACCGGGGGACAGGGTAGACATAACCGGGATATTGAGGATAAGACCAAGACGGAACGCGAAAGGCAAGGCGGAAAACAACCTGTACACTATGTTCGTAGAATCGGTTTCGATCCTCACAAAACAAAAAGAGTTTGCAGACATACAGATAACAGAAGAGGAAGAACGGCAGATATTAGAGCTGTCAAAGGACCCGCAGATATTCGAAAGGATAGCAAAATCAGTCGCGCCGTCCATATACGGATTCGACGAGATAAAGCAAGCGGTTGCCCTGCAGCTGTTTGGCGGCACCCAGGGCAAGTTCCTCGTCGACGGAGGAAGGATAAGGAGCGACACGCATATCTTGCTCATAGGGGATCCGGGAAGCGCAAAGACAAGGATACTGCAGTCTGTGATACGGCTTGTGCCAAAAGGGATATACGTCAGCGGCAAATCTGTTACGGGAGGGGGAATGACCGCGGTAGCGGAAAGGGATGAATTTTCCGAATCCGGGTGGACGCTCAAAGCCGGAGCCATGGTGCTGGGAAACGGCGGCGTAGTCGCGATAGACGAATTCGATAAGATAGGGGAAGAAGACAGGGCATCTCTCCACGAAGCACTTGAATCGCAGACGATAAGCGTCGCAAAGGCAGGGATAGTCGCGACATTCAATGCAAGGACCGCAGTGCTCGCTGCGGCAAACCCGAGGTTCGGAAGGTTTGATCCGCACCAATATCCTGCAGAGCAGTTCAACATACCGACAACACTGCTTTCCAGGTTCGACTTAGTATTCCCGATAAAGGACATAATGGACGAAGAACAGGACAAGAAGATAGCAAGGCATATACTGACCCAGCACGAAGCTGCGGGAGCGGAGCTTGCGTCGGTGTCCGGGATAGAGCAGGTAGAGAGGCCGCCGATAGAGATAGAGCTCTTCAGGAAATACATAGCTTACGCCAGGAAGAACATCAACCCAAGGCTCAGCGAAGACGCATCGAAGAAAATCCAGGAATACTATATAGATCTAAGGCGACAGGGCGCAAGGAGCGGGACTACTGCTATAACCCCAAGGCAGATAGAAGGGCTAGTGAGAATGGCCGAATCAAGCGCAAAGACCAGGCTGTCGCAGATAGTGGAACTTATAGATGCGGAACGCTCGATAAACCTGGCAGAATATATGATGAAGACCCTTGCTGTCGACACGAGCGGAAGGAGAGATATAGATACGATACTGACAGGACAACCGAGAGAGAAAGTCGATAAGATGAACATGGTGCTCTCAATCATAAAGAAGCTGGAAGGAGAATCGGGGGGAACAGGCGCGAAATACCAGCAGGTGCTGGACGAAGCGTCAAAAGCAGGGATAGAGCAGTCAACGGCTTCGAAGTACATATCAGAACTGGATCGCGCAGGAGACATCTATAGCCCGAGAAGCGGGATATTAAAGACAGTGAAGAGAACCGAGTAGTCTAAAAACCGTTTTCTTTTCGAGAGGATAAGGGCAACTCATCATATGCCATATACCGGCATGTACAGCAGCCATCAGCGGCACCGGCGGAAAACCGGAAGAGAGGGACATCAACTGTGCATGCTGAGCGCAAGAAGCGGGATGGTCGAAGCCAACGCGCGCAGAAATAGCGACGTACATATATGTCAAATAAATCATTCCCGCATATTCATATCGGAAAAC
Organism: Microcaldota archaeon; assembly: GCA_021799475.1. GTDB lineage: Archaea > Micrarchaeota > Micrarchaeia > Micrarchaeales > Micrarchaeaceae > JAJZYD01. The sequence goes on along the minus strand of JAJZAJ010000001.1, from coordinate 115,111 downwards.
ATCTGCAACAGCTCTTCATTGTCATTCTGTGCCGCCTTGACACGTTTCTCCATCCCGCACTTAAGGCACCTGTAGTATATAATGAAATATCCTCTCTCCATCACCGCATTCGTAGGCTCCATCATTCCCCTGCAGCTTGATTTCCTATCTCCCGGGTTGTTGTCAACGTGCCTGCTGAACAGGCATTCAGGGCAGTGGTCTGTATAACCGCTTCCGCTGACCCTGGCTCCGCAGTTCTCGCATACAAAATCCTCCTCTCTCCTGGAGAATCTCCTTGTTTCCTTCATGAATAGGCTATATATTTTGCCCTCTAAAAACCTACTGCTGGTCCTATGCCGCTCCTCGTTTATTCCATTACGGATCCCACTTCTGTGAATATAGCCGACGCCGTAAAGTCGGCCATTTCCCCCAAAGAGGAGCGCAAGGTAAATGGCAACAGGCTGTTCAGGGCAGGCAGCATCAGCATGCTCGAGATAAAGACCCCAAACGTGACCGCGGATTTCGTCGACAGCGTAACCAGCACCGACCTGATAATATTCCTGAGCAGGCACAGCAGCAACAGAAATATACCATCATATACTGTGCATGCGGAAGGGAACTGGTCAGACGAGGCAAGGGTTGGGGGGATGCCGAAGCAGCTAAGCGTCGCGGCTCCTGAGGCGATGCTGCGCATACTGAAAAAGATGAAGGAGAAGGATACAAGCGGGATAGGAGTGACGTATGAAGCAACGCACCACGGCCCCCTTCTAAAGACCCCCTCACTCTTCGCTGAGATAGGCGGCAACGAGCCCGCAAGGAGCAGCAAAGAGCTTGCTGCAGTCGTATCCGACTCAATAATCGAATCGATGGACTGCGATGCGGAATACGACAAGGTTGCTCTCGGGATCGGCGGGTTGCACTATGCCGACAGGTTTGCGAAGCGTGCTCTGCAGGGCAAATACGCATTCGGCCACATAATGTCAAAGCATTATGTAGAGAATACTGATATGATAAGACAGGCGTACGAGCGCAGCAATCCGAAACCGGAAATTGCTGTGATAGAATGGGACTGCATGTCAGGCGCAGTCAGGGAGAGGGCGTTAAAGGTGCTTGATGACTTAGGCATCGATCACGAAAAGATATAATCTGACAGGATGGCAAGTGGTATTATGTCCGGCGCATATGATATTCTTCTAAAGAGATACGGCTCATTCACCGATATACAGAAAAGGGCATTTCCCATAGTCGCATCTGGGAAGAACTGCGTGATAATAGCGCCGACCGGCTCGGGAAAGACGGAAGCGGCAACGATACCTATATTAGAAAAACTTTCACGGCAGGGCAACGCCGCCGGAGTGAGGCTGCTCTACATCACTCCACTAAGGGCGCTAAACAGGGATATGGTAAAGCGCTTCAGCGAATTATGTTCCACTTTGGGCATAAGCGTAGCAGTAAGGCATGGCGACACGCTTCCGAAAGAGCGGGCGAGGCAAGCAAGGTCTGCGCCATCCGTCCTGATAACAACACCGGAGACGCTGCAGAGCATACTTCCGGCGAAAACAATAAGGGATTCGCTGCGGAGCGTTTCAGCTGTGGTTGTAGACGAAGTGCACGAGCTCTACTATAACAAAAGGGGCGCGCAGCTATCGTTGGGACTGGAAAGGCTGGAAGAGCTCGCTCCATCTTTCCAGAGAATAGCTATCAGCGCAACTGTCGGCGTTCCGGAAACAATCTCAAGGTTCCTATGCGGTGCCAGGGATTGCGCGGTGGTATCATCAGACGACCAGAAGCGCATAAAGCTAAGAGTTGAGCTTCCCACAAAGAGTTCAGGCAAGAACATCGAGACGATGGAGAAGTTCGGTCTTGACGAAAGCTCCATGGCCAGGCTTGAGGCAATCGCCAGCAATATAAAGACATCGAAGACTTCCCTTATATTTGCAAACACGCGCCAAATAGTCGAGGCGCTCGGCAGCAGATTAGTTTACCTGAACAGCATATCGCCATTTGGCGGAATAGGCGTACATCACAGCTCGCTGGACAAGGAAGAGAGGATATCTCTTGAGAACCGTTTCAAGGAAGGAAAGCTCAAGAGCATAATAGCGACAAGCTCCCTGGAGCTGGGCATAGACATAGGGAGCATAGATATGGTAATGCAGTACGGCTCTCCAAGGCAGGCTCTGCGATTAATACAGAGGGCGGGAAGGAGCGGCCATACTGTAAAGGGAGTGCCAAACGCATCTATAATATGCACCAGCGCGATAGATTCGGCGGAAGCAACCGCAATATCGATGAACGCACGAGATAAGCAGCTTGAAAAATTTGATATGCAGCGCGGCGCGCTCGATGTACTGGCAAACCAGCTCTGCGGCATCGCACTCGACAAGGGAAAATGCAGGAAAGAGGAGGCGCTGGCAATCGTAAGAAGATCGCCTGCATACTCCAGCATGGATCCTATAGAGTTTAACAATCTGCTCGAGTTCATGTCCCGGCAAAGGCTCATAGGATTTGACGGTTCAGATATATATTCGGGGCCTGCGACGAGAATGTATTACTATGGGCATCTCAGTGTAATACCGGACAGGAAGCGCTACATCGTAAAGACCGCGGTCGACAACAGAACGATATCATCACTCGATGAATTTTTCGTAGTCAATTCCGTAGAGGAGAACAGCGTATTCATAACTAAAGGCCTTCCATGGAGGGTAATCAGCATCGATGACAACGTAATAAGCGTGGAGCCGAGCACCGACCTAGAAGCCGCGGTGCCGGACTGGGTAGGAGAAGATATACCTGTAAGCAGGGAAGCCGCTACCAGGGTATTCGAGCTCCTTGCGAACCCGTCTTCAGGGAATGACATAACCGATAGAAATGCCGCAGAGTCGATAGCCCTTCTTTCCGAATCACAAAGCAAGTCAGGGATGCCTTCAGGAAGAAGGCTTCTAATAGAAGACGGTGACGGGTACAGCATAGTGTACACGGGCCTCGGGACACTGGCCAACGAGGCGCTTTCGAGACTCATCGCACACGAGATTGTAACAAAGACAGGGAAAAGCATCAATGTCAAATCCTCTCCATACATGATATTCGTCGAAGCCGGAGGAGACCTTACTACTGATGTACGGCACATCATCAGCTCTATCAAGCCTGCTTCGATAGAGGGCAAACTTTATGAGGCGGTCAGGGACACGGAGCTCTTCAGGTACAAATTCATAACCATAGCAAAGCTGTTCGGAGCTGTCGACAAGGAAGCCTCCATATCTAGGTCTTTGGCGAAGAGACTGCTCAAGCTGTTTGAGGACACCCCTATACACAGAGAAACCATCAGGGAGCTCATGCAGAATTATTTCGACATAAAATCCATGCAGGATATGTCATCGAAGATAGAATCAGGAGCAATAAGGATTGAAAGGATAAGGAGCCCGTCACTGTCGCCCCTATCAAAGGCGATATTGGATTCCGCATATTACACGAAGGAACTGATAATGCCGTTGCTACCAAGCGATGTCGTAATAGATTCGTTCATAGCAAAGGCAATGTCTAAAAGCGTCAACCTGCTCTGCACTTACTGCGGGTTCCGGTTCAAGAGAAAGCTGTCGGAATTGAAAGGGATGGATAAGATAAACTGCCCGAGCTGCTCCAGCCCAATGATTACGTTTGACAGCGATGAATTCTACGCCGTCGTGGCGAAGAGGGCAAAAGGCGCAAAGCTGTCCCATCAGGAAATCACGAAGCTCAAAGGAGCGATGAAGATAGCGAGCCTGCTCGAGGCTCACGGCGGGAAGGCAGCCATAGCTCTGTCGACATACGGGATAGGGCCGGCGAGCGCCGCAAGGGCGCTGAGGATGCTAAGGAGGGAGGACAGGATGTTTTATATGGATCTGATAGAAGCGCAGAAGAATTTCATAAAGACGAAGAAGTACTGGTCCGCATGACACATCAACTTAAAAGTAAAAACATGATATAAAAGCAGTATATGCATAATGAATCATATGCATCATTTAGAGATGAAAAGATAATGCATAGAACGCAATGAAACGAAACAGATAGTATAATATAACCGGACTGAGCGATGATAGACGATGGACATAAGAAAGGTAGAGCACAGGGAGTTCTTACACATAATAGTGATATTCCTCGCTGCCCAGTTTGCCGGACTTTTCCTCGCTACCCAGCTGTTCAGCGGACAGACTTTCCAGGAAATACAGGGTGCGCAGTCCGCGTCTGCCCTGTCAGGGAGCATAGATTACGCCCTGTACGTGATAGCGCTGATAATAGGCTTCTCTCTTATAATGATACTGATAACAAAGCTGTACAAAGGCGCAAAGCTGCTGTATGTGATAGAGTCGGTAGTGATATTCGGAGCCGCTTTCTTTGCATTCGCGACGCTGCTCAGCAGCCTGTTTAATTATATCGGCCTGCAGAACAATGCTGCTACGCAGGGAGACCTGCTAATCAGCGCCGTAGTTCTCTCCATCGCAGTGATAGCGATAAAGAACATTGTGCCGAGGACGAGGAATTATGTCACAATACTGATTTCCGCAGGCGTAGGGCTCATCTGGGGATACAACTTCGGCTTCATCACAACATACATATTATTTGCGATACTCGCGGTATACGACGTGATAGCTGTATTCATAACAAAGCATATGGTGACCATGGCAAACGCCATGATAGGAAAGAACCTCACTTTCATGGTACAGGTAGGGGATGTGCAGGCGCTGCCGGAGCGCGATGTGATGCAGAAGAACGCAAAGTACGTGAGGGATATGGACAGGATGGCAAAGAGCGATTCATTCACAAAAGATATAAGGAAACAGAAGATGGTGCCAGTTCCAGTCGGCAATGCACTTGGCACAGGAGACATAGTTATCCCAATGGCGCTTGCCATATCTGCATATACTGTGAATCTGAACTTTGTGCTAAGCCTGTTTATAATATTCGGAGCGCTTCTTGGGTTCGTTATGCTATTTTTCATACTGAACAGGATGAAGCGCATGCTGCCGGCATTGCCACCGCTTCTTTTCGGATGTACTATAGGCATGGCAGCCTACTTTCTTCTGTACATAGTGCTATAGACCGCGGCGAATGTCACCAGCAGTTCTGGCTGCCGTTGCACATATCATATTCATGCCGTTTCCTTTTCCGCGGCCCAGAACCTGTCTATCTTCTTTATGTCGAAAACCTCCATCTCCGGCATCGAGTTTCTTATAAGCGATGAGTATATGTTCCATCTGTACCTGCTGTCCATGAAAACAATCACAGCCCTGTCGGTTTCGCTCCTTATTGCCCTTCCTGCCGCTTGCACTGCCCTAATGACCGCAGGGATAGTATATGCGTAGGAATTCCCCCTGCCTTCAAACCTTTTTTCGTAGTACTCTATCTTAGCGCTAAGCTCGAGGTTCGGCTTCTCAAGCGGTACGCCTACCACTGCGATACACTTTATCACGTTTCCAGAATAATCGACACCTTCGCTCAGGCTGCCTCCCATCACCCCGAAGAGCAGCGAGTCATCGCTTTTCCTAAACCGGCAGAGCAGTTCTTCCAAAGCGCTGCTTTTCATCTCTGGTCTCTGCCGGAAAACTACCACGTCTGACATATATCTATAGACGTCATCTAGCAAAGCAAAACTGGGAAAGAACACCGCGACATTGCCCGGAACCCTGCCTTTAAGTGTCATAAGCCTTGCAGCTATCTTTCTGTACTGCTCTACTGACCTGTTCTCATATCTCGTGGTTACGCTGTCATCTATAAGAGATACTCTGTTCTTCTGAGGGAAAGATCCCTTGTAATCCTTACATTCGGCATCGCCAATACCGAACAGCTCGGCATACATACGCAGCGGCACCAGCGTAGCGCTCATGAATACGTTCGCATACGCTTCCTTGAATACCGAAACGGATTTTTCCGGATACAGGCATCCAAGAGTAATCCTAACCTGCTTGCCTTCCTTTGATATTATCCTCGCTACCGATTCATCGCTGTCCTGCCACGCCGTTATGAATCTCGATAAGCGTATCAGCGACGAACGTTTTGCCCTGGTTTTTTCCGAGTATTCGAGCCCTGCCTTTTCCAACTGCTCCGACAGGTTTCTCCCATCTTTCACCAGTTCCTCGGGCAGGTCCTCGATGCCGGCAAACGCTTCTTTTTTTGCCCTGAGCTTTTTCTGTGCTGTCCTCTCCACAGCAAACTTCAGGTACCCCAAGTCGATTTTGCTATCGACGGCTTGCAGCTCTTTCTGCGCACTCTCAAGCATGTTAAGCGAGAGGCTGGAGCTAAGGTAGCCGCTCGCAGACCCAAGTATATTGTGCGCCTCGTCCCAGATTATAACCGCGTTTGACAGGCTTCCGGAGATCTTTTTCATGAAAGTGGATTTTGTATATGGGTTGAGCAGATGTGCATAATCTGCTATCACTACCTTTGCTTTTTTTGCTAGGAAAGAAGATATCTCATAAGCGCAGACTCCTTTCGAGCGAGAAGCGTTTAGCAGCGAGTTATGCCCTTCTAATGAAGCCTCAAAAAGGTTCTCCGGAACGTCCATGGACATATCCCTTGCCTTATTGAAATAACTGCACTTCCCTGCCTTTACTTTCGCATCACATGCACCGTAAAACGCATCCCTGCCTAACGAAGAAACCTCTCCGTTGATGCACAAGTTGCTCTTGCCAACAAAATCGACAAACCCGATATCCATGCCGTTTGCTTTCCTTATGCCTGATAGCGCTTCAACGGCTATCCTGTGCTGCGAAGTTTTCGGAGTCAGGAAGAAGAGGCTCAGATCGTGCTCCATCGCGTAGGTAAGCGCGGCTCCTATTGCGGCATCCGTCTTTCCTGTACCTGTAGGCGCGTTCGCCAGAATGCTCTTTCCATTGGATAAAGCAGAATATATGTCAACCATCATCTCTGACTGAACAGCGCGCAGCTTCCCATACCGTGATAGGAATTTCATGAAGCTATTTCGCAGCCAAATGATTTAATGATGCGCCTGACGCCGAGGATCTGGCTGTAAATAAAAAATCTCTTGCGCAGCCAATCCAGAGCTTGCGCATTTATCCATTTATTTTAGCAAATTAATCCGGAGCATCTTTGACAGTTCCGTAAGCGCTGATGCTTTTTGAGCGTTTCCCAGCATCTCGTATATCGTTGCGGCATCATAATACCTCTCCATCTTCTCATATGCTTCCGCTGCCTTCTCTTTCTTATCTAATTGTAGCCAGATTTTGGCGGCGTCGTCATACTGTCCCCTTTTCTCATATGCTTCCGCGCATGCTGCAGCTCTGTCTTTCTTATCTAATTGCAGCCAGATTTCTGCAGCATTGGAATACTCTCTCATCTTCTCATATGCTTCCGCTGCCTTCACTTTATCATCTAATTGTAGCCAGATTTTCGCGGCAGGGGCATACCATCCCCTCTTCTCATATGCTTCCGCTGCCTTCACTTTATTATCTAATTGCAGCCAGATTTTTGCAGCAACGTCATATTCTCCATTCTTCTCATATACTTCCGCTGCCTTCTCTTTCTTATCTAATTGTATCCAGATTTCTGCTGCTAAGGTATACCTCATATTCTTCTCATATACTTCCGCTGCCTTCTCTTTCTTATCTAATTGTATCCAGATTTCTGCTGCAGCGAAATACCTTCCCTCCTTCTCATATACTTCCGCGCATGCTGCAGCTCTGTCTTTCTTATCTAATTGTATCCAGATTTTTGCTGCATTGGCATACTCTCCATTCTTCTCATATACTTCCGCTGCCTTCTCTTTCTTATCTAATTGTATCCAGATTTTGGCTGCATAAGCATACTCTCCCGTCTTCTCATATGCTTCCGCTGCCTTTTCTTTGTTATCCAATTCTATCCAGATTTTTGCTGCAGAGACATACCGTCCCTTCTTCTCACATGCTTCCGCGCATGCTGCAGCTCTGTCTTTATTACCTAATTGTAGCCAGATTTCTGCGGCAGAGACATACCACTCATTCTTCTCATATACTTCCGCTGCCTTCTCTTTCTTACCTAATTGTACCCAGATTTCTGCGGCAGCGTCATATTGCCCCTTCTTCTCATATTCTTCTGCAACCGCAGCTTTATTACCGGGAAGCAGCCCTATCTCTTCTGCTCTTTTCAGTGCTGTTGTTCTCGCGTCTGGAGTCAGCTCTTCTATAAGTGCCATGAGTTTCTGCTGATCCGCCAAGAGTGTTTTGTCAGGCATATTACCACTGCAGTGAATGGTGTTCTGTATAATATATAATTGTTGCTAGGGATTGGGTTTCTCCGGGAAATGCTGTGTCTTTTATCTTCCGGCAGAAATGGGAATAAACAAGCAGTCCGCCTGCTTTAGGGTAAAGACGGACTAAGGGTGCAAAACCCACAGAATCGCAACGTTTAAATCCTCTCCCATTTAAGTTATCAGAGTGAATATCATGAAAGGTATATACGCTAAGATGGCTTATGCGATGTTTGCAATCCTTATGGTGTCCCAGTACGCCTCGGCTTCCGCATGGGAGATAAAAGGTCTTATAGTAAACGGAGGCACATGCCTTCCTGTACCGGGAGCCTCTGTGCATGCAAACTTCACCGGTGCCACTAACGTCACAAATGCGCAAGGTGCCTATTTGCTTTACTTGCCAAAGGGCGCATGGAACCTGACGATATCAGCTTCCGGATACATACCAAGTTCATATCAGACTCCAAACGGGAAAGCGGGCATTGTGGAGAGAAACTACTCGATACTGCAGCCAGGCGAGACACCTGGGGCATGCTCTCCTTCTACCAGCACCAACACTGTCACTACTTCAGTAATTACGGTACCTACGACCACTGCCATGGCAGTGACTACGGTAACGAATTCCAGCGGAATCGGTAGCGGTTCTGCCGGCGGAGCAACAGATGCTATCGCGGTCGTGATAGTGATAATAATAGTCGCACTCCTGGCGTATTATGCAATGGGAAGAAAGGGCAAATCCCAAGCCGCCCATAAATAATGGGCGATTCGGACAGAAAGATTAAAAACATCCAGACAAATAAGGATGTCACGTGGTGTGGGTAAGAGTATGAGCACGAAAGGATTCACGCTGTTGGCTTTTTCAGCACTGTTGTCTTTTGTCTGTTTCACTGCAGCACAAAGCACCATAGGATCCGCATCTATCCTCGCTCCAGCAGTGATACTCTCGAACAACAGCGGCAGCCTGACTCTCTTCAACCTTACTGTAACGGCTGGTAACGGCACAACCATGGTTACCGGACCTTCAGTGGTAAACGAGTCTACACAACAGTCGGCACAGACTGCAGCGGAATACGCGACATCATATCTTGGGCTAAACTACAAGAACTACGACTTCAATTATGATATAGTCAATGTAAGCAACGTGTCGGGTCCAAGCGCAGGCGCGGCAATGACCCTCCTTGCGCTTTCGGCTCTTCAGCACAAGCATTTCTCTGGCACTTTCACGATAACTGGCACGATAAGCCCGAACGGAGCGATAGGTCCGATAGGGGGAGTGTATGACAAAAGTGCAGCGGCTCATGCTGGAGGGATGAAGTTTATCATGGTACCGGCAGTGCCGGCACAGAGCATAATGGATGAGCTGTATGCAGCAGTGCAGGCCAAATTCGGAATCCCTCTTGTGCAGGTCGCAAACATATCAGATGCGTATAAGTTCGCGTTTGATGGTGCGCCTCTGACAGGAAACACGACAAGCTATGATTTCTACACCAATTATAGTGTTCCAACGCTAACTGCAGCCCCTCTTTCATGCTCAAACAACTGCAACATGCAGCCTTTTGTGCAGCTGGCCGACAGCACAATAAACCTAACATCTGACCAGCTCTCAGGCTTCTCAAATGATTCCAATTTCAGCAACCTCACCGGGCAGTTCAACCACGAGCTCAGCGACATATCAGCGATAAGTTCAAAGGGTTATCTTTATACTGCCGCGGACCTCTCTTTCCTCCAGTTCCTGAATGAATTCTTCATATCAAACGCAAACGATAACATAAGCATAAGCAACGGATACAATATCCTCCAGAGCATAAAAGGGTATTGCAGCGGACTTACGGCGCCGCAGGTGACCGACAGCAACTATGAGTATGCAATAGCCGGAAGGCTTAGGCAGCTGTGGGGGCAGTATTCGATAAACAGCACGCTTTCAGCCTACAACTCAACTACTGAGACAACGGATGACGTGCTCAACGAATTATATACCGGAGCGCAGTCAGAAGGTTGGTGCACCGCAGCAGACAAATTATACTCACTATCAGCATCAGCAGGCGGCACAGCCTCATCATACGGGCCTTCTCTTGCAAACCTTGCATACCTGCGCCTGAAAAGAGCAGAAGCATCGTCACCAGCCGGCATGTACACGGATACTGCAAAACAGGCATATATGGACGGAGAGTACGCTGTTTCGATAATAGGATCAGATTATGCATATGCCATATACAACGCATCATTGACAACCGCGAACATGAGCGTGGCACAAGTGCTCAACAGTTCAGACGCCCTAGCAAGGAATTCTACCTATGGGGCATGGGCATCGCAATTCGCCAACGAGGCAGAGTTTTATATCCAGGAAGCAAGATCCACGAGCAACAACGGCCTCATGGCTACATATGCAGACGAGGCGCATTCCTCTGCGGTCCTCGCCTCTCTGATAAGCAATGACACCGCTGCTATAGGACAGAGCCTTTACTCATCGTCTCCAAGCCAAAACGCCGCTTCTTCATCAGCCACTCAGATACAGATAGCGGAACTGACTGATGTGGAAAATAAGCTGTACATAATATCGCTGATGGTGCTCGCAGTAGCTATGGGCATATTCGGTCTTTTCGTAGGGATGCTGATAACATACGTGCACAGGAACAAGATGCATCAGGAGCAGCACAGGCAGCTCGAGTCAAGGAACAGGTCAAGGCAGGGCAAGCAGGCAAAACAGCGTTCCGCCAACCAATAAACATAGCAGGACAGGGCCTCTCATCCTTCCATAGGCAAACACTTTCGTGCACATGACCTTGTATTAGCGCAAAGCCAAAAGAACAGCAACATATATATACCTTTTAGGACGTAATTACTGCTGGTGCTATTTATGGCAGCATGAGTCTCTAATGGCTCGTATTGGAAAGCTATACTGCCCCCTTCTCGAGGGCAGTGCTTGATGAAATTACGTAACCTTTAGAGGCTTCAATCCCTCATGGGATTAAAACTGCTATGATTTATATGTGCCGTATGGGATCGTGTTTTTCACGATCGACGTGAGGAGAAGTGTTTGCCGAGATGTTCCAAAAGGAACACACAGAAACACTAACGAACAAGTGTTTAAACACAGATATAGACTTCAAACCACCTAGAGGATGGCTTGGCTGTAGCAGCGATGAAGATCGTGGCAAGCTGCGATAAGCCCCGGGTAGCCGCAGGTCAGGCTTTGAACCGGGGATAATCGAATTGCGCATGCGCAAGCATGCGGGCATACGCGGGGAACTGAAATATCTTAGTACCCGCAGGAGAAGAAATCAAACGAGATGTGGCAAGTAACGCGAGTGAAACCCACAGAGGGCAAACTGAATCCACCATGGCAACGTGGTCGGAGATGTGGTGCAGTGTTTTATCCGGAAAGTGAGCCGAGCGCGTTGGAAAGCGCGGCCATAGAGAGTGACAGCCTCGTAGGCTAAGCTTTTCGGAGATTGCTGCAAGAGAGTAATTCTGCCTAAATACGCAGAATGAACATGGGGGCATTAAACTCCAACCCTAAATATTGGCTACAGACCGATAGTGAACAAGTAGCGCGAGCGAAAGCTGAAAAGATCCCACACGCGTGGGAGTGAAATCAGATCTGAAACTAGGTGGTAAAACGAAGGTGTGGGCGCGAAAGGATCGAAGCGCGCCGAAGCGAAGCATAGAAATGTGTCAGCGAGGTGCGTGGACCAGCGTCCCATCATTCTTCTTGAAGCAAGAGCCAAGGAGTGTATAGCAGTGGCGAGCCGAAAGGCGTAGCGAAAGCGATTGCGCGCAGCATGCGAGGCGCACGGTATGAAAATGCCGAAGTCACTGTTATACGACCCGAAGCCTCTGCGAACTACTCGAGCCCAGGACGAAGGTAGGCTAACGCCTGCTGGAGGTCCGCAACCTGTCATGGCATGTCCTGTTGGGTGAGGTTTGAGTAGCGGCGATATACCTATCGAGCGAGGCAATAGCGGGTCCCTTCTGAAGTATCTTTAGGATAGCTCTGGGCGAGCTTGTGCATGCGGTAGAGCGACCGATTGTCGCGGACGGGATCGAAAGGTCCCACGCAACTGTCAAACTCCGAATGCATGTACTGCGTAGACCCCAGGAGTCGGCGCATTTGGGTAAGCTAGATGCGCGAGACTGCAAAGATAGTGACCGGGGTTAAGGTCCCCAAATCCTAATTGAGTGTGATCAAAGGAGAGGAAGCTCGTAGACAGCTGGGAGGTAGGCTCAGAAGCAGCCATCCTTTAAAAAACGCGTAATAGCGTACCAGTTGAGGGCTTCCTTTCCGACGATATACGGGGCTAAATTAGGTACCGAGACCTCGGAGATCGAAAGATCTGGTAAGAAGGCGTGCAGTGCGCCACGAAGTATGCGCGAAAGCACATATGGAGCGCGCTGCAGTGAAAATCTTGGTGTTAGTAACAGCATATATGGGTGAGAATCCCATACACCGAAAGCACACGGGTTTCTTCGCAACGCTCGTCAGCGGAGAGTTAGGCGATCCTAAGCCCCAGGCCAATCACCTTGGGGCGAAAGGGAAGCAGGTCAATATTCCTGCCCGTGATATGTAGGAGCGGCAACGCAAGGCAGATTTCTGACGCTTGGGGATAGTACCGCAAGAAAGTGCAAAGGGCTGCGGAGTCTCGTTATGAGGAGAAACAGCTAAATGAACTGTTGGTATGAGTTCCTGAGCCCGTGAAAAGGGAATCTGCAACGATCATATTACACCGTACCTAGAACTAGTACAAGTGCTGCAGGCTGAAAAAGCCAAGGTGTGACGGAGTAACCATAGTTAGGGAATTCGGCATTTTAGTGGCGTAAGGTAACGATAAGCCATGTCTGCGTATGGTATGCGCAGATAGCATCAACACGGGGACGGCGACTGTTTATTTAAAACACAACTCACCGCGAAGCCGAAAGGCTTAGTACAGTGGGTGACGCCTGCTCACCGCCAGTAAGCGAAGACCTGTTTCAACAGGAGTAAGCCCTGGCAAAGAGCGGGAGTAACTCTGACTCTCTTGAGGTAGCGTAATACCTCGTCACTTAATAGGTGACTTGCATGAATGGCGTAACGACCGTCCCAATGTCCCAACAATGGATCCGGTGAACTCACTGCGTGGTGAATATGCCACGATCTCCCAGTGGGAAACGAAGTCTCTATGAAACTTTACTATAGCCTGTAGTTGTTGTGTAATGTGGTATACATAGCGTAATTGGGAGCGTCGAAGTTTGGGCTGCGGCCCAGATGGAGCGTCAATGTAACACCAATTTTACCTCATCGCACAGCTAACCCGATAGGGGACAGCTGCAGGTGGATAGTTAGACTGGACGGTTGATTTCGATAAGGAAACGAAATTGACCAACGCTCGGCTTAAGCGGGTTGGGAACCCGCTGATAAGCATAAAGGCAAATGCCGGGCTGACTGTGCATCGAAAAGCGTGATGCGCAGATACGAAAGTAGGGCTTAACGAACATTGATAGCTCTTTTAATGGGGCTTCAATCTGTCAGACAAGTTACTCTAGAGGTAACCGATTCGTCGCGGGTGAGCGTCCACAGCGACCTCGCGGTTTGATACATCGATATGGCCACGGTTTATCCTGGTGGTGCATAAGCCACCAATGGTTGGGCTGCTCGCCCATTAAAAAACCACGCGAGCTGCGTTAAGTACGTCGTGAGACAGTACGGTAGTATCTACTGGGAGTGTTAGTGTCAGAAGATAAGTTCCCCATAGTACGAGAGGAACAGGGGAACGGCGCCTCTAGTGTACCGGTTGTGAAAGCATTGCCGGGTAGCCACGCGCCATATGGATAAGACCTGAAGGCATCTAAGGTCGAAGCCAGACCTGAAACGAGACACTAGGCCGGCGGCAATAGACCGCTTTGATAGGATGGGTGCGTAAACGAGAAGCTCACGCGACTCGTGAACATTCCATTACTAAAGGCTAATTATACCTGTGTGCGGCAAACCTTCTCCGATATTTTCTTTTTTATTCCATCAGTCTAGCGTGAGCGCTGCAAAGTCACGGTGGAGTATACCTGCTCTGCCATGTTCCGTTGAAGTTTACCCTTCCGTTTATCTGCCCATTGTAGTTGTTTCCGGAATAGTCATTACCATTGCCATTAAGGGGCCACCATCCAATAAGATTCTGCGGACGTACCGGAGCGCCCCCTACTCCCTCTAAATAGAGCGCATTTGCCTCTGGTGGGGATAGCGTTGTATTGTACACCTGGATATTGCTTATAAAACCAGTATATGGATCTTGTTCTGTTGTGCCTCCTATAACAGCATCCCCCTCTGGGGTCTTGCCTCCACCGACGTTATTTATGGCAGCCGATACTCCATTAAGATACAGATCGTAATTTACGTTTAACCCGTTCTGCACTGTGACAAGAATGATATTATTCCATTGGCCAACCTTGTAGGGCAAAGCAGAGAAGCACCACCATCCCAATCCCGATTGCAGCACAGCTATTTCTGGTGCAGCATTTGAGCATATGGAGTTGATCTGACTCACAGCCACTAGTCCATAACCGTTTGAGTTCGGATATCCGGGAGTGCTCCCTAAATAGAATATTCCACCAACATCTGACGTGCTGGTCTGGTAGAACCACGCCGAAATTGTAGTTCCATAAGTAGCAGTTGTTGGAAGCGGTGTAATAACATTGGTGGTTATGGTTCCGTTGAACCCAGCCACATACTGAGGCAGCTGCCCCTGGCATTCTCCTTCGAGAGACACCTGCCCTCCCAGCCGCACCACCTGGCACGCTCCCGGAGCCGCCTTCGGCGTCAGCGCGCTGCCGGAGAAGACACCTAATTGGAACAGAACCCCTAACACCACCGCGATGATGAGGATGGCCCAACCGTACGTCATCAGATACTCCATCGCTGACTGTGATTTGTACATTACAACCTCTAGTTAATATAGAAGAAGGAATAAAAATCATCGCTTAATCTCTCTGGTTTTACGGAGGAGTATACCCGCTCTGCCATGTTCCGTTGAATAGTACATTGCCTGCTATCTGCCCGTTGTTGTTGTTTCCGGAATAGTCATTACCATTGCCATTAAGGGGCCACCACCCGACAAGGTTCTGTATTTTTATCGGCGCGCCGCCGATGCCCTCTAAGTAGAGTGCACGTATCTCATTCAGAGATAAGGAGCTATTGTACAGTTGCACGTTCGAAAGTTCTCCATAGAAAACCGAAGTTCCTCCGATATAGCTGGTGCCGCTTGTGTAGTAAGCTGTAGAACAGGGAAATACCGTAGATGGTAAAAGTGTACCATTTTCGAATACACTGCAGTATACTCCATTATCCGTTCCAGTCATAAATCCCCACTCTCCTGGTTTTATCGGGGTAAATCCAAGAACCTGCCCAGGAAATCCCATCCATTCATTGTTGCTGGAATCAAACTTCGCTTGCGCACTTAGCACAGACGCCCCACCAAAATACAATATGTTTTCGTAATTTATATTGCTTACCGCATTTTGATTTATCCAAAATGCAACTGTTAGTGTGTTGACACTTCCAAGTGAGCTGCTGTATGGTATGTTTATTAACGCTGAACCTCCTTCAAACTGACCAACATACTGCGGCAGCTGCCCCTGGCATTCTCCTTCAAGGGACATCTGACCTCCCAGCCGCACCACCTGGCACGCTCCTGGAGCTGCCTTCGGCGTCAGCGCGCTGCCGGAAAAGACCCCCAACTGGAACAGCACACCCAACACCACTGCGATGATGAGTATCGCCCATCCGTATGTCATCAGATACTCCATCGCTGACTGTGATTTGTACATTACAACCTCTAGTTAATAGAGAAGAAGGAATAAAAATCATCGCTTAGTCTCTCTGGTTTTACGGAAGAGTATACCCGCTCTGCCATGTTCCGTTGAAGATTACCATTAATTTATCACTGCACGCATTACTAAAACCACAGGATCCGCTGAGCATACTGTATTTTCAATATCCTTACTTCGCCGCGACAGTATAATTCCCAATAAGCTTTCCGTACATGTTGAGTTTGACGTACTGATAATAACCTGCATATGGCGCAGAGTAATTTATCACCCATACAGTGCCATTGAGTTGCGCCTTTGCAGATGTTTCATTATATCTATTCAATGATATGAATTTCTGGACAGCGTTGGCGTTGAATGCCGTTGCTATTGCGATTTCCGGTACATTTATAGTTGTCGAATTTGTGGCCACAAACACCTTGCATTGACCGGCAGTGTAATTTGTAAATATGTCGTACGTAGTTGGGGCAAGCCCTGTTGCCGGATAATCAAAGGCTTCGGTCAAATATCTCGGACAAGGTCTTGTTGAATTGTACGCAAACGACACAACTATGTTCCAGCTCTTGTTCTGGAGCATTGATGGGGTTATAGACAGTATGTTTATTGTAGCGTTCGGGTTAGATGCTTTCAGATCTGTTAAGACAAGCTGTGTGGCAGTCGTCTCGTTAAGCGGTTTCTGCCCCTGGTTTCCAGAACTGCCGTTCATTATCATCAGCACTCCGCTAAGAACAGCTATCGCAATTATGACTATCACGAACACTTTCATTATCAGGTCCATTCTCCCACCTTCTTTCCGATACTGTTTCATTATCGAATGATAAGTCTATAATTGTGATTGATGAGGCTTTGGCTGTCGTATTTTCTACTTCTCTGACAGATACAGCATTATTGCCTTGTTGAGAAGCAGCTTATTTCTTGCCTGTTCCCATACTATGCTCCTCTGGCCATCCAGGACTTCCGCTGTTATCTCCTCGCCCCTGTGTGCAGGCAGGCAATGCATCACCATTGCGTTTGCATCTGCGTACTCAAGCAGCTTGCTGTTTACCTGGTAGCTCGCGAACAGCTTCCTTCTTTTTTCACTTTCTTTCTCCTTTCCCATGCTTACATAAGTATCAGTGTAGATTATATCCGCTTCATCAAGACCATTTTCTATCGAATCGGTCACTTGCACCTTGCTGAACTCCTTCGCCTTGTTCAGATACATAGGATTCGGCTTGCACTCCTTCGGGCCTATGAGCACTATCTCGGAACCCAGTTTTGCCGCCGTTATCATCAGAGAATTGGCAGTGTTTGTTGCGATATCTCCCAAGAATGCGATTTTTAGCTTCTTCAGGTTTGGCTTTACCTGCTTTATGGTGTACATGTCGGCAAGCGCCTGTGTCGGATGTTCCAAGTCAGTCAGCGCGTTTATTACAGGTATTGACGAGTTTTCCGCGAATTCAAGAAGGCTCTTATGGGATTTCATTCTTGCTGCTGCCATGTCGCAGTAGCCGCTTACAACTTTTGCAGTATCCCCGAGCGTCTCGCCTCTTGCCGTTTGGGTATGTTCCATATCTAAGTATATTGCCGTACCGCGCAGCTGCGCCGCCGCGACTTCAAGAGACAGCAGCGTCCTGGTTGACGGTTCCTCAAAAAGAAGGGCGATTGTGAACCCGTCTTTTAGCGCAAGATCCTCCTTCCCAGATTTGAGTCTGTCTGCAAGGTCGAATATCTTCTTTATTCCTTCGCTCGTTAGATCGTCAGAGCCCAGCAGGTTCAATGCCTCACCCGAATATCGCGCCGAACCCAGCGTTGCTTTTCTCTTCCTCTTCCTGCTTTATCTTTATGTATTTCTGCTCTATCTCTGGAGGTGCCCTTTTTACCGTCTTGAATTCTTTTGAGAGCTTCTCATCTGAAAGGGCAAGAAATTCCTCCGGGGCGCTTACGTAGAAATAGAACTTTTCGCCTTCTATCCCTAGGTATCTGCCCTCCTTTATCTCGCATTCATGCCTTGCATAAATGACATTCGCGAATCTGTCCTCCCTTAGCTTCTTTATCGCCTCTGCGACCGCCGGATCCGTCTTCCCAGATTTATCCTCTTTAGACTTCGGTATCAGGTTGGGATCTAGATAGGGATCGTATTTCATCAGCTTCTCAATCTGCTTTACCTCGCTCCTGTCAACCTCATAAACATGCACTGGCATGGATTACCACCTTACCGATTTACCGGTTTATTCTGAGAGCTTTGCATTGACGCTGCCCTCTCTTCCCGGCCTATTGAGAACTACAGCTCTGCCAAGATCAGTATTTATTATCGTGCCTTTCGTTATAATATTCTGCCTCGCAAAGTTCCTGTTGTCCTTTGACTCCATTACTCCTTTTATCCTTGCTTTTTTGTATCCGGATTTTGTCAGGACATTTGCGAACGCTGCGCTCTTCAGAACTAAAGTAACGAAACCCCCTCTCCTTCTTACCTCTTTCTTTGAATCCTTCTCGTGTTTTGCGTCAGCTAGCTTCGTCGCGCTGAAATAGTTGCCTATGTTGCTCCGTCTCTTATCGCTGAATTTTACTTTTCTCTTTCCGTTACCGAATCTCTTCGTTCTTGATTTTCCGTGTATCTGCACGCCAAACTGGCTCATTCGAATCACTTAAACAGTCTTGCCTGAAAGCTTCAAAATTAGGCTTACCGTCTAATGCTATTGGTGTTTTGCGCTTTTAAACCTTTAGGTTTTCGGTTTTGCGGACATCTTGCTAAAATCTATCTTGTAGATGTCGCTGTATACCGGACCATGCTCTGATAGCACTCTCCTCTTTAATACCATGCTCCTGCAGATAAAGGAGCCGAATTCGCTTGCAGCGTATTTCGACCTCATCGCTATCAGGGCCTCTCTTTTTACTGGATTGCTCCCACGTCTTACCCTCCCTACTGTAAGATGGGGAGAGAACGGCTTTTTTTCGGTAGCAACTCCAGCAACGGAAAGGGCTTCATTTAGCGTTCTGTACAATGAGAGCAGTGGAATACTGTGTTTTATCCCTATATACGCTACCAGGGGGTCATTCTTGTGCATGAAAAAATCTACTCCCTTGAGAGTCAACAGGAATTCGTTGCACTTCGCGATCCTCATTGCTGCTTCTATTAGCTTTATCTCACTGTCTGAAATGCTTTCGAAGAAGAAAAGGGTTATATGCAGGTTTGATTTTGATGTAGAAACTGTACATCCGAGAGCAGCAAGCTCCGCAGACACCGTGGAAATGGGCTTCCATAACGAGCCGTCTATGTCTATTGCGATGAATGCTCTTGTCCCGCTCATACGTTATCTATATAGTAATTGCCATTTTAAGACTAGCGTTGCGTTAATAGGCAGCGGCGCACTGACATGGATTACAAAGATACAACGGTCATAATACCTGTTAAGGACGAACTCGCTACCGAGAAGGTCGCGATGTCGGTCCTGAAGCACCTTCCCAACTGCAGGATAATAATAATCTACAAAGGAGAACCGCACTACAACAAAGTAAATGCGCAGGTAAAAGTCGTTGAACAGGTAGGCTCTGGCAAAGGGGTGGCGTGCAGGCAGGCGGTAAAGCTTGTTAAGACCCCGATAATGTGTTTCATAGACGGAGATGCCACATACGAGCCGAAGGATCTCAGAAAGCTCGTAGGGCTTGTGCGCGAAGGTGCGGATATGGTCATGGGCAACAGGTTCGAGTCGATAAGCAGGGAGGCGATGCCCTGGTACGTCCAGCTTGGGAACCACGTACTTACTGTAGTAGCCAATACACTATATTTTATGCATGTTAAGGATTCACAGACGGGAATCAGAGCTATGAAGAAGAGCGTTTTCGACGCCATGAAACTCAGGGAGACACATTTCGGCATAGAGACCGAGATGGTAGTAATGGCAAAGAAAAAAGGGTTTAAGGTGGTCGAGATACCGGCGCACTACTACAAGAGGATAGGCCAGTCGAAGCAGATGAAGCTGCTTGATGGCCTAAAGCTGCTTGCTATAAATTTCAAGTTCCTGCTGCGCTGACTAAGGCGGGGTGTACTGCACATCCCACGTCCCATTCATCGACGGGTTTAAGGAGTAGTATGTTTGGATTCCAGCATTATTGTTGTTTCCTGAGTAATCCTGTGCGTTGCCGTTAATGGGCCACCATCCGACCAGGTTCTGTATCTTTATCGGCGCGCCGCCGATGCCCTCAAGATATAGGGCCTCTATCTCATTCGAGGATAATGAAACATTGTATACCTGCACATTCGCCATTGATATATTATCGTACAGAGGGTTGCAGCAGCCTACGCTGCCAAACTGTGTGGTTGGGAGTTCTGGATTGTAATCTGCAGGTGTTCCAAATGTCCATGTAAGGTTAGAGCATACGGCATTGACACATGCAGCCAGATAATTTCCAGTCCCGGATGTGTAATGGAGGACACCGGTAACAAACTCCCATGTGTTGTAGTAGGCATGGGTCGCCGACCTTTCTGAAACTCCACCAGCAAACACACCGCAGGTCGAACCGCTCCCATAATCCTCAGAAACAACTGCCACATAATAACCAGTATACCTTGCGTCAAGAAGTCCTGATATACACCCCCAACCATCTTCTACGAAAGCCTGCTCGGCTCCCGATGTAGTAACTGGCCCGTGCACATTTACCCACGCTGTAATAGTATAGCTTCCGCCGCCCCATATATCTGCAGAAGAATAGGGAACGCTGTAAAAGCTATTACTTGGAAACTGCCCAACATACTGAGGCAGCTGCCCCTGACACTCTCCTTCGAGAGATACCTGACCTCCCAGCCGCACGACTTGACATGCACCCGGAGCCGCCTTCGGCGTCAGCGCGCTGCCTGAGAAGACACCTAATTGGAACAGCACTCCCAATACAACCGCGATGATGAGGATGGCCCATCCGTACGTCATCAGATACTCCATCGCTGATTGGGACTTTCCAGTCAGAATATTGTGCGTATGCGCTAACGGCATGGTGGTCAGTAAGAAATGGAAAGGAAGGAATAAAAAGACGTGTAAAAAGGAAACGCCAGGGGAGGGAATCGAACCCTCGAAAGCCATTTCTGACTAAACAGCTTAGCAGGCTGCCGCCCTACCTCTAGGCGACCCTGGCATGATGGTATTTGCAGTGATATCTATTTATGACAAACGGCAGAAGCCGCCTTGCATTATGCATGTTCACAGGGTTGACTGCACCTCTGCTCAGCCCTGTATCCCAGAAGCATGGCTGCCATATGATTAAGGTTGCTCCTTCCGGCCTGGCCTGGTTCACATATGAAGCCACCACCTGGGGCAAAGCGTCGACGCTTTGATGCAGGCTCTGTGCGCATTCATAACACTGCAGCGGCATTGGCCCGCCAAAAGGGATTTGCGGATGGGATACCCTTAGCATCCCGCCTATCTGCCGATATTGTTGCTCTTGTAGATAATATATAGGTTTCCATGCGATATGCCGTGCCGATTGCGCAGATTGAGGATTTTTACATAGAAGTTCCATTGACACAAGCCATAAATACCTCCATGGCGACATATCTATACACGCGCATTAGTGATAGCAAATGAGTGGCGATGAATATGTGCAACTGCTTGACAGGGCATTCGCAAGAATGCCAAAGCTTTCTACGGAAAAAACGGACTTTGTGATACCTCCTGCGGATTCTATTGTGCAGGGCACGAAGACGATACTTAGGAACCTGACAGCTATAGCAGACAGAGCGAGAAGGCCGGCAGCTGACATAGCAAGGTATATGAGCAAGGAGTTTGCTGTACCGATTAGCGTTGAAGACGGCAGGCTGATGATAAACGGGAAATTCAGCGCTGAAGACCTTAATAAAAAAATATCGAAGTACTTTGAGACATATGTGATATGCAAAGAGTGCCACAAACCGGACTCGCACCTCGAAAGCTCCAGCAGGGGCATGTTCAGCTTCATATGCGAAGCGTGCGGGGCGAGGTACGGGATAAAGAACTACTAGAAATTTTCATGGAAGGATTTCGTTATACTAGGTGCCCGCATCGGGAAATCCCAAATATAGAGATGGCGACATCGTCGCAGAAAAACGCGCATGACCTGGAAGAAATAGCCGGAAAATGAAGAAAGAAAATGAAGAAAATAAAGAAAATAAAAAGAGAATATAAAAAGTGAATAAATGCCGAGGCCAAACAGAGAACATGATAATAGGAGGGGCGCACCTATAGAGTATAGGTTGAAGATGCCACAGGAAGGCGAGCTTATCGGAATCGTTGTTAGGATTGCTGGAGCGTCGAAATTCAACGTACGCTGCGCAGATGGGAATGATAGGCTGTGCATCATACCAGGAAGGCTGCGCAGACAGTTTTGGATAAAGGAGAACGACGTGGTAATAGTCAGGCCGTGGAGTATACAGGGAGATGAACGGGGGGACATAGTGTGGAGGTACAGCGTTATGGACATGTCCAAGCTCAGGGAACGCGGCATGCTTCCCGGTTAACCGGCCTGGTGCAAAATACTGCGGTCAAGCGCTTGGAGGTTTCCATGGAAAGAGTATTCGCAATAATACATGGCATAGTGCAGGGTGTCGGATACAGGTATTTTGTCAGATCAGTTGCAGAGCAATGCCATGTACATGGCTTTGTGAGGAACATGGAAGACGGAAGCGTCGAAGTGCTTGCCGAAGCTGAAGACAGAAACCTTCTGGAAGTTTTTTTGAAGGCGATAGCTGTGGATATGGAGCATGGTCCGCAGGTATTTTCCGTTGACGTGATACGCGAAGATGATAAAAGATTCCCGGAACGGCTTCCCGTTTTGCATCAGGGATTTGACGTAATTGAATCTGGGCGACAAAGCCAAACGATTTAAAGCCTTTCCTCAAATAATTAGTGCCCGCATCTTCCGGGCCACTGGTGTGATAATGGATTACATGATAGCATTGTCAATAGGGGCTTCTTTGATAGCGCTGCTCTTCGCGGCGTGGAACGCGCTTTATGTGCTGAAACAGCCTTCCGGCAACGAGAGGATGAATAAAGTCGCCGCCGCAATAAGGAAAGGAGCAAATGCGTTTTTGAAACGGCAGTACAAGACGGTGTTCATATTCTGGCTGATACTCGTTATAGTCTTTGCAATTGCGGCCCGATACGGCGCGGTGCCTGCCGCGACTCCGATAGCATTCAGCCTCGGAGCTTTCCTATCTGCTCTTGCGGGCTATATAGGGATGGAGATATCAGTCAGGGCAAACCTTAAGACGGCAAAGGCTGCGGAGAAAGGATTGAGACGCGCACTCAAAGTCGCATTTTCAGGAGGGACTGTAACAGGGATGGCGGTTGTGGGTCTCGCGCTGCTTGGTTTCTCCATTATGTACTTAGTGTATGGCAACCCCGTCGTGCTTATCGGCTTCGGCTTCGGTGCCAGCCTTGTCAGCCTGTTTGCAAGGGTCGGTGGCGGAATCTACACAAAAGGCGCGGATGTAGGCGCTGATTTGGTCGGCAAAGCGGAAATGGGCATACCTGAAGATGATCCGAGAAACCCAGCGGTAATAGCAGACAATGTAGGGGATAACGTCGGAGACTGCGCAGGGATGGCAGCCGATCTTTATGAGTCATATGTGATAACTGTCCTTGCATCCATGTTGCTGGCGTATTTCGTTAATCTTCCGCAGGTGATACTTGAGCTGCCACTTGCGATAGGAGGCATTGCAATAATAGCATCAATTCTAGGCACGTTTGTTGTAGGGACAGATAACAAGCACAAGATATGGAGCGCGCTGAATTCATCTATGATGCTATCGGCTGCTTTCGCGCTTGTCGGGTTCTTTGCCCTGACATGGGTGCTGCCCGGCGCCCTTGAGTACTTCATACCACTGCTCTTCGGCATAATAGTCGCCGTGGCACTTGCGCAGATAACCGGCCATTACACTAATCTGAATACTGCTGCGGTCAGGGAGATTGCGATAGCTTCAAAATCAGGAGCAGGAACTAACATAATCTACGGGGTTGCCAATGGGATGCGTGCCACTCTGCTCCCGGTTATTACGATAGTGATAGCGGTACTCGCGTCTTACCTTGCTGCAGGCGTATTCGGAATAGCCTTAAGCTCGATGTCGATGCTTTCGCTTACAGGCATAGTGGTTTCAGTAGACAGCTACGGGCCGATAACCGATAATGCAGGAGGGATAGCTGAGATGTCGGGAATGCCGCACAGCGTAAGGGAGATAACAGACCCCCTGGATGCAGTGGGAAACACTACAAAAGCGGTTACGAAAGGGTTTGCGATAGGCGCCGCCGCTCTTGCGGCATTGTCTCTGTTCGTCGCATTCTCAAGCGCCGCAAAGCTTTCTGTGATTAATATACTGAATCCGTTCGTAGTCGCAGGGCTGTTCATAGGCGCTATGATACCATACGTGTTCTCAGCCATAACGATGCGCGCAGTAGGATCTGCAGCAGCCAAGATAGTCGAGGAAGTGCGCAGGCAGTTCAAAACGATAAAAGGATTGTCTGCAGGGAAGGCGGAGCCGGATTATGCAAAGGCTGTGGATATAACAACAAAGGCTGCTCTCTCATCCCTTGTAATGCCTGCCCTCCTTGGCATAGGCTCTCCAATAGTCGTTGGGTTCCTGCTTGGGGCTCAGGCGCTCGCAGGGCTTCTTGCCGGAGTGATAGTCTCAGGGCTTGTTCTTGCGCTCATGATGACAACAGGGGGAGCTGCGTGGGACAATGCAAAGAAGTTTATAGAAGGAGGAAAGTTCGGCGGGAAAGGCAGCGAGGCGCATAAAGCAGCCGTAGTAGGCGACACCGTCGGAGATCCTTTCAAGGATACGGCAGGGCCTGGAATTAACCCCCTGATAAAGGTAATAAACATGGTGTCGCTGCTGATAGCACCCACAATAATAGTGTACTCGCTTCCGCTGCTGCTGCATATCGCAGGCTGATTCCGAAGGATTTTCAACTTATAGTAAGGAGCGTAATGGTTCCTTGCCGCTTGGGTTTCTGCTGTGACACGTGATCACTTCGCTATTACTCTGTCGCCTAGCGCTTTGCGCAGTGCCTGCACATAAATATCGTAGACGTCACTCTTCTTATTTCTTGCATCAGGATTTCCGAGAGAGTAGCCGAATTTCTTTCCGCCTGCAAGTATCGTGAGGTTCTTTCTGCTTACTTCTACTTTTTCTATGCTGGCGATATCGATGCTCATGTTTTCAGGATCTGATTTCAGCATCTCGTCAAGGTTTCCACTCGAGACGGTCTGTGCTGCCTTTTCCAGTTCTTCCTTATTTATGCGGTTGGCCATTCCCCGCCCAAAAACCCCGAATATGTACGCAAAACCGGCGGATGCGGCAGTAGTAGAGATAGTCGAAGCGCTGAGTATCAGGAGACGCTTATCCGTAACTACAAGGCTTCTCTTCCTTGGCGCTATTATGCCGAATGACGTCAGTGCGTCTACGAATCCCAATACATTTTCTCCGACCATTACATTCACCGGTATTGATTCATGGATATTGTTATACATACGCAGGTATATTTATAGACTAAAGCATTGCAATGATCTGCTCGGTGGACCTGAGCCTGCCAATCCTACTGAACGTGAAGTTAAGCGCCGAGTTATGCTCTGCTTCGGTGGATGCGGTCATTGCGTCAGTCGCAAAGATTTGGCTATAGCCATGTTGGTACGCCTCTCGCGCTGTTGTTTCGACCCCTATATTTGTCGATATGCCGCACAGTATTATCATATCTATGCCTCTTCTCCTAAGCTGCAGATCTAATTCCGTTCCGTGAAACGCGCCCCATTGCCTCTTCGTTATCGTTATATCGCCTTGCTTTGGGCCTATCTGCGGCAGCAGGTCAGCCCAATCTTTCGGTCTCTCCGCAAGATTATACTGTGGAGACCCGTCCAGTTTTGGATTCAGCATGTCTTTCCCGTCCAGAGACGTGACGTTGACGAGTATCACGGTCGCCCCTTTCTGCCTCATCGTCTCCGCCAGTCGCGCGGAGTTTGCGATGACAATGTCGGCGCTGTTTGGCGCAAAGCTCCTGCCCATCGCAGCTATGCCCTTCTGCATGTCTATTACTACAAGCGCAGTCTTTTTCGGATCTATCTCGGTCAAAGGATCACTTTCATCTATTTTTCCACATTCCTTACGGCATTATCAGTGCACGGGATAAGCATCCTGTGCTCCCCCCTCTCTGAAATTGTACCGTCCTCCTCATAGATGAAGCTTACCACGCTTATTTTATATTCATCAGGATAGTTGTTCGGCCTTGTATAGACTTTTACCTGTTTCCTGATGATTCCTTTCGGCTTTAGTATTCCGATACGTATCCTCCCCAAAGAGAGCTCGGAATCATGCGACAGGGTAAGGGGCGGAGTGACATTCACGTCGCATTCGCACCAGTAAGTGTTGACGTCGGAAAGGTTTTTTACTGTGATGCTCGCTATTACCTCGTTTCTCGAATACGCCTTGAGCTTTTGGGGCGAGAAATCCGCTGATATTTCTATGTTGCTCATATAACCACACTTTATTAAACCTTCAAGTAATAAAAACTATCCGTACACATTCACTACGGCGACTTCATGGAACTCAACGAATCAAAACTTATAGAGAGAGAGATCAAGGTGCGCAACCTCCGCTTCACAAAGGAGGTATCGGAAACCAGAAGGTCACTGATTAGATGGCTTGCGCTGTCCTTGGGAATAATAAATCCCGGAGAGACAAGGCTTGGCGCTCTGTCAGTGCTCGACAGCCTGCTGTATTTCCAATTCAACCAGAGGAAGGATCCGAACGTGCCTGAACTCATGGAGTATATATCAAAATCATGGGAGCCGATAAACGAGAAGACTTTGAGGTATCATCTTCTCCAGCTGAAGAAATCAAACATAATA
The DNA here is from genome assembly GCA_021799475.1 of Microcaldota archaeon. Taxonomy (GTDB): domain Archaea; phylum Micrarchaeota; class Micrarchaeia; order Micrarchaeales; family Micrarchaeaceae; genus JAJZYD01. The sequence goes on along the minus strand of JAJZAJ010000001.1, from coordinate 88,275 downwards.
AACAATTCAAAGGGACAGTATTTCCTGCTGCAGCCATCCAATGGCGAAAAGTACGATGAGAGCGCGTGGGTGAGCTACTATTTCGAAAGCGAGATAGCTCCAATAAAGGAAAAGCTTTTATTTGCTCTGAAGGAACTAAAGAACAGATGATGCATCATGGGTAAGAATACGATTGAAAGGATACCGGAAAAAGCAAGACCGATAGCACGCATACTACGCGGAAAAACCATCGAAGAGAAACTTACTGTAGATGATGCGAGGCTCATACTCCAAGCAATAAATGTAATGAGGCTGCAAAGCGGTTGAGGAAGAAACGGATTATGCTGCCCTGAACCGTGAAGAAAGGATAGGAGACAGCAAACAGGGAAAAAGAAAAAGAAAAAGGAAAAAGGAAAAAGGAAAAAAGAAAAGAGAAAATAGCAAATATATAGGAGTGGGTTTTCATATGGAGGACAGGAACAAGAACATTGTGGTCTACGCAGCCATAGCGGTTATAGTGCTTGTAGGGGTCTATGCCTTCGCCAGCTCTGCCCTTAATCCCTCATATTCTATAAGCATGCAGCTTTCTCCTGCAACACAGCCAAGCACATTATACCCGTATAATACTACAATCCTGCACCTGTACATAAACAATACGGGAGGAGCGGATATATCAAGCCTTCCGGTTGTGCTGTACTTGAATGGGGTTGCGTTGCAGACGCTTGATATCCAATCGCTTCCCCCTGATCATGTCAGCCAAGAGAACTTCAGCTACACGTATCCATCCAGCGGTTCGTATAACTTCTCGGTCATCGCGGATCCATCTCACTTGTTCAATATTCAGAATAGACAGGCTGCAGAGACCTCCTTTACAGCAAAAGTATATGCTGCGGAACTGCCTAATGTATACCTGTCAATCCCGAACAATGGAATAATGGACACCCAGAGTTTTTCTTTTACAAAAAACGGAACTGGTGAAGCGCTCTACCTAGATTCCAACTATTCTCTGCAGCAATTCAGCGACATATTCGACGGCAATGTCCCTGCGCTGATGCAGATATTCAAGCCACTTTTCCCATATATAGGATATTTCAACGGAGCGTATGCCAACTACACCAACGGAACGGCAGCATATACCGCGTGGGTGCAGAGCGGCGCTTCTGCCGCGGATATGGCTGTCCTGCTCAACAGGTACAACTACAGTATTAGCAATTTCACGGTAGGATCCGAACCGGCATTCTACACGAAACTTAATGCGACTACAAGCATGTGCATGTACTATGACCAGGGGTGGACAAAGATAGTGGTATATGGAAATGATTCTTCCGCATCCACGTGCAGAGATATCATTATGCACACATACTCTGGAAGCGAAAGCAATACTCTCGTCCAGCAGCTCAAGGCTGACCCCGTAATGTTCAATTACCAGAACATAACAAGAGCATACAATGCGAACATCCCGACATTTATCTATGAAGGAGCATACCCAATAGGCAGCTCCATAGCCAGTGACAACGGGGTACTTACCACGATAAACTTCTTCCAGACATACGCAACAAATTCATCCTCAGGCGCATTTTTTGCGGGTTTGATGAAAAGAAACATTCCGCCGGCAAACAGCATGCAGAGATTGTGTTTTGACGGAATAGTGTTCAATGGAAATACTGCAAACGTCTGCAGCAGATACACATCGACGTCTACAGGCTATTTCGGAGAGCCGATATTGCTTAACTCGACGCAGATTACCAGCAACTACACTATATCGCTGTATTCTCTGGTGAATGGTTCAATAGCGCCTGCAGCACACTTAGATGCGGTGGCGCTGATGCAGTCGCTAAAGCTTAACGAGAGCCGGGTGCATTGGAAGAGCATGTACCAGAATTCCTGCATATTCAATGCATCGGAACAGATAGGCTGCGGGTTTGTCGGAGTCAATATATCCTCATATGCGCCATCGTTCACACTGACAAACAACTATCCATCTAAGATAACCCTACAGAATGTGAGCTGTTCGTATGATGCGCAGCCAAAGGTCACGCCGATAGACGTGGTCATGCAGCCTGGCAATACCCTGTCATTCAGCGTGCCTTGCTCGCTCAGCCCGCCACTAGGTTTCGTGGTAGGAATACAGGAGAGCCTAAACGCAACGTATATTGTAAATGGCCAGCATATGTCTGATAGCGGAATCTTTAATTTCACGTTCTTCAAATGATTGCCTATCTGCATCGCACGACACGATACGCAGTAGTTTCCCCTCTTTGTGCCAACTCCGGCTCATACTCATAGATTGAGGAAGTTTTCCGCACCGGTGCCTTTCGGGAATGCTCTCCCGTTTTCAGCCTCTACGGGAAGGCCAGTCTCATTGGCAATCCTGACAAGCTCGTTCATATCAACTATTTTATTAAGAAAAAGCTCTACAAACAAGTCTTTTCCGGACTGTACCCGTTTGACAATGAATATCTGCTGCTGCCACATCCCCGAGCGCTGCACCCTCAGTTTGGCTCTGCCTTCTTTTATTATTCTCAATGCACTCTCTGATACCATGATACCACTATAGGTGCGCGCATGCACATATCTACTGCTCTATAATGCATTGAACAGGACACAGCAGTCGCTGCCAAAAGAGCAAAAGGCCGTATGGCTCTGGGCTGGCGCCATATAACGCGCTCCAGGATCCTACTGCTGCTTGTTTGCCGCCTGCCTATGCTCTTTATCTATATCTCTATATTGTCTCATTTATCTGTGACGCTTTATAAAGTTTGCTTTTGAAACTAGATTGTGTTGCCGGTAATGCAGGTGGATTCTGGGGCGATAAGCGGCTACTACTCATACGTATATTCGCTGCTGCCGCAGTCTCTGCCATATGTATCTGCAATCGCAGTGCTGCTCGCGATAGTGATCTTTGTAATCCTGATGTCCCTGCTGTTCTCGGTATTCTCGTATGTTTTCGGATGGGTCGAGAGAAAGATAATGGCAAGAGCCCAGAGCAGGCATGGACCGACGTATGTCGGCAAATGGGGGATACTGCAGAACCTCGCTGATCTTGTAAAACTTGTCGCTAAGGAGAATATCATGCCAGACAAGGCGGACAAACACATATTCCCATATACGATACCCATGCTGCTTGCCCTGGTAGTCTTCGCTTTGATGTTCATACCGGTAACAAGCGGATTCGTCGGAATAAACATCAGCATAGGGCTCATATTCATATTCATGCTGCTCTCATTCAGCCCGATATTGGTATTCCTTACAGGATGGACCAGCGGGAACAAATTCTCATCGATAGCTGCACAAAGGTCGGTCGTGATGCTTCTGAGCTACGAGGCTCCCATAATACTGGTTATAGCAGCGGTTGCCCTGCTGTCAAACAGCTACGATTTCGCAAACATAGTGGCTTCACAGTCCAGCATGTGGTACATAGCCATAATGCCTATAGGATTCATAGTGTTCTTCATAGCCATGCTGGCGGAGCTTGAGAGGCCGCCATTCGACCTCAGGGAAGCGGACAGCGAGCTGATCGCAGGTTGGCTGACGGATGTCAGCGCACCGTATTACGGGCTTGTGCTATTCCTCGATTATGTGAGGATGTTCGTCGGCAGCCTCATAATCTCTGTGCTGTTTCTCGGGGGCTGGAACGGGCCCATGCTGCCGCAGTTTGCATGGATGATGATAAAGGTAGTGGCAGTGGCATTTCTGATAATAATAGTCAGAGCAACCACGGTGAGAATGCGCATAGACAGGCTGCTGAGGCTGGGTTGGACATACCTGATGCCGCTCGCAGTGGTTAATTTATTGATTTCATTTGTATTATTCGTTGGTTGATCGCATGATAATCGGGTCTCTTGTGAGAGTTGCATCAAACATAAAGAGAAGGCCGGCTACGCTGGAATTTCCGGAGAACCGGGAAGCGATAACCGATAACTATAGAGGAATACACAAACTCGATATGAACACATGCATAGAATGCTCGGCATGCGCAAGGATATGCCCGAACCAGACAATAGTAATGGTAGAGGTTGATGTTCCAAGCAAGCCTTCCGGAAAGGGCATAATGCCTGAAATAAACCTTGAAAGGTGCCTGTTCTGCGCGCTCTGCGAGGAGGTATGCCCAACAAAATGCCTGGTTCTTACAAAGGACTATGATTTTGAAAAGTTTGACAGGAGGGATTTCATAAAGAGGCCGGAGGATTTGGAGTAGGCAGGTATTGCAAGTGGTTTGATGGATTACGTTATCGTGATATTCTTTATCGCATCGTTTCTCGCGTTGCTGTCTTCAGTGCTGGTTTTCTTCCTGAAAGACATGCTGTATGCGGTGCTGGCCCTCACTATGCTCTTTATCTTCAATTCTCTTCTGTTTCTTGTTCTCCAGCAACCCCTCTTGGCCGTAATCCAGATATTTATAATGGTCGGCGGAGTGTCTACTTTCCTATTCGTCGGAGTCGCATCAGCCGAGCTGATGCAGTTCAGGTTCACGAAATTGGCAGGGTTGCTGCTGCTGTGGGTTGTAGTGTTTGCTGCGATAGCATATCCGATGTACAGCAAAGGTGTGCGGATATCATCGACAAGCATTAACACATTCGGGACACAGGAAATAGCTGCCTCGCTCGGCCAGTATTATGCGCTGTATTATGTGATGATGCTCCTGCTCTTTACTGTTTCGATAGGTGCTATCGTGGCGCTGAAAAGGATGGGTGACGGCAGATGATAACGATGATGACGTATTTCGTTTATGTTTGCTTTGCGCTGTTCGCGCTCGGGATAAGCGGGGTCGCTGCCAGCAGGAACTTCATCGTGATGATGCTTTCGATAGAGATAGCGATTGTTGCGGCGACGCTGCTCGCTACTGTTATATTCACGGCCGGAGGCCAGGCCGGGATAATGCAGCTGCTGTTCGCCCTTTTCACGATAGCTGCTGCGGAGGTAATGACGCTGATAGTGTTCTACAGGTATCTCTCAAGGTACGAACTAAGCATGGACGTAGCAAAGCTGTCCAGGCTTAAGGACAAATAAGGTGCATACATGATATTGGTACCAGCGATAGTAGTTGCGCTTCCTCCTCTACTTGCGGCGTTCCTTGCAATAGTCCTGTATAACGACCCCAAGCCGATAAAGTACATAGCCCTGGGCGCCAGCTTGATATCCCTAGTCCTTACATTATACTTGTTTGTTTATTCTCAGAACACGTACCAGAGCTTCAACTGGTTCAGCATATCAGGCTACTCTTTTGGATTATCTACAAGCACGGCCCCGCTGAATGCGATGCTGCTTCTGCTTGTCTCGATAGTGACTCCTGTAGTATTCCTGTACTCGATAGGCTACATGCAGCTGCCCAGTGAACAGGGGAGATTCTATTCCGAGATGTGCATATTCGCTGCGGCCATGATGCTGTTCGCTATATCCGCCAGCCTGCTGACGATGTTCATAGCATGGGAGCTTCTCGGGATAACGAGCTATCTCCTGATAGGCTTCTACTATAGGAAAAACGAGCCGCCGAATGCCGCAAGGAAGGCGATAACCACAATCATAATAGGAGACATTGCGATGCTTGCTGCGATAATACTTATACTGAACGCCTATCACAGCCTTGAATATTCAGTCATACTGAGTTCGCCTCAATCGGCGCAGCTCTCCTTGGCGATGGCATTGATGCTTATCGCAATATTCACCAAATCGGCGCAGTTCCCGTTTCATGAATGGCTATCGGATGCGATGGAGGGCCCTACTCCCGTATCCTCTTTCCTGCATTCCTCTACAATGGTAAAGGCAGGAGTATTCCTGGTAATCGTCCTTCTGCCCCTGTTCCAGGAGAGCGGACTCTCCAACGTTATACTTGCAGTAGGCCTTATCAGCGCGCTTATAGGGGCAGGCAACGCACTCACAGAACGCCACGTCAAGAAAGTTCTCGCATATTCTACTATAGAGGATCTTGGGCTGATGCTTGTGGCGCTCGGCCTCGGCTCATTGTTCGCGGCGATAATGCTCTTTATCGTGCAGACCTTCTATAAAGCCGCGTTATTTTTTTCCGCCGGGATTATAATCAAAGCAAATGACGGAAGGGAAGACCTGTATAACCTATACAACTCCGCGTACAACAAATTCATCTTCGCGTTAATAGCCATTTCCGCTCTTTCCATCGCCGCATTCCCTCCGTTTGGTGGCTTCTTTGCCAAGTCAGCCATAGAGGACAGCGCGATGCCGAATCTCGCGATATACGCTGTGCTGATGCTGATAGGCCTTGCTACAAGCATCTACATCTTCAGGTGGCTTATCCTGCCCGCAAGGCACAATAGGGCAGAAACAGGGAATGAAGGGTTTATCTCGTTTTATGTGATTCCGAAGAGCATGAGGGCGCCGATGGTTATCATGGTTGTGCTTATCATAGCCTCTTCTGCAGTATACCTTTATCTTCCCGGATATCTCAGCGGGATAGCTGCTCCGGCACAGGTAAATGCAGTCGATGCGGCAATAAGCACGATTGTCTCATCCATCGGCATCGCAGCTGCGTATTTCATATACAGGAAGAACCGCAGGGTTTACTTATCATCCACTCACAGATATATCTATGCTGCTTTGCATAACAGCACGATAACAAATTCCGCATACGTTGCGATAACCGCGGTTGTTACCTATGTTGCAGAAGCGGTGGCTAAGTTCGATTACGAGTTTGACAAAGCCGTATATTCTACTGCAAGCTATTTTGTTGCAATCGGCAAGGCAGGCCGCAGCATGGTGAACGGGCAGGTAAATACCTACGTGCTCGCATTTGTACTCGGCATAGCTATCATAGCCATTGCTTTCTTGGTGTAGTGAATGATTCCGATAATAGGTGCGATGCTGCTGATCCTTATCATAGGGCTAGTCGCTACGATAGCATTAGACGAAAGGCATAGCAGGGCGATCGCGACAGCGGCATCCCTCGTCGTCCTTGTCATAGTCATATCTGTATTGTTCAATTCGTTGCTGACAGGAAACATAGTCCATTCCGAACAGTATGCCTATTACTTGCCTTCGCTCAACGTCGCGTTCGAGATGCAGTTTACGCCAATATCTTTTGCCCTGCTGCTCATGGCCTCCATCGTCTCCCTGGCTGCAATATATGCAGGCAATATAGAGAAGGAATCCCCTAAAGCGTCAAGCGCGCTGCTCCTGCTGTTCGAGTTCGCAGCCATAGGTCTTTTCACTTCAGCCAATTTCCTTCTTTTCTTCATATTCTGGGATATCGGCGTAGTCGTGCTATTCTTCATGATATACCTGTTCGGATCTGCCGGCAGGAAACGCGCCGCCATAAAGTTCCTCATATATGAGATACTCGCGAGCTCGCTTCTGCTCCTCGGCATACTGATGATTTATTTCTACACGCCGTTGCACTCGTTCGACCTGTCTTACATCGCACTGAATTTCCATCTCGTAAGCCAAGGGGTGCAGTCTTTGATATTCTTAATACTGTTTTTCGCGTTCCTGATAAATATGCCGGTATTTCCTGTGCACCTGTGGCTTCCAGATGCGCACACTGAAGCATCGACACAAGGCTCGATGGCACTATCTGGCATCCTTACGAAATTCGGGGGTTATGGCATGCTGCTGCTGTTTGCCACGATCCCTATAGCCTCCTCATTCTCGTATTATGTAGCGATACTGGCCATAATCTCTGCATTCTATGCTGCTTTTGTTCTAATGAGACAGCACGACATAAAGAGGGTCGTGGCTTACACGACCATAGTCGAGATGAGTATAATACTGATAGGCATCGCGTCGCTTGACAGCTTCGGCACGTACGGTGCGGCTTACGGCATGCTGGCGCATGGATTCGCTGTTGCGATGCTGTTCCTCGCAGCCGGGTCCGTCGGCCACCTATTCGCCGACAGGGACATAAGGGAGGTGAAAGGCGTAATAACCACATCGCTATCCACCGCATATACTTTCCTGATAGGCACTTTCGCAACTACCGGAGTCCCTCTGACTGCCGCATTCATAGGAGACATCCTAATATTTTCCGGTGCGCAGAGCGCGTTTGGAAATATCGGGCTGCTGCCTCTCGGAGCTCTGCTGATCACCGGCGCATTCATGTATTTTGTGATAAACAAATCGTTCTTATCGGCCAAAGATTCGAGCAAGAACGTTAACTATATAGGATTAAGCCAGAAGGTAGGGTTTGGAATATTGATGCTTGCCATAATAATATTCGGGATCCTTCCGTTTATGATCTTGAAACTTTTCACTTAGTGATAATATGCTGCCAGCAATATCTATTACGCCAGTAACTGCGCTGATAGCCCTGCTAGTCCTATTCCTGATTTCGGGAATCGCGGCCATGTTCTTGAGGAAAGCCAAGGCCCAGCTTGCAATAAGTTCCATCATTCTATTGGCGATATTCTCTGTTTCCTCATATATTTTCATACACGGTATCAACGTCACCATACTCCAAGTTTTCAAGGTATATCCCTTTTCCACATTCTTCATCTCCGTATTCTCAGTCGGGTTGCTGCTAGTCAATATGCTATCTTACAGGTACTCGAAGGATTTCCCATCTTTCTCCATGCTATTGGCCTTCACGGCTTCAGGCGCCTTCATAGTTGCTCTATCCTTTTCTTTGATCGCGATTATATTCGGCATTGAGATTATGGCGCTCTCCACGGCCTTCATGATAATAATCAACGGAAAGCAGTATGTTGAGCCCGCTGTCAAGCTGTTTGTCCTTGCGGCTATCGCCGTTGCCGTAATGGGATTCGCGATGGCGCTGATATTCCAATATGACCCGCAGCTATCCATCGGGCAGATTCCGGCTGCATCGGTAGGCACATATTTCGTGCTCCTTTCGCTGCTGTTATTTGCTGGTGCTCTTGCAATGGAGGGGGCAGTATTCCCATTCAATCTCTGGATACCAGACGTGTATCAGGGAGCACCCGGAAACGTCACCGCCCTTCTTTCCGGAATAAACAAGAAAGTAGCATTCGTCGCTATGTTCGAGATATTCTTCGTCCTTTTCATAAACAATCTTCAGCTGCTCTCTACCGTGTTTCTTGCACTGTCCGTAGTTACCATGTTCTTCGGCAACATAGTGGCGCTTGTGCAGGAGAACGTGAAGAGGCTGTTTGCGTATTCGTCGATATCGCAGGCCGGCTACATATTGATAGGCTTCGCAGCGGCTTCTCTGTACGGCATCGAAGCAAGCGCATTCCAGATCCTTGCACACATGCTCATGATAATAGGAGCATTTGCCATAATCACTTGGCTGGAACAGAAGAACATAAAGACTATCGACGATTATGCAGCACTGGGCAGGCGAAGCCCATTAGCGGCATTGTCATTGACGCTGATAATGCTATCGCTGATAGGAGTGCCTCCGCTTATGGGTTTCGTGGGCAAGTTCCTGCTGTTCAGCAGCGCAATAAGCAGCGGCCTGCTGGCGCTGGCTGTATTGGCGATAATAAACAGTTTTATATCCGTATACTACTATGCAAAGGTCATCCTGTCAATGTATTCTAGGAAGGAGGCGAAGCCGATTCCTATGGGCTGGGAGGTAAAGGCTGTCCTGCTGATAGTAGTAGCTGCGATAATACTGTTCGGAATATATCCACAGCCCATTATAACCGCAGCCACATATGCAGGTTCCACCCTGCTCGGCTATTGAAGCGGAACTGCCGCGACGCGGTATGTGAGCATTCCGCATATGGTAAACACAGACTCTCAGACTCGCAGCCTCACAGACCACAAGGATTATATATATTGTCAAAAGATAGATTACTGCGTTTTGTGAGCAAGGCGCACACAGCGATTTTTAATCGTGTTTTTATGAAAGTCAATCTGAATGATAAGCTTATCGTAGCAGTCAGGGTTCGCGGCACTGTCAATGTTAGACATGACATAACAGAGACGCTGAACAGGCTAAGGCTGAAAAGAGTCAACAACTGCGCGCTGATAAAGGTGACCCCGCAGTATAGAGGAATGCTCAACAAGGCAACAAATCACATAGCCTACGGCGAGATTGACGAAGACACTTTAGGGAAGCTTGTAACGAAATTCAAGCTGAATATGGATCCGAAGGCCCTGATAAGCGGAAAGGTTGATGCAAAGGAACTTAAGGAAAAGCTGCCTCTGAGGCTGCACCCGCCAAGGCACGGCCACAGGAACGTTAGGCTTCACTTTAACCAAGGCGGTACCCTGGGATATATGGGCGGCGAGATAAATAGCCTCATAAAGAGAATGGTGTGAGCATGGTAGTTAGAAAGAAGCAGCGTGACAGGAAGTACCAAGGGACAAGGAGATGGGGAGTCGGAAATATCAAGAATGCCAGGGGTAAGGGAGATCAGGGAGGTACCGGTTCGGTAAACAGGAGAAGAAAGCATGATTGGACATACATAACGGCGAAAGCAAGGCACCTGATGAAGAAGAAGGGCTTTTATTCAATCAACAGGAGGGATCTCAAGCAGATAAATTTGATACAGCTGAGCGCTATGATAAAGGAACAGGGATCTACCATTGAACTGAACGACTACAAGGTGCTTGGCAACGGAACCCTCGAGAAACCAGCAACCATAAAGGCAGCGTCCTTTTCAAAGCACGCGGCAGAAAAAATCAAGAGCTCTGGAGGAGAAGCTATCGTAATAGAATGATGCTGCGGCCTCTTCATGTCGAAACTAACAATCGTTTTTTACACTGATTCTTTCCTTCCCGCACGGGATGGAGTAGTCACATCTATATTGAATTTCAGGAAGGAGCTTATACGCAGAGGACATAAGGTATACCTGTTCGCCAGCGGAAATTCCGATACGCGGGATTCGGTGAAGGGCGATGGGGACGTATTTGTCGTAAAGGGCATAAAATTCAGGAAATACCCCCAGTACAGCCTCGCATTGCTCCCATTTGTGTCAGAGGCGAAATTGAGCCAGATAAACCCGGATATAATCCATGCGCATACTCCATTCATAATGGGTAGCTGGGCCCTGGCAAGCGCGAAGATAGAGAAGATACCTGTCGTCAGCACATTCCATACTATGTTTACCGATAAACTGGTAATAAAGGAATACGCGGCTAAGTTCGCGGTCAATACACTGCAAAGATACTCAGAAAGATACGCAAAGATATTTTATAGCAGATGCAATGGAGTAATCGCTCCGAGCGAGTCGACCAAAAAGGAATTGCTCAAGATGGGGATAGAGAATGTGTATGTAGTGCCTAACAGCATAGATATGAAGAGGTTCAACCAGAATGTAAATGCAGGAAAGATAAGGAAAAAGCTGAAGAGGAACAGATCAGAGAAGATAGTGCTCTATCTCGGCAGGATGAGCAAAGAGAAGAGGGTAGAGGTTCTGTTGAAGGCAGCGAGGAGTATGAGAGGGCAGAATGTAAGGTTCGTGCTCGCCGGGACAGGCCCTGCTCTTGAGTACTATATGAGGATGGCGGAACGGATGAAGCTAGAAAATGTGCTATTCACCGGATTCGTACCTGATAATGAGATTGTAAAGTATTATGCGGCGTGCGACATATTCTGCATCCCTTCGACATTCGAGACACAGGGGATAGTGTGTCTTGAAGCAATGGCTATGGGAAAGCCGGTTGTCGGTGCCAACAAGCTGGCCCTTAGCGACCTGATAATCAACGGGAAGAACGGGGAGAAATTCCGGCCAAATGACCCGAAAGACTGCGCAAAGAAGATAAGGAAAGCTATAAATAATACCGATGCATATAAGTATACAGTAAAGACAGCAAAGGACTATTCTTTGGAGGGCACTACTGATATGCTCATCGATGTGTACCAGAAGGTCATAGATTCTATGACGGTCTGACTTACCACAGCATTAATAATTGTTGCGTTCTATAAACTTACATAGGTAGACAGTGCTTCCAGGTTCGAAGGGTAAAATTGCGGCTCTACTCATTTGATTTTAATCACAAAGGTGCATATACTGACAGACAGCAGTGAAGGTTCGGGGCAGGCACAGATTCCGCCTGCAGTGGCTAATCCTCCAAGCAAGGCAGCACAGCAGCATGGTGCTGCGACAAACACGCAGAAGGCCAACAGCGGCAGCGGTGCCGGAAACGACAACCAGAAACAGAATTACGGCCAGATGCTCAACGAACTGATAAAAGAATCAGGCAACCAGGAAGCCCTTAAGATTAAGGAAGAGATAGATATGATAAGGAAACAGAGGAATGACACGATAATACAGATAAAGAGGAGAAGGAGGCAGCTAATCTATAAAGAGGCTGAAAGCGCATCGATAGCAAAGCAGATAGAGGCAGAGAAAGCCAAAGCATCCACTGAAAAAGGGCACACTAGCAAGATAGGGTATCTTAAAAAGATGAAGAACAGGCTTGAATTCAAGATTGCCACAGAAGCCTCATCCCTGTCGGCTGAGAAAGAGCTTATCAGGAAGATAGATGAGGTCAACGCGCAGCTTCGTGAGGCATATAAGGGGGTACGGCTGGAGCGCAAGAAGGAGCTGATCAAGAGCGACATGGAGCAGCACAAGAGCATCCTTATAGATCTGGACAAGCAGGTAGTGGAGAGCGACAGGAAGCTTGACGAGCTCTACACCAAACTGAGAAAGCTCCTTGGGATTGAGGGAGGCAGAGACAAGAAAAAACCGCAACAGAAGCAGAGACAGCAGCCTATTTCACAGGAGATAAGCTTTGAGGATATCGCAGTGATAAAGAAGAAGACGAAGAAAGAAGAGAGCGAGGAATAAGCACAGCTTAAAACCTTCGCAGAGATTCTATATTCTAAGGAGGGACCAGTAGAAGATACCAGGTTCATCCACACGAAAGATAAACAGAAAGAAAGAGGAAATTAAAAAATAAAGGAAAACGAAAAATACGAAAAAGGAAAATTGAAAGAAGATGATTTTATGAAAGTTACATTTTATGGAGCAGCACAGGAGGTGGGAAGAAGCTGCATAATGATAAGCACCGAAAAGACAAGAGTATTGCTTGATGCAGGGATCAGGCCGGAGGACAATGAGCCTCCAAAGATAGAGGACAGTGTGCTGAAGAATGTAGATGCGATATTGGTATCGCATGCGCACATGGACCATAGCGCTTATCTGCCACACATATATTCGAAGGGGTTCAAGGGCTATGTCTACATGACAAAACCCACAATGGAGCTGCTCAACATACTGATACCGGACTATATGCATCTGGCCAATCCCAAGGACGTGACGAAAGAGGGGCTTGCTTCGCTGAACAAGCATTTCAAGATAACGGACTACAAGAAGGAATTCGTAATAGGAGATCTAAAATGCGAGTTCATCCCTGCCGGGCATATAGTGGGCAGCGCACTGATAAGGGTAACCGATGGGAAACAGACGGTTATATACACGGGAGATATAAACCTGACACAGACCAGGCTGTTAAACGGCGCTGATCTGAAGGATATAAAGGCAGATGTCCTGATAACAGAATCTACATACGGCGGGAAAGATGATATAAAAGCCAATGAAAAGGAACAGTCTCCGCTCTTCCTGAAGAGCATAAAGGACACGCTGCTTCAGGGTGGAAAGATAATAATACCGAGCTTTGCGGTAGGAAGAGCACAGGAAGTGCTGCTTTTCCTTGATGACTACCTTAACTCCGGCATAATCCCAAAAGTGCCGATATATGTCGACGGAATGATAAACAAGACTATGAGGATACATCGGCACAACGTCATATTCTGCAGGAAGGAACTGCAGATGAGGATACTGATGAGCGATTATGATCCGTTCAGGAGCCCGAACTTCACCCCAATAGAGAGCAGGCAGCAGAGGGAGAAGACAGGGAAGATTGACCAGAGCTGCATAGTAGTTACTACCAGCGGCATGATAACAGGAGGACCTGTTTTGTACTACCTGACAAAATGGGGAGGGAACCCTGCCAATAAGCTTATACTTATAGGGTACCAGCCACGCGGGACAAGGGGCCGTCAGCTACAGGACGGAGAAAGGGAGCTTAACATAGACAGAAAGAAGGTAAAGATAGCGCTGAAAGTGGAAACTTTCCACATGTCGGCTCATGCTGACAGGAAGCAGCTTGAAATGATACCTAAGAAGATAAAGGGGCTCAAGCACATATTCCTGGTGCACGGCGAACCGGATAAAATGGAGGACTTAAAATCATACCTGTCGGCAAAGTACAGGGTAACAATACCAAAGCTCGGCGAGTCATACAGCATATAAATGCTTTTTAACCATACCTATGCGCTCCGTCTATTACCAAACAGCGCCTTTCCGTATTAGACTTATCATCCGTCCTGCGCAAGGAATATAAAGGTATGCCGCTCTAACCTAATCTTGGCTTTGAGGTTTGGTGTAGATGATGGGTGGAAAAGATTCGAAGAATGGTAAGTACGCAAAGGAGATAGACGAGATAAGACGACTTAAGAGCATCAATAGGCTGCTGAAGGTTGGCGACATAGAGAATGTTTTGTTATCAAATGCTGCGAAGGACACGGAATCGATGAATGAGACCGTACTTGATGACCTCCTGCAAAAAGTGCAGAGAAACGAAGGATCAAGCGAGAAGGAGCTCGAAATAGTAGAGAAGCTTATTACAAAAGGAGCGTCAGATACTGTAGTCAGGGAGAGCAAGACAAAGATAAGGAAAGAGAAAAACGGCAGGATGAAAGTAAAGAAAACCTTGCGGTTTTTGAAGAAACGCGCTAAACATAGGCGTTAACCCTTTGCCGTGTTTGGCGTCGGATTCTGAATGTTTTGCGGCAGCGCAGCCAAATCACAAATAATTAATAGATAGCTGGCAAATCTAATAGAGGGCTCTTGGCTCAATGGTAGAGCGCCCGCTTTGCAAGCGGGAGGTTGCGGGTTCGATTCCCGCAGAGTCCATAAAACTTCTTGGGAAGAAGTTTTATCAAGAAAAGGGGGCTCTGCTCTTTGGGAAAGAGCGCGGGAGAAAAATAAAAGGATGCACTACCAAAGCCTCTTTTAGGTGTGAATATGGCAGATAAGGACACGAATGATAACAAAATCAACAACTGGTTCATTAACTGGTTTATTCATTATTGCAATAAAGCCGAGAATACAGTTAAACCTGCCGTATCTGGAATCCTGCTAAGACCAGATGCTGGACAGAATCCGCTCATATCTTTGTTTTATATTTTTTGAATTGCTCCGTGTACTTGTGCATGGTAAATTGGACTCCTGAATGAAGTGGTTGCGGGAGCTTGTTCAGGGTAAATATGCCGATGTCAGTTGCCTTATTCGGTTCCATTATCCTTGCTTTTTCTATATCTACCCTTATAAAAAAAGGAATTGCCAACCAGTGCGTATTTACGCCATTATGCTTTCTCAATATTGAATGTGCAGGCAGTTGTTCCTGTATCTCTCCTTTGACCCCATATTCCTCTTCCACCTCTCTAAGGACAGATCTTTCCGGCTGTTCACCAAATTCCAACTGACCTGATCCGAAATCCCACTTACCCTTTTCATCACGGCACATGTCGCTTCTTTTATGCATTACAAAATGTCCTTTTCCATCATTGCAATAGAATGGTGTTGATATTCCAACATAATCGATTCCCGGTTTCATATTTTACCATTTGACTCTTTGATTTTATATTTTATTAGGCGTAACACATTAATAATCTTACGATGACCATATTTTTCAAGCGGAAGGTCGCGGGTGCGATCCCCGCATAGTCCATTTACTTCGATTGGCATTATTGATATTATATAGTGTAATAGCAAAGATTTAAATAATATCATATAGTACACTATATCATGGATAAAGAAACGCTCAGGTTCGTAATAGTTGACCAGAGAAAGAGCATTGAAGGGAAATTTAGAGATAAAAACATAATCGTCCGAGAGGCAAGTAAGTCGATAATACTGAAAGCCCCGACCGCCTTCATAGTCCTCGGGGTCAGGCGCTCTGGCAAGTCTACACTTTCGGAACAGCTGTTTATTGAAGATAAGTTCGGTTATATAAATTTTGATGATGAGAGGCTCCTAGGCGCAACTAAGGATGATCTTAATGTCATACTTCAGATATTCTATGAATTGTACGGATCTGATCTTGGCAATATAATACTCGATGAGATACAATTAGTACCTGGTTGGGAACCGTTTGTAAGCAGGCTTAGGGATACAAAGAAGGTCATAGTCACAGGGTCTAGCTCTAAACTGCTTAGTGGCGAGCTTTCGACCAGGTTGACAGGCAGGCAAATCGACCTCCTGTTGTTTCCGTTCAGCTTTAATGAGTTTCTTATGTATAAACACTGGGACATACCCAAGGCTTTCTCTACTACAGACAGGGCAGAGGTTGTAGGATTACTCGATGAATATATGAACTCAGGGGGATTCCCAGAGCAGTTTACTCTGGGCAGGCAGATAATCAGGAACATTTACAATGATATAATAACAAAAGACGTTGTAATAAGGCATAAGATAAAGCATATAGACGATTTAAGGCAGGTAGCGCGGTTTTTGGTATCAAACAGCTCAAAGGAATTTACATACTCTTCGCTTAAAGGTGTGACTAGGGCCAAGAGTCTTATAACTCTATCGAATTGGGTGAGATACCTTGAAGAGGCATATCTTATCTTCAAAATAGAGCGGTTTTCATATAAACTGAAGCAAACAATCCTCGCGCCTAAAAAGATATACTGCGTCGATGTCGGTATAATAAAAGAGATAAGCCCGGAGCCGATGGGCAACAAAGGCAGGTTGATGGAGAATACTGTTGCAGTGGAACTAATAAAGGGCAGCAAAAATGTCGGGTTTGAGGTATTTTACTGGAAAGACCATCAAGGAAGGGAGGTAGATTTTATTATTAAGGAAGGCAGAGAAATCACTAAGCTAATCCAAGCTACTTACGCAACAAGCCGTGAAGCAATTGAAGATAGGGAAATAAAGTCGCTAGTAATGGCTTCTAAAGAACTGAGATGCAAGAATCTCTTTATAGTCACGTGGGATTATGAGGGTAGTATTGTAACAGAAGGAAAGAGAATAGTACTTGTTCCATTATGGAAGTGGCTACTGGATAAAGAATTAGGATAATGCTTGGCGAAGGGCTTTACAAAAACTGTATGCGTAACCTTTTTACGAAAAGGTTTATCAAAAGTCTGGGTGCGGCACAAAAGCGCAAACTGCACACATAAAAGCAGGACTGTCACAGGTACTGCCTTACTTGCCCAAACATGACCTAGTGGATATTCGGAAGATGGTCATGCAGCAGTTCAGGAAGCGCTTCCAGTGAAGTCGTGTTCCAGAATATGCCCACCGAATAAAAATAAGTAGAGGATAACCTTTAAATGTCTGCTCCTGTACAGTAATGCTGTATGCCGCGGTATACTTTGAAAGCTAATAGAAAGTTAGTCATTACTGCTTATCTTGCAGCTGTTGTTGTTACGGTCGCACTCGTATATTACTGGTACGGTGTTATGTCAGTACCGCAGCCACATCTTGTGCTAAGCTATAACGCACTGCTCGGAGTCGAGAGCGGATTCATGGAAAATACCTTGCAATACGCCATAAACGTAAATTATTTTTACTGTATTCTCCCAAATCAGAAGAAACTGGAGTTCAGCTATAGTAACCAGAGCAACAGGCTTTACGCTGGCAACGTGCTAAGTGCAAACTCCGAATTAAAAATAGGGGCCAATGTCCCGGTATTCCTGACCCCGGATTCTTATAGTGCAATACCTGCAAACTGCACCGGATGGAAAGTCAGCTACACAAAGGCAGCAGGATCGTGAACGTGATTCAATGGTTGCAAAGAGGTATATAGTATTCTGTGACGAGCGGTTCCTTGAACAGGCTGTGGCTGAACTTCGGTCAGTAGACAGGGGCATAAAATTCTACGGCACAGGCGTAGTGACGAAGAAAACCCCTATTTTAGTAAGCACAGAAGCAGATATCCAAAGCACAGGATATGTATTTATCGATGCGGCGCTGCCTGTGCTGTTTGAGGTAAAGGGATATGGCGACGACCTTACGGAAGCGATAGATACGCTTTCCAGAACTCTGGATAAAAAGAAAACATTCAAGATAGAGGCGTTGAGGATAGATTCAAAGATAAAGAGCAGCGCGAAGGATATAGAGGTAGCTGTGGGCAGCGCGCTGGAAAACCGCGGATTCGTTGCGGATTTGGAACATCCTGATAGTGCAGCGTATCTGCTATTTACAAGCACCATGATTATAGCAGCTTCCGGAGAAGGTTCCGGCTATTTCATAGCCGATAGATTCCGAGAAGTTGTGAATAGAAAGGATGAAAAAATAAGCAGATCCGAATTCAAGCTCGAGGAAGCAGCAAGATACTTCAGCATCAGAATTGATAAGGGCACAAGGGTGCTTGACATAGGTGCCGCACCGGGCGGATGGAGCAGATACTGCCTGAGGAGAGGCGCATCTGTAGTAGCCATCGATGCGGCTTCGATGGATGCTGGATTAATAAAAGAGTTCCCGCGTCTCACGCATATACAAAAAAATTCTGACAGAATCGAAGAGAAATCAATTGTAGATATGGGAAAGTTTGATATTCTGCTGCTTGATATGAACATAAGCCAGGACAAAAGCACAGAGATAGCAAAAAGGTTCTCCGTACTTCTGCCAAAAGGAGGAATTCTGCTGATGACGGTAAAGCTCGTAGATGAGCGCATAGCAAGGCATATTGGGAATGCAAGAGAGTTGATGTCAGAACAATTCGAATCGATAAAGCTAAAGAAGCTGCCGCACAATAGGAAAGAGGTAACTCTGTTTGCCGTGAAAAAGTGATATAATGATGGGAGGAATAGATCCTAGAGCAATGAAGAACATGATGGCCAAGATGGGCATAAAGTCAACCGACATAGATGCAATAAGCGTCACGATAGAATGCCCAGGCAGGGATATAGTTATATCGGAGCCGCAAGTCACCCTTATAGAAGCTCAAGGCACAAAGTCGTTCCAGATTGCGGGCAACGTATCGGAGCGAGAGAAAAAGGTAAGTATTGAGATAACGGAAGAGGATATCCAGATGGTTGTTGAGAGCAGCGGAGTTTCTGACAGGGATAAGGTAAGGGCAGCGCTTGAGGAAACCAATAGCAACATAGCCGAGGCGATACTCAAGCTCAAGAATGGCTGATTACAAGCCTATTGAAGTCCTCTGTCGCAACGACGTCTATGCTCTTCAGGTTCTTTAGCAGACTTCCTTCTGCGACCCATTTGAATCCTTCTGTTGTTTTGATCTTTTGTTTTAACGCATCATACTGATTATGCGACACTATACGCGGCACTATCCTGCCCTCCGATGCCTCTACTATTCCCCTTCCTACCCAGAAGTCAACGTTGCTTCCCTTAGCGGCAGTAATCGTAAGCCAATGGCCGACGTTCTCCGCACTCAGTCCGAATGATAGGAGTACAGGGATATGGTTGCCGCCTACAAAGTAGTCTCCTCTCAGTTCGAAGTCTGCTTCGTAGTACGCCTCTATCAGTTCCTTTGACCGTATCATGATATCTTCCTTCTCCTTTTCGCTTAGGCCGGAAAGGTCCTTGTCCCCCTTCCACATGAATGCCTTCGGAGTGCGGTGGAGCCTGTTCTTCCTTTCATCATCTGATATGCCAGCCCATTCCTCTGCTCTCTTCGGCATAAGTTCTTCCATCCTCTTGAAAAGCCTATTCTCGTAATCCTTTTGTCTGTACTCCTCAAGCTCTTGAGGAATGAATGCATTGATCCTGAAGTTCTGGGGAGGCTTCGCCCTAGTCATATATTCCGCAATCAGCGCCTTGAAGCTATCAGCATAAATGTCAATGTCCCGCTTCGGGTAATTATCGACCATCGGGACAACTATGTTCTCGAATTCGTAATCGATGTTGACCCCCGGTTTGTAAACTTTTAGTATTGGTGCGACCCATTCAGCCATGAAGTGGAAGTTGAACAGCTCTGCGAAGTCAACGTTCGGATATGATGGATTCCAGTAATGCTTGTAACCGCCAAAGCAGATTACGAGATATATCGGCTTATTAGATTCGACACTCTTCTTTACCTTATCCTCTATATCCTTCTGCGTGTCAGGATGCACCTTGGTCCTGCGGAACTGCCTGGAGAAAAGCCTGTTGACTATGAACTTTACAATATCCTCTGTCGCAACCCTTGATTCTTCAGCGCTGAGCGCCGCTTCGGGAAAATGGAAGAGCCCATCTAGATATTCCCTGATTTGTACTGTCGGCGCATCCATTATATCACATTAAGGATTATTCCGAGCATGCTTATATATCCTATATATCAGTAGTCTACCTTGTACGCATGTGCGTATGGCACACCATCTACCATACTTACATTTTCCTTCTGTATTACCTTACCTTCTATTGCTGTTTCCACAGCTTCCTTTCCGATCACATTAGCAGAATATATCCTCTCGTCAGCCATCAGTTCGAGCGCTTTCTTCCTGTTCACAAGCTCTCCTTTGTAGAAACCCGCATATTGCTTCAGGTCGATGTGCAGTTTCCCGTCATCGAGCACCTTTCCTATCAGGTTCTCATCGCACATGGCTATCACTGCGCCATGCTCATTATCATGTATTTTAAGGTATAACATTTTGTCACCCGTACTTATACAGGAAAAGTGTCGCAAGAAGATATAGTATGCCGTACCATGCGAGCCACATCCCTCCCGCTATGTTATATTGGGAGAATGCAAACGCGGAAAGGCCGAACATTATTGACATGAATGCTACTTCTGTCTTAGTGTTCCTGAGCGAGAACAGGATATTTCCGCTCAATCCCCTGTACTTTAGTTTGTTCCAATGGATTCCCGGATTCCTGTCGAGGAAGGTTGCTATGGCTGCCTTTGTCCTGACGAATGCAAGCGCATAGTTTAGCAGGAATACCATTATGCCCTTAGATAGCGACTTGAAGTATATCTTGGTAAGGAGCGCTGGAGTCAGGAGAGAAAGTGTAAAGGCGAAGAACCCAAGAAGCTCAAGATATAGGCTGAATGTTCCATGTGTTAGCGTGAAAAGGTCTATGTGCGCGAAAGGTGCAGCCGAGAAAACTATCCCGACAGATATTATAGTAAAGAATATTAGCACCACAGAAATGTAGTTAAGCCCGAACCCGTGAGTTACATAGTTCGGCACGGAAAACGGAGTCTTCCTATTCCTATACCCCTTGCGCTTGAAATAGTAGCTTATGAACTGCGTGTCGCCGTAATTATATCGCCACTGCATCTTCGCCAGTTCCGTGAATGTTTTGACGGGTCTTCCGAGAGCATATACTTTCTCGATATAAAGGCTCTTGAAGCCGTGCATGTCCGTCTCAAAACTGAAGAAGGTATCCTCTATTACGTATTCCGGAAAGCCTCCGGTCTTTAAGAAAGCCGATCTTCTGATCACTCCGCATGAGCCCGCAAATATCGCGTTGTTGTCCAGAGCCCTTGCAGGCTGTATAAACTTGAAGAAGAATGCGTCGAATATGTCGACACAGTCTGAGAAGAAAGTCCCTTTTGCATATCTTTTCTCCGTCTGTATATATGCCATCTTCTTGTCGTTGAAATACGGCAGCAGATCCATCAGGAAGTTCCTGTTGACCAGGTATTCGTCTGCGTCGAAAACGGCAAAGAACTCGGCCCTTGTGCAGTTAATTATCACGTTGTTGATTGCCCCTGCTTTGTAACCTCTCCTGTCATCCCTGTGCACGAAGGTGATGCCGAGCTTCCTGCATACTGCCTCTATCCTATTACTGTAACTCCTCTCGCTTGAATCGTCCGCAACGAATATCTCCAGCTTTCCCTTGTAATTCATGCGCTTTATGCTCTTGATGTTTCTCTCTACCATGTCAGGATCCTCGTTGTATACCGGCATGACGATTGCGACGGACGGAAGCTTGTTCAATGGCCTGAGGCTGTCATTTATCTTTTTCAGGTATCCTTTGTAAAAGTACGATCTGAAGTACCATATCGAGGCGTAAACGTTGAAGAATCCGGCTATAAGGGATAATGCGGTGAACGAGACAGCCAGCGTGAACATGTAAAGGCTGTTGGCAACATAGAATAGGTATACTGAGAATATTAACCCAGCTATTGACAGAATAAGGAATAGGAATACGGTCAGAAGTCTGCCTATGTACTCCCTGACCGGGGAGCCCGCTTCCTCATAAGCTTGAGCCTGCATCAGTACCACGTGCCCATGTTTCCTATTGCATTACAGTGAAACGCAACTACTTATGACAACGCATATATATAGGTATATCATCAATAGAAACTATTCTGCGGAGAATGCCAGGGTGGCAGAATCTGGTTAATGCGCCGGTCTCGAATTTTAAAAATCTCGAGAGCTGATTTCGTGATGCAACGGGCGAACCGGTGCCCTTACGGGCTTTGGGGTTCAAATCCCTACCCTGGCGTTTTGTCTACCGGTTGGATCTAAAGTGTACTTATTCCTGATGCATGCCTCTGTCCATAAGCTGGTCTAGAAGCACAGTCGCATATGATCCTGAGGGAAGCGAAAATCCGAGCTTGGCGCTGCCTGCTGCTCCGTGCTCGAAAACGAAGCCGATAAATGGAGCAAACAGGACTCTATAGCTGCCCCTGCAGTTGAGCTCCGGCATGCTTTTTACCTTGAACATATCTTTTGTAATCCCCAGTTTCCTCATTATCTCTTCCTCTAAGTCGTTGGTCTTCTGTTCGTAGCCAACAATGCTTGCTACCGGGAATATGTATCCTTGATCGGATAATTCTGTTTTTTTCACAGTCCTAATATCCGGAAACCCATATGCATCAGCCTTGCATGCAATATCACCGGCTTCCTGTGTTGTTTTTCCAGACCTAATCCGCTCATCTAGCTCCTGGTTAAATATATATGCATCGACGGAATGAATGAGCATCAGGGTAATCGACCTTGGCAGCCGTCTCATAGCACCGGCATAATCAGTCGGCATCATGGAAAGATGCTCTATAACCAGCCTTTCGTATTTGAGATGTGATGGGAAGTACTCCAGCGCAGCAGCGAAATCCAACTCTTCTGAAAGCCTTTTCCTTGCAGCTATCGAATCTTCTCTCCTCTCGTTAATGGTATCGGTCAGAAACCGCATCGTAGCGCTCTCCAAATCGCCTTTAAGTATGTCTATCCCTATAAGCACGTTATTGCCCCTGCTCCCAAAGCGCTGTTCTCCGAAATAGTTCGGGAACAGGCCGTGTAGAGAATCTGCAGCATTTTTTATCAGTTCCGTATCACTGGCGTCTCTGACAATCACTGTAAACCTGTTCCCGTAAAGCGAGCCCATTTCAACCTTTTTGTCGCTGCGCCATGCCCCGTTAATAGTTATATCTTTTATTTTTGCGGAAGACAATTCTTCTGGAGATACTCCGAATATCGAGCATAGCTGCGTTGATACTGCCGTCCTGTCCTTGGTTCCGGCAAAGCTGGTGGACTTTATGCCCCTGCTGAACCTCCGTGCTATCGTTTTCAGCGCCTGCGCAGTGTTCCAGTTCCTCTTTTGCATCACGAATGTCGTGAATTTCCCTTCTTCTGATTCCTGCATGCCAAGCTCTTCCGGAAAGAACACCTTGCCAAGTTCAAGCACAGTTCCATTTTGCGCTATCTCTTCTACGATAAAATCCTCTGCAGCGCACTTTATTGTTCCTTTTGCCTTTTTCATTTATACCACAACATGTACCGGAATGCGAACGATACACACTTCTTACCGGTCATATATAAATATATAAACATCATCAGTTTGTTTGTGGATTCCGTGATGACCGAACTGGCAAAAATAAGCGTCTCCGATACCCAGTGCAGAGAGATGGTTATGAAGCTTATGGAGGAAAAAAGGAACTTGTACCATATTACTCTGAGGCTGCATGAGGGGATAACCAAAATAATAAGGAAGGAAAGCACTGCTGCTGAAGTTAAGCCGATTATGGGCGAGTACTGTCAAGAATGGAACCTTCTTATGACAATTATTAACAAGTCATGGAACATGCTGAACCGCGTCCCATCGAAGAATATTGCTGACGGAGCCCGGCGTTGGGACAGTATTCTGACAGAGCTTACCGTGCAACTGAGCACCATCGAGCTGCGCGTACAAAACAGTGTCCTTGACTTAAGGATAGATGTCCAACGAAGCCCTGGTTCTTCATATCGTTATGATGAGACTGCGCTCTCGATTGATGATATGCGTGATTATTTCGGTAAGCTGCTCAGCATGCTATCTGAGACAACTGAAAAGTGACCTCTTTTCGCTAGCTATAAATATCTGGACATACTCCATTTTTGAACAGGATGGCGGTATTCTTTTGGGAACATGCCAAAGAGCTGTATGCTGTTTCAGATGTATGACCGCACTGCGCATATATAAAAATAGAATAATGGTTTATTTTTAGTTTACAGGTATATAGCTGGATTTCGTTGTGATACGATGCGTCGTAACAAGGTAAGATTTAGGGGATTTAAGGGCGTGCCACTTAGAGATAGGGAATCCGTACGTGAAATCCCGTATGCGACGATGAGGTTTGATGATAATGATAATAGACAGAGCATTGAGAAGGATGATATTTCTAGCACTGCGGCCGTGCTCGTTAAGCTATTTCCGATATGCACAGGCCTCTTCCTGCGTTTGAGGCAGGGCAACACTGAATCATATGCCGCTATAAAGATATTGTCAAGCATAGAGCATAACGCGTCCAAGCTGATCGCATCTATGGAACATGATGCAGGAATGGATGCGGAGATGAACACAGAACCTGCAAATGTTATGAACATCATAGTAGCATGCAGAAACAGGTCCCGTGATCTAAAGGCCATAGCTTCAAATCCGAGATCCGCATGCTTGCTGATTAGGAGATATGACGAAACTGAGACAGAGGAACTGTTCATGCGTGCCAATGATGCGCTAAAGGGCACTGTTATACGACGGCGCCCAAAAGCATAAGTTTTTATTCATTAAGCACAAACTACTCATGCTTGTAAAAGCTGTCATGGGACACAGAGGAAGTAATGCTTCGGGAGATGGCTCACATATCCATCTGCGGCCTGAAGAAGCCCCCATTAAGGACGGGAATGCGTCTCACTCTAGCCACTAGCTGCAAGCTGCAAACCAAAAGATGATAATATGGCAGAAGTTATACCTGGCAAGGTATGCGTCTCATGCGGGAGGCTTACCAACCAATATACGGAGTTCAAATGCCCCAAATGCGGGGAAGGGATAATAATAAGATGCAGGCACTGCAGGGAGATAACCAACAAATACAAGTGCACGGCCTGCTCGTTTGAGGGACCATAATGTCAATGGTGGCCGTAGTTTTCAAGATATACCCCAAAGACGGGGAGTTCGACAAGACAGTAGCGGAGCTAAAGGCGAAGTTCAGCCCTGCCGGAATGCAGACAGAGGAGATAGGCTTCGGAATAAAGATGATAAAGGCTCTGTTCAAATTCAACGATGCGGAAAACAGCTCATCCCAGATAGAGGATAAGATAAGGAAGCTCGAATGCGTCAGCGAAGTAGAGGTCTATGAGGAGAGCCTGCTCTGATAAGCAGTGCCAATGGAACCATGTTGCTCATCCCCGGCGCAACAAGGCAAAATAGATAAAGATTAAATAGAAAGCCGCGCATATATCTGTACGGCTGATTTTTTGATTACTTCGATTGAGATGACCAACTGGAAGACGCACAGGAGCACGACCCTCCATTTCCAGAAAGGCGTCAACGTACTTATAGGCCTGATGGGTGCGGGAAAGAGCTCGGTAATGGATGCGATATCTTTTGCCCTGTTCGGCACGTTTCCGGCATTGAACAGCAAGCGCATCTCTTTGTCAAATATAATAACCAGCATGCCTGTGCAGTCAGAAAACGCAGAAGTGAAACTGGAGTTCAAGCTCGGCGATGATACTTATGTCGTGAGAAGGAGGATAGGCAATGGTGGTAGCTCATCGACATTGGAAAAGAACGGTGAATACCTGCAGTCACAGCCGTCCAAGGTGACCGAGGAGATAGAGGCGCAGCTGAAGCTCGATTATGATACTTTCTGCAGGGCGATATATGCGGAGCAGAACCGCCTTGATTATTTCCTCGAGCTGAGCAAAGGAGAGAGGAAGAAAGATATAGACAGGATGCTTGGGCTTGACCAATTCGCCATGGCTGAGGAGAATGTTACCAGTTTAATCAACAGCCTGAAGTCGATGGTGCAGTCTGAAGAGGACGCCCTGTCAAATTTTGATATCGATGCTCTGAAGGAGCAGTTAAAGTCGATGTCTGAAGAGAGAAAGAGGCTTTTTGGAGAGCAGGAAGCCATAGAGCGCCAGGCAAAGGAAATAAGTGAAAAAATACACGATGCGTCATCACGCCTCGAGAAAATGAAATCCGAATTGCAGAGGAAAAGAAAACTGGAGGAGGAGGCAAAAGTACGTGAGTCCCGGATATCTACTCTCAGGACCGAGGTGGAAAAGCTAAAGAGCATTACAGAGAGCGAAGAGGAGCTTTCTGCGCAAGTCGAGAAGCTAAGGGCAGAGATGGAGAAAAACGTAAAAGACCTAAAAGAGCTGCAGCGCACGCATTCGGATATTACGAGACGGCATGCGCAGGCGGAGAGTGCGAAAAGGCAGTGCGAGAGGAAGAAAATAGAAAAGGAGAAGCTCCTTTCTGATATAGGGTCGAACAAGCAGGATCAGATAAGAAACGCTCTTGCCGATGAAACCAAGCGGCTCGATGAACTGATAAAAAAGCACGCGGAGCTTAAAGCGAAGCGCGGGGAAGCTGAGGAATGGATAGGAGAGCTCAGGAAACATGTGAGCAAATGCCCGGTATGCGAAAGGGATATGGATGAAAAGATGAGGATATCCCTTCTGACAGCACGGGAACAGATGTCGGAGAAGCTGAAAAATGAATATGAGGTTGCCTCGAAGTCGGTAAGAGAGAAAGAATCGGAGGTCAAGAAACTCAGAGAGCTTGAGGCAAAGGTTTCGCTCTCATTTGCAAAACTGGAGGACTATAAAAACATAGACAAAGAGCTGAGCGAGGGGGTTGCGGAGCTGGAGCGCCGCTCTGAAGAGCTAAAGAGCACGGAAATCAGGATGAAAGAGAAAGAGAAGGAGACGGAGCGTTCCAAGTCGGTGTTTGATGCGGCAAGAGAGAAGCATGAAAAGGCGAAGAGGAAAGGGGCATACGATAAAGACATAAGTTTAGCGAAAGCGGAGCTGGAGCGTTTCAAAGAGCAGGCTGCTGCAATAAAGGCGGATGACAAATCGGTAGACTCCATGCAGTCGGTGCTTATGGCGCACAACTCGGCGCTTAGCGATATAATGGCTAAGATAGCCGGAAATGCGAAATACCTGTCGAAGATGGATTCCGATATAGAAGACAGGGCTAAACAGATAGCGAATTTCGATGCGGTCAAAGAGAGGATAGTAAAAAGGAGGAATTTAGCGGCGAACCTGAGCAAATTCAAGGCGGCGCTTGTCGATACGGAGGCATCTCTGCGCAACCGGCTCGTTGGTAGCGTCAACGGACTCCTGCAGGGGATCTGGCCCAACATATATCCTTATGGAGATTATCCTGCCCTGCGGCTGTCTGCTGGAAAGGACGACTATCTGCTCGAGGCACAGGTAGGCAGCGGAGAATGGATGTCCATAGAGACTATCGCAAGCGGCGGAGAGCGCAGCGTCGCGAGCCTTGCCATGAGGATCGCGCTCGCGATGGTGATAGTTCCTAATCTGAAATGGCTGATATTGGACGAGCCGACGCACAACCTCGACGCTGCCGGAATATCGAAACTTATTGATGTGTTGGGAAACACATTGCCCGAGGTAGTGGAGCAGATATTCATAATAACCCACGATGAGGAGCTCAAGCAGATAAGCTCGGCAAGGATATACCAGTTAGACAGGGACAAATCCGTAAATGCGCCGACAACCGTAAATGAGCTATGAGAAGCATTACACAGAAATAAAGCATACCGGGATGCTGACCAAGCAAGTCTGGCGCATTATCCGCGTTGTCACAGCGAATCCAAGCCCATAGCATCCTTCGGTTCCGGTTTCCCGATAATCCATGGGCTTTCTATCCCTGTAAATATCGCTATTATCTCAATTTTGCCATTATATTCAGGATCTATCCTTGCGCCCCATACGACGTTAGCGGTAGATGAGACTCTGTTGGCTATGTCTGATCCTATGGTGTTGGCCTCTCCCAGTGTCATGTCCTCTCCTCCTGTTATATGGACAAGTACAGAATTCGCGTTCTCATAATTCACATCGAGGAGCTTGTTCCTGAAAACGTCGCTTATCGCATCAGATACCTTGCTGCTCCCTCTTCCTTCCCCTATGCTTATCATCGCGAGCCCGCCCCCATGCATTATCATCTTCACATCGGCAAAATCGAGATTTATCAGGCTCGGCGTATTTATCGTTTCCGTTATCCCCCTGACGGCCCTTGAAGTGATTTCGTCTGCAAGCTTGAATGCCTGGTCTATTGCAAGATTAGGGTAAAGCTTCACAAGCCTTTCGTTGTCTATGACTATCAGTGTGTCTACATACTTCCTAAGCTCTTCTATGCCCTTCTTTGCAGTATCGAGCCTTACTCTCTCAAGAGCGAATGGGAAAGTGACTATCCCGAGAGTTATTGCCCCCTGCTCCTTTGCTATCTGTGCGACCACCGGCGCGCTCCCTGTGCCTGTTCCTCCCCCCATGCCTGCTGTCAGGAATACGAGGTTGTAATCCCTTATAGCATCTTCTATCTCTGTTTTCGAATATATCGCTGCCTTTGTACCTATCTCAGGAAATCCGCCAGCCCCGAGTCCGCGGGTCAGTTGCGCCCCTATGAGTATCTTTTTAATACCCATATCCATGGTCTTTAGATGTGTTCCGTCGGTGTTTATCGCGATAAGCGTCGCACCCTTCACGCCAAGCCTGGACAGCCTCTGGATGGTGTTGCTGCCTCCTCCTCCGCAGCCGCATACCGCTATCCTGGCACGGAAAAGGTCGTAGTCCTCATTCGGTGCAAGAACGCTGTCGACAATATCCATCTGGTCACCGGTATCTATTGTAAAGCAAGATATAAATAGAATATAGAAAAGGCATAGGGAAGGAGGCTCTTCCGATATATTTTTATATGCAGACGGCAAATAGGTAATGCTGTCTTTTTCTTTGTTTTACGGCAGCTTTTATCTTTAACTTAAAAGAAGTGTTAACAATGGTAAGACTACGTCCGGGAAGGACATGCAGGATGCCGAATTCGCAGGCATGGGCAAGGTACTCGGTAAAGAAGCCGAGGAAGAACTATATAAGGGCGCTCCCTCACACCGCACTGCAGGCATTCAATATGGGAACGATAAGTGACAAGTACGATCTCACTCTTAGCCTTACTACGGAGATGCCGCTGCAGATAAGGTCAAATGCGCTTGAAGCCGCAAGGAGGGTGGCAAACCAGTATCTTGAAACATCGATAACGGTCGCCAACTATTCCCTAAAACTCCTCGTCTTCCCTCATAACGTCATAAGGGAGCATAAGATGGCAGTCGGAGCGGGAGCAGACAGAATCTCTAGAGGAATGTCCCTTGCATTTGGAAGACCTGTGTCGGTAGCAGCAAGGTTAAAGTCTGGCCAGCCTCTGTTTGAGCTAAAGACTATGAAAGAGAACAGGAATATAGCTGTACATGCGCTCAAGAGAGCGCAGGGGAAGCTGCCGGGAACCTACAAGGTAAAAGTGCAGTAAAGCCTTTTGTCCTATCCGGTAATCAATCTTCCGCTTTCATTCATAATATCATATATTTCGTCATTTCATTTTAATTTTCCCCCTGCATTACAGATCATACATTTAGATACATGCCAAATGAATCTGGCCATGATTGTACATTGATGCAAATTCGGTACGTGTTGCTATATGAGAATACTTTTGCAGTTCCCGGAAGGACTTAAACAGAAAGCTCTTGAACACGCGCAGGTATTGGAGAGGGAAGGCCATGAAGTATTCATATCTGCAAGCCCTACATTCGGTGCCTGCGACCTGGCATTGGACGAAGCAAGGAACATAAAAGCAGACAAGCTCATCCATTTCGGGCATGCGGAGTTCCATAAGGTTGACTTCAATGTCGAGTATATACCGTACTTCATCGATGCTCCTGTCGCCATACTGGAAGAATCACTTGGGCATCTTGATGGTTTAAATACATTGGGCCTGTGCACCACGATACAGCATATCCACCAGCTTGACTTCGTAAAGCGGTTCTACGAGAAGAATGGCAAGAAAGTCATTGTTGGCAAACCCTATGGCTTTGCAAAGCAGCCTGGCCAGATACTCGGATGCGATATAGGCAGTGCAGCATCGGTAGACGGGATCGTGGATGTGCACGTATATTTTGGAGGAGGGATGTTCCATCCACTTGGCGCCCTGCTGTCAACAAAAAAACCCTTTCTGGCCATCGAGCCGTTCCAGAACAGTGTGCGGTTCATCGACCAATTCCGTGAGATTTACAGGAAAAGGAGCAGAGGCAGGATAATGAGGTCTATAGATGCGAAGAGAATCGGTGTTCTTGCCAGCACGAAGAACGGCCAGCATAACCTGAACCTTGCGACTATCATAAAGAAGAGGGTGGAATCCGCCGGGCTCTCGGCAGGCATCCTGGTGGCAAACACGTTCGATTTCACAAGCCTTGACAACATGCTCGAATTCGATGCATTCGTCAATACTGCATGCCCGAGGATAGCAATAGACGACGTGGACAGGACAAGAAAACCTCTGCTTAGCCCAAATGAGCTTATGGAGGTGCTAAGACTCAAGTCCGAAATGAAAAGCACTGCCTGATTCTATAGCCACGGCCGCAGCGATTAACGTACTTCATCAGCATTCAACATTAATGCTCCCGCTGCACCAAGAAGATAGAAAAGAAAAAGAAAATAAAAAATAAAAAAGATATCCTATAATTTTAGGATACCTTTACTGAAACCGAAGCGACTTTTCCGACTACATTCGCGCCGCCTGTCTGGTAGTTAATCCATATGGCTCCCGTAAAGGCGCTGCCTATCGGTATTGAACCTGATGCTCCTAGCGCGGATACCGTTCCAAGCGCTCCCGTCCCTGCGCATATCATGTCGATAGACATAGTCTGGCCTGAAGCCAGCTCACCTCCAGGTATTACATTGTCAGTTCCAGAGGACATGAATCCTGCATTGTTTGGCGTGCTCGTCTGGTTGCCGCAGCTGAATATAACTGGATCAGAAGAACTTCCGTAATTGGTGCCGAAGTTCTGTCCCAATGTTACCGTCAGCGTTCCTCCCGAGCCCAATATCGGGTTGGCACAGTAGTATCCCTGATATGCTATACAGGCAGTGCCAAGCAGGTTGTTCCCTGAAAAGATTCCCAGGGAGAACAACACACCCAAGACCACCGCTATGATCAAAATAGCCCATCCGTAGGTCATGAGGTATTCCATTGCGCTTTGCGCTCTCATTTTCTTCAAATTTCCGAACATGGTTACACCTTATTTCTCTATCCTATACAAAAGTAATGTATTTAAACGTATCTACTTAGGCAATAACAGCAAGCCTACACAAGAAAAACGAGACAACCTTTATTAACGTTGGCTGTTTACGGTGTAAACGTAAACTATAGAGATGATAGATATGGCGGAGGAACTGAACCCTTTCAAGATAGCACAGCAGCAACTCGATAAAGCAGCGGAAGTGATGAAGCTCGATAGGCAGGCTCACCAGATACTTAGGGAGCCGATGAGGACCTTGGTATTGAATATACCGGTAAAGATGAGCAGCGGCAAGACGCAGGTGTTTACAGGGTTCCGTGTCCAATATAACCATGCGCGTGGGCCTACAAAAGGAGGAATAAGGTTCCACCCACAGGAAAACCTTGACACGGTAAAAGCCCTTTCAGCATGGATGACGTGGAAGTGTTCGCTTGCTGATGTGCCCTTCGGCGGAGCCAAGGGAGGAATAATCTGCGATACGAAGCTTATGAACGAGAGGGATATAGAGCTGCTGTCGAGGGCGTACATAAGGGCGCTCGGCACATACATAGGACCTGATAAGGACATACCTGCGCCGGACGTATATACAACTCCGCAGATAATGGCGTGGATGATGGATGAATACTCCAATATAGTCAGGCACGACGCTTTCAGCACGATAACGGGCAAACCTGTTGAAGTATGGGGGTCTGAAGGAAGGAAGGATTCTACTGCTATGGGAGGTCTGTTCGTCATGAGGGAAGCGGCGAAGATGCTGAAAATAAACCTGAAGAATGCGAAGATAGTAGTGCAGGGTGCAGGCAATGCCGGAATGTACGCATACACTCTGTCAAAGAAGCTATTCGGTGCAAAGGTAGTGGCTATAAGCGACAGCAAGGGTGCGATATACGACCCCAAAGGCTTGGACGAGAAAAAGCTCATGGAAGCCAAAGCAAGCGGCAATGTGCAGAAATACAAAGGAGCAGAAAAGCTGACAAACGAGCAACTGCTGGAACTGAAATGCGATATACTGATTCCGGCAGC
This sequence comes from Microcaldota archaeon, assembly GCA_021799475.1. Classification (GTDB taxonomy): domain Archaea; phylum Micrarchaeota; class Micrarchaeia; order Micrarchaeales; family Micrarchaeaceae; genus JAJZYD01. The sequence goes on along the minus strand of JAJZAJ010000001.1, from coordinate 55,893 downwards.
GATAGAGAATCAGGTAAGGGCGGACAACGCCGACAAGATAAACACTAAACTGCTGCTTGAATTGGCCAACGGTCCTGTTACTCCTGAAGCAAATGACATACTGCATGAGAAAGGGGTGCTTGACCTGCCGGATTTCCTGGTTAATTCCGGAGGGGTAATAGGCAGCTATTTCGAATGGGTGCAGAACCTCAGCGCTTACTACTGGACAACAGAAGATTTCTACAATAAGCTCGACACCATAATAACCAAATCCTTCAGGGATACGATGGCAATGAGGAAGAGCTACTCCGATAAAGGTGTGAAGATAAGCCCGAGGACCGCAGCATACATCATAGCGGTAGACAGGGTCGCGAAGGCGATGAAAGCAAGAGGCTGGTATTGATGATGCATGAAAAGCATTTTCATGAAACGGCCGTATAGACAAAGCAGCTGTCCGCCTGTTCCACATCCGGTTTCATATCCATATCATTCATACTCTTATTATCGGGCTTACGTTTCCGAGCCCTATCTTCTTGAGCAGCGCTTCTGGAGTATAATAGTACTCCTTGACTACTTCGCTGATATCAGGTGTGCTCCTCTTCCCCAGCCTGTTCATCTGCTCTAGGATTCTTGCCCTTACTGCTTCTTCCGCCAGTATATCTGATGGAACAACCCCGAGGATCTTTGAAAGCAGGTCACGGTAGGTTACGCTTGGTAGTATCGGCGCAGCCTGGTGCGTCTTGTAGTCATATCTGTAAAGATCTGACAGCAGTATCTGCGTCTCTATGCCTGATATCTCGGACATCTGCACTATCTTCCTCGACATCACGCCGTTCTGGAACACCGGAGCCATCACCAGCAGCGCATCTATCACAGGTATTATATCCTGCGGTACGTTCATTGGTGAATGTTCGAGCCTGTTTACTATATCTCTCGTCGAAGAAGCATGTATCGTTCCCATGCAGATCTTACCCACATTCATTGCCGCTATCAGATCATTGGCCTCGCTGCCTCTTACTTCTCCTATCACTATCAAGTCGGGTCTCATCCTTAGCGCGTTTTTTACCAGGTCCTGCAGTGTTAGGTCTCCGCTCGTCTCTAGTTTTGCTACATTCTCCTGGTGCTCCGTATTTAGTTCATACGTGTCCTCTATTGTAATGACTCTCTGCTCCGGCCTGAAGAAAGAGAACATTGCATTGAGCAGCGTAGTTTTCCCTGCTGCCGGAACCCCTCCTATAAGCATGTTCGCCGGCCTTATCCTGAATCCATCCACATAAAGCCACAGCCTTGCAGCCATATGGTAATCAAGCTCACCGGAGTTTATCAAATCTATTATGCTCAGGGGCTTGCTCCTGAAATTCCTTATCGTGACGTCAGGGCCCAGAGGCGATGTCACTATGTTGGCCCTGCTACCGGTTGGAAGATGCACGTCCATTATATTCCCGTTAGCGGATTTGTTCGTAGCGTAGAGCTTCAGCTTTCCGACAAGCAGCTCGAGATCCTCTTTTGTCTCATACTTTACATCAACCTGTTTTGATGTGCCGTCAGAGTCGAATATGAAAGTGCTCGCAGTATTGTTGATCATTACGTCCTCGACATTCTGGTCGGAAATATATCGTGCAATGCCACCGAGTTCATTGATATCTTTGATAAGTGCGTTTATCTCTTCCCCGCTTATGCTTGGTGCGATGGTCTTGGCAGCATATGTAATCATGCTCCTGCGCTTCACTTCATCGGTAATGTTTACGAAAGAGCCCTCAAGCTGTTTGAGTACGCTGTTCTCTATGGCACGCATTCTTTCGTCCATGATTGTCACACAAGGATATGTAAGGAAAAGCTATAAACCATGGCGCTACGCTTGCCGTATCTACGGCTGGGAATATCCGCTTTGCCAGTTTGTAGTGTACTGCACTGCGTTCGCAGCGACTTCCGTTGCGTTGTAGTTGTTTCCGGAATAGTCGTTGCCGTTGTCGTTTAGAGGCCACCATGCGACAATGTTCTGCAGAGATATCGGGTCTCCGCCTATCCCGTCTATATACATGGATTTTATCTCATTTGACGAGAGCGCTGTCTTATAATACTGGACGTTTGCGATATATCCGTCAACATATCCGATTCCGCCGCAATAATGGTAGCATGCCCCTATGTTACCAGATTCTACCGCACCGGTCGGAGTGCCGCTGAGGTAATAAGAATAGACAAGAGTCCCGTTGACATATATGCCCTCTGCTATTCCGTTGTATGTCGCAGTCAGCATGTACCATTTTCCTGACGAAATTCCGGCAGGGCTGCATACATACGCGCTGTTTACACCCGAAACCCAAAAACAGAGCCTGCCTCCCTGCGTATTCAGGAAGTCCCCCGCGGTATTCAGGATATCCTGCCTATTGGCGAGGTCAGAACTGTTCAGGTTTGCCCATGCCGAAAGAGTCAGCGTAGAATAGGCCGGCGTTACCGGAAGGTTTAGGTATTGGCTCCCGTTCAGGTATGCGACGTACTGCGGCTGCAGTCCCGTGCATACTCCAGATATCGATATATCTATTACGCTCCCAGGCCCATTTGGCCTATACACCCAACAGCTTCCGGGCAGCGATTTTTGCACTAGGTTATTATAGTTGAATACTCCTGTCTCAAACAGGGCTATCAGGACCACGGTTATAAGAAGTATCGCCCACCCATAGGTCATCAGATACTCCATTGCGCTTTGCGCTCTTCTAGTCCTGTACCTGTTTCTTAAAATATCACCCGATCCCTGCATGGATGATAAGCACAAACAAATGATTTAAACTCTTCGGCTATGTCTGGGAATATCCGCTTTGCCAGTTTGTAGTGTACTGCACCGCGTTCGCAGCGACTTCCGTTGCGTTGTAGTTGTTTCCGGAATAGTCGTTGCCGTTGTCGTTTAGAGGCCACCATGCGACAATGTTCTGCAGAGATATCGGGTCTCCGCCTATCCCGTCTATATACATGGATTTTATCTCATTTGACGAGAGCGCTGTCTTATAATACTGGACGTTTGCGATATATCCGTCAACATATCCGATTCCGCCGCAATAATGGTAGCATGCCCCTATGTTACCAGATTCTACCGCACCGGTCGGAGTGCCGCTGAGGTAATAAGAATAGACAAGAGTCCCGTTGACATATATGCCCTCTGCTATTCCGTTGTATGTCGCAGTCAGCATGTACCATTTTCCTGACGAAATTCCGGCAGGGCTGCATACATACGCGCTGTTTACACCCGAAACCCAAAAACAGAGCCTGCCTCCCTGCGTATTCAGGAAGTCCCCCGCGGTATTCAGGATATCCTGCCTATTGGCGAGGTCAGAACTGTTCAGGTTTGCCCATGCCGAAAGAGTCAGCGTAGAATAGGCCGGCGTTACCGGAAGGTTTAGGTATTGGCTCCCGTTCAGGTATGCGACGTACTGCGGCTGCAGTCCCGTGCATACTCCTTGCGTTTGTATGAGCGAGGAAGTGCCTGGTCCATGAGGCCGGAATATTGAACATGTGCCCGGAAGAGCTTTCTGTGTGAAAGACCCGTAGTTGAAGACACCGAGCATCAAGAATGCGCTCAGGGCAACAACAAGGATAAGTATCGCCCACCCGTAAGTCATTAGGTATTCCATTGCGGACTGCGATCTTTTCATTTTCATTGTAGCACCGAATCTCACAGATTAGATAACAAAATACAATAATAAAGCTATGGGCATTTCGATGCATCTGCAAAAAGAGAAAATCCAGGTATGCCCGTTCGATAGATGGCTAAGGTGCCATGCATGTTTGCAGAAAGGAAGATACGAATGCTATTGGTTTAGCGTATAAAGATCCCGGTATATTGCGATGCCAGAGGAACGATCCTGTTGAAAAGGGGCATTTTTCCTGTGATCCTGACAAGCCGTTCCAGATCCTCGTGCGATATCCCTTTCAAGATTCCAAGGATTATCGGGTATATTAAGACATAGAGAATAGCGGATATCGCGAGAAGGAATACGTAGTTTCCGCCCAACGCAAGCCGTAACGGATAAATAATAGATACTGCGGCGATGTTGGCTACCGTAGCTCTGAATATCTTGCCTGTCCAGAGTTTTACATTGAAGGCCTTTACCGCCTTTCTTACAAATATCAGCGTATTCAGAAGTTGTGTTACGAAAAGCATGACTATTGCAAGGCCCAGACCTCCTAAGACAGGCACTAGCAGGAATATCAGCGCTGTCTGTATTGCTGAGATTATTATATTATATTTCAGAACAGACTTGACGAGATTGCCGCTTATAAGCAGCATGTTGGTATACGCACCGGCTATGCCTACAAGGAGTCCCAGGGACATTATTTGTATGTAGAGAGGGGCTAGAGTATATGTTCCGCCAAATACTGTATATACTATAGGCTTTGCCATAACTGCTATGAAGAATATCATAGGAGCAAGGAACACTACGGCCGAGTGGAGTGCGACATTGTAGAAGTGAGCGGTATCGGTCTTCGACTTGCTTCCGGAAAGCGTAACAGAGAATGCGGGGAGCAGTGCGGTTGCTACTGATCCTATGCCAACATCTATCAGTCCGCCTACTCTTGAGGCAAGACCATAGTTACCTATCACTGCGGATACTACAAACAACCCAAGGAATATGGTCGCGAAATTCGAAGTGACCGAACCCAGCAGGTTTACGAATGCCAATGGAGTGGAGAACAGGAGGAGCTTCTTTATTCCATCCGTTGTTGGCTTGACGATGCGTGTCTTCAGGACTCTCATCTCGGTGCGTATAAGGTAGAGTGACAGCAGGAAGCCGAACAGGTATCCAAGAACCAGGCCGAAAGCCGGTGCGAATGCGCCAAATCCGATGACTGCCAGGGCTATGCTGGCGACAGACTGCACTACCATGGATGAAGCGGTAGAGAGAGCTACAAGCTTCCCTTTTCCGAAACCTATAAGCGCCGAAGTGGAAGAACCATATAGCATGCTCAGCACTATGGTGAGCGAAGCGACCTGTATAAGATATGCGAAAGATATGTTGTGCATTACGTTCTGCGCGGTCCACCAGCTGAATGCGATGGAGAGCAGTGTGAACACCAGTCCGCCGATTACCAAGACAGTGAAGCCGTCTGAAAGCACCGAGGCTATGGCGCCAGTGTTCTTTTTTGCTTTGTATTCTGAGATGAACTTGGTTAGGGCAATACCTATTCCGAAGTCAGCGAAGGACCCGAAGAAGCCTGACACTGCAATCGCAAGAGTATAATATCCATAAACGGTTGGTTGCAGCAGCCTTGCTATTACGATAAATGATACTCCGAGAACTAGGAACGAAAGAAACTTTGCGACTATCAATGATGCTGCCATATTGGCTGTCCTGGCGCCAAGCTCAGATGCTGTCTCTTCTATACTGTTGCTTTCTATGCTACCCTGCATGGTTATCATTTTTTACGGTGGAGTATATCCTGCCTGCCATGTGCCGTTGAAGCTTACTCCTCCGCTGATCTGCCCGTTATTGTTGTTTCCCGAGTAATCCTGTGCATTGCCGTTAATGGGCCACCATCCAACGAGGTTCTGCGGACGTATCGGAGCGCCGCCGATTCCTTCTTGGTATAATGCTTCTACTTCATTAGAAGATAATGTAGTGTTGTATATCTGTATGTTGCTCATCCCTCCATCAAAATAGTTCTGCAACGGGAAGTATGAAAGATAATTATAGCCGCCGCCGGTCTGGATATTGGGTGTCGTAGAAAATGTTGAAGGGCTCGATATCTTGTTGTTTAGATAGAAAGTCATCGTTGCTCCACTCAATGTATAACCTACAAAAGACCAGGCACCGGGCTGCACGTCGAATGATGCCGGACCTATATTCTGCAGGCCAAAGAGCTGCGCTCCGAGTTCGCAATTGCTTAGTGCTATATATATAGCATTTCCAAACTGGCTTGTTGAGCCATAGCCCTGAAAAGCTTCAAAATTTGTGCCGGCACAAGACGAGGCAGGATTTATCCATGCGAACATGCTTATTTCAGCAGAAGTACCAGATGGATAACCCGCATCACTGGTCTTAAGAAAACCGTTGCTGAACTGCCCGGTGTATTCCGGCAACTGACCCTGACACTCTCCTTCGAGAGACACTTGTCCTCCCAGCCGCACCACCTGGCATGCTCCCGGAGCCGCCTTCGGCGTCAGCGCGCTGCCTGAGAAGACACCTAATTGGAACAGCACTCCCAGAACAACCGCAATGATGAGGATGGCCCATCCGTATGTCATCAGATACTCCATCGCTGACTGTGATTTCGCGTGTCTCAAGGTCTTGTATGTGTATGTTCTATCCATCTTAATCATACGTTATTCCTAATCATAGCAACAATAAAAATCTATGCTAATCGCAGATTCGGATGTTTTTCTGTAAGCATCAATTAAAATTTCTGTATTTTTTATCTTTTTGCCTTTATAACGCTCCATGCGCTTATGCTGAAATCGCTTATGTATAGCTTACTTGGATGAGTTTTGTAGCATCCTGTTGTCCGCAGGGAAGAAATCCGCATCAGCACCAAGCATTTCGTAATAAAGATATTTTTATATCCGAATAATCATGGAGGATTTGAAAGGATAATGTTAAACTTCATTCTTTGTTCTTTGTTCTTTGTTCCATTGAACAGCAAGCGGAATAGCGAACCGAACAAAAACCGAACGCTCACTCAATCTTTTTATATCACATAATGCTCTATCTTATTGTACAGAGCGATACAATGGATGTAGAATGGCAATGCAGGTTCTATCAAAAAGTTATGTTATACCAATTTAAACGATGAGGAGCACATGAGCAAGACCATGGAAACGAAAGAGCACATAATCATGTTGTTAAAGGAGCGAAAGCGCACTACCACGGAGCTTGCCGGGGAGCTCGGGCTGGCGAAATCTACAATAAGCCAGCATATATCAGAATTGGAGAGCATGGGCAAGATAAGGGCGGCTGACAATAGCTTCTTCAGGAGAGTCAGGCACTATGAAATAGCTGAAATGGAGAAACCCGCAGCTGCAACAACGCAATTCCAGTACAGGCTTGGCGGCGCACTCCTTGTTATAATAATCGCTTCGTCCATTTCCTACTACCTGTATTCGGTTCCCTCTATGCAGGTACCGGCATCTTCTATCAGTCAGATTAGTATAGGTACAACCCAGCAGATTCCTGCTTTGCCGCTCGGATTATGGATAGCAATAGGTTTCTTCAGCACGGTATCGGTTGTCGCTGCGCTATATGCGATTTCTCTACTGTTAAGGATGCACAGGAATGCAGAGAATCTATCAGAAGACAGGTGGCGCCAAAGGAGAGCATAATGACTAGCAATAATGCAAATATGAGAAAATTCAGGAAAAACATAGAATTTGATGATTAATGGGAGAGTAAATGGATACGATAGATATTGGATATGTGGCACTTAGGATTATGATCCTGGCAACCGTAATTTCATCTATAATAGCGGTGCAAGGAACTGCAGCACAATCAACCCCCGGAATCCCGAAACTGTCGCTGTTGTGCATAGTCCCGCGTCCCTATGCACATATCAATGAGAGTCTGGTTGTCTATATAATTAATTCCATGGCTAATCCTGGACCGTGTCAATCCTATGGCTACAGGATAGACCTGAACGACTCGAAGATCATAGCATTGGTAAATGTGTCAAATACTACCGGTGGGATAACAACAGAGAATCTTACAATAAACTATACGTCTGATACAGGAACTGTAAAAGTGCCGCAGTTCAACTATACCTACACGATAAATTTCAACCAGGTAAGAGAGATGGTAATGTGCGACGACACAAGTAGCCTGCAGTTCTTCAACGTGTCTCTCCTCGAACAGCTGATAGCAAACCTGATAAATTACTTATCAGGAAATAACTTTAGAGCATGCGAATATAAAATTCTTGCATAGTGCCATCCTGGGCATGTATCTTTATCGGGCAAAGCCTGATGCCAAGCAAGTATAAATATTATATGAAACACTGCTTTTTTGTGTTATTATGCAGCAAACTGTAACTGAGCCGGAGTTGAGTGAAAGTCAGCTGTCGCTGTTGCGGGTTTTGGAAATTGCAAAGTTCTGCAATGTTCCGGATTCATCTGTCAACGGGGTAGTGACTCCAGAATTCTTGGCAGAACGTCTTAATGCTGACGTATTAGCCGTAATCAAAGACCTTGATGCCCTAATCAATAATGGGATGGTATATATCAGCTGGGCCACTATAGAGGGCACAGAAAAGAGAAAAAAGGAGACTTTTGGAATCCTTGGCGCAGGTATAAAAGCGATAAGGAGAAAAGAAGAATCCAACGAGGAGCCAAAATAAATATAAACATTCTATGCTCCATACATGCGTGATTAAGTGCTATACCTTCATAATAAAATAGAGAATAAAGGTTCAGAGAAATCTAATGATGGAGGAACAGTTCCAGATTATCCTTACAAGATACGGAGAAATCACATAAGTATCCTTACAACTGTAAGCAGATACATATTGTTCAACCAGCATGACAGGATGCTTTTAAGGAGAATCGATTCCCTGGAGGAGAGCAGGAAGATAGCTCCCGTCTTTGCAGAACTTTTAAGGGAAGAAGTTTCAGAGATAAGCACCAGCGAGCAGAGGAGCGTAATCAGCGGCACATCGTCGGTTGCTGAGCTTGCTAGAATCAATTTTGCCCAGAAGCTCACGGATATAGAAAAACAGCATGCTGATACAAGAAACTAAATGATTTCAATGACAGCGTTTCCTACATTTCCTGACACATCGGACTGCGTGATCAGGCTCGCTTCGTCCGATTTGAGTAAGGAAGAGCTAGTCAAGAAAATAATAGCGTTAAATGATGCCGGTCATACTGTGCAGCTTTTCGATGCAAACAACATAAATAGCAGGCTGCATATATTGGGTGCCTATGTAAATGCACGTGTTTCTTTCCAGGATAAATCTAATGTGTCTAAAACTATAGCTACCGAGATGCTGCTCTTTGCAAGCATGACAACACAGATAAGCGAAGCGATCCGCAAGCTCGGAATAAAGAATACGAAAAAGTTCATTGTTTTCGCCGACTGCGAAGAGTCCTACTCTTCAGCAAGGAAGCTCTTCAAAGATGTCGAGGAATTTAGAGGCTTTGATGATGACATAAAAGTACTCCGGGAAATGGCAGAGGCCAGGTTAGGAAACTAGCTCTTTCTCTTCTTGCACGTTGTACGAGAGGTTCAATGTCCGGTGAATCTGTAGCGCTTTCTTCTCCCCTATCTTTTCAATGGCCATAAGCTCCTCGACAGTCGCATTCGCAATGTTCCTGATGCTCCCGAATCTTTTCAGCAGGGATTCGGCAAGCTTTGGACCGACACCCGGTATGTTTCCTATAACGTTCATCTGGAATCCTTCGTGTGTGACTGCCCTTGCTCCTGCCTTTGGTGATGGGCTCCTTACCTTCTCATGCTGTTCTCTGTTTGCTATCCTTGCCATAATGTCTGCGCTTTCTTTCGGTCCCGCCGTCCTAACTACCAGTATGTTAAAATCCGTATAGATGGAGGCTATTGTTCCGAGTATGACGTTTTTGCCTAACCTGAACTCCTTCCTGCTGCCTTCTATTAGGAGGATCGGCGACTCGAATGACCTCTTTATTCTCTCAAGCTGATCGAAAAGCCTTCCATCCATTATCGAACCTTCAAAATCTGATACTGTCTTCCTTTCCACTGCTATCCTATCAGACAACAGATAGTCCCCGATATCAAGTGTTTCTATGATAAGTGAGCATCCCGTTTCTTCCAACCGGAAAATCAGCTCCTGGTTCCGCTCCCTGCTGTCTACTATAACCTTGATGTTTTCCATAGGCGTATTTGCCACTTTCAAACTATAATAATGTTGCGTCATAAAGAAGTGCTGATGCGTGATGGAACATATAGCAATAATGAGAAAATCGTGGGGTCTGACGAAGAAGATACTTTCGGGAGACAAGAGGATAGAATCGAGATGGTATGCTACAAGGAGAGCGCCTTGGAAAACTCTCAAGGAGGGGGAAATAGTCTATTTCAAGGAATCCGGAGATCCGGTCACGATAAAAGCGGTTGTCTCAAAGGTGGAGCGGTTCGAAGGGCTGACTCCTGAGAAGGTGCGTGCTCTGCTCAAGAGAATGTACAAGGAAGACGGCATCGAAAAGGGAAAGGTAGACCATTATACCAAAGAGTTCAAGCGCAAGCGATACTGTATGCTGATCCATCTGAAGGATCCGCAGAGTATAAAACCGTTCAACATAGATAAGAGGGGCTTCGGGATTATGTCAGCATGGATAAGTGTCGAAAGTGTGGACAGCATAAAGGCGCATATATGAGTTTTTATTGTTTTGCAGCACATCTATCCATATGTTGAAAGTGAGAGCGCAAAGCGCGATGGAATACCTGATGACGTACGGATGGGCGATACTCATCATCGCGGTTGTTCTGGGAGTGCTGTTCCAGTTGGGTGTCTTCTCAGGCAGCGCTCTTGCTCCAAAGGCACCTCCGGGCGCATGTCAGATTGTGCGTCTGGGAGGCCAGATGTCCCTTGAAGGAGAATGCCAGGGGCAGCTGCCTCAGTATGTTGCGCAGTTTAATGGCAACAGCATAATCACAATACAAGATCAAGGGACAGGCAACGGACCTCTGAGACCTAATAACCTCACAGTGTCGGTATGGGAATTCAGTAATATCCCAACATCGCCAACGCAATCTTTACTGTCTCATGGGCATGCTGGCTACGGTGCATTATCATATGAGATCGGAACTGCCGGTTTCTGCTTCCAAATTTCAAGCGCTACTTCCTGCATTTCACTCGCGACTTCAGATAGCCATTGGTACAATCTTGTTGGAACCGTATCTTACAACCCGTCCACAGGCAACAGCATAATCAAAACATATATCAATGGAACGGAGATAGCACAAAACAGTGAAAGCGGCAGCCTGAATTATGTCTATTCGGCATCTGTGATATTAGGGCAAGGTGCAAGCGGGTGCTGCAATTACTTTTCCGGTTCTATGGCCAATGTCCAACTCTACAATGTATCTTTGTCCAGTAATGAAGTCATGGCGCTTTACAGGGAGGGGATAGGAGGTGCCCCTGCAAATATACAGAACATAATGGGGTGGTGGCCGCTCAATGGCAACGCGCAGGATTACTCCGGAAACAATCATAATGGTCAGGTCACAAATGTCATATTCAACGGCAGCTGGAATTCACAATACACGCCATAGGTGCTCAGGATGAAAACAATAGATACCAAAAGATATACGGCGATGCTCAAAGAGGTAAGCATCAACAGGAGAGTGCAATGCGAGTATTGTGGAGCCGAAACCGTAACTATAACCGATCCATGCTTCTGTTCTAACTGCGAAAATATCCTTTTCGACAGCGTCAGGGCGTCAAGAGCTTCTGGCAAGGAACTAATGCAGAGGGTACAAGAGGCAAGTGATTTGGCAGAGACGGGCGATTACGAAGGAGCGTTGCAGGAATACAGCAAGATAATCGTGGATTACAATGAACCACAGTTTCATTATCAATATGCGCTGATGCATATCTCATACTCAAACCGTGAGGTTGCCAGCATCCGTTACGACAGGATGGGGTTCATGGAAGAAAATGCAAAACTGCGTGAGCATGCCAGCAAGCTGATGTCTGAGGCAAAGAGGATCCTGAACCATGCTTCGGTAATGTGCGAGAAGTCTTTCAAGGCAGGCGATTATACTCCAGTAGCTGAACACGCTGCCTTTATGTGTTATATAAAACTCAGCAAGTTTAGGTCAGCAAATAGGATCAAGGGGTTTATGCAGAAAAGAGGCAGCCAGTTTATCAGCCGGTATGCGGATATGGTATTCTATTCGAGCATCGGGGACTATGAGAATTCGCTTGCGTCAGCAGACATGCTGCTAAGGAGAGAAACATTCAGCATAAATGCTGCTTTTTATGCTGCTCTGGCTGCCCTGAAGCTTGGGAATCCGAGAGCAGCAAAAGAGATAGCATCGGCCCTAGAGGGGCTTGTAAAGAGAGATAGCCTTTCCGCGCTCAACAACGCAATCATGGAATACGACAGATTACCTTGATATGAAGATGAACTGCATCTTCTTCTCATCGTCAAGAATGCAGTAGCCAAACCTCTCAAACTGCACTATCTCTCCTTTCTTTATATCTGCCGTATGCCCTTCCGCTTTACCATAGACTATGCGCAGACTGTCCCCATTCACATTTCCGTCAGCGTCGACAAGGTCTCCGGGCACAATTACGGAACACTGGATATGGCTGCTCTCAGGCACCCACTGCACTGTCTTATCCCTTATCTCATCATTTTCTACCGTTACCGCTAAGCCCTCAGAATCACCAACTTCGATGATCCTGATATCAACAAGGTCTTTAAGCCGTATCACTTCGCCGGGTACGAGGTTTCCGGAATCCTTGCCGTCTATGTACAAGTAATTGCCTATCGTGTAATCACGGAACCCATCCTTTCCATGCGGATGCAAAGGCAATTTGACGTGTCTTTCTCCAATGCCGTCAACACTGAGCTTGACAGGATCCGAAACGAAGAAAAGATGTTTTGCTATAGGATCTATTACTTTCCTATTCTCCGCAATTAGCATATCAAACGGAACAGTGCTGTCCGTCTTCGTCATGCCGAGCCTCAGTGCGAAGTTCCTTATCGCCTCTGGCATGATTCCGCGCCTCCTCAATGCCATTATAGTCATAAGCCTCGGGTCATCCCAGCCGCTGATCGCCTTTTCCTCCACAAGCTTCCTTATTTCCCTCTTCTGCGTTATGTTTCCTTTTACGTTCAGCCTGCTTTCAAGATGCATGCGCGGCATTCTTAATCCAAGCGCAGCTAATATACTGGCTGCCAGCTCATCCCTGAGTTCGTACTCCTTGCTCCGTATCACGTCCGTAACTCCCTGCAGCGAGTCTACTACAGGTGTATTGAAATCATAGGTCGGCCATACTCTGTATTTATCGCCTAGGCGGTAATGCCGGGATTCCGATATCCTCATAATGACAGGGTCCCTCATCGCGGTGTTGTCTGATTTCATATCTCCTTTGAATCTCAGGGTTATCTCTCCTTCATTGAATCTGCCAGCAAGCATATCCTCAAAGAGCTTTGCGTTCCTATCCGCATCATATCCGCGATGTTCGCATTCCTGTCTGTTGAATCTCTTGTCCTTCATTGTTTCCCTGCTGCAGAGGCACGCGTATGCCATCCCTTTATTAATCATCTGCCTTGCGTACTTGTATGTATCCTCTATGAAATCGCTGGCGTAATATGTCTTGTCAAATTTGAGCCCGAGCCATTCATGGTCTCGCATCATGGCGTCAACGAACTCCTGCGCGCATTTCTCAGGATCGGTATCATCGAAATACCTGTAGAATTTCCCGTTATAAATCCTTGCGACTTCCGAGCTCAATATTGCCTGCTTCACATGACCTATGTGCATGTACCCAGTCGGGGCAGGAGGAAGCCTCGTCACAACCTTTCCCATCTCTGCACCTTCTATGCTCAGGTTCGGTCTCTCTGTCCTTTTTGCTGTCTCCATCGCCTTTTCTTTAAACTCATTGCTGAATGCCGAATACTCTTTCTCCAGCTGCGCTCTATCCATCTTGTTTATATCTGATACTGCTGCGTGCACCTCTATCTTCAGCTCTGCCATCGGAACGCTTTTCGAAACTGCGATTACCTTTCCGATAACGCTGCCGTCATCCGCTTTACCGTAATCGAACGCATTCTTTATCGCGTATTTCCTTATTGCGTCTTTTACTGTTTCCGGTATGCTCATGCGTGCACCGTTATCTCTTGGTCAGCGTTATCTGGCCTTCGTATATCGTGCCGCCCTGCGTGACAAGCGCATGTATATTCACCGGTATTAATGTCCCTTCCGCCACAAGCGGACTCACCTGCAGCGAGTAGTTGCTTTTCGGTATGCTTATGGTGAACTTTTGCGCCGCGATAGACATTACCAGGCTTCTAGGCAGCGATACCAGGGTTGTGGCATTGACCACGGCAATAGTGTTGGACATTATCGAATTGTATATGTACTGCTGCAGGTCATACGCATTGTACTTGCTAGTATTCTGGAAAAAGACCTCTGAATATGTGCTGTTCAGCTCAACTACATTGGTCAGTATGCCATTGGAGGAAAGAATGTTGAGCGAGTTTGACACTTCGGAACTGTATGCCGGGTCAGAGAGCGTAATTCCAGCAGCATCGGAATATCCTACAACTATGGCATTTGCAGCGCCTATCGCAAAGAAAGTGGATTGGTTGGCCTGTTGCGTAGTCGTTGCTGTAGAGGTGCTTATTCCTCCGAAAGCCACATAAGAAGTCAGGAATATTACTGCTACCAGTACCGAGCCCATGAAGAATATGATCTCTTTCCGCCTTTTATCGTCCAAACGAACACCAGAAGGAACAGTGCCTACCAGGAAGTTATAACGTAAAAACCTATAAAGGCTGCGGTAAATGCTTCTTCCATTATGCTTACGCTATTTGAGCTTTAACTGGTACGGTAGATTCCGCTCTGTTCATGGCAGGGCGGATGTCACAAGCCATGGGAGCGGAATGAATATAAACATTAACGGCTCAGCATACACAGCCCGCTTATGCGGGACCGGTAATAAAATGACTTTCAAAGAAGGGGATTTTCTCGAGGTAGATTACAGTGTGTTCGATGCGGCAAGCGGAACGATACTTGCAACCACACAAGAGAAAAAGGCAAAGGACGCGAATATATATAACGAAAAGATGAAATACGGCCCTGTGCTTATGGTCATCGGCTCTAGCGGCCTGATAAAAGGATTGGATCGCGAGCTGCGGAATATGAAAGAGAAGGACACAAAAAGATTCACTCTCAAGCCAGAAGATGCATTTGGACAGAGATCCGAAGAACTTATGAGAGTGATGCCGCTATCGGAATTCAAGAGCAGGGATATAGACCCGTATCCGGGCATGCAGGTAGAGCTCGACAGCATGACTGCCACAGTAAGGAGCGTAAGTCCAGGCAGGGTGGTCGTGGATGCAAATCATCCTTTTGCAGGAAAGGAAATAATCTATGACGTCATTGTCCAGAGACAGCTTACAAATGACAAGGAGAAGATAGAGGCGCTTGCGAAGAGCACCGGAGTCTCACCATCAGCGATAAATGTCATGCCTGAAAAAGTAGAGCTGTCATTCAACGACAGCGTGATAAAGAACGCTGACTACTTTGTCGGGAAAACGAGCCTGGTCGCATCTATCTTCAACTATTTCGGGAAAATGAAGAGCATCGAAGTGAAAGAGGAGTACGCAAGAAAAGATATGCAGAAAGCCTGATAGTGCCTGATAACGTGATTCGTTTTACTGCTTTATGCTAAGGGCGAATGTGCTGTTGACTTTCAGGTTGAGCTTCTTCGCTATATCTGATTTCTCCGCATTCAGGACTATCACGTAACCGGACCATTTTGCAGTCAGATTGCCCTCTCCGCAGATAGGGCATTTTTCGCCATGGGATATTATTATCCTGCAGTTTCTACACACTTTTCCTTCCATTCATTCACCTCTTGGATCTTCCGCCCCGCTTGCTTCCCTTCTTCTCATCCCTGTTCCTCCTCGCGTCTGACACTATCCATTCAGGCTTACCAAGCCCTTCCGGCTTCATCGTCAATGCGATTTTCGAGTCCTTGACGCTTTTCCTCATGCTTACTGTGGTTATCTTTGCAAGAATGCTATCGCCCTTCTTGAGGCTTTTTCCTGTCTTCCTGGAAACGAAAGCTCCTGTCTTTCTATCGAGAGAGAGGAAATCATTTGCTATCTGCGATACGTGCACAAGCCCTTCCATCGGGCCTATCCTGACAAAAGCACCAAATTCCGCAAGCTCACTGACTTCGCCCGAGATGATTTCGTCCACCTGCGGCATAAATGCAAGCATGCTGAAATCCGCTGTATGATGCGTTGCCGGATCCCCTGGATATATCTCCCCGTCGCTGATGTTCTTTACGTCGAAGACGGACACAACGACGCCGATATCCTTGTCTATCAACCCCTCATATTTCCTTTGCAGGATATCCATCGCTATGCTTTCCAATTCATCCCCAAAATGCTCCGGAGGCAGCTTAAAAGCGTCGTTTACCTTGTATATATAGTACAAAATTTCACCGATAAAAATCCAGTAGTAAATTCACATTCATCTCAGCAGGCCATTCCTGGCGAGCTTGAAGCACATAGCGCCGTGGGCATTCACCTTCCTGTAAAGCGCAGTATCATTCGTCACAAACACGCATTCGGCGCAAGCCAGCGATTTGGCGAGTATCCACTCGTCCACGTTGCCGGTATTATCATCAACTTTAATGTTTTTATACTTTCTCTTTATCAGTTCGATGGCTGTTTTTGCACATTCCCCCCGTTTTCCGGTTCCGTGTGCTATCCCATCCAGCTCCCTGAGCACGCCTTCCGATATAAGTATTCTGAAACCCGGGAAGCGATTTTTGACGGAGTCAAAGATGTCCCTGCCATTGCCCAGTCCAAATATTATCGAGCTGGTATCTATGACGGCTTCCTTCATGGTATCACAAATGGATATCAAGGATATCAAAAGGCAGGCAGAAGCCAGAGAAGGATACGCATAAACGGCATCAATCCGTCGAAACCTCCTTTGCGATGCCTGGTCTCTCCTTTGTGAGCACCCTGCTCCCGCAGTAGACGCATCTTATGAATCCATCGAACTGTTTTATCCTCTTCCCACAATGCGAACATACATAAGGCATAATATCACTCTATAAATAACAATAATCTTTTCTTCATTTATTTTATCCGTATCTCTTCTGCCCACCGAATAATCTGTATCTCATATGTTTCCTTTTAGCCACTTCACGAACGACTTGTGCAGCTGCGACTTAGTCGTGTCTATCACTCTTATCTTCATCTCACCGCTCCCGAAGTGCTCGTCATTCAGGTTCATTACCTGCTGGTATCTGTCCATCTTTGTATAATGGACCTCTGCCCAGTGGATCTTGCCCATCAAGTAGTCCTTGATTATATCCCTTGTCATTGGCATGGACTGGAAGCTGTAGAGCATGCCATCGCACCAGAGCAACGGCAGCGTTCCCGCCGGAGTGACACGCTCCCTGAGCAGGTCATCCATATCAAGCTGGACGAATTCGTGTATTACGACCTCCTTTATCGGATCGAAGCTTATCTTGACTCCATTGTTTGCCATTTTTTTCCACTTTTTGCTTTTTCATCTCTTGGCTATCCCTTCGATCAGCCTCCTGGCAACTTCCCCTTCCTGCGTCGTAAGAGTGAATGCCCCTCCTGCATAGGTCGCATTGCAGTGCCTGCAGCGCCATATGCTCGTGCTTACTCTCTTCACAGTGGTTTTTCCACACGCGCCGCATTTATAGCTGTCGCGCTTCTTATCCTTGATTGCCTTGACTCTCTTCCTTATCGTCACTCCATATCTAATGCTGTCCTGCGCCATGGTATCACTCAATGCTCCAGAATAGATTTTACTTCATTATATTTATTAAAGGCAACATCTACAAGGCTTTCTATCTCCTTCACGCTGAAGCTGCCATGAAGCCCCTTCTGAATAGCCCTTACGGCTTTCCCATCAGTCTCTATCGTGAGCCTTGTATCCATGCTGTTCTCTTCATGCATATTGGTATCGAGCACTATTGTGCTGCCGACCTTGCCGAATGTCGTAGACACGACTATGTTCTTCACCTTGAGCGGTTCGGTCTTCACGGTATAGTCCGCAACCTTCTTTTCAGCATCATATCTTGGCATCTTCGTGTCCATTATGGCAGCCATCGCAGCAATAGAGCTGGCATCTAGCAGGTTGCCGTCATGGTTCAGTATGTACAGGTCTATGAACGCAGTCCATGCCTTTCCCTCTTCTATGAACAGGCTCTCCAAATCTATGCACTCTGCTGCCCTTATGCCTCTATCAACCACTCTTGACAGCTCTATCGATTCCGGGCTCGGCGGACCCGATTCAAAGTCAGCATGGGCAAGCGGCAAAAGCTCCGCGGCGACCATCAGGTTGCCCTGCTTCGGCGTGTCCTCCATCGGCTCCTCTATCTGCAGCTTCACCCCTGCCAATACCACTGTGCCTCCAAGCTCGACCTGGGCAGAACCTTCAGCGTGCTGTATGACGCCTCTCTTTATCCTTATCTGCCGGAAATCAAACATTCCTCTGTTATCCTCTCTCTTGCCCCTTGCCAGAAGCTCCTTTATGTAATAAGTCTTTACTTCATCCATCGGTTCCATTCATACACCCTTTTCCGCATTTGCTTCTGCCTTCCTGTACACCTCAAGCAGAGCGTCTCTCTGTATTTTTGATATCTTCTTTCCCGCTTCAAGTACCATTTCCATACCCTTCTTAAGCTCCTCCTTGCTGTTGTTCCCATCCATCTGCAGCAAAAGCACGCTATTGTCCTTCGGAGATATCGCCATAGGCATGTCGCTATCAGAATAGTTATCCTCTATCATGTTGAAATCGAGCAGCATCTCGTTGCCCACCTTTCCGGCAGATACGGCATACATTACATCCTTCATATGTATCCCGGCATTCGCCATCGCCACTGCCGCCGCTGTAATTCCCGCGCATCTTGTCCCTCCATCGCTCTGCAGCACCTCTATGAATATGTCTATCTCACTGCCGGGGTACTCATTAAGGAAAACGACATTCTCGAAAGCTTCCTTTGTCACTTTCGATATCTCTATCGCTCTCCTGTTCGGTCCTGTCCTTCCGTGCTCCCCTATGCTCGAGAACGGAGCCATAGAGTACTTGCACTTTATGACTGCCTTTGCCGGGTCGGAAGTATGCTTAGGCTGGCACTCAATCGGTCCGAATACCGCTGCGAGCACCCTGTTGTCGCCCCATTCCAGCCTGGCAGAGCCCGCTGCGTTCTTCAGGACTCCAGCCTCTATCTTTATCGGCCGCAGCTCATTGAATGCCCGTCCGTCAAGCCTTTTTCCTTTTATTATAAGCTCTGGTCTATCTGCTTTCGATGCCATAAAATCACTTTTCAATTTCAATATCAGTATTGTCCGAAGCTGCGGTATATCCCTTCACTTCAGCATTCCTATCTTTGTTATAACTGCCATGAGGGCCGTTCCGCCTCATATCATTATCTGGTGTCTCTGCATTTCCGTATTTATCTGCCTCCTGCACAGGTTCCGGCATGCTGCCTCCTCCGTCTTCAAGCATCTTCTTTATCCGTTCCGTGAGCCCAGACGTATGCGCTTCGTCCTCTATCTGCCTTATCGCGGCAGTCGCAAGCGCAACATTCCCTCCTTTTATCCAAACTATTCCATTCTTTCCAACGATGATGTTGCACCTCGTCATATCGGATATCTGCTTCACCATGGTATTGGCCTTGCCTATTATCCTTGGGACCTTTGTCGGCTTTACGTTCAGCACCGTTCCGCCGTGGAGCACGCGCTCCGCCGTAAGAACAACAGTCTTCCTGTCCTCTACATCTTTTATTGTTGCCTCTATGACATCTCCTGGTTTGTGTATATGCCTGTCGTATTTGCTCCCTACAAGTATGCTCCTCAGGAAGAAAGACAGATCGACTTCGTAGACTGCATTCCTCGCGCTCTTTATTATTCCGACGACATTATCCCCGACCCTCGGAGACCAGATTCCTTCGAGAGACACCAGCGAGCCCTTTTCGCTGTCGTAAAGCCCAATTATCTTCGAGTACAATTTTCCATTCTCGGAGTAAGTATTCTCTATCCTCTCAGCCGTCTGCTCTATCACATCTCCCGGCATCACTATTGTCTTCATGTTATCTCCTTGCCTCTTGTTCTAATGATCTAATTATGATCTATGATCTAATAATTCAGAATTAAAATTCCAAATTTTTTAATATAATCCATCTTTCCGCTTTCATGTCATTATCTTTATCGTAACCCTGCCCTGCGTTGCCTTGTTTATCTTGTCGAAGAATTCAGACTGCAGTCCCGCGGGAAATTCCAGCTCTGCATGCAAGCTGCCGTTGTCCATCCAATTCTCCTTCTTGAGCCCGTACTGCTTGAGCATACCGTAGCATCTGTTCGCGCAATCGGCCGGAAGCACAACGTCTATTTTTGCCGTTGTGAATTTCAAAGGCAGGACGACGCTGAGCTTCTTTACTATCACATCGACCTGCTCCGTTACATTCTTGAACGGGTCTATCGATACCTTCGCTTCCTTCATCGCATTCTCGATCCTCAGCGGAGGATTCGGCGCATTCGTCCTCGGGTCTATGCTGTTCCTTGCTATAACCTCTATTATCTGCTTCCTTTTGTCCTCCATCATCTTATTCCGCTGTTCTGTCGTGATAGGGACGTCCCCCTTCTTCAGTATTACATCAGCGATCTTCGCTATGTCGGTTGTGCCGAATGATTTCTTCAGCTTCTCTTCGCTCTGCTGCTCTCCCCTGTTGGCATCCTTGAATATCTCTTCCGCCATCAGCACGCTCAGCACGTCGCTCCTTTTCCCGTTTATATACTCATATGCCATTTCAGAATCTACCAATATCTCGAAATCCTGTCCATCATGGCGGTATTTTGCTGTTACTGTTTTCGACATTGAATCACGCAAGGGCTGTTGAGAAGAAGCGGAATTCAGAGATGTTTCGCTATCTCATCGCTCTGGAACATCCTGAATCCTTCATCCTTCGTGATGGTTGAAATATCAAGGTTGTCCTCAACAAGCTTTTTTTCACTGACCTTCTTAAGGCATGCAAGGCCGAGCGCTATCGCGTCTTCCAAGTCCATGCCGTCTTTGTAATCCCTTACAAGTATCTCTTCAGCTATCTTCTTTCCCGCGCCTATCGCATCTGCCTTATACCCAAGGAAAGGGCCTCCTGCATCTATCTCGTAGAGTTTTGGGCCTTTGTCATAACCTCCGATTAGCACAGAAACACCGTAAGGCCTGACTCCCCCGTACTGTGTCGCAAGCTGCAGTTCTGATGCGACTTCCCTGGTTATTGACTCTACGGACTCGGTTTCGTCATAAATCATCCTGTGCGACTGAGTCCTGCTTCTCATTACATCTACAAGATGCAACGCGTCGGACACCATTCCGCTGTATGTCACTCCTATGCTCGCGTCGATTTTGAATATTTTTTGAACTGTGTTTGGTATAGCGAGCTGTTCATTCAAGTTCTTGTGTGCAAGAAGCACCACAGAATCGAGCGCTACTATCCCTATGGATGTAGCTCCCCTTCTTACGGCCTCTCTTGCATAGTCTACCTGGTATAGCCTGCCGTCAGGGCTGAACATCACTCCCCTGTCATAAGCCTGTTGTCCGGTGCTTGGATACATAATTTCACCAATACGAATGTTTAATCTTCACATAAACTGTCTTTTATTGGGCTAAACACGCCAATAAAGATATAATGAGCAATCCTGTCCTCTTGCTATCTCTAATTATGCTATATTGCTTTATGCATATTTATAAAGCTTTAGTTGGCTGTGTTTTCACACAGCAGTTATGAATATGGATGTATTATCCTTTCAGCTTTTCAATGTGGATTTCTCCTTCTGATGGCACTACCCTGTACTTCGCGTTCTCGAAATGCATGGCCAGCTCCCTGCCCTCGTAAAAAGAATGAAGGAAGATGGCGACTGCAGCAGAGGAGCTGTGCGGCTGCGCAGTTATGCTCACATTGAAGTCTGATATCTTCAGTACATCCTTTATCGATTCCGACAGTGTGACTATGAGCAGTATATTCTTGTATGTCTTTAGGTTGTGTATCTCCCTGTTTATAGGGACACCGAACCTTGTCAGGTAGACGACCTTATAGGTCTTTTTCTTTGCTACGAATCTTTTCCAATCTTTCGTGAAATCGACTTCAAAATTCCCTCCCCACTTGCTGCTGATAGCTTTGCACTCTCTGATAAGCCTGCTGTTTCTCCTTCCGGCTATAGTAACGCTGGATGCACCGAATGCACGCGCCGCCATGCATAAGTCTTTATTGCTCTCGTAAGCATTGTTTCCGACAGCTAGGACTGCAAGCAACCCATCCACCCATACTGATTAAGCAGAGAAAGGCTTTAATGCCGCTCTGCGGTTTCATTTACAAAATATTCATGCGGCGCCAGTCTCTCCCATCTCGACCTGTCCATTGTCAGGGTCTATGCTCGGGTCCTGCGTTAGGGTGCCTTTCGGCACAGATACTGCTTCCTCCCTGCTTATTATCTGCGCATCTACGACTACTGCTCCTTTCTCCACTTTCATCAGCCTGACTCCAGATGCACCCCTCCCTGTCACCCTTATCTCAGTAACCGGGAACTGGATAGAGAGCCCGGCCGAATTTACTATCAGGATATAATCATTATGGTTTACCTTAAGGGATTTTACTACTCCTCCTGTTTTGTCCCTGACTCTCAGGTTAATGACTCCCTTGCCTCCCCTATGCTGCAGCCTGTATCTGCTGAGTTCTGTTATCTTGCCAGAGCCGTTCTCTGTTATCGTGGCCACCATATCGCTCTCTTTCGCCGATAGCACGTTGACGACCTCGTCGTTCTGCGATAGCCTTATGCCTCTAACACCATGGGATATCCTGCTCATAGGCCTAAGGTCTTTCTCTTCAAAGCGCAGAGCCTTGCCGAGTTTCGTCGCTATGAACAAGTTTGAACTTCCATCTGATATGCATACGTCAGCAATCGAGTCATCGTCGAGCAGCGGCATCGCGATTATGCCGGAGGATCTCGGCTTTGCAAACTTCTCCGCCCTGAGCCTCTTTATCTTCCCTTTAGCTGTTATGAAGGTCAGGAACTTATTCTCGAAGCTCCTTGTGTTGATGAGCATCTCTACCTTTTCCCCTTCCGCAAGACTTATAAGGTTGACAGCAGCTTTTCCGAGGCTGTACTTACCTTCTTCAGGAACCTGGTACGCTTTCAGCCAGTACGCCCTTCCTTTGCTCGTCAAGGCAAGCAGATAGTCCTTCGACATGCATGAGACTATCTGGCGCACATAGTCGTTCTCCCTCAGCTGTATCGCAATGACGCCCTTCCCTCCGCGTCCCTGCGCCTTGTAGAGCTTCGTCGGCAGCCTCTTCATATAGTTGTTGTTGGTCAGTATGACTGTAACATCCTCGTCCTGTATGAGATCCTCGTTCTCTATCTCCTCTACTTTTGTGGAGTAGTCGATGACAGTCCTTCTGTCCCTTCCGTACTTGTCCCGTATATCCTTCGTCTCATCTTTGATTATCTGGTATATCTTCTGCTCGCTGCCAAGGATGTCGCTGTAATACTTGATGCTCTCACCGAGTTCCTTGCCTTCAGTTTCAAGCGCACTGCTCTCGAGGCTTGTGAGCTTCGCCAGCTTCATGTCGAGTATCGCGCTTGCTTGCTTCTCGCTCAGCGAAAATCCTGCGATGAGCGCTGCCTTGGCTTCCTTGCTATCGGAAGCCTTCCTGATTATCGCAACCGCGCTGTCGATATCGTGTATTGCTGTGAGCAGCCCCTGCACTATGTGCAGCCTGTCCGTTGCTACACCGAGGTCATATTTCGTCCTGTTCTTTATCACCTCTACCCTGTGATCGACGAATGTCTTGATGAACTGTTTTATGTTGAACGTGATAAGGCTGTTGCCGACCACTGCGATATTCATTATCGGCGTCGATACTTGCAGTTGCGTATGCTTGTAGAGCGTGTTGAGTATAGCTTCTGGAGTCACGTCCTTCCTGAGGTCTATCACTATACGTATCCCCTCTTTTCCGCTCTCGTCCCTGAGGTTCGTTATCCCCGATATCCTCTTGTCCCTTACCAGCTCCGCGATCTTCTCCACCATGCTGGCCTTGTTCACCATGTATGGTATCTCTGTAATGATGATGCTGCTCTTGCCCTTGTTCTCCTCTATCACCGTCTTTCCCCTGATTATGCAGCTTCCCCTGCCGCCTAGGTATGATGATGTTAGGTTGCCCGTATGGAATATGATGCCTCCTGTAGGCAGGTCCGGACCTTTGATGTATTGGAGCAGCTCCTGCGGTGTTATCTCCTTGTTGTCGACATAAGCAGTTACCGCATCGCACACCTCCCTAAGATTATGCGGAAGTATATTGGTAGCTACTCCGACTGCAATGCCCGCTGCTCCATTGAGCAGAAGGTTAGGTACCTTTGCCGGAAGTATCAGCGGTTCCGTTTCGGTATTGTCGAAATTCGGGACAAATGGCACTGCCTTCTTGTCAAGATCCTGCAGCATTTCTTCTGCAAGCCTGTTCAATCTCACCTCGGTATATCGTGCGCTTGCTGCGGCGTCTCCATCGACGCTTCCGAAATTCCCCTGACCTTGCACCAAGGTATGGTTTAATGAAAAGTCCTGAGCCATCCTAACTAGCGTTTCGTATGCCGCGATGTCTCCGTGTGGGTGGTATTTTCCCAAGACCTCTCCGACAATTCTGGCGCTCTTCTTCGTAGGCTGGTCATGGAAGTTGCTTAGACCGTACATCGCCCAGAGTATCCTCCTCTGTGCTGGCTTGAGCCCGTCCCTTGCGTCGGGCAGCGCCCTGCCTATGATTACGCTCATCGCATAGTCGATGTAGCTGTTCTGCATCTCTTTCTCAATCAGCGAATCAATAATCTCTGCCATGTTTTATCAACTCAAATCGAGGTACATAACGTAATCATCAAAGTATCTACCGTTTCTTCTTGTCATTTTTGGCACTATCCCAACAGTTCTGAATCCGAATTTCTTCATCAGCTTTATGGATCCTTCATTATTCGTGAAAACGTACGTCTGTATCACTTTGAACCTGCCCTTGTTCCGCTTCAGTACATCTTTAAGCAGTGCAGCGCCAACGCCCATTCTCCTATACTCCTCATTGACAGCTATGTCTAGCTCCCCGACGTGATCCATCTCTGACTTTGGCCAAAGGCAAAATAGCGAGCATTGACCTATGAATTTGCCATCGGCTTCTGCCACCGAACCTATCATATCCCCATTCTCAAGCCCTTTGTTGCGCCATTGCAAGTTTTGCAAAAGATCCCATTCGCTTGGTTTTTTCTTTGCGAAACTATAACCAAAATCAGGATTATGTTTACGCTCGCTGTAGAAGGAGCGTACCTGCCTAACCTCGCTAAGCAGATCGTCAATTTTCATCTTTCTAATCATAAACTTTGCCTTTTTTGAAACCATAGTAATCACACATCAAGGAAATTCACTTCACTGCTGTGCTCCTCTATGAAATGGCGCCTCTGCTCCACATCAAGTCCCATCAATATCGTGAACATCGTGTTTGCAAGTTCTGCATCTCCGATCTTTATCTTCCTCAACACCCTGACCTTTGGGTCCATCGTGGTTTCCCAGAGCTGTTCAGGGTTCATTTCTCCAAGCCCCTTGTATCTTTGCACTGTCGCTTTGCCGTCATATCCTTTCATTATGGTTTCGAGCTGCTGGTCGGAGTATGCATACTTCGTCTCCCTTCCCCTACTTATCTTGAAGAGCGGGGGCTGTCCTATATAGACATAGCCTCTCTCAACCAGCTGCCTCATGTACCTGTAGAAGAACGTCAGCAGCAAAGTCCTTATGTGGCTGCCGTCCACATCCGCATCGGTGAGTATTATTATCTTCTTGTATCGCACTTCCTCGGGGTTCATGTTATCCTTTATCCCGGCGCCGAATGCGGTAACCATGGTATGCAGCGTCGCGTTGCTGAATATCTTGTCCTCGGTAGCTTTCTCTATGTTCAATATCTTGCCCCTAAGAGGCAGGATCGCCTGGAAGAACCTGTCTCTTGCCTGCTTGCTGCTCCCTGCGGCGCTCTCGCCCTCTACTATGAATATCTCTGCTTTCTCGGGATCGCTTTCTGTGCAGTCAGCCAGTTTCCCCGGGAGGACCGGCCCGTCAAACATGCTCTTCCTCCGTGCAAGCTCCCTCGCTTTCCTTGCGGACTCCCTTGCTTCTGCCGCAGTATATACCTTATCGAGTATCGCCACAGCATCCTGCGGGTTCTCCTCCATGTATCTAGAAACCTCATGATAGACTACGTTTTCGACAAACGCCTTCACGGCCACATTGCCCAGCTTCTGTTTTGTCTGTCCTTCGAACTCAGGGTTCTGCATAAGCACAGATATTATAGCAACAAGCCCCTCTCTTGTGTCCTCCCCCTCCAATGCTGCAGAATGCTTCCCCAGTTTTTTCGGATTCTTCTGCACATAGTTGCTTATTGCTCTCGTAAGCGCACCGTGGAATCCTGTAACATGCATCCCGCCTTCGCTTGTCTTTATCTTATTTACAAAAGAAAGCAATTCCTCGCTGTAACTGTTTACGTACTGCATTGCAAGGTCAAGCTTAAGGCCATCCACCTGTTTCGAAATGATAATCTGTTTGCTGAGCTCCTGCTTGTCCCTCTTCATGTAATTAAGGAAATCCTGCATGCCGTTCTTAGAATAATACTCATAGGTCTTTCCTGGCTCTTCTCTTGCATCGATTAGCGTTATCCTGACGCCCGGGTTAAGGTATGAAAGGTCCCTGAGCCTCTCTGTCAGCATCACGGTGTCGAAATTTCTTACAGAGAATATCTCCGTATCGGGCTTGAACTTTATTGAGGTTCCATTTTCACTCGTATCTCCTATTACTTCAAGCGGCGAACTAACCGCTCCTCTGCTGAAGCGCATCCTGTACACTTTCCCGTCCCTCTTCACCACCACTTCCGTATATTCTGAGAGGGAATTCACTACAGTTAGACCAACTCCATGCAAGCCCCCAGAAACCTTATAGGCCTTGTTCTCGAATTTTCCTCCCGAGTGGAGCGATGTCATTATGACCTCGAGCGCAGGCTTCCCTATTTTCTGTATAGGGTCTACTGGTATCCCCCTCCCATTGTCGGATAGCTCGCAGACGTCTATTCCGTCCTCTCTTATGAGCTTGATCGTGACCGTATCGCAGTATCCTGCGATCGCTTCGTCTATCGCATTGTCGAGCACTTCATATAGCAGATGCAGGAAGCCGGTGCTGCCTGTGCTTCCTATATACATAGCGGGCCTTTTTCTGACTCCCTGCGTGCCCGAAAGCACGACTATATCCTTTGCGCTGTAATCACTATCTCCCATCAACACCCTCCTGTGATTTGCCGTCGATAAAACAGACTAAACCGAGCCTTGTAGTTAATCTGTTTTTGAGATTTAAATACCTTGCTGTGTATCGGAGAGACAGCTATAATCAGAGGGATTTTTTTAGGTCTTCTATGCTCCTGAAAAGATAATCCGGCTTTATGCTCCTGAGCTTCCTGTAGTTGTCGAAACCGCACGAAACGGCGCATGATTTTACATTCGCATATTTGGCCATAAGCACATCATCGACCATGTCGCCTATGTATATCGCCCTGCGCTTATCGTATTTCATAAGCGATATTGCAATGTTCAGCCCCAACGGGTTTGGTTTCAGTATCTTCAGGTCCTGCGCGCTTATGATAAGGTCAAAATAGTCGTATACTTTAAGAAGCTTCAGCTCTTTGACAATCCTCCACGATGCTCCGTTGGTAAGCAGCACTACTCCTTTGCCGTTCTTTTTCAACTCTTTGAGCACCTCTATCGCGTCGTTGTGAAGTTTTGGCCTGATAAGGTAAATGGAGAAATCAAGAAACGGTGCGAAAAACATGTTCTCAGCGCTCTTCCTTCTCATGCTTCTCCTAACTTTCTCCGTGAGCTTGCTGAAATCCATATCTCTCTTATTAACGAGCCTGCCCTGCGTGTTTTTCTTGTACTGCCAGAACGGGTTTATCCTTTCGTTTATTTTCCTCAGCAGCTTGACGCTGCTCAGCGTTCCGTCCCAGTCAAATACGAACAGACCGTATTTGTTCATAAGCCCCATTCAAAAACCACATTCCTCCTATTTTCCTATTTCAATACTGATAAGGATTAACCCCATATTATCTCTAGAGAAGGCCTGTCCGGGAGCGCCCTGGACGCTCTTGGCGACTTCGAAGTCCCTTCAAGCTCGATCTCTGTGGGTACTCCAAATCTTTTTGACAGGAAAGCCCTTGAGCCTGCAAATCCGATAAACACCTCGTCGTTCTTGATTTCCGGAAGGGGAGAAAGAGAATTGATCCTCTTCATGAACTGCGACAGGAACTTTCCCAGCACCTCCTTGTTTACGCCTGATACCGAAGGGTCGCGCATCGCCTCATCTATCTTATGCGTCTTAGATAACGCATTGTAAGCGCTCCTCTTCCAGTCGTCTGCGATGATGATCTTTATGGATTTCGGGCTCTTTCCCTTGTTTGCATCAATCTTAGAAGTGAGCTCTATCGTCTGCGCGATGTCCGAAACCACAGTATCTATCATAGCGTAGATATGCTCTATCTTCTCATTTATCATGCTTCTGTCTGCGGTCGGCCACCTTTCCTTTGCAGCCAGCGTGCTCTTTCCCAAAGCATGCCAAAATTCCTCCGCAAGATGCGGCATAATCGGCGCTATCATAAGCGTTACCGATTCAAGATAATCGCGCATGGCCATCTGATTGTGTCCGCCTCTCTCCAAATAATACTTCAGCTCTACTATCGAATTGAAATACGCCTCAATATACGCGCTCTTCAGCTCCAGCCTGTCCATATGCTCCGTCGCTTCCTCTATCTTCCTGTTCATCCTGCTGTAGAGCCAGTAATCTATGGGCTCCAGCTCCGTGCCTTTGAGCGAGTCTATGTCAAGCAGCGCGTTGTACAGGAATTCATTCCTGGAGATGACGCCGTTAACCGATTCAAGTGAGAATTCCGTATCGGTATCTATCTCCGCTGCTGTTATTTCAGCAAGACGCAGCGGGTCTGCCCCGAACTTTGCAACTCCGTCTGACAGCGGCACCACCGATCCTATGCTCTTGCTCATCTTCTCCCCCTCATAATTTATGAAGCCGTTTGTCACTATCTGTTTCGGCCATAACTTTTCCGGGAATAATGCAACATGGTTGAACAGATACATTGTAAGATGGTTATTGACGAGGTCAGGCCCTGAATGGCTCGACGTTCTGCGATACCAATAATCAAAAGACTCCTTGCATCCCTTTATTACCATTATGTCGATGCCGGTCGTGCTTGATACTGCATCGGCGCTGCCTATGGAATTTATCACGTAATCAAAAAATTCCGGTTTGAGCTGCTCTGGAGATACTGATGCCGACTTGAGCACATTAACATAAGTGAAGAAGCTCATGTATATAGTCGAATCTGACAACGATTCTATGACATGGCTCTGGTTGAACGGGAATTTTGTGCCAAGCCCCTGCGCCCTCTCTGCGGCGCGCATGTCGAGCCAGTCCACCGTATTCACATAAGCCTGCGTGAGCTTCCGCGGGTATATTGAAATCTTGGATAGCGCCGTGTGCACGCCGTTCTTCCAGTCCTTGTCCCCATAATTGATGAACCACTGGTCCTCGACAATCTTGACAACTATCCTTGTACCGCATCTGCAGAACACAGGCTCCTCATTTGCTATCTGATATACCTCAAAAGCATCTCCGCCAGATAACAAATCTTTTTTTATCCCCTCTCTTGCCTCAGTCTCCTTCCTTCCCTGGTATTTCCCCACAAGCATGACTCCGCGTCTCGACTCATCGTTATATATCTGTTTTGTTGCCGATTCAATTATGTCATCTGCGGAGTTTATGCCTGCTTTCAACGCGTTCAGGTATGCAAGGGCAGGAATCTCATCACTACTGTCTCCTTCTACAGATATGAGTTTCTTGTATGGCGGCATCGGCACCTTCACTCCAGAGGTGCTTAGCCTCTGAAGCGCTATGTAGTCGAAAGGAGCATGCGAAGGTACGGACATGACTATACCTGTACCTACATCGGATTTCACGAAATACCCCGGGAATATCGGCACTTCCTCTTTCGTTACCGGATTTATCGCCCTCTTTGAAAGAAGGTCTTTAACTGAAATATCCCTTTCTATCTTTATGCTTGCCTGATAGCTCATAGCTGTTGCAGCGTCCTTCGACAGATACATCATTACTCCGTT
Organism: Microcaldota archaeon; assembly: GCA_021799475.1. GTDB lineage: Archaea > Micrarchaeota > Micrarchaeia > Micrarchaeales > Micrarchaeaceae > JAJZYD01. The sequence goes on along the minus strand of JAJZAJ010000001.1, from coordinate 25,982 downwards.
TACGCTGGCTACGACATACTCGACATTTTCACCAACGAATATGTTTGTGACGCCATATACCGTTTCCGGTCGGTAGGTAGCGCACGCGAAATATATATCGGAATAAGCGTCCTTGAACTTTACGGCGACAAGCGCCTCAAGCTCCGGCTGCACATCGTGCCTTGTATCATGCTGGCCGACTGCGCTATTGTCCTTCGTGCACCAGCCCACCGGATGCCTGCCCTGTTTTAGATATCCTTTGTCTTTCAATCTCAGGAACTGCCACTCCACCATCTTCATGAATATCGGATCAATTGACACGAACTCACGCCTCCAGTCTATACCGTAACCTGCCGCCTGCATGCTAGACTTCATCTCGTTCCTGAAGTACTCTGCTATGTATGAAGGGTCCTTCATCTTCTCTATATCTTTATCAGAGACATGGAATGCCTTCAGTCTCTTGATAAGAGACTCGTCATTGTTCTGCAACCTTTTTGCTATCGCAAGCACCGGAGTGCCGGTAGCATGGAAACACATAGGGTACAGGACGTTCATGCCTTTCATCCGCATGTATCTAGCGTAAACATCCGCAGTGCCGTACGTTCTCAGATGTCCAACGTGCTGAGGCATATCCAGATACGGCTCCGCTGCAAAGACCATAAGAGATTCTTTGTCGCTTACCTCGGGCTCATACGCCTTTGCGTCTTGCCAGGCCTTTTGCCATTTCTGCTCTATTTCCTTATAGTTGATCATGAAATCAGCGCCAGAGTACAAATCTGTACTTTGATATTAGGAGATTGCTGTCAAATATTATAAAGCTTTCATGGCAAATTGAACGGGGATAAGATGGGAATAACAAGAGTCATAATGGAAAAAGCGGATAGAATACTGCATTTCGAGGAAGCACATGCCCACTGCGACATTCCGTGCGGGATATACGATCCGCATCTCGCGCAGGTTGCAGCACATACTGTCCTCAGGATGGACATGCTGATAGCCGATCTTGCGAAATCAAATGACATGTCACAAGAAGGGAGGAACAAGATGATAAGGTATGTGCAGGTCAAGGAGCAGCATGCAGAGCTCGTGAAACACGAAGTCAGGGTAATATGGGGGGATTACGCAAAGCCAGAGATGGCGACGCAGGAGGTGCACCAGCTAGTTTTTGACATCATGAAGGCCGCTTCAAAAGCGAGGCAGGACACGAGCATAGATACTGCCAGGGCGCTTCTTGCGAAAGTTCTGCAGTTTTCAGAATGGTTCTGGAAAACAAAGAACGTAGAGGTAAAAAGGGCAAAGTCATTTTATCCGACAGAAGCTGAAATAGTATACCCTAAGGTGTGAGCATTGCGCTTTCCCATTTCAATAATGAAAGTAAGGGAGCAGAGCATGTTTCCATCTCTGAATGACGGGGATTATATAATAGTGAGCAGATGGTCAAAATGCAAAGCCAACGATGTTGTTGTTGCGAAAGGAAGCGGCATGCTGCTGGTAAAAAGGATTTCAAAAACAGAAGGAGCGAGATACTACATTTCCGGTGATAACAAGCAGGAAAGCAAGGACTTTGTAGTGGGTAAAGAGGAAATAATCGGAAAGGTTATATTCAAGTTGTAATCTAATAGCTAATAGCTCATAGCGGGAAAACAATATGTTTTATATAGCACGGGAATGAAGTGCAAGGTATAAATCTATAATACTATTAATACTTCGCTTCTTATGTTGCACGGTATAAAGTTGATTTGATGTTCGTTCTCAATACAGATACATCAGCGATAATCGCAATGACCGCCATGATCATTGTTTATGCGCTGTTTGACCTGTTCAATAATAGAAATGTGCCTACTGTGTTCGCATACGGCACACTTGTATTGGCAGCGCTTTTCACGCTCTCGACGGGCAGTGTGCCTGTAATCGAAGAGAGCGGTCTGATTGCCATAATAATACTTGCGATAGGCTACCTGATGTATAAGTCAGGGCAGCTGGGCGCCGCTGACGTGATAGAATTCGCGGCGATATCGCTATTCCTGCCCGTACAGGGAATACCTCTTCTTGTACATGCAGGGTATCAGTACAACATACCATTCATAGTCTCGGTATTCATAAGCAGCGGCATAGCTGCGCTGATACTAATTCCTGTATATTATCTGCCGAGAGCGTGGATGATTCTGAAGAAACCATTAATCTCATATGTTTCGCATAAAGAGCTGCCTAAAGCCATTTTCATAACCGCGGCATACGTCGCGTTCATCCTGTTTCTCGCGTTAGTTATGCACGCCGGTGCAGCTCTGCTCCTGCTGATCGCAATTATCATGGTAAGCTCAATGGTTACAATGTTATTTGAAAAAGCAATAACCGGATCAATGATCAGCTTCCTGGTGCCCCGTCAATTGGAAGACCAGGACATACTCGCGTTTAACCTGATGCGTAAGGGGGAGATAACCGAGATCAAGAAGAAAGTGAAAGGTTTTAACAAACTGGTGAGCACTGCGATGATAACGGAGATGAAAAAGAAGATCCCTAAAAGGAAGCTGCCGGTATACAGGAGTGCGATGCCGATGGCATTGCCGATACTAATCGGCGTGGTAGTTTCGCTGCTTGTCGGAAACGTGCTGCTGTATCTATTCTGAATCTCTTTCTTCTTTCTTTCTAGCCATTTCATATCCAGATGTTTTACTGACTTTGCGCTTTGCCGCAGCTGCCTAACACGGGGTTTGGATATAGTCGTGGGCTGGCGCATGCTTAATAAATGCGTTATTTTATAATCAGACGAGGTGTAATGATGTCCAAACTGGAAAATGCAACGAAGCAGCTGACTTTCAAAGAGTTCATAGAGCTCCACAGGAAGCCGATATATGACATGATAGGCAGATACGTGCAACTCAAAGAGCCTGTAGCGCACTACAAGATAATGCGTGACTACATAGAGAGGCAGGGCAAGTATGCAAGGCCCGGGCTCCTGATGCTTACCGGGCTTATGTACGGTGCAAAGCCGGAAGACCTGTATCTGCCTGCTGCTGCTCAGCAGCTGTCAGAAGATTGGATACTGATGCAGGATGACATAGAGGATGACTCAGAACTCAGAAGGGGGCTTCCTGCAGTGCAGAAGATTTACGGCTGGGTGCATTCATTCAATGCGACTAATTCCGGGCAGATGGCTATGTGGAAGATGCTTAAGGACTATGCTATTGCGAAAGGCGAAAACGGTAACAGGCTTTACGACAAGTTCTATGAAATGCTCGTGTACACTGTGGAGGGACAGTATATAGAGAACCACTTCATACACGATACCAAAGACTTAAAGCAGGCCAGCGAAGAGCTCTATTACAGGATAGTCGACAGCAAGACGTGCTTCTACACGATATTCGGGCCGATGCAGCTCGGGGCGATAGCGGCGGGGCATGGCGACGATAAGACACTTGAAATGCTCAAAGAGATCGGCACGCAGGTAGGCATAGCATTCCAGATAATGGATGATATACTTGACATGACAGCCGACGAAAAACATTTTGGGAAAAAGCGGCTGGGGGACCTATACGAGGGAAAGCTAACCCTAATGGTACTGCATGCTTACAGGAATGCAACACCTAAAGAGAAGATGGAGCTAGACGCTATATACAAAAAGAAGAGACAGGAGAAGACCGAAGAGGAAATAAAGTTCATCGAGGAGATGGTGCTCAAGTATAAAGGATTAGAATATGCAAAGAGTATAGTCGATGAGCGCGGCAAAAGCGCCGACGCACTGATAGAGAAATACAAGCAGAGTTTCCCGAAAAACGAATATACGGAGCTACTGCAAGGTGCAATGCACGCGCTCTACAAAAGGGACAAATAGGCTCTTATAGCAAAGATGTGAAACGACCACCATGAAAAGCGGCGTTCGTATACTGGCTCTCGCGACAGCGCCGATACAGCACAGGCGGACTACTCTCTTGATAGGTATAGTAGGCAGGGATGGCATAGTAGAAGGCGTGCTATCCTCAAGGGTCTCCGTGGACGGCACAGATGCTACCAGTAAAATAATAAGGATGCTCAGGAACACAAGGTTCGGCGAGCAGATAAGGGTCATAGCAACGAACGGAATCGCTCTTGCCGGACTGAACCTTATAGATACCGTAAAACTGGAAAACCATACGGGCACCAAGTTTTTGTCGTTGACAAGAACGAAGCCGCACCCGGCAAAACTCGCGGCTGCCCTGAAGCATCATTCCAAGATTAAAGGGGTAGGTGTCGAGGAGCGTATGATTCTGCTCGACAGATTCAGGAAGATGGATCAAAACAGGAGCAGCGGATTTTATGTGCAGTCGTCCCTTGACGATGTTGGAGTAAGGAATATAATCACATCTGCAGTTAAACTGCTGCGACTTGCGCATATTATAGCTAGAGGCGTATCTACAGGGGAATCGAAAGGCAGGATATGAGCGCAGATATGGCAATGGCATGCGATAGACTGATTGAATGGAGCAAATGGTAGTCCTGGTCGATGAGAAAGACAGGGAGTTGGACAGGGAAGAGAAACTCAAGGCGCACCAGAACGGCGGCAAACTCCACCGCGCTATTTCTGTACTCGTATTCAATTCAAAAGGAGGAGTTATGCTGCAGCGCAGGGCATTGACAAAGTACCACGCCGCAGGACTGTGGGCCAATACGACATGCAGCCACCCTATGCCTGGGGAGAGCGTCATTGCTACAGGACATCGCAGGCTGAAGGAAGAGATGGGATTCGACTGCGATATGCGCGAAGCATTCACATTCATATACAAGGCAGATGTAGGCAGCGGACTCACGGAATATGAATACGACCACGTCCTGTTCGGCAATTATGACGGAGAACCAAGAATAAATACGAGCGAGGTAATGGACTGGAAATGGATGAGTCTTAAAGAAATCAAGGAAGAAATGGAAATAATCCCTGAAAAATATGCACCATGGTTCAGACTTATGATTGACAGAGCAATGAAAGAATCATAGGACACGAGGAGCTACATCCGGGGAGACGGCATAAGGCTTCAAGAGAAGGCTTTTGCCGAGGAACAGAAAACATATCCTTCGCAAAGGCGTTGAATAATTCAGCGTCTCCTCTTTATCTCCTCTATCCCTCCGGCAAGGCTATAACCCTCTATCCCCTTCTCCTTGAGTTCATTGATTATCTCGTATGATGCTACCCCGTGGTGGCAGACGAAGATAGGCTTATCATATCCCTTGAGCTCTTCAGGATAATTTTCTATGAGGTCAAATGGGTTTGCCTCGATTACCTTGTTGCCGTCTATCTCGAGCAGGTCGGCAAGCGGCATGGTTGACCAACCGCCTATCCAGACAAAAATCGATTTTCCGGAATTTACGAGAGCGAGTGCCTGCTCTACCCCTATCTCTCCAGCCTGATTTTCCATTTTATCGCCGCTATATAGAAGCACCCTATATTTAAAGCTTTTTCACGGGCTCTTTAGCCCGTCGTAGTGCATCGAATATGGTGGAGTAATAGAAAACACAAAAAACACAAAAAATTCACCCGATGTTTTCCGATGACGGCCTATTCATCATGGTAATTTTAGGACCCGGCACCGAAATGCCATCGCAACTCCATCACAATCTATAAATACTTTACTCTGTAAAATAGTGTTGCCTATTCTTATGTTTCCTGATGGTTTTCCATCGGGGTGAGCAGAACGAGCTTAGGAACTCCCACCGTTCGGTGCGAGTAGTGAAAATTCCTGCTTGGAATTGGATATAGTCTTGAGGAGTGCAAAGAGGAAATAAACGCACAATCAGCTTTTAAGAATTAGAAGCAGCTTTTCCGGAACATCGACTCCAGTCGATGCTGCTGGAGGATACCGCTATCGGATTTCGACAGCCATGCAAGTCAGCTGTATCACTTGATACGGCGGCGTACGGCTGAGTAACATGTAGTCAACCTACCGTAAAGAGGGGGACACCCACGGGAAACTGTGGTTAATCCCACATAGGCTATGGCATCTGGAAGGAGCCATAGTTGAAAAAGTTGTAAATTGGAGCATTACTGCTTTACGATGGGACTGCACCTGATCAGGCAGATGGCGGGGTAACGGCCCACCATACCTATAACCAGTAGGGGATATGAGAGTATAGGCCCCCAGAAGGGCACTGAGACAAGGGCCCTAGCGCTACGGCGTGCAGCAGGCGCGCAAACTCCACAATGCACGTAAGTGTGATGGGGGGAATCCGAGTGGTTCACTTCGGTGAACCTTTTGCCAAGTATAGCAAGCTTGGCGAATAAGTGCCGGGCAAGACCGGTGCCAGCCGCCACGGTAATACCGGCGGCACAAGTGGTATCCACGATTATTGGGCTTAAAGCGCTCGTAGCTGGCTTACACCGTCTCATGTGAAATATTGGCGCTCAACGTCAATGCGTGCATGAGATACCTGTAGGCTAGGGAGCGGGTGAGGTAAGGGGTACTCATGAGGGAGGGGTAAAATCCTGTAATCTTATGAGGACCAACGGTGGCGAAGGCGCCTTACCAGAACGCATCCGACAGTGAGGAGCGAAGGCTAGGAGAACGAATCGGATTAGATACCCGAGTAGCCCTAGCAGTAAATTATGCAGACTCTGGTGTTGCAAATGTCTTGAACGTTTGCAGTACCGTAGCGAAAGTGTTAAGTCTGCCGCCTGGGGAGTACGGCCGCAAGGTTAAAACTTAAAGCAATTGGCGGGGGAGCACACAAGGGGTGGATGTTGCGGTTTAATTGAATAATACGTCGGGAATATTACCGGGAGCGACGGCAGTGTGAAGGCCAGACTAAAGATCTTGCCTGACGAGCCGAGAGGTAGTGCATGGCGATCGTCAGCTCGTGGTGTGAACTGTCCGGTTAAGTCCGGTAACGAGCGAGACCTCTGTTGGCAGTTGCTACCTGTTCTGCGAAGAACGGGGCACTCTGCCGAGACCGCCTCTGTTTAAAGAGGAGGAAGGAAGGGGCGACGGTACGTCAGTATGCTCTGAATCTCCCGGGCTACACGTGACATACAAAGGTTGGCACAATGGGCTGCAACGCCGAAAGGCGAAGCCAATCCCCTAAAACCAACCCAGGTTCGGATTGAGGGTTGCAACTCACCCTCATGAAGCTGGAATCCCTAGTAATCGCATGTCACCATCGTGCGGTGAATCTGTCCCTGCTCCTTGCACACACCGCCTGCCAAGTCACCCAAGTGGGGCTTTAATGAGGCAGCGTCTTTTGATGCTTTCGAATTAAAGTTCTGTGAGGAGGGCTAAGGCATAACAAGGTATCCGTAGGGGAACCTGCGGATAGATCACCTAAAAACTTTTCAAGTTTAAGGTACAGTGTGCATCGGAAAGCTAATGCGTTTTTTCCTCGCATTAATACCTCAAGACTATCATCCTTTTTCTTTTTTATTTCATCCCTGCGTGAGCGCTGCGTGTTTGTCATATGTTGAAATAAAATATAAGTACCTAAGTAACAATATATTGTACCATAGGTATAAATATTGCTTGTGCAATATATATGTGTTCAATCGGTGCCGGTATGGCAGAACCTTTAATTACCAAGCTAAACAGGCCTGAGTTCAAAGCACTAGCGGAGCTTCAGGACAGATTCATAGAAATGATATATTCGTTCGATACTGAGTTTATCATGCACGGTGGCACTGCGATCTGGAGATGTTATGGAGGCAACAGGTTTTCCTATGACATAGCTGGCTACATAAGCTCCAAGAAAGAATCCAGACTTCTTTGGGAAAACATAACAGGGGAGATAGCGAAGAAAGGAATGCTACTAAAAGAGATAGTGCATATAGGTTTGGCAGTATTTGTGACGGTTTCGGATGGAAACGTGGACATGAAAGTGGAGATAGCTCCATCAAAGAAGAAAACCGCTTTTGTGAGCTTGCCTTACGAAAGGGTGGACGGCACTATGCTGAGCATCCGCACTTTGACACCACAGAGCTTTATTTTGGAGAAAATACACGCATACCAAAGCAGGCACTACTTACGTGACCTGTACGACATATACCAGCTTTTTGGCAGAATAGAGGGTGACAAAGGGATGGAAAAATGCCTGAAGCGCTTCCTCAAGGCGATAGAACCTCCACTCGAAGGAAAAGGAGGCATCGAGGGAATCATTCTCAGCGGCGTTATCCCTTCATTTAACGACATGGTGGACTATATGAGTGGTAAGTTAAAATGAAACATGTAAAGGACATAAGGAAACGGTTTGCAAACCCGAGTTTTCCCGTTTTCAAGGCAAGCGAGCTGAGAACGATGGGCGTAGGCAAGAAGTATTCCAAGAGGCTTCTGCACCTACTGCTATCAAAAGGTGAGATAGCAAGGATAACTAGGGGCATCTATACTTTCCATGATGATGTTACGGTGGTCGGATTTGCATTCCAGCCTTTCTACTACGGCCTTGAGGATGCATTAAGGATAAGGCGTTTATCGTTACAAGGCACAAATCCTCTTGTGCTGACCGCTAGGAACGTAAGGATGGGAGTTAGGCAATTCAAAGGAAGGAACTATGTGGTTTATAGGGTGCGAAAAGAGCATTTCTTTGGCTACAGTCTTGTCAAATACGGGGATTTTTGGATACCTGTATCAGACATAGAGAAGACAATCATAGACATGATATACTTCGACAACGGCATAAGGGACGAGCTATGGCCCGGCCTGATCAAGTCAATGAATATAAAAAATCTTAATAGATACCTCAAGAGGTACAAACCAAAGTTCAGGGAGAGGGTGCTGGCGGAGGTCGGTAAAATGAAGGGAGTGAAGCTCCCGAAGTCACGTTCAGGGAGATAGTATAAGACCTCAAATGGAGGCGGTTGTCGACGAATTGAAAACATACACTGCGCAAAGGATTGGAATCCATGATGCAGGGGAATCTCCCAACCTTCAGTTGGGAGAGGATGTCAAATATGCGTCTAATATGTCAAATTCACTATCCCAAAGATGAGGGTCATGATGCTCGGCATACCATCTGGCAACTTTATTGTAAGCCGCCTTTGTCACCTCTGCGTAGTCATTTTCCTTATCATTGATGCGTATTTTACATTAAGATTAAATAAGATATCTGGCAAATAAGCTCATGTCAAAGAAGCTGAAGCTCAGTCCCGATGTCGCGTACATGCTCGGCATCTACTCCTACAGCGAATGCGATGCTATAGGTGTAATCTCTAAGGAGGAAGCTGTATCGGCGAAGTTCCTGAAGCTTGTCATGGATAAGTACGGGGTGGAGCCAAACCGTATACTTACGGAAGAGACGGAGCACGGAACGCTGTCATATTTCTATAACTCGAAGCTGAAGAAGCTCTTTGACAGGGCATTGGAACGCAAAGCCGTGATATTCAAGTACAAGAACGGCTATTCTGCAAGCTATTTTGCAGGGATATTCGACGTTGCCGGAGGCAGCGGCACAAGGGAGTATTACATAAAGGGACTGAAGAAGGACGATGCGCTGCTGATGGAGAAGCTGGGCTTCCACACCAGATGGAAGGGCGGAAGGGCGTACATCATGAATGGAGTGTCATTTGTGGCGTTCATCAAGCCGTTCAGCGCGAGGCTGAGGGGATAGTCAAAAATCAAAAGGACCTAGCTCTCATGGAATGATGGAGAACAGAACGGGATGTGCCAAAAGAAAGCTGTTTACCGACCTCAGATAGGATATGCTATTGTCGCTTGCTTACAGCTTATACTCTCCTTCCTCTCTTTCCTCCAGGTCTTCTTGTGCTGTCTGTCGGTATCGGCGTCACATCCGCTATCCTGTTTACTCTCAGGCCGGACCTTGCAAGCACTCTCACGACGGCCTGCGCTCCAGATCCCGGAGTCTTTGAGCCATGGCCTCCAGGCGCCCTTACAAGTATATTGATTACGGTTATTCCTTTCTCCTTCGCCGCGGCCGCTACTCTATATGCTGCCTGCATCGCTGCATAAGCGCTGCCCTCCTGCGAGTCATTGGTGACCATCATGCCGCCGCTGCCCACCGCTATGGTCTCAGCCCCGCTCAGGTCTGTCAGCGTTATTATGGTGTCGTTCTTTGAGGAATAGACGTGCGCATTCGCCCATCTTTCAGGACGGGGTTTCGCTTTCATCTCTTCCATTGCTTTGGCTTCATATGAGACTATTTCCTTCTTCTTCTGCACAGCCGCTCCGGCCGGAGTCTCCTTCGTCTTTTTAACCTTCCCTCCCTTGTTTCCTCCCATTACGCTCACTTATCCTTTTCCTGCGCAGGCGTGCTTTCCTCTGCGCCAGGCGCATCATGTTCAGCTCCGGCGGCAGAAACGTTTTTCATGCCTATGTCTATTGGTTTGTAATATCCTACATGCGCCTCTTCATCTATAGAAACGAGATAGCTCGGCACATTGACGCGCCTGCCTTTTACCGATATGTGGCCATGCACTATGAGCTGCCTTGCCTGCTTCGGAGTCTTCGCAAGGCCTTTCTTAAAGACAACGGATTGAAGCCTTCTGGCAAGAAGCGCGTTTTCCTTTAGATCGAGCAGGTCATCGAGTGTTGCGTTTCTGCTAGCGATGCCGAATCTCGAAAGCCTGTCAAGCATCCTCTCCTTCACTCCCTGCGCAGTGCCTGCACCTGACAGGAGCGCCCTTACATTTCCTCTTATCCTGCTTATCTCCGTCTGTGCTTTCCAGAGCTCCCTCATGCTTCTAAGGCCGAATTCCTCCCTCAAAGCATTGTCTGTGTTGATCCTCTGCAGGTTCCATATCTCCTTTGGCTTATCATAAGTTCTTCTATTTCTTTTCGGTGCGCCCATTCAATCACTCATTTCGCCGCAGCCGCTGCTGCTGGCTTCGACTCCTTCTTTCCTTCTGCTTGGGCTGTGCCTCCAGCTGCTGCTGGTTTACCAGGTACGGCAGATTTCTTCATAACTCCAATGGTCCTGCCCGTTCTTCCCTTAGTCCTTGTATGCTGGCCACGGACCTTTTGCCCATACTGGTGCCTGTATCCTCTCCACACCTGTATCGTAACGTCCTTGTTTATGTCCTGCCTTGTCGCAAATATGAGGTCGTTGCTTACAACATGTATGTTCTTGCCCGTTTCCATATCTTTATTCCTGTTCAGCAGATAAGTAGGTATTCCGTAGTCTGCAGGGCTCTTGATAATATCCTCGATGCTTTCGATCTGCTGCTCCGATAGCGTCAGCATCTGCGTGTTCCTCGGGATGTTAAGCTTTTGTTCTATGGCTACCGACAGCGCATATGCCATGCTGCTGCCGACGCCCTTTATCTGATCCAGTGCCCTCGTGATGCTGAGCTCCCCGTTTATGTCTTTTCCGGAAATCCTGATTATAGAGGTGGTGCTTTTCTGGTGCTGGTCTTTTTCTTTCTTCTCGTGTGCGTGGCCTCCTGCAGGAGCTGCCTTTTTAGGCTCGTCTTTTTTGCCCTGCTCCTTTACCTCTTTTGATTCTTTAGCATCTGCCAATTCATGCACCTTTTAGCAGGATTAACTGCCTTCAGGATTAGCCTGTCAGTGATTGTCCTGCTGATGTAGAATAATCGTTATCCCTCTTTATTTAAGGTATTTAAAGCTTTATTTTCATGTGCCGGTTGTGTGTTATCTGCGCAGAGTCCAAAAGCCGCGATTCTTCCCGCGGTTTCAGCTCCCAAAAACATTGCACCGAAGAACCGGAGAGATGCATTTTATCGGCTGATGATGCAAACCCTCTCTTCCAAGCTCTGAATGCTGTTACTTTTGTACTGCGTTTTCTGCCTAACATAAACGCCAAGGTAGGGATTTGAACCCTAAAGTCCCGAAGGACACGTGCTTTCGAGCATATAAAATTCCAGGCACGCGCGTTACCAGATTCCGCCACCTTGGCACAATAACCGTTTCTTTCTCCAACAAATTTATTTAAGCGGACCCGGTGGGATTTGAACCCACGACTTGAAGGTTAAAAGCCTTCCACTCTAGCCAACCTGAGTTACGGGTCCACTGCAGAAGCACTATATCCATATGAGCGCGCCATTACTTGGGATGGTGCCTGTTTCAATATGGATTTCATGCCTATCTGTCTTTTTTCGTTTATATATCTTTGTTTCTACCATTATTTTTATCTCGCTACCGGGAAAGTTCCCGCTATCGGTTTAAAACTTCATTCTTTTGAACGCCTCGGTGCCTATGAAAAGCATGACGAGAGCGAAGACCACGAGAACAGCAAGGTCTTTCGCAAGCCCGAAGCTGCCGACTCCCAGTATCACGGTGCGCAGGGCGTCAACTGCATAGGAAACCGGATTTATCGAAACGAAGACATACAGCCAGCTCGGGAGATTCTTTATCGGAAAGAGCGCGCCGCTCAGGAAGAACAGGGGGAATATGACAAAACTGGTTATGAGCCCAAACCCTTCTGGGCTGCTCATCAGCGCGCCTATCGTAAGCCCAAGGCTTGTTATCGAAATCAGGAGCAAAGCGACTACTATAAGCGTTATTACGAGAGAATAAAGCGTCAGATGGATATTGAACAGGAAAGTCCCGAGAATCAATAGTATAATGACCTGTATGAAGCCATCAGTGCTCCCTCCAAGAACCTTGCCGAAGAATATCGTGGTCCTGCCAAGCGGAGCAACAAGCACCTCCTTAAGGAAATCAACCCTTTTGTCCATTATTATGTACAACCCAAAGAATAACGAGCCAAACAGCACCGTCATGCACATTATTCCAGGGAATATGAAGGACTGGTAGTTTATGCCTGATGGAACTCCGGTAAGCAGGATGCTGGAGCTAAGCCCACCGCCGAATATTACCAGCCACATCAATGGCTGCACCAGCGAAGAGACTATTCTGGAGCGTTCCCTGAGGAACACCTTGAACTCCCTGTACCAAAGGGCATAGAGTCCGCTGAGTTCGCTCATATCATCACATTTTTGTTATCTGTTGTTGGCCTGCGAATGTATAATCCTTTCGAAGTACCCTCCTTCAGCGTCAGCATCGCGTATCCCGCTGCCGGTGTAATGCATGAATACGTCGTTCAATGTCGGCGACCTCGACTCGACGCTCTCTATTTTGCCGAGCTTGCCCAATATCTCCTGTAAGTGAGAACCTGCATCATTCACCGTCAATATCACCGAATCGCCTTCCCGCTTTGCATGTTTCACGTACTTAAGCTTCTTGACAGCTGCCATATTTGGCTTTTTTACCTTAATGCGCACCACATCCCCACCGAGATTCCTCTTTAGGTTCATCGGCGTATCCATCGCGACTATCTTGCCATGGTCGATTATCGCAACCCTGTCGCAGAGCTCATCCGCCTCCTCCATATAATGCGTTGTTATTATCACAGTTACCTTTTTCTCCTTAGATAATTTCTTTATGTACCCCCAAAGATGCACTCTGGTCTGCGGATCCAGTCCAAGAGTGGGCTCATCCAGAAACAGGATTTTGGGTTCGTGCAAAAGCCCCCTTGCCAGCTCCAGCCTTCTCCTCATCCCTCCAGAATAATTTTTCATCCTTTCATTTTGCCTGTCAGTCAGGTCTACGAGCTTCAGTACCTCTGCGATCTTTCTCTCGATATTCTTCATCTCGACTCCGTACATGAGCGCATGCAGGTAAAGGTTTTCCTTTCCCGTCAGCAGGTCGTCGGAACTCGGATCCTGGAATACGAAGCCTATGCTGTGCCTTACCTGCGAAGACTGTCTGACCACATCGAACCTGTTGACTTCTGCGCTACCTTCGGTAGGCGGAAGCAGTGTGGCAAGCATAGACAGCGTAGTCGTTTTTCCCGCGCCGTTGGGGCCCAGAAGCCCGAATATCTCTCCTTCTTCAATCTTCAGGTTGATCCTGTTTACAGCAACGAGCTCCCCAAACCTCTTCGTAAGCTCATGCGTTTCTATCACATTCGTAAGACTCACCAAGCGTGCTTAATACTATCAGGAATATCAGACTGCAGGTTATTTATTCTTATCACGAAAATTGAACCCAGAGCAAGATGATAAAATATAAAATTTCCTATAAACCCCTGATACTTTTTGTAGGGATAAATCCGCATAACGGCTCTTACCGGAGAGGCGTCCCTTTCTCGAACAACAAAACTCTATGGTACCTGCTCAACAGGTCCGGCCTCATAAATGAAAAAATAGATGATTTACGGGAGGACGGGAATTTAAAGAAGTTTTACGAGGAAAAGTTCATGCAGAAATACAACTATAATTTCATCAATATCATAGAGAGACCGACAAGGGATACTAGTCTACTTGAAAAAGGGGAAGAGAAGAAAGGCGTAAGGAAGATAGCGGGCATCATATCCCGGAATAAGCCGAAAATCGTATGCTTCATAGGAAAGGTTACCTATGCCAGATTTTCCGGTAAAAACGATTTCAGGCTCGGCTTCCAAGAGGATATCGGGAATGCAAAAGTGTTTGTCGCAAGTTTCCCTATAAGGGGGGCCGCTATTGTCAGGATAAGGGAATTCAGGCGCATTGCCCGCGCACTGAATGTTTAATGGCATTATTGCTCAGGTTCGACAGGCGGGACGATAGAGAGCCTCCGCAGCAATGTTTTTATATAGAGCAGTATCTATAATACATGTACAAAGGCGAGAATATGGTAGAAGCGTATTGCGTTAAGTGCAAGGCCAAGAGGGACATGAAGGATGCGAAGGAGGTGACCATGAAGAATGGAAAGAAGGCGAAGACTGGCACCTGCGGAGTCTGCGGAACTAAGATGTTCAAGATAGGGGGCTGAGCCTGTCTGTGTAATGATCGAAGAGCGTAGCGTGAGCCATCGATGCTTTTACACTATGCGCTCTTCAATAGGTCACATTTATATATTTTCAATACGCTCTACAAATAAATCATGGTGGATTTACTGAACAACGTCAACAACTCTAGAATCGCGAAAGGCATGTCATCCGGAGCAGCGCATCCTCCATGGATGCTGCTTTCTGTCGCTGTTATTATAGTCGCAGCGATAGCAGCGGTATGGATTTTCGTGTCATACGGCGGTCAGGCGTCCCAGCCCGGTACGCAGCAATATCCGAACGACTCTATAGCGGCTGCGTTCGCATCCGGGACGCTAAACGGTTCAGCGCTCACAAACATCATGTCACAAGGCCTCAGGAATAACACGAAGCTGAACATTACATCTATAGGCAATTACCTAAATACATATAATGGAGGCAGTTCCGGCCCCACATCCACATATAATGAGTTTACTACGAACTTCTTGAAATCCGGAAATGACATTAGGATGACGGAATCAACCGCGAGCACCATCCTGCCGCAGAATATCACGACGAAGGAGAACCTTGTCTCTATATTGGTAGGCAACAAGACGGAATATGTGTGCCGCGAGCCAGTGCCTTCTCCACCAAACAACTACACCTGTGTGTCAAGCCCGGTTTCTAACAGCAACACGCTGCTTAATCTCAGTTATTCCTTCAGTCCAAACCAGAACGGCCTGAAATTCAAGTTCATAGGCATGAGACAGAGGATCGGTATCCCGTGTGACATGATAATAGGCAACGGAATAGTCACGTACGGCAACGGGCAAAACCAGATACAGGCGAACATTGGGCTAGCCGAATGCATTTCATTCACCTACTACACTATGCTAAATGACACGGAATCCATAATATGGTCGGATAACCAGCTGTCCGCAATAAACATAGTAGCCACATCGGTTAACAGGAATGTGCCGGCCAATATAACAACTGTGCCGTGAGACCAAGATGCAGTCCTAATGATCCTCCGGCAAGTAATGGTGTAATTCCTTTCTGAGAGACTATAGAGACCACAAGTTCAATGTAGACTCAGGCGCCGAATGCAACATATTGATTTGGATGTTGAGCCCGCGGGTGAAATCAATGCGACGGAAGAGCGGCGGGTTCTACTTTCTCTGTCATCAGAGCTTGCCGATGTCGTTGACGATATCGATATCCAGTGCGCGCTTCCCGAGCTTCCAGTTGGCAGGTATAGCACAGATATGCCCCTCCGCGGCACGGGTGTCCCTGACATACTTCAGGCCCATAAACGCAGTGAAAATATGATCAACATCCTTTCCCAATGCATCATTGTGTATTGAGAAATACTGCAGAACTCCATCTGGGTCTATGATGACCGTGCCCCTCCTCGCCGCTCCGCTTTCCTCATTCATGAAGCCGTATTCTCTGGAAATCCTCTTGTTGAAGTCCTCCAAAAGCGGGATCGTGCTCTGCTTAACCCTTGGTGAACTGTCACTCCATGCCTTATGCGAGTAGACGCTGTCGGTGCTTATAGCGATGATTTCGGCGCCGTTCTTTTCGAAATCCTCATGCACAGCCGTGAATGCCTCGATGTCGGTCGCGCACACGAATGTGAAGTCTCCAGGGTAGAATGTCACGATCACCCACTTTCCCTTCTGTCCAGAGAGGGTGAACTCCTTGATTCTTCCGTCTTTCGGAAACCACGCCTTTGTCCTTATCTCCGGAGCCTTCTCCCCGATTGTCAATAGGTTCTGCATTCAACCACTTTAGTATGATTGTAAGGAACCTGCATTTATGCATTGCCTTGCTCCATGTTACCTTTGCTACAAAACGGCGCACGGGTAAGGTAGAGGCGCGAATGTTGGTCATGTCAGGCTTTGCCGCGCAGGAGACTACTCTTGCGGACGATTAATCCTGCGCTTTCAAACATTCCATCCGTGCCGCGGAGCCTTATTGTGGCATTCTCACCTTTTACGGCAAGCAAGTCTACAGCAACTTTACCCTCTTCCTTCTCTCCGCGTGCGGGAGTACGCTTAACCTGCACTAGGTTACTGTCAAGGTATGTGAAGGATAGCGAACCATCTGCTCTCTTTATGCTTATCAGAAATTCAGTGGAGAAAACTCCTGGCGCAACACTGCACTGAACCAGCAACTCTGCCATCCAATCGCACCTCATTGGCAGCTAATGTATAAATATATTGCGTAAAAGCCTATGCTGTCACACTGGGCCTATTGCCTCCTTGATGAGCGCGGCAATCTTAAAGTCGCTGAATGTGGAAGTATATGCTTGTAACTCCAGAAGCAGGCGGATAAGTTTTATACGACATTCCAGTAAGATAGCATATATAGAAGGCAGCTTACTAGTACAGGAGCCTCAGCTTACGCATTCTATTTATTGTTATGCTATGAAAAGTTATGCTGATTTACTATGCCAGACTGCTCAGTAAAAGGCGAATTGCTACAATTCAGGGCCAGTGACAACATCCTACTGGAAGGCTTTCTGTCCGGTCCAAAGAAAAACAGCACGTGCATAGTCTATGTGCACGAGTGGGGCGGAAACTTCTACCATGCCCCTGCAATCGGGTTGGCTGAAGAGCTGAGCAAAAGAGGGCTCTCAATATTCACCATCAACACGAGAGGCCATGATGTAGTTACCGATCTCACAAAGGGCTTCGGAAGGGACAAGGTAAGGTTCAGGGGAGGTGTCGAGTTTGAAAGATTTGAAGACACTATATTAGACATCAAAGGCGCGCTCGCCCGTTTAAGCAGGCTCGGCTTTAAAAAATTCGTGCTCTGCGGCCATAGCACAGGCGGCCAGAAGGTCGCCTATTATCAATATAAGGAAAACGACAAGAGGGTTGTGGGTCTCATCCTTATATCCGCAGGCGATGATTACAATATCTGGAAAGACCGCATACTCGGCAGGAAGTTCGATTCGACGGTGGCAGCGGCAAAGAAATTGGTGAAAAGTGGCCACGGGTATCAACTGGATTTTACAAATGGCGACACGCCACAACGATTCCTATCTGTCGCTGACCTCAGAAACGTAGAAGCAAGGCTGTTCAACTATAAAGGAAATATGAATGAATTCGGCAAGATAAAGATTCCAATACTCGCGATGTTCGGAGGCGATGAAAAATTTGCGGAATACCATCTCAGGGTCATGGCAGAAAAGACGAATTCTAGGCTTTTCGAGCCGCACATAGTGAAGGGTGCTGCGCATAGGTACTACGAACGGGAAAGCAAAGCTGCCGGAATCATATCTAATTTCGTCAAGAAGCTGTGATATAATTAGCGCAAGATGCGACTGCTATATGCGTATCTAACTCTTCTTGAGGCTAAGCTTCGATGCTTCTGCCTTGAATCCGGAATCCTTATGCGCGCCGCTGCAGAAAGGCTTCTTTGTAGAATGGCCGCATCTGCACAGGGCGTATTCTACCTTCCCGTCCATCTTGACCAGAATCGGACCGTCGGCTGTGAACTCAAACTCTACGTCTACCATTAACTCACTTTAATCTATACGCGAATCAGCTTTAAATACTCCCAGGCTATAGAGGTTTACCGCTGTTTAGAGTATGCAATGGCTATTAAGACCAAGACTATCGCAATTATCCTATTGCGGCTCCTGTTTTTGTCACGGCAGTCCAAAGACATACGGCATTGCAATATTATTACGTGTTTTGCGTCGCCCCCGATTGTCCGAAGTCATTGTCTATTGTGAAATCCTCTCCCGTAGTATATAATTATGCACCCTGCAGCAACGGATACAAGTCCCGCATATGTATATGAGTAGAACGGATTTACTATATATAAAAAGCCCATTATGATGTTTGCTGCAAACACTCCGAAGCTTCTTGATGCAGTGAGCGCACCCATGCCGTTGCCCATGCTGCTCCTATTTCTAATAAGTGACACTATAGTGGGTTCTAGCGTTTCTATTGCCCCAAGTGAGATTCCGATAATGGCTACCATCAGGTAGAATACCGCAATTCCCTGGCCGAGAAGATATGCCAATCCAAGGCCAAGCGTGCCTATGCCGGAAAGTATGTATCCCATAGTGCCCAGAGCCTTTATCTTGTTAAGTTTTCTTGAGCCTATGTAATATCCAGCAACCGCAGAGACTCCTAGATATAATGCATATGAGCCTATTCCCGCAATGCTTGACGACTTCTCTGCTATAGTTAGTATCGGAAAGCCCAAGCTGTAGTAGCTAAAGCCGTACAGCATGGTTGCAACTAGTATGCCGAAGTATGCAGAACGCGCAGCGTTTCCTCCGACAATGCCGCTGCCATTTGTAGAACGGAGTGTGCTGCGCTTACGGCTTGGATCTCTTGTGAATAATAGGAGCACAGTGGAGAATAGTATAGGTACTGCTGTGATAAGGATGGCGGTGCTGTATGAAATACCGCTTAACAGGACAGCCACAAGGACTATGATCGACAGCATTCCCCCGCCTATGTCTAAGGCATGAAGGAAGCCGAAGGCCTTGCCCCTGTCTTTCGGAGCTGACGCGGAGACCAGCATGCTCCTCCGCGGGGGGCTCCTGAAGTTTCTTGCCCACCAGCCAGACGCGAAAAGGACTATGGCTACCGTTGGGCTGACTGCAAGCCCGACAAGGGAGAGCAGTGGCACAAAGAGGTTTCCGAGGATGGCTATCTTCTTGTAGCTAAATTTATCGCCAAGGATGCCTCCAATATACCCAAATACGGATCCTACCCCAAAGGCCAATGCGGTAGCAAGCCCATAAGTGCTAGGAGAAGCGCCTAACACAAGAACCAGGAATATGGGGAATATGGCTATCACTGTCTGGTAGCCCAGGTCTGCAAAGAAAGCCGAGAAAGAGATAAGAAGCACTTCTCTATTCATCCATCGAGGCGTCTTCATGGTTGTATTACTTCTTGAAATATTAATAATCTATAGTTCCAGCAGGGTTGCAGGCATTAGGTATCGTTTGTCATCGACGTGACATTGTGCTATAGATGGATATTCATAGCTGTGCTGATACAGACCATGCACGGCAAGCTGAGCGGGGGTCATACCAGAAGCGCATCGCCCAAAGCAGGGATCGAACCTGCGACCTACTGGTTAACAGCTTTTTGCTGTAAGAGCCATTTCCATGCAGGTATCATTTTTATCCTTACGTTGCCTGCTTTTGCAACTCTATCATCGCTCTTTGTAACTATTATTCCCTCCTTCGCTCCGAATTTTGAGGCAAACTCACTGATGGCTTTGAAATCACCCCTGTTTATCTGTTCCTGGTATTTTACCTCAATCGGCACTCCATCTCGTATCATGTCTACCTCTATGCCATTCCTCCAGAAATAAGAAGCGGAGGAAGCATTGATTGCAACGGATTCCACAATCCTTCCAAAGAAGCTCCTGTCAAATGTTGGTTTGTAAAGGCGTATTAGCGCACTGTCTACGGGATACGCGCGTTTTCTCTTTCTGAGGCTGCTTACGTTATTTTTCCTATAGTTGTTGAGAATGCGTATAAGGAAACTTTGCTCTAGATATGAAATATACGATTTTATGACACGTCTGTCCTTTCCAAACTGTCTGCTAAGCGATAGGTAATCTATGTAGATCCCAGGGTTGGTTGCAATTGTCTCAAGAAGCGCCCTTAACAAATCTGGATCGTCTATCCCGAATGTTTTCGGTATGTCCTTATATAGGATCTTGTCCACCACAAGCGCTCTGATATATTCTTTGAATTCTTTATCGCTTGTCATGGAAAAAGACTCAGGAAAACCGCCTTTTTCCAGAAAATTAATGAACAGTGGCCTTATTTTTGTCTCATATCTGCCCTCCTTTTCCCCAATACTATTAAACCTCAGATACTCACCAAAACTGAACGTAGCAAATGTGAATTCAAAAAGCCTGCCAGCCAATGTTTCTTTTGTCTTTTTTCTAATGAACAGTGATTCTGAGCCGCTTACTATAAATTTAATTTTTGGATAAAGGTCGTAGTACTTTTTAAGTTCGTTCTCCCATCCGGCACACTTTTGGACTTCGTCAAGAAAGACGTAAACTCTTTCGGATCGGAAATCCTTTCCATGGATATCCCTGTATAAGTCTATGACCTCACCAAGCCCTGCCGTTTCTTCGTCGAACGAGAAAAATAGCAGGTTTGCCCCATCCACATTCTGCTTCAAAAGTGCATCGATGATCTGGTACATCGTTGTGCTCTTACCAGTCCTTCTAAGCCCAACTAGGGCTATAACAAAACGGTTTGCAATAGCTTTGGAGATTTCAGCATAATTATCGCGCTTGAACGGAAGTGCAAGATCTGGGTCTACCCTGCCACTTAGCCACCATTGGTTGAACTCCTCCAGCTTTGATCTCTCCATATTAATCTTATGTACATTGGGATGTACATATTTATAAACTTTATGTACATTATGATGTACATAAATATTCAGTCCGATTAATATTCCTCATTTCATGGATAATAACTTTCTCTCGAAAAACTTGACCGCCCGATGCAGAAGATACGCATCAGGCACATCTCCGACAAGGAAGTTTTAAATACTATCAATTTTGTCTAACTTGACTATAAGCTTGAAAAGAATTTTATTATGGCGTTTATTATGTCTGATATTATGCTGCCAGAACCACCATTAACCGAATTCGACTGGTTTGCTGTGCTTGTCGGTTGGATGGACGATTGTGGAATCGTAGATACGTTCTGTTGAATCGTGGGTTGCGGATTGGGTTGCCCGCCAGGCACACTTGTTGGCGCTGTTCCGTTTGCCGGCCGCGGTGGACTTACCTGAGTTCCGTTATCGCCTCCGATAGCGCAGTTCTGTGTGCATGGAGGAAGAGTCCCATTGCTGCTATTATGCTGGCCGCCGTTCGGCTGAGGAGATTGCGATTGTGCGTTTCCATTCCCGAATCCCAAGCCACCGTTGTTGTTTGGGTTAGGTGTCGAGGGAGGGGTATTGTATATCGGTATTTTTAGGTAGAATACTGTGCCGCCTATGCATGCAACGGCGCCGATGAGAGTTCTGTGGTTTGATGTTTCATAAAGCCTAACGAACTTAGGCTGCACCCTTGGGAATGGGCTTATGGTTGACAGGCACGAGGTTTGCGTGTTTGGAGTGTAGTTCCAGATTACTGAGCCAGTGCTGTCAAGAAGATAGATGTAATTTTCGTTGGAAACCGGATTGTACCCTGACACTAGCGTGTAATTGCCATCCTGCGTCATGGCAGCGACAGCCCCGTTTATACTGTGCTTCCAGAGCAATTGCCCGTATTTGTTGTAGTAGAACACTCCGTTGCCCCCACTCCACATACTTACCATGAAGCTGCCATCGTTTGCGATTCCTCCACCCGATACAAATCCTGTGCTTGCGCCGGTATAGTTCTCATGAAACTTCAACTGGCCCGTACTCAAGTTCCATACATTAAATTCGCTGTCCTTTCCACCAGTGCCTATTAGTGATGAATTCTGGTTGATTGCAATAAAGAAGAACGGCCAGAAATAATCGTTTGCTGCCCATACGGTAGCGCCGGTAGTTGCATTCAAAAGGTACAAATGCCAGTCTCCGGAGCCGACCGCTAGATTGCCATTGCCGGTGAAAGCCAGCGCCCTTATCTCCGCAGAGAAAGGCTTTGACCAAAGTGCCCGCCCTGTCGTGGTATTGAACATTACAAGATTCCCATTGCTGCCCGCAGCTGCGACGAGCCTGTCATCAGGGCTGAATGCTGTTGCCCCGCTTGTCAGAAAGCCTATGCCCAATTTGCTATTTTGCGGGTAGAGCGGATTGACATCCTGGCTCCTGTTCGTTGACCAAAGCACCTTGCCGCTTGTTGCGTTGAATAAGTACAGCCACCCGTTCCAGTCCATCCCTGCTGCGTATTTGCCGTCATTAGATACGCTGATATAAGTGTCGGTTGCCTGCCATTGTGACGCATTGCTCGCTGTAACAAATTGCGACAGGCTAGAAAAGTTATAATTCCAGTTTACCCTGCCGTTGGATATGCCATAGAATGCCCCGCCAGTGGTTATTTCGCCTGTACTCATTCCTTTCGTTGCTCCGCCGCCGTGATTCATCGGTGCCGTGGCCATGACGCTTAGGTTGCTAGATCCGCCAAGCGTCCAGATAGAATCCGATATGTTATACTGTGTTATTGAAACATCACCTACCGAATGCTCAGCAGGGGTTATGTTTATGTTTGTATCTTGTTCATTCATGCCTGTGTTATCATTGGCTACTACTTTTACATCTACAGTCTGTATTGCTCCAGTTGCTTCGGATTTAAATGGTACAGATACAGTATAATTACCGAGCTGCACAGGCCCGGCCTGCGAATTCTGGAACCCTGTCCACTGCACTATGACCATCATCTGACCTGCATCCCCAGGCCCCACAGATCTTCCGAATTCGGGGGACGCGATGCCCAGCGCCTCGCCGCTTCCCAATGGGCCGGAGATGTCCATCTGGCTTCTCTGAATGGTAATGTAATCAAGTGTTGTTCCAGTATTTGTTATGTTAAAATAGAACCGTGCATTTTGCGTGGAAGTGTTTGTATATACTATTGGATTCACTGCGGTTACTGTGAAAGACGCTTGTTGTGCATGGGAGATGCTGGAAATTGACAATGTAAAGACAATCAATAATGCTGGCAATAAACCAAAATTGAGACGAAACATCATGATCTATAATATAAAGGAAACTTCTGTTTAAAAACATTTAGCTTGTGAAACTGGAGTCATACTTGAATGCCATCGCCCGAAGCACAAGATGTGCGTCAGGCGCATCTCCGACAAAGAGGATTTTTATACCATCGATTTCCGCCCTATTTTCGCATATAAGTGTGTATACCACTTATACATTCATTTAAATGAACTTATAGAGATATAAATTGTTTAAATTCATTTATATTATTTAAATTAAGGGGCGTGGGCGCCTGGGCGTGCGTACGTGTTACGATACCTTGAACCTCGCCAGCAGCAAGGAGTTGGAAACTACAGTCACAGAGCTAAAAGCCATGGCAAAGGCGGCCAATAGCGGTAAAACGCTGTAGACACTTACCGTGAAGAACGGTATTAGCACGCCAGCAGCTACAGGAATCAGGACTATGTTATATGCGAATGCCCAGAAGAGGTTCTGCCTTATCTTGCCCATTGTCCTCCTGCCCAGCTGTATGGCGATGAATGCATCGTAGATGCTGTTCTTTATCAAGACTATGCTGCCAGCCTGAAGCGCAACATCCGTGCCAGCACCAATGGCTATACCAACATCGGCTTTTGTCAGCGCAGGTGCATCATTTATGCCGTCTCCGACCATCGCAACAACCTTTCCCTCCTTCTGCAGCTGCGCTATCTTGTCCATCTTGTCCTTGGGCTTTGCCTGTGGGATCACGTTGCTTATGCCTAGCTGCTTTGCTACGGCATTTGCCACCCTTTCGTTGTCGCCAGTTATCAGCCATATCTCGTAACCTGAACTTTTGAAAGCGTTTATCGCCTTCTTGCTGTCTTCCTTGATGACGTCTGCCAGCGCTATCAGCCCTATAATCTTGCCCCCGACGCCAACAATTAGCGTGGTTTTGCCTCCAGACTCTAGCCTCTGCAGTTGTTTCTCCATATTGCCAATTTGCTTATTATCGAATAGATCCCTGTTTCCGACAACTATCCTTCTGCCATTCTTATCAAGTGCCATTATGCCGCTGCCCTGTTTGTAGGTAAACTTCTTGGGGAATTCAGCCTTTATGCCGAGCCAATCGGCCTTTGCTAGTATCGCCTTCCCGATTACGTGCTCCGAGTTCGTCTCGGCTGTGGCTGCAAGTCTTAGTATCTCTTTCTCCTTGTATCTAGAAACTGCAACTATGTCCGTGACCTCTGGCTTTCCCTTTGTGAGCGTACCTGTTTTATCCAATACCAATGCGTTGATCTTGCTAGCTTTCTGCAGGCTTTCTCCGCTCTTTACCAGTATCCCTTCCTTTGCAGCCCTGCCAGAAGAGACAAGCAATGCTGCAGGTGTTGCTATGCCAAGGGCACACGGGCATGCTATTATCAGAACGCTTACGAATATGAGTATAGAGACATTCGCACTTACTCCTCCTATGAAGTACCAGGACAGCGAAGCCAGGATTCCGACAAGCACTACTATAGGTACAAAATACGATGCGACCCTGTCTGCCAGTTTCTGTATGGGAACTTTGCTTGAGGCCGCATCCTGAACGATTTTTATTATCTGCGATAGCGCAGTATCCTCTCCAACCTTGGCAGCCCTGACTTTCAGGGAGCTTGTGGCATTGATGGTGCCGCCCATCACCTTGTCGCCTGCTCTCTTGGTAACAGGCATGCTCTCGCCAGTAATCATAGACTCGTCAACTGAGCTTTCCCCTTCCACAACAGCAGAATCAGTAGGTATCTTCTCTCCAGGCTTCACAAGGAGCATGTCTCCCTTCTTGATTTGCTCTATGGCGGTGTCAACAACCTTGCCACCTTCAATTCTGTGCGCTACCTTAGGCTGCAGGGCGATCAGTGCAGAAACAGCAGTAGACGCCTTTGATTCTGCGAGCCTCTGCATGTATGTTCCAGTGAGTATCAAGGAGACTATTATTGTTGAGGTGTCGAAATATATCCCTCCAGCAGGGAAGAGTGATGGCAAAAGCGTAACCACAGTACTATAGGCCCATGCTGTGCTTGTGCCTATCGCAATCAACGTATCCATGTTGGCAGACTTGTTCTTTATTGCATCTGCTATGCCAGCATAGAACCTCTGCCCAGCATAGAACTGCACTATACTCGCCAGAACCAGCATTATGTAGTTGCCAAAGCCAAGGTGCAGAACGTAAGTAAGTATTGCAACTATGATAGTAAGGGGCCATGAAATCATCAATGCGATTCTCAGGTTCCCGAGTTCCCTCTCGGGCCTCTCGAACTGAAGCTTGCAGTTTGTACTGCAGAAATAGTACTTCTTGCCTTCTCTTTCAGTAGCCAATGTAGAGTTTTTTTCATCAACATACATGCCGCATACGGGGTCTGTTGCCATAAATATCATCTCTTTTTGCTGGCTTCGATAGAGTGCCTTGCAACGCTCAGATTGCAGCTGTCATGCGCAGAGTACCATTTGCGGCACTCAACAGCCAATCGTCTGCTCCTGTAATGCAAACCGCATATGGTGCATTTGTACTCTGTCATGGCTAACTATTTACATAGCTCTCTGGCTTCTTGTCGAAGTTCTGCTTGCAGTCAGCGGAGCAAAAGACATAGGTTTTGCCCTTATAGCTGCTCCTGAATTTGGAAGTCTCTTCTACATCCATTTTACATACAGGATCTTTCATTTTTTCACCTTTTATCTAACTTTAACGCCCAATTGTAT
>JAJZAJ010000003.1 GCA_021799475.1 Microcaldota archaeon | reverse complement strand
ATTATTAAAAAGGTTTGTATTATTTGTATTAGAAGTATTAAAGAAATAAAAAATACTCTTCTGTGTAAAAACACCCTTTATTGTGTAAGAAGTCGTCATTTTTCACACCTTTTTACACAAAGCCGTAGCATACGGCTTTGCGTAGGCCGCATGCCGTTCATGCGCTGGTCACTCCCGCGCATTCTTGTTAATAAATGCGATGTTCGCCTCTATCATTTCTGATGCCTGTGCTATCGCCCTGTTTATATCTCCTCTTTTATTTCCTTTTTCCCTGAAGAACGATGCAAAACCATCCCTATCCTTTTCATCGCACTTGATAGCGCTGAACATAACGTAATCATCGAGCATACCAGTGCCGGCGCCGAAGATGCCCATCAATTTCTTCCAGTTCTCTTTCTCCCAGTCCCAGAACAGGTCTTTCATCATTGGGTTGGCGGCCACCTGCGCCGCCACGAATATCTTATCCTGAAGCCTCACCGCGCCGCTCATGCTTATCTGCAGCGCCCTTTCAGCAAGTTCCCTGTCGTTGAACATGCCTAGCGCCTGCAGTCCGTATATCTTCTCAACCGGTATCTTCGCCTTTTCGTATATGCCAAGGAACCTGTCAAAGAGTTTTCTGTCCCCGTTGATAGCCGCAAGCGAGTATACTGGCATTATCATATTCGGATCGAGCCGCTTCTTTCCCGAAAAATGATCCGACAGCATTCTTCCTCCTTTTTCAATCGCTTCCCTGTCGCCCGCGTTACCGAGCCCGACCATAGCGGCATTCCTGATGCTTATTGTTACCAGGTCATCTCCTTTCCTGACTTCCCATCCGAGATCGTCCATGATCCTCCTATCAAATGACAGCATGCTCCTTCTTATCTTATAAATGAAAGGTTTGCTGTAAGAGATCCTGTTCAGCCACTCAAGGTGCAGCATGATTGCGGAATTTGCCGGGAAGCCGCATGAGAGGCAGTAAGTGTTCACGAAGTCGATGTACGAATCAAGGGATTCTCTGCCGGAACGCACGAAAGTGAACAGATCGTTTATCACTCCCCATGCATCTATGCTGTCTATCTCATTTTCTCTTATCCTCGGACCGAGCTCCCTTAGCAGGTCAGCGCTGTACCTAATCCTGTAGAAGCCTGCCTGCCCATGATTGAGCTTTATCCACGGCGAGCCGTCAGCTATGGCTCCTCTGCTGCTGTTCAGCATCATTTTGCCCTCTCCTTTCTCAGTCATATACTGCAGAGGGATAGGCCATATGCTATCTTTGTACTCCTTCAATACCGTGAACCTCTTCTGCGAGACTATGAACCTGTCGCTTTCCTTTTTCACATCGATTACCGGAAAACCGGGCTTGTTGATCCATGCTTCCATCATTCCGGAAACCGGCAATTTCTTTCCCGATGCGTTCGCAGCATTCTGTACCGATTCCCACAGGTCTCTTCCTTCCGCATTGCTGAACCTGTTGCTTGACAGGTAAGCATGCAGTCCTTTCCTGAATATGTTTTCGCCTACAAACGCCTCGAGCATGGTGAGTACGCTGCTTCCCTTGCCATAGCTTATCGCATCGAAAACGGAATTGACTTCTTCCGGCGTATTGATCTTCACGTAAATCGGATGTGTGGACTTCAGCTGGTCCGCAGCCATAGCTGATCCGATAACGGACAGTTTATACCTCTTCTTAGTCTGCCATTGCGGGAATACCTTATCTACGCTCTTATTTTCTATGAAGTCAGCAAAGCTCTCGTTGAGCCATATCTCGTCCCACCACCTCATAGTAACAAGGTCGCCGAACCACTGGTGAGCCAGCTCGTGCGCTATAACCTCCGCGATCCTTAACCTGGAGGATCTAGAAGCAGTCTTGATGTCATCCAGCAATGCAGTTTCCCTGAACGCTATCGCGCCCCAGTTCTCCATCGCTCCGTGGGAAAAGTCCGGTACCGCTATCAGGTCAAGTTTTGGCAGCACATACTTTATTCCGAAATAGCGTTCCTGGAACTCAAGGAATTTTTTCAGGTAGTTCATTGGCAGCAGGGCAAGCCGTCTCTTGCCCGGCGTCGTAAGCACTCTTAGCCTTACGCTATGGTATTTTCCTTCTACAATATCATATTTTCCAACCCCTATGTAAAGGAGGTAGCTCGACATCCTGGGAGTTGTCTCAAACACCACCAGCTTCTTTCCCTTCTGCAGAGTATTAGTCCCCTTGATCGGCATGTTTGATACCGTTTCCATCTCCCTGTCAACAACGAGCGAAACGGCGAATGTGGCCTTGAGCTCCGGTTCGTCGAAGCACGGCATCATCTGACGCGCATCGGCAGGCTCGAAATGGGTCGTCAGGTTATATCTCTTCTTCTTTCCCGTCATGTACATTGTCCTGTAGAATCCGTACATGCTGTCATTGTTCTTTCCTGAGAATTCTATCGCTAGCTCACAACTGCCCCTGACGCGCTTCGGAAGCCTTAGCTCAAGCAGTCCTTTTTTCCTGTCATGCGATACCGACATGCGGTGTTTGAGCGTTTTCTGGTAGAGTATCGCCTTCCTTATCTTTATGTTTCCGGCATTGAGCAGTATATCAGAAACCATCTTCCTTATCGACAGCTTTATTATCACAGTGCCGGTATAACTGAAAGCCTTTAGGTCGGGCTGCAGCTTTAATGCATAGTGAACAGGTATGACATCCCTACCGAGCGTTTCATGCCCTTCCTCCATCTCCTCGCCACTTAATATTAAGTTGAAAGCCTTTTTAAAACGACATGTGCCACACCATCATTTCATATCTCCAGCAGCCTGCCAGATACTGCGTCAACATGGAGTATCCGCACCCTGCTCTCCTGGCGCAGCACTGCCTCATAAACCGGCACCAGGATTTTGCCCTGGTCTATTATCTGTGCGGTTGGCAGAACATTCATAAGCACCTGTTTCGATGAAACCCCCTCAAGCCTCCTGATCTTCAGGAGCGAATTCTGGTCCACATGTTCCTCTACTGTGGCAGGAACAATGTCAGGAAACAGCTTTGAGTTGTCCTTGTAGATTATCGTATCGTTCTTCTGCTGCAGTATCTCTGCATCGAGAAGCCTTTTCAACTCTCTTGACACGGAGGCAAAAGACTGCCCGCTCTCCTTGGCTATCGTTTCTTCGTGCGCCTTGTGCTTTTTTGACAGGACAGAAAATATCGAATCGGTAACACTGTTCAGCGCGATAGGTTTCTCTATTCCCGAGTCCTTGAGCTTTATCCTACCGTCTATTTCAAGAATGTACGAACCCTTGAGTATCGCCACCTTCTGCATGTATTCTGATTTCCTTCTTGTCGGTATCCTTATGTTGAAGATATCCGCTTCGATATACTTGAGATCCAGGCTCTCTATCGTCTCTGATGTCCTTCCGAATATGCCGAACTGCTTCTTTAGCATCTTTGTTATTACTGCTCTCGCAGTATCGCTGTCTACCTTCTTCTCTATCGATCTCTCTACATGCGTCTGTCCCTGCTTCGCTCCCTTCTGCGCCACTTGCTGCGCGGCCTGGACACCTGATTTCAGCATCTTGACCAGCCCTCTTATATTGGGATGGTTTTGCATCGACGGCACTTGTGGAGCACCGCCCATGTGCTCGACCTTCCTTCTCCTTACCTTTACTGCGCTGTCCTTGCCAAGCCCGAAGCTCATGAAATTCCCCGGCATCAGGCGCGTTATCTGGTTAAGCCTGCTCCTGTCATTGAACAGTATGCTGACAGCCCTGATGTCGTTCTCTATGCTGAGTTTCCCTACGAAGCCGTAGGAGCACTGCGAAAGGACGTTCTTGCTGATGTTGGCCGGCCTCTGCGTGGCTACTAGCAGCCCGATGCCTCTCTTCCTTCCCCTTACTGCTATCTCTTCAATCATGTTGACGTTTTTCCTTGTTATTACGTTTGGCGCGAACTTGTCCGCTTCCTCTATGATAACAAGATAAGGCTTCCTTGCCTTGTCCTCAACCATGTACAGGGACTGAAGCGCATCCTGTACATATTTCTGCTTGTCGAGCACGTTTGATACGTCAAGCACTATCGATATTCCGTTCGATACTGCACCCAAAAACAATTTCTGCATGTTTACATCGGTGCTTATGTCAGAGCTGCCCTCATCGCCGACAATTAGCACCTCGTAGAGCTGCCTGAGCGATGCATACTCTCCTTCCGTGTCTATTATTACGAATGGCAGCGAGTTCTCGCAGAGTTCCTCTGCAATGACTCCTACAAGGTAGGATTTGCCTGAGCCGCTCTGGCCTATCACGCAGCCCCTTCCAGTCGCAATGGTCTGTGCGTCAAGCCCCAACCCATCAGCAATTTTTATGTCCATCACAGATACTTGAGAGTAAAAGCTTATAAACGGCGTGCGAATATATGGTAGCCGCCAGCGCCGTGAGACAAAATGCCGGGATTAGTAATGAGCAACGATGAGCTAAATAAGCTTTATACAAGCACCGACCCAGAGGATTTGCTAAAGTTCTACGGTTCGTTTAAGCTGCAGGAGGAGGTTGTTGCATGGATGAAGGCAAGACCCTCGGAAAATATGAATCTGTATGAGCAGGAAGGAAATAGCAAGATATCGGTAGTAATTCCTACTGCCGATATAAATGGAAAGCTGGCAAACGATTCCAAAACAATGTTCAGTGGCGTCTATACTGTTTTTGTGGAAAGCAAAGGCCCAAATTTCAATTTTGCTAGGAGCTGCAATCTCGGGATAGCAAAAGCATTGGAAAGAAACCCGGAATGGGTAATCGTGGCCAACGACGACCTCCGGAAGATAGATGGATTGGATGTTCTGAGCCATGCTTTGGATGGCGTAGACAGAAACGTCAAGATGGTTTACACAAAACATACACATGGAATCCCTGCTTTCAACTGTATGCTGGTCAATTCAACCAATCCTCTAGTAGGACTGCTGATGAGGCGCACGAATGCGGAAAAAAGAGCCAACCAGTTGGCAAAGCAGCTAGGCGTGAAATACGCAGCCTATACCTTAGATCCTCTAAGACAGGAATCAAGATTCGAGGAACAAAAGATGCGGCTGATCGCCACGCTTCTGGGTTACAGGAGAAAGTTTGTAATGCAAGGTCCTTTTACTATCTTAAGGGCCGATTTCGCAAGGCAGAGCGGCGGAAAAGTATATGACGAGGCGTATATCAATAGCTATGAGGACATCGACCTGTTTTACAACATTTCCAAGTCTCATAAAGACTATGCATTCATAACCTTCAAGATCGGGCACAAGGACAGCGCGTCTCTTGGAAAAGGAGAAATGAACAATCTAAGGGCTATTGCAAACAAGATATATTTCAACTATAAGTACAGGAAAGAGCTTGATGCTGTAAAGCTCCATGGCGGCGTTCTCTAGGCTCTATAGCGCTGAACAATATATGCATCAGTAAGATAATAGCACCAATGCCGAGTTTATCCATATCTGGTTAGATCCAACTTGCCATCTGATCCATAGGCTTCAGGTTATAGGCGTTCTCTCCTACGAATTCAATAATGAGCTCAACTTCCCCGTCGACTGGTTTCTTCAGTCCGAATGTCCTTAAATTCCTTGCAAAATTCCTTTGGATCGGAGAAAAGATGTTTGTTTTTCATGATCAATTTATCTGGCATGTCCCACCATCTAATTTTTAGTAATGTTTCTCTTGTTTTTTTGTCGAATCTCCATTTGATAAATTTTGCTGGTGCTCCTGCATATATTGCATATGGCTCAATGTCATGCGTGACAATAGAACCGGCACCTATCACTGCACCGTCTCCTACACTAAGCCCCTTTTCGCCAAACATCAAGATTGCGCCATACCCAATGAATACATCATTCCCTATCTTGATGTTTGAGCATATTGCTCCACTATATAGCTTTGGATGAGTAGAAACGTTCGATATTTTATGTGTGTTTGTCTGAATAAATTTTATATCTCTGGACATTACAACCCATTTTCCTATTTCTATAGTCGTTTCCGGTTGCATTATTGCGACTATTGCATTGGAAGAATACGAATTCTGCCCGATGCTCTTCACATTAAGTGTATTTGGATAGACGTCGAAATACACAAAACCTAAATCATCAGAGTTCTGCTTGAATTTTCTTATCCATGCACTCTTAAGAGGGCTCGATGCCCTTACCGTTTCTATGAACAGAAACTTATGTGTAAACAGGCTAACAATATAATTGACCAAAACTATTGTTTTCCTCACTGCTTTTAAGAATTTTAATGTTAAACCGCGCACTAAAACTACCTATATGATTGTGGTGTAGTAACTATTGGTTATTACAAGTTAAGTCTATTAAAGCCCTATGGCAATTTTGAATCCCTTATACATTGCAGAGTATGTGTATTTTTTAGCTGTTGCTTCACCTTCAGCCTGAAGCTTATTCATAAGCTTATCATCATTGAGTATTTTACATACAGCATCAGCGATAGCTTTGCTATCTTTAACAGGTACAATTATCCCGTTGCTTCCGTTTACAATGTACTCTTCTACCCCTCCACAGTCTGTTACTACGACTGTGCATCCGCAAGCCATTGCCTGCATTGGGGCCACAGACATACCTTCGAGAAGACTTGGTAGAACAAATATGGTGTTTTTGTTGTAAAGTTCTACCAATTTCTTGTTATCTACTGCTCCAAGAAAATTAATAGCATTAGAAATATCGCCATCATAGTTACCGTATGCATATATTTTAGTCGTAGGCATCTGTCTTTTTATGTGTTCTGCGGCTTCAATCGCATAGCTGGCACCTTTATCATTTCCTTTCCTCAAAATAATCAACACTGTGTTAGATTCTCTCTTGATTTCTGCTTGTTTTTTAAACATTTCGCTGTCAAAACCAATGTGGAAAATCGTAGGATGTTCATTGAGGAACAGCATTCGTAGTTTTTCACTTATTACTATTTTCTTTATATCTTTGGTAGGCTCATAAGCATGTTTTGCATACTTTGACAACGCACCGCTAAATAATGGGTTAACCTCGTCATTCTGCACAAGCTGATAAAGGTTCTTGCACTTAGATTTTAGCTCATTAGAAAAATATGCTGCCTGCCAGGGCACTACTAGCATATACTTAGCACTGATGTTAGCATCAACTATCTTTTTAGTGAACAAAATATCGACTTTTTCCATAGAAGAAAAGTTATAATATTGATTTGTATCGAATTTGGATTTCTTGATCTTTCTGTATTTTCGGAGCAGCAGTATCTGCATTATGGCGATTATTGCATGCGCCATCCATTTAACCCGCTCCATTGCTATAATCAGTATAGTTCCAACACCAATGACTTTAAGTAATTCTGAATCACGCTCTCTTAGGTATAATTCCAAATTTGGATGCGGCTGAAATAATATTGCTGTTTTATAGTTGTCCTTCGAAAGCAGTTCTGCAAGTTTAAATATGATTATCTCCCCACCATTTGGCCATTTCAGCGGGAAACCGCCCATTACAAAACAGAAATCATATTCATTCATTAAATCACTCATTCATAAATGGCAGAAGAAAGTTCTTTACCCGCATTTTTGGAGTATGGTATCTTACAAAGTGCCTCCTACACGACTTTGTTATTTCTTTCCATTCTTCTGTTTTCAAAACGTATCTATCAAATTTTTTTCTAAGCTCATCAATAGAGCTGAAGAACAAAGCTGATTTCTGGTCAACAAAATCATTAGGTATTGCCAAAGGCGTGCGCTGAGCAAAGAGTGCAGATCTATAGTATGGTATCTCCCAATACCTGTACGTGTCGGCATTCACACCCCTAAATGATAAAGCGAGTTTAGACCTTTTTATTATGTTTATGTATTTTTGAAAAGTTATTTTATGACTGCTTAAATACAAACTTCTATCCTTCTTCTCATTCTTTAATCGTAGTAGATCGATAAAATATCGTTTTCTATCTGGCACGTTAAGAGTCCCAATAAATGACAGATCTATATCCTTTCTTGTCTCAGCTCTTACAACTTTTCTCTTCGAAGCTGTTAAAGGAAATGGTACAAGTTTGTCTTGGCCTTTAACCGCAATACTAATTGGGATACCCCACTTCGATGCATATTTTCTCCCACTTCGCATCTCAATGGCTGTCGACTTAAGTATTTCATATAAATATCTAATGGACCACTCAATCGAATAGCCTGGGTAAAGCGTAGTAAGTACATTACTTTTTAGATAGAGGATAATTTTAGGATTGTTGCGGATATGACGCAAGAAAAAATCGTCATTGCCATCTACGAAGAACATTTTTGCATCACTCTTCTCCAGCACTTTATCAAATATAGGATTCATATATGCGCTGTTGAAGAGAATTATGCTGTCAAACTCATCTATTCTTTGTAACATCTCATTCTCATAAATAATGTTGTTGGTTGAGCTATACTCTACCATCGACTGATGCACCGGTATATTATTTGGCTTAAATATCTTAACATTGTTACCTCCAATGTTGTCTACAAGTCCTTCATACGTTATCCGTTCAAGAAAAGCACTGCGATGGTTGGTAAAAAGCAACACTTTCATTATATCACCCAGTATACTTTCTATACGCCCGTTCAATTGATAGGGCGGTTTTACGCCATGTAAATTTTTTTGCATATGCCATTGCAGCCTGTTTCCATTTCTTGTATTCATTTTTTTGTATATCTTTTAACTTATCAATAAGCTCTTTTTCATCCGCAACCTCTATCGCATATTTTTTTACTTCTTCCGGGATTATTGTATTCTTCAAGATTATTACAGGAAGCCCTCGCGACTGCGCCTCTAGAATATGGAAGCCAAATCCTTCATAAAGGCTCGGAAACACGAACGCGTCGAAGCTGTCATATATACCAACTATTTCGTCTTCTGGCGCGAACCCCCTGAAGGAAACGTTATCGAGATTATATCTCTTCTTGAATTTCTGCAAGTTCTCTGACTCGAATCCAGTGCCATAAATCAAAAAGCGCGCTTTCAGGCCTTTCTCCTTTGCGATCCGCGCGGCTTTCAGAATCATTATGACGTTCTTGTGGTGTGCCATGGAACCTATATAACCTACAGTGAGAAATTCTCCTTTTCTCTTTTTTGGTATTGGGGCAGTGAAAAGCTCTTCTCTCAACCCGTGCATTATCACATAGCTCTTGACCTTCAATGGTCCGAGCTTCTTTAACGTTTCTCTTCTTGCCCTCTCTGACACAAATATTATAGCATCCGAATATCTCAATGCATCAGAAACATTATTTTTCACTATGAGATTGTAGCTTTTCTGGAGCAGACCTTTATGCAGTCCTTTCTCCAGCCTCGTGGTGTCATGTACGGTAGTTATTATCCTGGCTTGCGTACCATTCTGCTTTAACAACTTTGCCATGCTGCCTATCTCGTGGCTCATTATGTGTATTATATCATAATTCTGCCTTGCTATCATCGCTGCTTTGTGTGCCATCTGCGAGTATACATGCATAAGACCAATAGTATTATTGCGTTTTGCTTTATCCAGAAAATATTCTATAGATACTGATGCCTTTCCCTTGCTCTTAAGTTTCTGATACAGTTGATAACTGTATTCTGTGGTGCCATCACCACTTCCCTTTATGGGTTTTATTATGTTGATCATCAATACCTTCATATTTTCACTTTATGTACTTCAGTATCTGGTTTTTTATCCTTGCTTTAGCTGTATGATATTTTAAGTATCTCTTCTGCGCACTTCTTGCTATTTCCTGCCATTCATTTGAGTCAACCACTGTTTTCTTGAACTTTTCTCTGAGCTCATCTATCCTGCTGAAAAATATAGCTGATGTATCATCTATAAAATTGTCTGGTATCACTATAGGCAATCTCTGTGATATGAGCATCGCACCATGATACGCGATTTCCCAATACCTATAAGTGTCATACCCATAACCTCTAACAGATACGCTAGATTTTGAATCGGCAAGTATATTCAAATATTCTTCTTTTGAATAACCTCCCTTGCTTATCAGGAAATCGCTTTCTGGAAAACTATCCTTTAGACCAAGAGCGAATCTATAAACTTTTTTACGTTCGCCAATATTCTGTGGATTTGCAATTAAGCTGAGGTCGTATTTCCTGTTGCTGTTTACCTTTGGTGGGCTTTTAACTGTTGGTGTATACGCAAGCGGGAACGGCTTTACTTTTTGATTTCTGCCTTGCACTGCATAACCGCAAGGTTGGAAAAGAGGACTGATAAAATGTTTAATCTTCATTCTGTGTCTATTGCCCTTATACGTTACCCAATAGTTGCCATAAACATATCTGATAGTCCACTCTAATTTATGTAGTGCGCTCATACTTTGGTAAAGCTCTCTCTTAAAGTAGTATTTTATCTCCTTATGGTTCGCTATATTTTTTATAAAGAAGTTGTCTTCCTGGTCTATGTAAATTTTCGTAGCGCTTGTATTGCTGTTCAGCACTTCAGTAAGTTTTGTATCGAACAATGAATGATATGATAAGACTATCAAATCAAACTTGTCTATTTCTCCAATATCGACAAGCCTATCGGAAAATCTTGATCCTTCAGCATCCCGCTTGTATATGTTCGGAACCATTACCGATACATTCCTTATCCCGACATTCTCCTCAAAACCTCTGCTGACATAATCAGCGTAGGCCTTACTATCAAGATACAGTCCATGCAGAAGCACTTTCATATCCTCACAATTTCATTGCATTCTTATATGCGATCATAGTCCTTTTAGCGCAGTTGTTCCAATTGAACTGTGCCGCATATTCCATTGCCTCTTTCCGTGTCCTTTGAGCATATCCATTTTCCTTAAGGTCCATTATTATAGTTGCCATATCTCTTTCATCTTTCGCCTCTATGCAATATTTTTTAATCTCATCCGGGATTTGCGCCTTGGCATACGTTATTACTGGAAGCCCCCTAGCCTGTGCCTCAAGTATCTCCATCCCAAATCCTTCGTACAGACTAGGAAAGGCGAATGCATCAAAACTATCGAATATTTTGACTATTGATTCCTCTGGTGCAAATCCTTTCAACTGAATCCTGTCTTCACCTTCAGGTATTTTTACAGCATGTGCGTAATCCGGCACTACATTGCCCCATATCTCAAAATCTATCTTCTGGTTTTCTATTGATTTGAAGGAGTCAATTGCAAACTTGACGTTCTTCCTGCTGCCTATCCTTCCTATGAAGCCCAACCTGAACCTCTTATTCTGTTTGCGCTCTGGCACAGGTGTATATATGAATTTGTCATCTATTGCGTGCGGCACCACTTCAATCTTGTTTCTATCACATCCTATCTGTATAGCCTCTTGCTCTGTTTGTGTAGAATTCGGTATTATGTAATCAGAGTTTATCACTTGCTCACGTATCTTCCTGCCAATATAACCGGAAAACATTCCTTCCCGTCTAGGCTCTGTGTAAATAGGGCTGTCTTTGCGTATCAAGGCAAATTCGTGAAGCGTTGTTACTACTTTAGTTTCCTTCCCGTGCCTCGGATTGAACATTATAGGTGCAGGGATATGCAGTATATCGTAACCATTGAATGATTTTATCCCGAGCATCAGGGTAAAAGACACTTTCCTGAGCATATAGCTGTTGCCATAACCAAACTCTATCTTATCTACCGAGTCCCCTCTGGTCTTGGCCAATCTATTTGTGTTGTTCCAGATTTCATATATATACTTCTGGACCCCCTGGCCTATACCTCTATTGAAATTGCCCTTTAAACTCAATATTCCTACTTTCACCCGGAATCACTCTCTCTATAGTACTGTTCCTTCAACAACTTGATCAGTAATCCTACACCCTGTTGTTTGTCAATATATTTTCTGTTCAACTCTTTCACTTTTTTTTCTGAATCAAGCCCCAAATATTTTATTATTCCGATGCTGTTTATCCTTTTCGATATCTCAAATATTTCATTGGCATCTTCCTGGGTCATATTCCATTTGAGTTCTCTAATAGATCTTATCCGATTTGATATAATATTCGGTAAATTAAAGAGATCTCTTTGCTTTATGAAATAACCAATATCAATGAATATATAAAACCATAGATAATCGAGCAACGTAACTTCATCATCAGGTTTACTGCGTTTTAATTTTTGATATGCTCTTATGATATTGACCACGACTCTTGAAAATTTTGATTTATCTGGCTTCTTTGGAAATCTGAACTTGTATAAGTAATCATTTATTTTTTCATTATATGTTTTGTAGTCCATCCTGTTGAACTGCTGCATAATTCCATATTCATCCCAGGATTTACCTTTCATCGAGTACAAATGTGCTAGATATGCTTCTCTATCGTAGAGACCGTTTACGATTCCTGATATAGATGGCTGTTCGTGTATTACTCCATTATAAGTTGCAACATCCTTCTTAAACAGACGAATCTGCCAAGTCCAGAATTTATTCTTCTTTATACCTTCCGTATTCTCATACCTCCTTATTGCATATGCGTCGGTTTGAGGGTTGCCAACAAGCTCTCTTAACCGGCTCTTGAGCACAACACTCAACCTTTCATCAGTGTCGACAAGCAATACCCACTGATAAGTACATTTCTTTAGCGCATACATTCTCATCGGGTCTGCATATCCAAGGGCAATTACATAGTATACCTTCATTTTTTGAAATCTCCTTTTCTGTTCCTTGAGTGATTTATGCTCTTCTCTGCTGCTCGAATCTATAACCACGACTTCATCTACAAGGTCGTACATATCGGATATCAAATCTAAAGCCTGCTTAGTATCTCCTCTAGAAAAGATCAACAGACTTAGCCCTGTCTTTGACATGCGCATCATTTCATATTTATTATACCAATGCCATAGCCCTGCATAGGATTCTCTATTATCTCCTTTGTCCTGTGTTTTTTCTTTATCTCATCCCAGAACGGCTGAACGCTTATCTCAGGGTTTGGTGTCTTTGATATATCATGCATCGCTATCGTTCCTGATTCTTTAACAAGCACAGAATACATATTGAAGTCATGTTTCACGCCATCATAACTACGATCCGCGTCAATGAAAAGGAGATCGAGTTTCTTATCATTTAACAGCTTTCGCACAGTTTCGAATGTTCCGATATCATGAGAGTTTTCCCTTACAAGTTCAAGCATTTGCCCTTTTTTTACAAATGATCTATACAATGGGATTTTCCACGAAGGGTATCCTCCCCCAAATTTCCCGTTAGGAAGGTCGAGGCTAATTATATGTGCATTGTCAGGAGCGCATTGCGCTATTATGAATAAAGTACCTCCCTTTGCAGTGCCTATCTCCAGTATTTCCTGCGGCTGCTTGTTTGATAGGTCCTCCGCGAATTTCATTATTTCTTCTTTTATCTGAAATGGGCCTATCGTGATTCCATGATAATCAAATGCGTATGCAAGGTTTACTATGTCCTCTATGTTCCTGCAGGCCTTTGCCTCTTCCTGCAGTTTTCTTACTGCTCCGTTTATTAACAGGCGCCCCAGCCCGTGATTTACCAGAAATCGGTAAAACATC
The DNA here is from genome assembly GCA_021799475.1 of Microcaldota archaeon. Classification (GTDB taxonomy): domain Archaea; phylum Micrarchaeota; class Micrarchaeia; order Micrarchaeales; family Micrarchaeaceae; genus JAJZYD01. The sequence continues at coordinate 47,389 of JAJZAJ010000003.1, read as the reverse complement.
ATGTGCGGTGATACGACATCCATCGTTGCCCTGTAGTAAGCGCGTATTTTTGTCAGCGGATCGGGATTGAACCTGTACTTTCCCAGTTTGAATCCGGTCTTTACGCTCTCGTTTGTCGTGACAAAGACGCTTGCTGCCATGTTCAGCACACTGTGAAGTTTGTATGATAAGGTGAACTTAGAGTTATGCTTCCACATAAATCTTATGAAGCTGACCATGTCGTTATACGATCTCTTGTATCTGCCATTGTTCCTTGCAGCCGCGGTGGAGGTCGCTCCTTCAAGATGCATAAGCTTTACTTTTCCGTTGTAGACGAACTTGAATCCGGCATCCCTTACTCTCATGCAGTAATCCGCATCCTCCCAGCCAAAGAGGAACATCTCATCAAAGAGCCCGACTCTATCTATGACTGCTCTCTTTGCAAAAAACATAGCCCCATCAACTGACTCAGAATGCCTTACGTAATCGAACTTTTCACTGTCCTGCTGGTTGCGCTCATCCGGAGAATAGCCCCTTTGTATCTTTCCGTCAGGATACAGCAGCTTGCATCCCACCATCCCTATTTTTGGATCCGATTCCGCCGTCTCAACAAGCTTTGTTAGCCAATCCGGATCAGTTATTATTATATCGTTGTTCAGCCAGAGGATATAGTCCGGATCATATTCATCTATTGCGTATTTTGCGCCGAAGTTCGCATTCTTCGCAAAACCTCCATTCGGCTTATTCACAATGAATTTAACGTTGTATTTCGCCGCTATCCCCGCGCTAGCATCGGGAGACGGAGAACTGTCGTCACTGACAATCACTTTCATGTTCCTGTATGACGTTGCCATCAGCGATTCCAGCAAGTTTTCCAGTATTCCTTTCCCGTTATACTGTACAACCTGCCCGTTATAATTCGGTATCACTATGGCGACGAGCGGTTGCTTTACTGCTGCGCCGGCTTTTGCCACCCTCCTCTTCCTCGATATCTTTTTCAATCTCACCACTACATTACCAATACTGAATATTGATATTACCTAATCTAAATGCTTTTTCTTTGGAACACATCACCTTATTAATATCTGTTTTTCAAGCCTTTTAAATCTTGATTGGCAAGTGAGAGTGTGTCTTCATGAGAATTGCTTTCGTGTCAGATGCGGCTTTCCCCTGGCACATGGGAGGTATAGAGGCTGTTGAAAGGGCCGAAGCCGAGGAGCTTGCCAAGATACACGAAGTGCATTTCTTTTCGATGCAGTGGCCAGGGATGGAGCATGAATTTACTGATAAAAGAATACAATACCATACTCTGGGGAAAACCAGCTCGGAACGATTCTACAGGCATGGCAGGAGGTCGATAAGAGCTGCGCTGAAGTTCGCGGCAAGCACAATCAACATCTTCAGATTCAGGTTTTCCGTAATAGAGTGCAACATGTTCCCTATATTGCATATACCTGTTCTCAGGCTGTATTGCAAGCTTTTCGGCTGCAAGCTCGTGCTTGACGTTGTAGAGGTATGGGATAGGAACTACTGGAAAGAATATTTGAAAAACCCCCTTTTTGCGTGGCTGGGCGGTGCAGCAGCTTCCCTTTTTGTGAAGATGGCAGATGCGTATATAGCAAATTCCTCCGTGACAGCGCAAAAGCTCGAGAAAATAGGGATACTGAGAAGCAAGATAAGCGTTTTCGCCCCTATACTGAATGATAATGAGCTCAAGCCGTTCATAAGCAAAGAGGGCAAGAGGAACACGATAGTTTATTGGGGCAGGCTGATAAAGGAGAAGCGGCTTGATAAATGGATATTGGCAGTAAAAGAGGCGCAGCGAAAAGTAAAAGGTGCAAGAGGGCTTATAATAGGGGATGGACCGGAGGAAAAAGAGATACGCGGCATCATAAAGAAGGAACGTCTGCAGAACATTATAAAGATAAGACGGCCTATCGTGAAGAGGGAGGAGCTTTGGGAGCAGATAGGCTCGTGCGCGGTGCTGCTCCATATGTCAGAGAGGGAAGGGCTGGGGCTGGTAGTGCTGGAGAGCATCGCCCTTGGCATTCCTGTTGTTCTTCCGTCTTATACTCCTATACCGAAAGAGGTCAGGGACATGTGCCTTGTTGAGAGCGAAGAGAGCATACCGGAAAAGCTGGCAGAGATATTGCGCAGCCAGAGGCATTCCAAATATATAAAGAACAGGGAAAACCTGTCTGAATTCGAGATATCCGGAATCAACAGGTTCTATGAACGGCTCTTCAGCAGGCTGCGCCCAAATGGCAGGTAGGAATTATCGGAGCAAACAGGAGAATCTCCTGTCCTTGCGAAGGAACTCCTGGTTGGCTGATATCCAAAGCTCCTTTGTCCCTATATCATACCGTTTGCCATTAAAGCCAGCACCGTATATGTCGTAGTCATGCAGCATATTGCACAAAGCTTCGGTAAGCTGCAGCTCGCCGTTCTTCCCGGGCAGGAGTTTTTCTATGTATTTGAATATCTCAGGTTCAAGTATATAAGTGCCGGTAATTCCTATGTTGCTTGGTGCCTGCGATGGCTCCGGCTTCTCCACCATGCCAAAAATCTTCCATAACTGTTTGGCTACCATCTTTCCCGCTATTATCCCGTAATCCCTTATCTTTTCCCTTCTCACCTTCTCAACGGCTATGACGGGCGCTCCGATATGCTCATATGTACGAAGGAGCTGCGCCGTTACGGGAACTCCGGAATCGCTGGTATATACCGTGTCGCCAAGCAGCACCGCGAAAGGTTCATCATTCACGAAAGACTTCGCGCATCCGACTGCGTCTGCAAGCCCTCTCGGCTCATTCTGCCTTACGAAAAAAATATTCGGCAAGCTATCAAGCCAGCTGTTCTCATTATTTCCATCTGATCTGTTGCTGTCAAAATAGTCTATTATGGCGTCCTTTCCTTTTCCTATCACAATAAGTATCGTCTCGAGTCCGCTGGCTGCGGCTTCTTCTACTACATACTGTATGATCGGCTTGTCGACCAACGGGAGCATCTCCTTCGGCATCGACCTCGTCATAGGAAGGAATCTTTTGCCCAGCCCCGCCGCGGGTATAACGCAGGTCTTTACTTTTGTCATTCTATCACAACAAAACAGCACATTATGCGCAACAGTACAGCAGTCTGGTGTATGATATAATATTTCTACGTTTCGGTGCATGCGGCTTTGGGACAATATTGATTAGACTGGCGTTGCTAATATGGTGTCCTCTCCATTGCACTTTCATTCCTTGCCTTTTATTTGTAAGCGCCAATCATCCCGGTGTGCGACTCTGTATCTTGTTTTATATAATCTAGCGTGAACCCTGCCTCTGTTAAATTATTGACTGCCTTTTCCTTTGCTTTTTGACTGTGCCATTCCAGCTGGATGGCATAAGCCATTGAAAGATCTACTCCATCAAATATTGTTTCCTCAGCACCCTCAATATCACATTTGATGACTACATTTGTAAGCCCATCCAGAACCGAACTCAGAGTCACGACTTTTACCGGTGTGCCTTTTGCCGCAACCATAGCTTCGGCAGAAGAACTTCTTGTGTGCAACTTATCCTTCAACAACAGCGTGCCTTCTTTTTCACCGATTGCGTAGTTGTACGGTCGCACCTTTGCCCCTATACTGCATTTCCCCAAATTCTCCAGCATCATCTTGTACGGGACAGGACCTGGTTCATACGCCATCACAACGGTGCTTTCTTTGAACTGGGCGAAATATATCGCAGTATCTCCCATATTCGCGCCCAGATCTATGACTGTCGTGTTTGCCTTTAGTCTTGATGCCAGCCAGTTGTATTGTTGAGTTATGAACACGTCCTCCGCGGCATCCCAGCACGCCAAAGAGCGCTCTACCTGTCTCTTGGTCCTGAATGGATGGAATACATGAGATAGCCTCATACATGCACCAATCAGTTCACTCAAGCCTTTTTATGACGTGATATCCGAACTGCGTCCTGACAGGCTGCTCTGTTATCTGCCCTGGCTGCAGCGCAAATGCCGCGTTCTCAAATTCCTTGACCATCATACCTCTGCCGAAGAATCCCAAGTCACCTCCCCTCTTCCTCGTGCTGTCCATCCCGTACTGCTCCGCCAGCTTCGCGAAGCTATCCCCTTTCTTCAGCTTTGCTATGATTTCAAGCGCAACAGACTGCTTTTCCACAAGTATATGCGCGCACCTGATCTTATCTGCCATTGCATCACTCAAACAGAGATGAGGAAATGCATATTTTTATTGCTATAGCATGCGAGCGTAAAGCAGATGAACCATTATTTTGAAAGTGATGATGACTGCAATATCTACCTACTATGGCGTATGCCGAAGCAAGCTTTAAAAAGCTTGGTTTTTATTGTTGAATCAAAGTGATATAAATGGCGACAAAAAAATCTGCAGGTGCAGCAGGAGGAATCCTAGTGTTTCTAGGATCGCTGATATACCTCTACGTGATTTTCACGTGGTACGGTACGAGCGGCACTGTGACGACAGGATCGTGGCTGGCATCAGCCCAATTCCTGACCCCATTCGTAATCGCGGCGGCCATCTTCAGCTCTATAGCCCTGTTCTTCATGAGCATCGGCGCTATAGCGGGTAAGATGGACAGCAAGAAGGACGGACCGCTGTGGAAGCTGATAATGTGGGGAGCACTTATGCTGCTCATAGTCTCAGGAGGGACCCAATACTTCTGGTATGTGGTTGTCGGACTCGTTCTGACCTACATAGGAGGCATCTGGGAAATGATGATGTAATATCTGCATCATCTTTTATTTTTTTTTATTTTTTATTCTTTTTTATTTTTCTTTTTGTCTCTCTTCTTTATGCACATCGGAGTAAAACCACACTCTGCAAAGATCGGTATAAGTCCGTCCCACTGCAACGCATATAAAGATGGGTGGTAAAGATATTATGCCGGTTTGCTGAGACGAAGCGGATAAAATAATCGTGACAAATCATGAAGATATTGAATGCGATGCCGCCATACAACCTCTTTGGGCTTGAGGAACAGGATTACGGAAAGGCCAAGGTAGTGGCGCTTCCCGTACCGTATGATTCGACATCCACATACAAAATCGGTTCCAGAGAAGGCCCAAGGGCCATCATAGAGGCAAGCAGGAACCTGGAGCTATATGATGAGGAATTCGGCATTGACGTAAGCACGATAGGGGTTTACACCACGGAAGAACTCGCTCCCGATTTCAGCGGACCAAAAGCGATGGTGGACAGGATAGCGAAGGAGACATCGATAATACTTGATGACGGGAAGATGCCAGTGCTTCTCGGCGGCGAGCATACGATCGCGGTAGGTGCTGTCAAGGCCCTGTCAAAAGCTGAGAAGGATTTTTCAGTCATACACTTCGACGCACATTCTGATTCAAGGGACGAGCTTTACGGCACGAAGTACTGCCATGCGTGCGTAATGTCAAGGATACGCGAGATGTGCGATAGCTGTGTGAGCGTCGGGGTAAGAAGCATAGACGAGCGGAGCGCAAAGGAGCTGAAGGACATATTATACATGAAGGATATATTGAAGATGGACAAAAAGCAGATTGCAGACATGATAGTAAAGAGGACAAGGAAAAAAATCTACATGACTATAGACTTGGATGTTTTGGACACAGGTGAGTTTCCAGCTACCGGCACTCCGGAACCGGGGGGCATGCGCTACAACGACCTCAAGGATATACTGTCAATGGTTCTGGAGAAAAAGCGCCTGCTCGGTGCAGACTTCAATGAATTATGTCCTATTCCGGGAATGGCGGCTCCGAATGTGCTGGCTGCTAAACTGATACTCCATACAATCTGCGCCGCTTTCAAGCCGTGAATTCCGCTTATTTATGCAGATGCAGTTTGCTGCAGTCAACCAGGTCAACCGGCTTTACCGCAGTATATCCTGCCTGAATCTGCAGATTATTGGAAGCTGCATTGGAAACCGCAGGTGTGCCATGCGTGCACCCATAGGCATTCATAGCGATATTCATCGTATTCCTCTGCGCCATCATCTTTCTCGCAAGCATCGTGAACCCGTCTAAGATTCCGCGTGCCTGCAATATCTCATAACCAGCAGAACCGAACATCGATAATACATCTGTGTTGCATACGCTGATTTCAGCCCTAATTTCAGTAGAACCATTTTCTGTGCATATTTTTTCAGCATGCTCCCTAAGCATTGTGCCTATTCCGATTTTCCTTCTATTGCGGCTTACGACCAGCCTGTCGATAAGCGCTATCTCCTCTCCGCGCGATCCCTGCAGCAGGTCAATCAGCACCGCACCAACTACTTTCCCATTGATTTCAGCAACGAAGCCAATCTTCTTCCCATCATTTACATTTTCCATACCCTTTCCTTTTCTTAGCATGTGCCCGAAATACTGCCTGCCGTATAGGGTATTGAGTTCAGGCACTCCGTGCCATGACAGCCCCTCATTGTCGAGCATCGCGCCTACTGGCTTGAAATCATTCTGATTAGCGGGCCTTATCCTTGGCCTGCCTATCTTTCCGGTCGTCATATGTAGCTATCGCAGCGTTGGAAATATTTAAAGGAACCTTGCGGGTTCGTCAGGATAAAGAGTGGCGCAGGCACCGCAGCGTCTTTCAGCTTCTCTAATGAGCCCGCAGGGAATCGAACCCCGGATCTTTCCCGTGTGAAGGGAACGTCTTACCACTCGACTACGGGCCCAGAAAACAATACCTTTTCATCGCACAGATTAAAATACCATACACACAAAATAAAGCATGAGCGTTTTCTTCACGGGCAGAGGCGATCTGGGCGAGACTGATACTATGGGTATGTCAAGAATCAGCAAGGATTCCGCCACCGCAAGGGCGATAGGAGACATTGATGAATTGAACAGCGCACTCGGAGTCGCAATCGCGAACCTTGAGGACATGCACATTGCGGAGATGCTGAAGGTCGTGCAGGACAGGCTGTTCGCAATAGGCGCAGAGATCATGTCATCAGAAAAGATGTTGACAAAGCTGAGGGGAAGGGTTGGCTGCAAGGACGTAGAGGAATTGGAGAAGCACATTGACGGGTTTGCCGCGGAGCTGCCCGAAACGAAGAAGTTCGTGCTACCTGGAGGTTCCACATCGGCGTCGTACTTGCACCTTGCCAGGTCGGTTGCAAGAAGGACAGAGAGGAGTATGGTCGCGCTGTCAAAGGAGAGGAAGATAAGCCCGCACATATTAGCATACCTGAACAGGCTCTCCTCTTTCCTTTTTGTTGCTGCTCTTGTTATGAACAGGAAGGAAGGTATAGAGGAGCAGAACCCTGTTTATTAACGTCCGAGCCTCATTCAGAGCCGCCATATAGGTATTTACCATTTCCATTTTTGAAGCGGTACAAACTTCGTCTTTGCCCGTTCTATGGCCTTACCGAGGAATTCTTGATATGATTCCGGATACTTTGCTATTTCCTCCTGTTGTAGTTTTGCAAAGGCCATTTCCATGGTTGAGACCGGAGCGCCTGTTATGTTATGCACATACATGCCGAAGAATACGGTAGAATGATCTCTGAAGGTTGCCGATTTTAAATAGGGAGCGTCAGCTTCGAAGAACTCCTTCTTCAACTCCTCAAAGGCATCCGGCTCTTTATGCATATCAAAGATGAATTCATGCCAATATCTGTCATTATACCAATCAGGCAAAACGAAGCCGTCAAGCGTCAGTCTTGCAGCCACGTGTCTGCAAAATATACAGACATCCGGAGTATACATTATTTCTTTAAGATCCCTGAGCCATTGTTGCGGTTGCTCTCTGGGTCGTCTTATCGTTGTAGATGTCTCCATACAAAGACTGTAACATAAGGCTATTTAACGGTTTTGAATTAATTTGACCCTCATTAAAGATATGTTGGAAGATCTTCGGTGCCCCCTTGAGTACCTCTATTTTAGGTGAAATCTCTCTCAATAATAAATTATAGCAGACCTTGAAAGCCTTACAACTTAACCTCGCCACTTGGGTAGCGCAGTCTCTAACCTCTTTCTCTAAACCGATTCGCCAAATCGGCTTTTACCAGCAGGTGGATGAAAACAGATAGTATTCTTTCGAAAATGGACTGCCTCTATCCAGCCAGCCTCTCTTAGGTTTATAGTGAATTTCTTTGGCAATGCATTTTTCGGCATGCTTATCATCTTCCTAAATAGTCGTAGACGCCCTCCCTGCTCTTGAAAAGCAATAGCACTACCTTATTTTCATTTTCATTAAACTGATAAACAAGCCTTTTATTTTCTATGTAAACTGAGTATACCTCCTTCAAATGATGCAATTGTTTGCCTGGTTTTTCTGAATTAGCCAACATCCTTATTATCTCGTCCAGCCTCTGTTTCTGCTTTCCGGTGATCTTTTTAGTATCTTTCTCGAACTCCCCGGTCTGCTCTATTCGCATAGAATCAGACCATGGCTTTTACCTCATATTTGGATGTCTTCTCTTTGCCAGACCTTATGTCCTTCAATATCCTTTGGGCCGCCTTGGCGTAAAGCTCCTCTTCGGTTAACTTATGGATCTGGTCGAATTCAAAGAGCGCAAGCCGTATAGCCTCTGTTTTGGTTTTTGCATAGCCGTCGTCAAGCATTTTGTCTATTATATCTGCAGTGTAGCCTTTGAGTTCTATGTTTATATTGCTCACAAAATCACCTTTTAATCTATAATAATATTATAAGGAATTATTATAAATACTTTTCTATCGTGTACGTAACATTCTACCATCGATTTATCGTCATAATTTCCTTGACGCTCCCCTCGGGATTTGAACTAATGTTTTAGCCTTGAGAGGGCTATGTCCTTGACCGAGCTTTTCGTCGTAGAGAGTGGTCCTTTTGTGCTAGCCTTATTGAGAAGCCTGCTCTGCTACTCCAAAGTACTCCTTGAACTTCTGGGTCGTCTCGATACGCTTGCTCCTGCCCATCTTCTTAGTGACTACGAACTCCTTTTCCAGCAGCTCCTTCATGTGATCATAAGTGGACGAGCCGAAAGCCCTTACAACCGCGCTCTGCATTACCGGCTCGTTCTTGCTTATGAAGGCAAGTATCCTCAGGGAGCTTTTTGATATCTCAGGTTCCCCGGCGAGGCTGTTGACCCTGCTGGCATAAGGCTCTTTCAAACTCAGTATATATTTGTCGCCCACCTTGAATATTCCCAGTGCGCTGTCCTTGCTCTCATATTCCTTTACGAGCTGGTCAATCACGCCTTGTATCGTTCCAACGGAAGCGATCCCTGCCGCTTCTGCTATCTCTGATACGCTCATTGCCTTGCTTGATACGAAGAGTGCAGCCTCGGCCATTTTCCTGTATTCCGAATTGTCCGGCATCCAATCAGCGTTATCCTGCTAAACGAACTATTATCTCATCAAAGAATCTCTCCTGATACACATAAACCCTTGTCTTATGCGCAAGGAAGAGCAACGGTATAAACAGGTCAAGCAGTATGCTATCACTGTTCTTGAACCTGTCAGCCAGTATCGTGAACGTCGTTGCCTTGTCAGAATCAACATTCTCCTTTATGAAATCATAAATGGAATTTGCCTTTTCATCGATATCTTCAAGGTTTACCATGAAATTCATGGTCGGCATCGGCGCATTCGATTCAATATCTCTCCTTTCCTTCATCCTGAGCGCCTCCTCGAGCGCCTGCATTAGTTCTACCAGCGTTATCTTTCTCCTGGGCTGCAGCCTTATCCTAGGAACGAGAACAGGGACTTCAGGATATATCCTCTGCTGTCCTTCAACCGGCTCTGCTGCCTGCAGCTCTTCCTCTATCTCGAATATCGTGAGGGTTTCGCTCTTCATCCTGAGCAGGACCGATGCCGCTAGTATGATATTTGCCGGGACATGGAGGTCAAGCACCTTCATCCTCTTTACCGCGGACACATAGCTGTCAACAAGCTTCGATATGTCTATGTCCCAAGGGTTAAGCCTGTTGCTATCCACAAGCTGGGTAAGCAGCTCCTTCCAGGTGGTCTCCCTGACAAGCTCTTGGAGATCAAGGTTCTTCACCTGCTCTTCATTATACAGCACAGTAACTGTTTCCATTTCCGCCATGGAGCCACCAGTCGCGTTTTTATAACGAAAGATAAGTATTTAACACTTCATGACGGGAAATCCGTCATGCCGCACTATGCAGTCAATCCCTTACCGGTTGCATAAAACGAAAAGGAATGGGAAAATAGAGGCAAAACACAAGCATTATATCCTTTAAGTGCGATATTGCATTATGTCAATATTAGACCTACATCTGCGGATGTACCTGACGCTTGCCATTGTCTTTTCAATAGGCTTCGGCGTTATATATGCCATAATGTTCTATTTTGGCTTTGGCTTATACGTAATACTGCCCCTTGCCATCATGTTCTTCCTTCTGCAGTGGTATCTGTCTCCCGCAATTCTGAAAGCTACAGCAAAGCTGCGCTACATAAAGGATAACGAGTATCCAAAGCTTCATAATATGGTGAATGAACTGGCCAAGGAGGCTGGCGTGCCGGTCCCGAGGATTGCGATAGCACCAACTACAATACCGAATGCGTTCGTATTCGGCAGATCCCTGCGCAGCGCGACTCTTGTCGTGCACGAGGGCCTTCTCAACATGCTGAACGATAACGAGCTTAGGTCTGTGCTGGCGCATGAGATCGGACATCTGAAGCACAATGACGTATGGGTCATGACTTTCGTGGCATTCATACCTATGATAGGATGGATGCTCGCGCAGAATCTCTTCTTCGGGGGAATGTTCGGCAACAGGAACAACACATCAACGCTCATAGCGCTGGGGATGGCAGGTTTCATAGTATACTTCCTTTCGCAACTCTTGATATTATCCCTCTCAAGGCTGAGGGAGACGTACGCGGACGAATACTCTGCAGTGAGCACAAAGCACCCGGAGCACCTCGCCTCCTCTCTTCTGAAGATCACTGGCGCAAACGCAGTCGCAACCCAGCAGCAGGTCGCCCAGTCCCAGACTATAGCAAAGAACTTCTATTTTGTCGATGGCACCGCTTCTAAAACAGAGGTGCAAGAGATAGAAAACCACAAGGATGACATCAGGAAGCTTCTGCCGAATATAGATATCGACGCATTCATAGAGCGCGTGAAGGCAGAGAAAGCGGGATTCGGCATATCAAGTCTGTTCGCGACACATCCTCCGGCGCACAAGCGGATACTGTTCCTCGCAAAAATAAAAAAGGGCATGTGAATTCGTTCCGCACAATTCCTTGATTTTCCATGATCCTTGTGCAGACCATCATCTGACTATCAGGTAGTCTATCACTGCTTCTATATCGCTGTGGGAATAGGTCCTGACCTGCCTGCCGAAAAGCAGTTTTGTCCTGTATCCTTTCTCCTTTGCATGTTCCTTTATCTTATTGTATATTCCATCGAATGCACTATCCTTCTTGCAGAATGCGTACAGATGCACCACGCATCTCTTGTTTGCCGCGAACAATATGCTTTCGAGGAATTTAGTGCTTGCTGTAGGCATAGGTACTATTATCCTGTCGGCAAACTCCTTTAATTTGACAGGCAGCTTTGCTGCGTCAGCGTTCAATGCCGAGATATTGCGCAGCCTGTTCAGCTTTATATTCTCTTCCATGCTCCTGTACGCTTCATTATTAAGTTCGACTCCTATCACTGTAGTATCTGGATGGGCTTTCGCTATCTCGATTGCAAAAGGACCCACTCCCGCAAACAGGACGAGCACATGCTCCCCTCCTTTTACCTCGTTAATTATTCTTGAGCGCTCGAAAGAAAGACGGTTTGAGAAGAAGCTTTTCCTTATGTCAAAACGGAAGATGCAGCCGTTCTCCCTGTAGTCGGCGATGAAGCTATGCTCTCCTAAAACGTGCCGGAATCTCCTTCTCCTGTACTTGCCGGTTACGGCTCCCGCTTTTGCCACGACGGTTTTTACTTTTGGATGTACTGACATAAGCTCCTTTGCCATGGCTTCATCCCTTTTACCAGCCTCCGGCATATCTATGACGGCGATGTTCCCTATTATATCATAGCCTTTTGCAATTCTCTCCCTTTTACCTGGAGCTGGTTTTACAACTGGCAAGGTAGGATCGTGTTTTTGCAGTACCATATTTTCTCACATGTGCAGCAGACAGGAAGTATTTTAATGCTTAATGTATTAATCCTTATTGTAGAATAGAGTTAGCTTGGGCTATATGCTTCTTGCATAACTATGCTATATATCAAGCATTTACAAATTTACAAATGAAGTGATGGAATGTATTTTGTGATAAAGGTCGTATCAGGACAGGAGAGGATTGCGGCTACGGTTCTGCAGAGCAAATCAACAAAATCCGACTTGCCAATATATTCGATAATGGTAATCGAAGGAATGCGCGGCTACATCATAATAGAGGCGGAAGACGAACTTTCCTGCAGGCAGTTCATAACAAAAGAGCACAATGTAAAAGGAATGCTGTCAAAACCGCTATCAGAAGATGACATAAACAAGCTAGTAGAAGTCAAGACGTTTGCACAGGACATAGAAAAGGGGGACACCGTTGAATTCTCGACTGGGCCGTTCAAGGGATACAAGGCGAAAGTGTTGAAGGTGGACGAGCTCAAGGATGATATAACTGTGGAGCTGATGGATGTCGTGGTGCCTATACCGATAACTACTAAAATGAGCACGGCAAAGGTAATACAGAAAGCAGAGAAACCAGCAAGCGGATAGAGCAATGCATAATCCAAGAACACAATAACATATCAATATGTTCAAATATAGAATATAGAACGGTGTAAAAATGGCTGACGTTACGATATCAGGACTGATAGAAGGAGGTAAAGCTACTGGAGGGCCTCCTTTCGGACCTGCACTTGGTCCTCTGGGAGTTAACATAAATGCGATAATCTCAGAGATAAATGCAAAGACAAAGGCATTCGAAGGGATAAAGATACCTGTAAAGGTAATCGTCAATCCTGATACCAAGAGCTTCAAGATAGAAGTAGGAAACCCGCCGACCAGCGCTCTGATATTGAAAGAGCTAGGAGTAGCGGCAGGCGCGAAAACAAAAGACGAGGTAATCGGCAGCCTCTCAATAGAGCAGGCGGTAAAAATCGCCAAGTCGAAAGAGGGGTCTCTGTATGGAAATACTATGGCAGACAGAGTCAAGCAGGTGCTAGGGACTTGCAAGAGCATGGGCGTCAAAATTGACGGCGACGATCCAAGAACCGCGATAAAAAAATTAGCGAGCGGAGAGCTGAAGGTATGATTCATCTCTTGGATAGCTCTCTGCAACTTCCTCGATACGCCTACCAGTAAGCTATATATATTTGGAGCGGCGATAGTTTTTTGTGAGAATCATGTCAGCAGGCACAAAAACAGCACCATCAAGAAAAGAACCTAAGACGGAAGACAATAACAACCAAGTTATTAATGTTGAGGACGAGAAAACGATTACGCCGGAAGAGTTTGCCAAAGAAGTACAAAAAATGAAGGCATTGGCGCTTCTGTTGCAAAACCGCGGCCAAGACTTGGATGTACGCGAGGCAGAAATAAAAAGAAAAACGGAATTGCTCTTACAGGGGTTGGGGGAGCTTGGCGGCAAAGATGGCGATGTGGTTCATGCAGTAACAGTATTCAATGAAAGATTGACAGAGCTCAAAAGGAAAGAGACTGAATTAACAGTAAAATTCAAAGGTATAGAAGTACTCGAGAATGAATTAAAAACGGAAAGGGATAAGCTAACTGAGGAGAGGAATGCGCTTGAGCGTAAAGTATCTGAGATGGTAGCAGAAAGAACGGAAGCAAGTAAGAAAGCGCTTACGGAGGAATTTGAGAATAAGAGGAAATCCCTGCAGGAGGAACACGACAATACGATGTCAACGCTGAAAGCCTCTATCGCAGAAGAGAAGCAGGAAATAGAGAATTCTCTGAAAACAAACAACGATTCAGTTGCCAGACAGAAGGAAACCCTTGCTGAATTACAAAAGCACATAAGCGAGAGAGAAGCAGCGCTAGAGATATATGAATCAGCTTTAAAGGAGCTGAACACGAGACTCAGCAAAAAGAGAGAGGATATAGGTAAAATGGTCACCAACGTGACTGCGTTGATCGATGCCATAAATGATGTAGAGTTCGGCGGCGGTTCTTCTCCCAACAAACCTGATTTGGAGGAATTGGACACGACAATAAAAAGCGCAATCACTGCATTAACCAACTTAAAGCGGTCCGAGACAGCCAAACCTAATGCCGATGGCAAGGATCAACAGGAAAAATCACCGACAGACGCCGCAGCCCAACCAACTGCAAATAACGAGGAAGAAAGCGCAGTGGAGGAAACCGACAATGGAGGTATATCTGAAATATCCCCGGATAATTAAACCCTAAAACCTTAAGATAGCTTGCCATATTCCGAAGGCAACACATCATATTCTCAGCAGTACAGTATCACTGCAATAGCCTACCAAAGCTCACAACCTGTACTGCTTTATGCCTTTTATGCAAAACCGACTCCTCGATATATATAAATATCTGGACGAACCGATGGAATCATGTATGATAATGGCCTTTACAAAATCATGACAGTATCTTACAATAATTACTGCAAGCACAGTGTTTAAATATCTGGACACGCTGCATAGATTCACCGGTAAATAACAATAACCAACAAAAACAATAAAATAATAAAAATGGTGTGAATATGGCGTCAAATACTGCAAAACTGCAAACAACGAGTGATCAAGGCCAGCGAAATCCTCTCATACACAGAATACCGCCCATGGCGCTCCAGAATATCAACGCACATACTACAAGGGATGCAATAAAACAGGACAAAAAATACAGAGACGAGAGCGAAACGGTATGGATGTCACTGATATATTGGAAGCAGCTCATCAAAACCGTAAGATATGGCGTGAATACTCTAAGACAGGGGTTCCAGGACAGCGAATCTAGCAATAGGTTTATAGAGAACAAGAAGATGATCGACACTCTAGACGCTTATATGATTCACAGTGAAAAGGCGCTCAACAGGTTAAATGAGGGTAAATTGCCGGGATACGCAAGGCTATTCATAAGAGAAAATGCTAAACACTATGCAAACGGACTTGCAGGGATTAAAATAAAGGATAGCAAGCCTGTTGTAGATGAAACGGATCTAAAGTCGGTAAGGGATTTTGTTGAGCATCTGCGCATTAAAAACAATGCTGTTGTAAATGGAGCCGAAGGAAGGATAAAATACAAAAACGAGCTTAAGACGCTAAATAGGCTGTCAAACAACCTAATCAGATACAGGAAAAGCTGGGAAGGCAGGAAGAAGCCGAAAGCATCAGTCGACAAACTTCAAGATAAGATCACGATCCTGGAGAAAAGGTTGCTCAATGTCACCGACCTCTGGGGGTCATCTCTTTTCGACAAGATGGTCAATGAATTTGCATTCTATGAGTTTGCAAGGCAGGCACAGGTCATGCTTAGGTCGATCGGTGTCGGAGGTCTACAGAAATGGCTGAGTGATGTAAAGGATAACCCGGATATAATATTAAATTCCCAAAAACAGGCTACCGAAACACCAAAGGCCGTAGCTCCAAGACCTGTTCCGCATGGAGTGATTACAGAAAGAAGCAGGAAGTCAGCGACTCCAAACGAGGTATTGATAATAGACGATCCGATATTTGCTAGCAAACTCAAAGAATACCTGAGTATGGAATGGTTCCAGAAGTCCCAGCAGGGGCTATCATTATGGCAGACATGGAGGAACGATCCAAGATATTCAGACATGTGCACAGTTTATGACGAAGCGCATGTGGGAGGGCAGATAAACGCCGAAAAAACTATCGAACTGTATATCCACATATTGAGCTATAACGGCGCGATAGCAAGGCTGGAAAACGTAGTTGGCAGGGGAGCGGTATATTACAGGAGAGCCGAGGCACAGCAGCACATGCCTGATACAACTATAAGATGGTCAGACATCCAAGCATACGGGATTGAGGAAATCAACTCAGCTATAAAAGCTAGCCTGCTGACATTCATGCTGAATGACAAGGTGAGGAGCAACCTCTCATATTATGCATTATGTGTCTCTGAAACAGACCAGAAGCTTGCAGACTCGTTGACAGATTATGTAAATATATTTGAGGAGATTGATAAGGATTCAAAGAAAAAGAGGCAGACGAGAAAACTCTCAGATACAGAATATGAAGGCCTGATAGATACACTGAACCGGGCCCATATCGGCGTAGAGCTTAATCCAGGCATGCTTGACAGGATAGATCCTGATATGGTAAAAATTGATAGGAGATTCCTGATACTGCCATTCCCTCCATTAATTTCCGTATCAATATCGAAGAAACAGCTGCCTGAACCTACAATACCTGCACAACCACAAACACCAACCGATGAGATTGACCAGGAAAGAAGTATCAATCCATATACTACAATAGATATCGAACTCAAGAGGATGCAGGAGAAGGCAAACAAGCCGCGCGCCATTGTTGAAGAATGGAAAAGAAATATCAATAGTAAAAGAGTATGGTATATAGAAAAAATCAAGAGGCACGAAGATCAAACACCGGTGCAGACCCAAAGCCATATACCGATTTCAGCTGACACGCGTAAGATGATAAGGGATCTGCTGTATAATAACTGGGATCCACATACTATTTACAGTGTAACAGGAATTCCAGTTGAAACAATATCTTTAATAAGAGGCGATGCTGTACAGGTAGGACAGAAGAAGGTCGGAATGCCATCATCACCAGCATCGCAGACACAAATAAGTCAACCATATACGAATCAGAAAAAATATGCTGCTACAATCAGCAAGTTCACGATTCGACATGAGCTGAATGCTGATGTGAAAGAAGCGCTGGAATCTAGCTTTTATTCACTGAAATTAGACGATTTAAACCTAGATAAAAAGGATGAAATAAACGAGAATGCCGCAATCCTGGCAGAGTGTGTAAATGCTATGTGCGGATCCAATATCGATGAAAACCAGGCAAAAACATTCTTGATAAATAAACTGACTAAACAACTTCAGACTGAACAACGTAAGACCTCGCACTCTTCCTCCTCTTCGCTATCAATTGATGCCAAACCAATCGGAACAGGAAATCTGCCTCAAGAGCAGCAGCCGCGCAAGCAGGTAGATGTTGACTATAGAGAGGATGACGAAGAAGACGAGAAAGAAGAGGGAGGTAAATCCGCAACTTCCGTGGCAGACAACAAGGCAGCGCCGAACAGCAGTGCAGAAAATCAGGGCAGCGCAGTACAGCAGCCTCAGGAGGAGGAACAAAAACCAAAAGACAAAGAAAACGAAACGACAAAAGTAGCCGACACTAATAAAGGCATAAAGACACCTCCTCTTATCAAGAAGCGCAACTGAATAAATGTACCGTATGATAGATACAAGTATTAATATTTTATAAGTGGATGCGTTATGGGAGATAAATCAAAAAGAAAACTTCCAGAGGCCCAGAATAGAGAACAGCTGGGTCTTTCTTCCAGCGCAAATGACGATGCCATCGCAGCATCAAACGAAGTACTAGCACTTGCCGAGAAAACGATAATGGATAACAAAGATCCCGCAAAAACCCATCCCGATGCATCAGAACGGGGCATTAATGGACAGATGCGAACTACAGGGATAACTACTGAAAATTCTGCGTCTAAGCCGGATGCTGCCCAACCAGCCACAGAACAGCAAAATATGCCGGAAGCTTCTGCGGTTACTACTATGAAAAAAACACCAGAGCAGAAGCTCGGAGAAACAGAGAGCAAACTTCTTGCTCTCTTACCACAGGACGATCAGGAGTTCGTGAAACTAATATGCGAAAAGGCGGCTTTTTATGAGAATAGTCCTTCTCGCCAACATAGTAAAAACGGCGCTGAAATTATAAAAAATCAGTTTCTGTTAGGAATTAACTTACTGCGAGAGCAACCAGAAAATTTAATACAAAAATTAGCAATACTTGATTATCTCTTTTTTGATGATGAAGAAGCTCCCAAGAATATTTTTACCGGACATATAAACGAACATACAAATGAGCTCATCAAAAAAGTTGTTAATGCCTACTTAAAGATCAATACGCTTAATCGGGAGGAACTATCTGAATTATTTCTACTGAGTGATTTGGCAAATAGCAGCCTTCTGCAAGCAAGAGAGATATTGGGGGAATTGAGAGATATAATATCAAAAAAAATTTATGAAGTCAATGGCTTAGCACAAGATTCCAAAACCTTTTATCATCAGGCAGTAAAGGAAGCCGTCTCACAAACGATAGACCAACTTTTGAAAGAATTACCGAAAGAGGGAAAAAGAGAAATAGCAGCATCTGTCTCCATTTCCGCATACAAAGATATAACGGACGGATTGAAAGACGAAAAGTTAAAAATTTTACTTAGCCGGTTTGTAGAGTCAATCATGTCAAACTACAGATCTATTATAAACGGATACGACGAATATATTATAAACAGATCTTCAGTGTATGCATTTTTCATACAGCTAGATTATATTGTCTGTGCTTGCTTTAGATTGGATCTGACAGACGACCAGGTAGAATTGCTTGAAGCGTGGAAATCCATGATCGAAAAAAGCTTGACTAAGTTTTCGAATCTCGAACACACACCAGAAAATTTTTATTTGTATCGCATCAGTAGCGTTTTCGGTATAAGAGTATTCGGCTGGTTGGCTCCGGAAACAAGGAAGGAATTAACTGAATGGGCTTTGCAAACAAAAGTCCAAGGCACAATGTTCGGCCGCGATGATATAACAGGAGGAGACCTTATAACACATGCGATTATTTCGTCAGAAGGGGATATAGACAAGTTCACAGGGATTTTAGACAACGAAATTAAAAACGCCAGGGATATCGAGAACTCAGCGAAACAGGCGATATCTGGCATAAAAAGATAACAAGACCAAAAACGCATCAGAAACTGCCTTGACAAAAACCGAAGCGTAGGCAGAGCCAAACCA
This sequence comes from Microcaldota archaeon, assembly GCA_021799475.1. Classification (GTDB taxonomy): domain Archaea; phylum Micrarchaeota; class Micrarchaeia; order Micrarchaeales; family Micrarchaeaceae; genus JAJZYD01. The sequence goes on along the minus strand of JAJZAJ010000003.1, from coordinate 28,492 downwards.
AGGCGCGCCTATATGGTATTAAAACCTTATCGCATGTCCAAGACTCTATTTATAGTTTCTCACACAGATATCTGCTGAACTTCATTGCTGTCTAGTAGGTATAATCATGTTCGATAGAGGCGAGAAAGAGGAAAAGGAAGATAAAGGGAAGCACGGAATAATAAAAAAGCTAGTTTTCCGGCTCGTTAAGAAACATATAGCCGGAAGCACGATGAGTGCTGTGCTAGAGAACGTGAGGAAGAACAGCAGCAACGGCATGCACACCACAGTCACGCTGCTCAACGAACATGTTGATGATGCCAACAAGGCACGCTATAACACGAATTCCTATCTTCAGTTCATCAGGCAGATGTCCAGGCTGCGGCTCAATGCCAGCTGCTCGATAAGACTTAGCCAGCTTGGATACGGCATTAATGGGCAGGTACTCGACAAGTCCGTATCTACGGTATTAGACGAGGCGTGCGGCAGGGGCGTCCCGGTCTGGCTGGAATATGAGAAAGGGATATCCCTGGATAAACTGTTCGGAATATACAGGAAATACAAGACAAGGTGCCCCAGCCTGGGTGCTGAGCTGCCTGTCATGTATCCCGTCGATGCCGAGACTATAAGGTCGATGGTAAGGAAAGGAGACAACATAAAGCTTGTTTCTTATTCTTTCGCCAACGGGAGCTCGCCAGTAAAGAGCAGGAAGTCAATCATAAAAAACAGGGCAAACGAGAGCGAGAAATACGAAGAAATATCAACAGGCGGAACATACGAAAAATATATAGCAAAAATAGGAAGGTTGCTCCAGTCCGGAGCAAAAGTAAGCGTGCTTGAACCTGATGAAGGGCTGATATCAAAAATAGCCTCTTTCTCAAAGGAGTATAGGAAGGAATTAATATTCGAGTTACCTTTAGGATTCAACGAGAGGAAGGCAAGGAAACTTATTGCCACAAGGGTTCGCATAGGCGTTTACCTGCCTTACGGCAAAGACTGGTCGCCGTATGTTGTGAACAAGCTTGTCGATGGCAGGGTGAGGGACCTTGCAGTGAAGGTGTTATCGGAAGGTTAAAACAAGGATGGTTTTTATGCGGGACAGGAGCTCTGATGGCAGAAGCGTAAAAAAATCCAGCCATGACAAGACTGATAAAAAGGCTAAAAAGACCATCTTGATAACCGGGGCGACATCGGCGCTTGGCTCACATCTCGCAAAAAGGCTGGTTGAGGATGGATATATTGTAAGGGTAGGCGTGCGAAGGCAAAGTTCCGAAGGCGATTTCTGGCACAGAGTCGCAGCAGGCACAATACCGTATATCGCCGATCTTACGCTCAAATCGCCAGGTGACGAGAGGTTGATAGAGGATGCATGCAGGGGTGTTGATGTCATATTCCACCTTGCGGGGCTGACATATGAGCATCAGACAAGCCTCGATACTTTCCTTAATGTGAATGTTATAGGCACGGAAAATCTCCTAAATGCATGTCTAAAGGCAAACGGTGATAAGCCGGTGCACTTCATCTACATAAGCAGCGTAAGGGTATACGGCAGAGTAAGGCGTGGCGAGGTGCTTACGGAGGAGTCGCAGCCAAAGCCTTTAGGTCCATACGGGAGGTCAAAGCTTATGGCGGAGCAGGTAATCAAGGCGTGCACAGAATCATGCGTCCCAAAGAGCATAAATTACACTATCTTTAGGCTGACACAGATGTACGGCCACGGATATGAAAAACCATATTTCTTCAAGGTGTTCAGGATGCTCAAGGAACGCCGCATGAAGTATATAGGGGACGGAAGCAATCACCTCGCACTGGTCCATGTCGACGATGTTGTTGATGTGCTGGTTTCCTCTATATTAAATCCTTCAGCATATTCAAACACTTATAATGTAACAGATGGCAGCAGCTATACTGTAAGAGAGCTATTCGAGAAGGCATGCAAAGCGATGGACGTGCCGCCTCCAGACAAATCAGTCAACCCGATGGTTGCAAGGGCCATCGTAAAGGCTACTAACGCGAACAAGGACGAATTCGATTTCCTCACCAGCGACAGGATAATAAGCATCAGCAAGGCGAAGAAGGAGCTCGGATTCTCTCCAAAAAGGAGTATCGACAAAGAAGGAATAGAGATGGCAAGGGATTTCCTGTCCCATTACAGGAAATGATGCGCATTTCGTCAGAAAAGATGCTGCCTGCTCGGGTTTTTATCCCTTCACATCCAATATCAAATAGAAAAAGTTGATTCAATGAAACATGGAAAAGTCGAGATATACATAAACGAGATGCTTAAGGTAAAAGGGGCTATGATATTCGGGCTTCTCGACCCGATGGATTACAAGGATGAAGACAGGTTGGTCAAGACGGCAAAGGCTATCGTAGATGGCGGCATAGACGTGGTAATGCTTGGAGGCAGCACAGGCGTCCAGGGCACGCTTCTCGACAGCACCGCAAAAAAAGTAAAGGAGGTCATAGATGTGCCTCTTGTCCTATTTCCCGGAAACATGGCTACGGTAACGAAGCACGCCGATGCAATATATTTCATGTCCATGCTAAATGCAAGGAACGCATACTGGATAACGCAGGCGCAGATGCTTGCGGCTCCGATAGTCAGGGCTGCGCGCGTCGAGCCTCTGCCGGTAGGATATATAATGGTATCCCCAGGAGGCACAGCGGGCTGGGTGGGCGATGCCAACGTTGTCCCGAGGGAAAATCCAAAGATAGCCGCTGCTCTTGCGCTCGCCGGAGAATACATGGGAAACAGGATCATAATAACGGACACGGGATCAAATCCAGGTGCATATGGCGAAGGCCCGATACCAAAAGATATGATACGGATGGTGAGGAGCGTGATAACCGTTCCTTATGTGGTTTCTGGAGGGATAAAGAACACAGAACAGCTTAAAGATGCATTTGCATACGGTGGAGACTGCGTCCACATAGGCACCGCATTCGAGGAAAGCCCTGAAAAGGCGTTCAGGGCCGCGAAGCTCTTCTCATCCGTGGCTAAGGAAGAGGGACTCAAGAAAGTAAAGAAGGCATGAGCCATGAGGGATATCTCAAACCTGGAGCTGATAACGCTTGTTGACGAACTCAGAGGCGAGATTATCGGTTTAAAGGTCGACAAATTCTATGAGGACAGAGAAGGGAAATTCCGCATAAGGCTCGCAAAGAGAGGCGTACAGTACAATATTCAATGCATACTATCGAAGACTATAAACAAGACAAATTATGTGGAAAAGATAGAAACGCCTACCAGCTTCGCCATGGCTGTAAGAAACCGCACAGAAGGATTCACTGTTGAAGGCATAGAGCAGTACAACAAAGACAGGATAGTTATAATAAAGCTTGCGAAAATGGATGAGAAGGCAAACATAATAATCGAGATGTTTGGGAAGGGCAATTTCATAATTACCGATGGAAAAATGGAAATACAGCTGGCATACTATCAGCAGGTTTTCAACGATAGGCAGGTAAGGAAGGGTATCGAGTACAGGCCGCCGAAAAGCACAATGACGAAAGAGGCAGCAGTGCCTGCAGACCATACTTCATTTATCTATATTGATAATGAAGGAAAAGCCATAGATTATTCACTCGGAGCAAGCGAGAAGCACAATGGAGCATCATCGCAGCAGTTCCCATCGCTGGGGCAGGCTCTCGATGAATTTTATTACAGGAAGGAAATGGAACTAATGGGCACAGAACCTAAAAACCCGGAAGCAGAGGAGCTGGAAAAAAGCATAAAAAGGCAGGAGGGAATCCTGAAAGGGATGCAGGAGGGAATCGATTCCGCGCAGTATACGGGAAACAGGATAATGGAGAACATGGAGATGATAAACAGGATCATTAAGGCAGCACAGGAGAACAGGAGGATAACGAAAGAGGAACTTCAGAAGATGTTTCCAAAGGTAAAGGTATTAAGCATTGACCTGAAAGAGAAGACATTGGAAATAGAGGTTTGATTATGAAGATTTTTAAAAGCTCAAAGCGGTAGACAGGACGGGGTGGGTTATGAGAAACGCGAAAAACCCGGGGCATGTCAGGGATTATAACGGCAGGAAGGCGCATAACCACGCCAGAGTTGCGTTACATCTATAAGAAAATAAGATGAAATGTGTACGCTGATAGAAAAGCTAGACACATTATAAATTGATAAGCATGAAAATCACGTTCTTAGGGACATCGGGTAGCACACCCACAAAGGAGCGGGGCATGCCGAGCGTTGCGCTGGAGCATGATGGAGAGATATTCCTTTTCGACTGTGGCGAAGGGGCGCAGCGCCAGATGATGAATTACGGCGTCAACATATCAAGGATAAAGGCGATATTCGTAACGCACACCCATGGGGATCACATAATAGGGATAGCGGGTTTGCTCAGGACCATGGCTCTATATAAGAGGACTGCCCCGCTTTGCATCTATGTGCCAAAAGGGGAAGAGAGCAAGATAAAAGTGCTGATAACATTCGACAGGGCACTTATACAGTATGGCATAGAAATAGTTGGCATCGGCACGGGCACAGTATACAAAGGGAAGGATTTTAGCATAGAAGCATTCAGGCTCAATCACTCAATACCTACTTTAGGATACGCATTCAGGGAAACAGACAAGCTCAAGTTCAACAAGGCGAAGAGCAGCGCTCTCGGACTCGAGGGAATGATGTTCAAAGAAATAGAGAAGAAAGGAATGGTAAAGATAGGGAATAAGACGGTCAAGCTCAAGGAAGTGACAAGCATAAAGAAGGGCCGCTGTGTGGTGTATGCAACAGATACCAGGCCGACTGCAAGCACCGTGAAGGCCTCAACCGGCGCAGACATCCTGATACACGAGACATCTTTCTCAAAGGATCTTCTGTCTCATGCCAAGGAGCGCTACCACTCAACGGCAGAAGAGGCGGCGCAGGTGGCGAAAAAGGCAAGGTGCAAGAGGCTGTTCCTCTTCCACATGAGTGCTAGATACAAGGATGCCACACCATTGCTCAAGGAAGCCAGACAAATATTTAATAACACAGAAGTTTCAAAGGATGGAATGCAGGTCAGCCTGTAAAAACAAACAGCATTGTTCCTATATAAGGGCTCGTAGTCGAATGGTAAGACGTCACGTTGACAACGTGAAGATCAGGGGTTCGATTCCCTTCGGGCCCATACTTATTTTCATAAACCAAGAATAGCCACACGGTGTGTCGAATTCAAAGGAATTAACGTACCAACCCTATCATTGGCTTCGCCGGCATTTGCGAAGAGGGATAAAGGGAGGTGATACCATGCCAAACATGACCAAAGCGAAAGCGAATAGATGCAAAGACCTCCGGTCATGCCTGTTACTGCACAACCTGCAATATTCCTACGCAGCGGAGTTACAATCGGGTTCTTGCTGCCAATGTTAATATAGAGTTCATAACTTTTTCTGCATCTGGTCGATCTTAAGAGCGTTTCTCATGCTGTCGAAAATAGGGGTCATGATATATCCTCTGTCCATATCTCCAAGCACCGCACATTTGTCAGGATTTGCCCAGCAGTAATAAGCGATGTAAGCGCAGAATATCCCGTCTAGGACATCCTCGTAATCCTTCAGCTTCTGGGCTTTCAGGTTCTCTATCTTCATTGAAAGAACTTCCCTCGGTATAGAGACCGGCGGAGCAGCACCCTTCAGCTCCTTCATGTGCTGCTGGTATTCTTTGAAGGCGCCCCATCTTGATTCGTAATCTCTGTTCGGTTTGTTCTTGTATGGGATGACGGTTTTCAGATTGAAGAGAACAATCATGGACGGGTGCGGATAAACCTCGAAGAATCTTCTGTCCTCCTCGTACTGCGCTATGAATGGGCTGTGCGCAAAGCCCTTCTTCTGAAGTTTCTTTGCTATCTCCTCACCTCTTATCGTTCCAGTCCAAGATGCGAGATGGCTTCTGTTTGCAGGGTGGGCTCCAGCGTTGTACTTCCTAAAGAGGTCACCAGTTATGGTTTCCGCAATCCTTCTTCCTTCCTCGTTCGGAACAATCAGTGGTGCATCTATCGCTATGAAAGCATTGCGGTTACCGACTGTTTTCGTTATGGTCTCGATTATCTCGTCGTCGGAGCCGACAAGGCCGAAAGAGACGACTTCGCCTTTCTTCTTGTTCCCATCGATGATAGCGATTCCGCTGGAGTTCTTAGTGGACCACGCCAAATCCAAACCTACGAACAGCATAAGCTTCTATCGCTTCCTGGTTATATAAGGATTACTTTTTGAAAGCGATGCAGACGGTGTGGAAAATCAGCTTCGCGGCCAGAATGTCCGGCGCTGCCATTCTTGGAATCTGGCACATCTCGTTGAAGTCCGCTATGCGGGCATTATGGCTTGGAAAAGGACAAAGCAGGAAAATCGAAGATTCAGATGCACCTATCTATCCCTTTAAAATACCCCTTTTTCATCAGCAACAGCAGCAGCTCAGAGGTCGCGCCCCTGTCGTTCCCGTTCTTTGCCCTGGAGTTCAGCTCCCTGAGGACCATGAGCACACCTAGGCTCTCGAACATACCGTCTTCGGCAGAGCCGCACAGTTTCATATCGAGCCTCCCCAGATACTTATACAGTGCGGAATTCTCAGCATAGACGAGCGCGTGCTCAGCAAGCATCTTCATGTCATTGTCATCCATGACCTTTTCGGCCTTGAGGATGGATCCCAGAGCCGTCTCAAGCACCCTGCGCATGTTCGGCACATCTGCCCTATCTACAATTCTCGTCGTGATAAACCTGCTCACCACCTCTTCTCCCAAAGAAACCGTCGTCCTTCCCATCTTGAACTCCATACTATCGCCCATATTAAATCGCAAAGAAAGAATATAAACAAGCTGTGCGATTTATTTTATCGAAAGCTATAAACTGGCATTTTGCTCCACTAACTACCAATATGGGCATGATGCTTTAGGGCAAAATCTTTATAAACATAAGTATAGCATACTGTAATGAAGAGAAAAACAGGAAATCCATCAAAGACAGATAGTTGCTGCATGAAGTGCTGTGCCTGCTGTGCTTGCCGCGGAAAAAAGAAAACTGAGTGCGGATGCGGCTACTGCTGAATGAGAATGAAGTTGTCTGTATCGATGCACATCTATACTTTAATCATACTTAACCAGGTGTTGATAAATGGCAAAAGACGGATTGAATAAAGAGGCGAAGAATGCACTGAAGAATGCGAAGCAGCCGATGTTCATAGTTAAACCGGCATCGCGGATGCTCGGTCTTGATATGCTCCATGTTTCGCTCATAGTGCTTGTAATAATCCTTGTTGCGCTTGTGTTTGCCCTTGTGAATTTCCAAAGCCCTGTGGTGCAGAGTTGTTTCGGAACATCGAACGCCATATGCACGCCTCCGGTGCATAACGCCTCTCAGGCTCTGGCAGCAGCGGAGAGCGTAATAGCGGGATATCAGCTGGCGAACAGTTCGATAGTGCTGCTTCCATATTATTCATTGCCAAATATGGCGAATGCCACGTTCCTGCCTCAGCAACGCGAATGGTTCGTTAGAATCCCGTACAGGGATCCTACTGCAGGCGATAGGCTAGGCAACTTCAGTTTACTTCTGTATGATAGCAATCTTTCTCTTGCGCAGCCGTTCCTGCAGATATTCTCTCCATTGCTTAAGACAAATGACCAGACAGTCGCGTATGGGGTGGTAAGCCTGGCTGGCAAGGTGCCTTGCAGCTCCAAACCTCCGTATCAGACGTATGTATTTATAGATCCGTATGCCCCGGGATCTATGATAGCAATAGGCAATGCGATAAACTTCACAAAAGAACATAGCAGCATGCTAAACACAACTTACAAGATGATATTTACCACATATGCTGAGAGCCACTATGCCAACTACGGGGTGCTGCAAACACAGAACCTTGGCGCATATCTCGCCTGTGCATCGAAGCAGAAAAATTTCCCATGGTTCATCAGCAACCTAAGCACCATATTCACAGGCATTCCGCTGAGTAACATCACATTGCAAAACGTAGTCATCTCATCAGATCTAAACAGGACACAGTTCGGAGAATGCATGCAGAATTCCGCAGCAATGCTAAACGGCATGGCATTGCAGGCAACGTTCTACAACATCACTACTACCCCGTTGTTCGTGCTTAACTGCAAGTTCCAGACTCTGCCAGAGCAGGTGGATAGTGCATATGGCTATATGCTGAACAACAGTGGTTGACTGGCATCTATAATAGTTGGAGTTGATCCGGGAAAGACCTCTGCCGTAGTGTGCCTCTCATTGGAAGGCAAACTGGTGCTCTCGACGCACAAGACTTTTGCCGGCATGGCCTGGTTTATAGAGCAGATAAGGAGAGCAGGCACTCCTTCTATAATCGCGTGCGACAAGGAGCCTGGGAGCATGCCAAGAAAACTCTCTGCAATATTCGATGTTCCTATATCATATCCGAAAACCGAGATAAGCGTATCGGATAAGATGCGGGCTGCTGAACCGTTTGGCATAAGGAATCCCCATGAGAGGGATGCGTGCGCAGCTGCGGTAAAAGCATATAACTCCCATGCAAACAAGATAAACCAGGCAGCGCGCATAGCGAGGGAGATGAAACTCCAGAATATAGATGAGATATGCTCAAAAGTAATGGCGCACTACTCGATAAACGAAGCGATAACCGGCAAAACAGCAAACAGGCCATGAAGCATGACTATCTGACTATCTCAGTTTTGCGCCGCAAGACGTACAGAATTTTGATGATATATCATTCTGTGCTCCGCATTTGGGGCAGAAAGATGATGCTCCGCTCGATGCTGATGCTTTTTGTTGCTTGCTTTGTGGTCCGCCAGAAGCAAAGTTGCCTATGGTTACCGATGGCGCGCCCAGAGAGACTATCATCTGATTTACGAAATCCGCTAGCGCTTTAGCGTCGCTCCTCCTGAGACCTGCTATCTCCCCCTCTTCCTCCCCTTTCTTCAAGAACCCTTTTTCATCGCCTCCGGAAAAGCCTCCCACTCTAAGATAAACAGAACTTGATACGACTCCTTTCTCGAGCCTGACGCTGGCTATCCTGTTATATGGTATGGTCTCTATGTCCTTGCGTATTCCTGCTGTCTGCCTGTTGACTATTATTATTCTCTTATCTGTTGCGACCACTGTCGTAGGGTTGATGACGGAGCCGCCCAACGCCGGGTTCTTCCGCTGCGTGGCAGTGACCATGACCTTCTCGTCACCCCATAGAGCATTCTTTACAACATTGACATCGTTCTGGTAGACAGCCATGATAATCATAGCAATAACGCAGGCAAGGTATTAAATTGTAGTGATTGCAGAGGGGTTTTTAAAAACTACTATCTCAATTATAGAGCGCCGCTTTTACGACCTCTGCGGCCGGGGGTTGTTTCTTGCAAAAACTCAAAACAAAAGTAGAAAAAAGCAAGAGCGTGAGCTCCATAACTCCAAAAGCCATACGCTCTGGAGCTAACCTGCTTCCGGTAAAAGGGCTGATATTCGCAATGGCGTATGCCGTAATCAACGATCATGTAAGCAGGTCAAGGAGCAGCGAGGTTGCAGCATCGATGCAAAAGGTATCAAAGCAACTGAAGGAACTGATGAAACTTGCGAATGACCTGCAAGGTGCAAAAGATGTCAGCAGCATTGCGCTATACCAGTCGATGAAGCATTCAATAGCCGCCTACGTAGGTCTCTTCTATGCGCTGGAGCATAGCACCAGGGATGCATACGTAGAGAATGCGAACGGTCCATCCAAGCGCATGAAGAAGGAGCAAAACCTTCTGCTGATACCGGCGGTAATGGCATCGCAGGGCGAGGATAAATCAGAGGTCGCAGCATATCTGACGAGGAATATGTATAAGGTGCCTTTCAGGGTACTCTACCACTCAAGCAAGGCTGCGATGCATATCGAGCTGTTTGAGCAGGCGATGGGGATAAAGACAGCACCAGACCACATGGTCAAACGCTTCTCATCAGTACTTGACAGAATGGAGAAGAAGATGAAAGAAATAGATAACGGGAGGATAAACCCAATAGAGGATGAGATGCTCAAGAATATGTTCGTAACGGAAGCGATACATATGTCGAACAACACAGACATGAAGATAGCTGAATTCATAAGCGAGAAGGTGATGCCTAACACCTTCAACAGCAAAGTTGCGAACAGGATACAGAGACGCTAATGTCCCAATCTGTATAATACTCACAGAAGCGCATGCAGTATAGTGCGGCTTGATTGTCAGGCATGTCGCGCGATAGCGAAGTTTTATAGGCATAGTGCCAATAATATCTGTTTGCCTTAGTCGCTCCCCTCGTCTAGCCTGGTCAAGGACACGGCCCTCTCAAGGCCGAAACTCGGGTTCAAATCCCGAGGGGAGCATATGGTATTGGGGGTTATATATAAGTCCCTCAAATGTCCCCCTTCTCTAACATAGTTTTAGCATGGAGAAGGGCTGAGAAAGAGAGGGATTGCACACATTAACCTACAATGCTAATCAATAGGGTTGCCATCTTTGAACCATTTGAGTGATGGTTTTGATGAATTAAAAAGAATGAACAAACCGTAATCATATTTCATTAATCCTTGTGTCGTTTGTATCCCACGAGTTAATTCCACAAGTTTATTTTTGTCATTTTCTATTCCCGATTCATCGTTAGTTGTTTTAACTTCTATAACTAATAAATTACCCATATCTACTTTTCTCCGATGTACTACAATATCGGGAATTATTATCTTGTCGTTTCCATCTTTTTTTGGATCATTCACGTGCTTATTATACTCACAGTCTACTTTTAAATCTTTGAATAGCAATTGTAAATAACATCCTAATCTATGTGCTATAGCTCGTTCTGGATTATGACTTCTTGAGCTATCAGCATCAAAACTAAAAAGTTCTTCATCTGCTTTCAATAACCCTAATGCTGTATTGACATGGGATTTAAGAGTTCTTAGATTATTGTCTCCTTCAAACATAATACCACCTACTTCAGGCTCTCTTCAATTACTTTCTTTTCCTCTTCTGTTATCCTATAAATTTTGTAGATTTGATTATCAATTTCGTTTTCTAATGTGTTTATCTCGTCTTTCAGTTTCTCAGTTTTATCAGTTAGTTTATCTTCTGAGCTACACTTACTACCGAGTTCTAACAAACGACTCACTTTCCTTCTCTTACGTGCTTCTGCATATACCACAACGTTGACTTATTTATACCTAACCTCTTGAGGTCTTCTGGCGTTATAGTTCTCAGGTTATCTTCATTTATTGCTTATATATTTTGGATCCCTGCTTATTACTTCCTCATTTTTATTGACTTTTTGGCAAAAGAGAATCAATCTTAGTATTTTATATCCTTTCTCAGTAATCTCATAACTTTTTGGGATCAGTCCGATTTTTCTTATATAGTTATTTTTTATTAATTTGTCTATTTCATCCTTATATAACTTATAATTGATCCTATCTTCTAAATTTAATTTATCAATATTTTTATTTGCTTTTTTAACATCAATCATAATTCCAGTAGATTTATAAAATAATTTAGGGTCAATCTTTTTTTGTAACTTATCTATTTTTTTTAATAATTCTATTTCAGATTTTGATAGTTGTTCGCCACCGTTTTCTCTAAATTCTTTTATTAATTTAGGTTTTATCCACTCATTAAATCCCGAAAATAAATTGTTTTGTTCTTCTTTATCCTCGGAAATATCAACATATTTACCATCAGAAAAATATATTCTAATGTTTTTGTGATTATTCATCTTATTCACTTATTTTACCCATAACCTTGCCATAAACCTTGATTCTCTTGCCCTCTTTTATGTGTTTCTGCATATACCACAGAGTTGACTTATTTATACCTAACCTCTTGCGGTCTTCTGGCGTTAGGCTAAGCACCTTATTGCGAATGTCCGTGTTATCCTCTCGCTTTATCTCGAACTCTGGCACATTGAATTGAAGCTTGCCCGACTTGCCCATAAACTAATGTTAAGGCTCGCTCGCAGCGACCGCCTTGCTGCTGCAGTAAATTTAAGATGTCAAATTGAGGATAGCCCCTCAAGGAGACTTTTATGGAGTTTCTTAATCTCCACCTTAGAATCGTTATTCGAAACGTACCATGTCATATCTTTGAACGTCTGGAAAATGCCGAGCATTTTAAGCCTGTATAGCTCTTTTTCGGCAAGGCTCTCTATGTCATAGCCATGCCTCACCCCAGCATTGAAGCCTTTCCCCCTCTCAACCATAGAATACGAGACGTCATACATCGGATCCCCGGCAATCACATAGTACGAAGGATCAATTATGAAGAATCTATCCAGTTTATTTTCATAAAGGAGGTTCTGGCTATAAAGGTCGCCGTGTAGCAATCTTGCGCTCTTGACTTCAAGTTCTTTGTTATAAATGGTGAGGTTGTCGATTAGCTCTATCTGCCTTGGTTTCAGCACCCTCAAAGCGGCTCTATCATCTATGGCGAAACCCCTGATATACCTGAGCGTTTCAATCCAGGTCTTATTGCTCCATTTATTATCCGGGTTTAAGCTACCGAATCCATTAACGCGCCTCCCGTGTAATTTTCTTAACGCTTTACCTGTAAAGATTCCAGCGCGATATTGAAGCTCTCTGGAATCCCAACTTGGCGGTTTTCCATCTATGTAGCTGGAAATCATGTATTTGTACGGTACGGTCTTTTCGGATAAATTATACGTTATCAGTCTGGGCGTGCTTACATTTGCCTTCTTCGCTTCTGCGTACCAATAAACTTCATTTTGCAGTTTGTCATCGACTGATATCTTTATAACACGCTTTGTGCTCCCTTTCGTAGCCAGCAATACTATATTTACGTAACCGCCTTTCAATGGTCTTAATCTAGCGCCCTTAAGGCCGTTAAGAGCCAGTATCTTATCGGTGATTGCGGCATAATCTTTCATTATCGCTGTTTTCTTCTGCTCCCATTTCGATGCCATAGCCCTATTTTACAAGATGAATATAAGAACTATCAACATGTTACATCTGTTGGTGACCGCCTCAGCACAAGCCCTCGCATCGCTCTGACAGAAGCAACTGAGTCTGCTCTTGGAAGAGGGTTGTAATCGTTGGTTACAGAAACATAAGTTTATGGTCAACGACCCAGCAATGGGCATATGTTGGAAGGGATTTAAGGTAAGCCTAAAACATTTAAAGACAGCCTGGGATAAATGTGATAACACTATGTCAGTACTAATAAAGAAATGATTAACATGAAAAAGACTTGGCAGCAGCAATGGAACGTCGTTTATGGGGTGAACAAAGATCCAAACAGGGAGTTTTTGCTTTTTCCGCTCCTGCTGAAGACATCACTGCCCATCAAGGGCAAGTCAATAATCGATCTTGGCTGCGGAAACGGCAGCTTGATAGTAAAACTGCTAAAGTACAAACCGAAAGAAATCTACGGCCTTGACTCCAACGATCAGTTCCTGAAGTTCGCAAAAAATAATATAAGCGACAAGCGCGTAAGGTTCCTGAAATCCGACATAAGGAGGAGATTGCCCATCAGATCAAGACATTTTGACATGGCGTACTGTACCTTTGTGTTCAATGAAACAAATAACCTTGATTCGATATTAAAGGAAGTATCCAGAGTGCTGAAGAGGAAAGGAAGGTTCTATCTAATGACAACTCATCCGTTCTTCCCGCTAAACTATTTCCTATACGAAAAGTTTACAGGCAAGCGGAACAACAAGATAAGGAACGTAAAGGGCTATTTCAGAAACTATAAAGGAGGATACATACTGACCATGGCAAGAAGGACAACGCCGTTCTACAATCATAGGGTAGAGGAGCTTATCAATCTCATGGTGAAGAACGGGCTGATTATAAGGGAAGTAAGAGAATTATCCACAAATTCCAAACTTTTGAAGGCATGCCCGATATACGCGCAGCTCAAAGACATACCTAGGGTTATCTTAATAAGCGCGGAGAAAGCTTAGCCTATCAGTTCACATCGATTGACGCGAAGTCTATCGGAAGTGGAGTATATCAATTGCTATTAATTGATATCGAAAGGGATTTCACCTAAAATAGAGGTGCTCGAGGAGAGCACATTTTGGTAATAGAATACCCAAAAGTATTTATATCTTGGTATTCAAATACCAAATATGTTAAATACAAATTTCGTTAATGAGCAGAACCCTTGGTGGATCGACTACCACACGATAGAGAAAGATGAAAAGGTAAAGGCAGCCATTGCCAATAAGCCAGGCAGGGAGTATGACTTCCCTACTGATGAAAATCTGATAATACTGGGACCCAGGCAAGTGGGCAAAACCACTTATCTGAAGCTAGCCGTTCTTGAGCTTCTCGAGAAAAACCACGTAGATCCAAAAAACGTGTTGTTCTTTTCCTGCGATGCACTTTCCGAGAAGCAGGACATCATAGAGCTTGTGCAATATTTCGACAGCATAAGCGATAAAGCCTCGAAGCGCTACATTTTCCTCGACGAAATCACATTTGTGAAAGACTGGAACGTCGCACTGTTGGCCCTGTTCAACTCCGATTACCTAAAGGATAAGACTATCTGGGTAACAGGCTCTTCATCTATGTCTCTGCAGAGGGAAACGCTGCCAGGCAGGAACATAAAGAAGAAGTATTTTTATCCATTGAACTTCAGGGAGTACGTTGATCTGTTCCGTGGGAAGATAAAGAATACCAAAATTATCGATATCAACGATGTAGAAGAGACGCATAAAGCGTCTATAAATCTGATGCCATATCTATCAGAAATGAATAGGCTGTTCGAAAGCTACTCGTTTATCACTGGAGGATTACTTTCAACGTCATACATGTTCTTCAACATGAAAAGGGACCCCTTCGATGTATACAGTGAAGTGTACAAGGATGCGCTTTTGAGCGACCTTTTCAAGACTGGGCTTAGCGAAACCACATTCAAAGAGACTCTGTACGGCATATTCGAAAGCTACGGCTCGCGTTATTCATCAAACAGCATAGCAAAACGCACCTCAATCGGGTCCCACAAGACCGTCGAAGCGTATATCGAAGCAATGGGCAAGCTCTTCATACTGAATACAATCTACAAGATACAGGATAAAAAAGTGATGTATAGAAGCAACAAAAAGAGTTACTTCGTTGACCCTTTCATTTACAGGGTGATGCGCTTCTATTCAACCGGTGCAAATGCTATATCGGAAAGCGACAAGCCGAAGATAGTGGAAGGAGTGGTCGGATCCATGCTGAGCAGGAGATATTCAGACAGATTGAACTATCTGCACACGAAGCAGGACAAAGAGGTGGATTTCATTGTAAACGGAGTGGGCATAGAAGTAAAATACGGAAACGGGAAGATTTCGGACCTGAACGCCGAAAAAGGATATGTGCTTACCAAGTCCAGTGCACCAACCCTAGAAGGAAAAAGAGCATCAATACCAATATCGATATTCCTCTATCTGCTGTCATAAATGGTGCAATCCAAAGTTTCTCGCCGCCCGACTCGCCTAGTAGCTATCGCCTCTCCGCGCAGAGGAACTTCCCGCCCTTCACGGTGCCAAGCCTGTGCCTCTCCCCGTTTATATATATGGTATCGTTGCGTATGCGGTTCGTGAGCATCACGCTTGTGCGCGTGCTCGAGGATGTCGATTACGTGGTGGTGAGTAGCAGGTACATGGAGAAGCCAGAGGCACTTAGGCACTATTTCTCTACTATTCTCAGATGCTCGATCTGACCTTTCGAGAACTGCCTGCTTGACTGGTCTACTTGCTCTAAAACTTGCTCTAAAACGAACCCGACATTTTCTCTCTTAAGCTTTATGCGGGCCCGGCGGGATTTGAACCCGCGACCTTCAGATTAGAAGTCTGCCGCTCTATCCAAGCTGAGCTACGGGCCCTGCTTGAATATGCTGCTGAAAAGATATATAACATGTGACATTTGCCCACCCCTGAAAGCCAGGAATCCCACATATACACTGTTAAAGGTGCAGCAGCACGAGAAACGCAACGGAAACCAGCATCATCAACGAAACTACTGCATTATACTTGAAGAAAACAGAGCCTATGCTTTTGTCGCTTGCGTTGCTTAGGCTCTTATCTTCAATAATGAAGACAGGTATCGTCAGCGCTGCGAACAGTACTACGATGGTAGAGCCGGTAAGCGATCCAAACTCTATGAACAAGGCTGAAGACCAGAGGTGCAGGTACAACGATATGCGTTTTGCCTTATTTATCCCATAAACAGTAGGATACGTCTTAAGCCCGTGCGATCTGTCGAATGCGACGTGGGACATAGAGTAGACAATGTCATTGGATGCAGAGAAGCACATGTATCCGAGGAGCAGGATATATAACTCTGGGGATGTGGGGAACGACCCTGCGATGCCAATATAACCTCCTATTATCCCCAAGCCTATAACAAAGCCCATTATCATGTGCCTATGTGCGGTACGCTTCTTTAGAAACGGTTCAAAGGCGACTATGGCAAGTATTATAGGAGATAGTAAGAACGCAAGTAGGTTTAGAGCAAGAGCGCTGGCCATGAATAATATGGCAAATGCAACGAATATTACAGCAATATCCTGTTTTGAATAAAGGCTGACGCTGCTCCATCCTGTTTTTTTCGGGTTTTTTCTATCATACTTCAGCCCTAAATATCTATTGGCTGCGAACGCAGCACCCCTTGCGGCTATCAGCGCCAACGTTATAAATAAGAACTGGACTATTGTAAAAGTGCCTGCGAAAAACATTCCTATATAGGTAAACGGCAGGACAAAAATCGAGTTCTCAAGTTTGACAAGCTCTGGTATTCTTGCTATTTTTTGAGCGATGCCCATTTCCTATCAACCTCTTCCTTGAGTTCTTTTGGTAATGCTATGGTATCAGGCCATTCTCTAGTGTAGCCTTCGTTCCTTGTTTTTTTTGTCGCATCTATCAACATCTTGCTTCCTAACGAAGGGATATTTGTAGTATGGTCGAGCGAATCTGCGGTTGTGCCTGTTATTATCTGCACGTCGCGCTGCGGCTCTACTCTTGTTGCGAGAGCCCACAGGACGCTGCTCTTGTCCTTTATATCTATATCATCATCGAACGCGACTACTATCTTGGCGAATGAGAGCTGTCCGCTGCCCAATATTGAAAACATCGCCTTCTTTGCCTCTCCAGGGAATCTTTTTTTTACCGAGAGAAAGCACATGTTTGTAAATATCCCTTCGGGCGGCAGGTAAATATCAATGATGCTCTCATTCATGGCTTTTATAATAGGCTTAAATAAACCAAAGAGGAACTGCGCTATCACTGTATCTTCATGCCACGAACTGCCGACCACACTGGCAGAATATATTGCGCCGGGCTTCGCATATATCTCTTCTATGTGGAACACGGGATATTCTTCGGGCACTGAATAATAGCCGGTATGGTCTCCAAAAGGTCCCTCTACCCTTTTCTCAGTCGGATCCACGTAACCGTTGATTATTATCTCGGAATTTGCCGGTACTTCAGGGTATCTGCCATTCGACATTAGTATTGTATGTGCCCCCCTCGCAACGCCCGAAAAGGCAAATTCGTTGAAGCCCACTGGCAGAGGCGCTACAGCAGAAAGTATGTTGTGCGGGTCAGTTCCAATAATAACGCTGACTTTAAGATCCTTCTTCATCTCCAGCGCTTCGCTTGCATGCACCGCTCCTCCTTTTTGAGCCTGCCAGTGCATACCTGTCGTGCTTCCGTCATACACTTGCATCCTGTATACTCCGACATTGACTGTCTGGTCTATAGGGCTTTTTGTTATGACCAGCGGCAATGTTACGAACTTGCCGGCATCTTTCGGCCATATCTTAAGCACAGGCAAATCATGCAAGCTTTTCAGTTTCTTGTATTTCCGCAACTGAGATGCCACTATCTTTGGTTTAGAATCAAGCAGCATTTTGGCTCCTTTGATCATGGATATCTTTGCCGACTGGGATTTTATCCTGGATGCCTTAGACAGCAGCTCTGTCGCGTATGTTCCTCCGAAAAGCTCTTCTAGAGAAGAAGCCGATGCAAAAAGGTTGGTAACTACCGGCATCCTGCTTCCCTCAACATTATTGAAAAGGAGCGTCTTTCCCGTTCCTTCTCTTGATGCAGCATCGGTGTATGCGGTTATTTCGAGATCTGGTTTTACTGTATCATTTATCTCTATAATCCTGCCCTTCTTATACAGATATCTTATATAATCGCGTAAATCCTTATGCATCAGTACACCATACAGCCATTGATTCAGAATTCAGTCAATAATGCATAAATAAGACAATGAAGTCTATACATTATATACCTTATAGAGCGATACCCGCTATGATTGTTCTGCCTGCTGTCAATAAACTTCCTGCACACTTCCATCCGGCTCCTTTTCAGCGAAAACCTGTGTTTCAAACTTGTATACATCTACATTGGGCTGCATCCAATGGTTCTTAGGCAGTCCCGCCCTTATGCAAGCTTCTTGCAGGAAAGCCTCCTTCTCCCACTGCTTGCTTCTTGCCTCATATGGCATCATAATACTGAACCTATCACCGTATTTGACTATGACTCCGTCCTTCCCCAGCGTTATCGATTTCTTCCTGGCTTCGGCAGATCCGGAAATCCGCAGCGGCGGAGTAAGCATATGCAATTCTACTACGGTTTCACCGAGCTCCCCAATGCTTATCGGTTTTGATTGTTCGGCAGAAGCGGAAATTGCGGCATCTATTATCGCATGTGTCAGGGGCTTAACCTCTGTTGATATGTATGAACCTCTTACGGTTCCTGTGGGCTGATGTATAAGCCTAAGCTGGAATGAATTGAACTGCTTCATGTGCGCTATCGTATCTTTCACCATGTCTTTCTTGAACTTCGGGCTCTTTATAGATAACTCGATGCTTGCTCGCGCTGCCTTCACTAAAACACTACCTTCATCTTTCGACACTACTGCCAAATTTAACACCCATCTGTATCATTTCTAATCAGGAAGTGATAATATATATTATTAACCTTTCGAAGTCTTTTGAAATATATAAATGATTCGATGGTCGTATGGCAAAATTCACAATCTATACCGATGGGGCCGCGCGAGGAAATCCGGGCGCTAGCGCATCCGGGTTCTCAGTATATGACTCTTCAGGGAAAAAGATTCATGCGAGGTCCCACTATAATGGGAAAAGGACAAATAATTTTGCCGAATACACTGCTGTTATAAGGGCGTTGGAATGGTGCGCTGACAACTTGCAGAATCCAAATGAGGCGGAAATACTGCTCTATTCCGACAGCGAGTTGATCGTGAGGCAGCTGACAGGAGAATATAAAATAAAGAACAAAGCGATGCTGCTGCTAAACGAAAGCGTCAAGGAGCTGATACCAAAGTTCAAAAGCATATCTTTCCATAACCTTCCAAGAGAGGACGAGCACATAGCTGAGGTAGACAGGGGGTTAAACCGGTTGCTCGATGAGATTTATAATCGCGAATAGGAAATGGACAACCTTATAAGGTCGTACGGAAAACACTGTTAGTGGTTGCATGACGGCAAAAAAGAACAAGGAAAAAGGATGCATAGTCCAAGTAGATATGGCAGGAGTCGGCAATTTGGGACATGACGAGACGTATGGCACAGGCTACTTCATGCGCAAATCCCCCGACATCGATAGTATGGTGCTCGAAGCAATAATAAGAAGTATTGACAAGCCTGCTAAGGACATACACGATGAAACGTGCACAATAACCAGACTTGGCCTCCCAAAAGGAAAAAGCGGGTTGAGCGGCGATCCCCGCCTAACGAAATCAAAGATAAAGTACACTGTTACGGGAATCCTAAGAGTCGAGGCAAAAATTGTGCCTGATATGGTGATACCTGAAGAGAAGGCAGTGCAGGTTTCCGACAACAGTACAATAATCGGATATATTCGAGAACAACGCAAAACCCGCAGCTGAAAAGGGTATATATATTTAAAGAGAGATAGTTAAAATTAAGTGATACAGTGGCAGCCAGCGACGACAAAAACGCAAAGCCCGAAAGCGGCAAAAATGCTAATGGCGGCAAAAGCCCAGATAGTCCAGCGAAGCCTACGCCGCCTGCCCCGCCACAGGCAAATCCGATTGCAAAAGACCACTGGAAGAAGGGAAATTCGCTTTTCGAGGAGAGCAAGTTTGCCGATGCTATAGATGAATACAACGAGGCGCTGAAGATCGACAGCAAATACGCTGATGCTTACTTTAACAGGGCGCTTACACACAGGATAATGAATAATTTCGATCTTGCGAAGAAAGACCTAGAAGTCGTGATGGAGCTGCAGCCAAAAAGCCCTGATGCTCCCCTTCTCATAGGAGATATGGCGGAGAGCAACAACGATCTCCTTGGTGCAAGGTATTGGTATGAAAAGTCTCTATCGTTAAATCCTGATTATCCCGAGGCGAAAAACAGGCTTGAACACATAGACTCGCTTATACATGTCGATGCAACATACGGAAAGAATAGTAAGACGCAGCAGATGGAACTGCAGAAATACGACACCAAATCAATCACCCCGGGGACAAAGGAGGGCGATAAGATTGAAGAAGGACAGATTAAAAAAGTCGCATTTTTCAAGTCTAATATAAAGTTCGATCAGGTCATTGGCCTTGAGAAGGTCAAAAGATACTTAAGGGAGAACATAATACTCGCGATACAGGAACCGGCTTTGTTCAAGAAGTACGGCAAAAAGCTTGGCTTGGGTGTGATATTGTATGGACCACCCGGAACAGGAAAGACACACATAGTGAATGCGATAGCCGGAGAGGCCGGTGCAAATGTCATAATCGCAAGGATAAACCAGATCGTTGACATGTACACCGGAAACACGGAAAAGAATCTGCATGCAATATTCGAGCAGGCGAGGAAGAATACGCCGTGTATAATATTTTTCGATGAGCTGGATGGATTGGGCACAAAGAGAGGGGGCGGAGGGCAGGAAGGCGGCGAAAGCTCTGCGATAAAACTAGCGGTAAACCAGTTTCTTGTAGAGATGAACGGCGTAGAGGAAAACCCCGAAGGCATATTTGTTATAGGTGCGACCAATAACGTATGGGATATTGACCCGGCGTTAAAGAGATCAGGAAGGTTCGGGGACAGAATATACCTTACACCACCAAATTATAAAGACAGGAAAAAGCTTGTCAAATACTTCATTAGGAACACGCCGAGCGGCAGGCTGAATTATGGAAGGATAGCAAGGGCGCTATCCGGATACTCCCAGGCAGACATAGAGAGGATAGTCGACAAGGCGGTCATGCGCCCTCTGCTCCATGAACACGAGAAGAAGCAGGCTAGAAAGCTGAAGATGAGCGACATGATGGCTGTGCTGAAGGACAAGGATATAAACTCCAGCTCGCTTGATGAGTGGTACCAGATGGTCAAGAAGGAAGTAATCAGCAAGACCGAGACTCAAATCGTCGACGGCAAGAAACAGGAGATAATAAAACAGGGAAAGCTGGATGCGGAAGAAAAAGTCCTCTATAAAAGCATGTTCAAGGATATAAAGAAGAACACCGGGGGTTTCAAGAGGTTTACCACCAGATTCATGAGATGGTGGGCTGTCAATCTTTTCTAGTTCCTTGGCTTAACGCCAAGCAATACCGAAACCGCCATATAACCCTGTGATTCTGCTTACGGTGCGTAAATAGTAGCACTCACTTTGTACGCTGATTATTATACAAATGGGACCAGCGAAGGTCAAATACAGGGCAATTATAAACATCTTGGCAGTCTGGCGGCTCATGGTTGACCTGCATGCAGTGCAGCAGAGCGAAAAGATAACCTTACTGCAGTTCTTCTTTGGCCCATGCCAGGAAAGCCTTCACTTCAGGGGTTTCCCTCAGCACCCCCCTAGCAATCTCTCGTTTTAGCTCAAAAGCAGCAGTTTCGCCCCAAAACACCTCAGTGCGTAGCATGTCCAGATAATGGTTGAGGTCTCCGGGTAGCATAAATGATATTGGATTTTGCTCTTCCACCGTGATGGTCTTTTGTTCCTTCGCTTCCCTTTTTCGATTTAGTGACTTCAACCTCTCAAGCACCCTTGCAGAAACACTGCTCTGTATAATATCCGGCGTCTGCAGTTCCAGGGATTTTCCGGTTTCAGCGGCGCTTAGACGGCGAGCCGCCCTGTACAAGTTGGCAAGCCCCGGGTTGATATTTATCCGCATTGCGAGTTCAGCAAGCTTCATTGCCCTGAAACATGTTATTGGCTCTTTTGGGGACATAAGGCCCCAGCTATAACTATGATGCCCGTCATAATCAAGCAGGCCAACCCCAAGCTCAGAATCGCCATATACGACGCAGGGCTTCCATATGCCTAAACGCCCATCAACGTATTTTTCTCCAGCTATCCCCTCCTCGAACACTATGTTCTTAGTGCCTTTTGATGTAGTATCCGGACTTATTGTCTTTGATATTGCCATGCAATCACTTCCTGCTAGAGCTCTTAGCCGCTTGGTTATTTATAAGTATAATACGGTGAAAGCCACTTCGAGCAGTTTAAATATTTCAATACTTTGATAGTATAGGGATGGATCGTATGCAGCAGAACAAAAGATATCTTTATGTGGAGGTGGGAAACAGCGTCATGGGACTTGGAGCTTGTGAGGGTGCAATCCTGATGACACTAAGGAGACTGCATGATGAAAGAATCAAGATAACCACCGAGGCGCTTAATATCTCAACAGGCATAAAAGGCGTGTACCTGAGCGCCATACTGAGGAACTTTGAGGATTTCGAATTAATCGAGGCAGCTGACAGGCAACAGAGGTTGCTGAGAAATAACGCTCTCGGAAAGCAATGGCGCATCACAAAATTTGGGGTGAATACTGCTGATAGGTTTGCTTCCAACCAGGCCGCACGAAGCCAGGCGCTGTTCTTCCTATCACATAAGCTTGATCCTAAAAGCATTGTTGGTGAAGATATAGCTCTCGCGGTTAAGAACTCTTACGAAAAGCTGTTGAAAGAAAGACTGTCAGATATAAAGTCCCGTTCTGCTGCTGATCTCCTAAAGCGTAAAGAGCTCTGATGACAGCCGATCCTGCAGTCCGCATTCCAAATGATGCTGCTTTTCTAAAAGGCCTCAGCCGGGAATCGGACCCGGTCTTGAAGGTCCACAGCCTTCCGTGCCGCCATTACACTACCGAGGCCACTCAGTGCAATTCATATGCTCAAGCATTAATATATATCAGTTTTGCTTTACATCCTGTCGACTACCTGTATACCGAGCAGCATAAGCGCCTTCCTCATCACTATCGCAAATGCGGCCACAAGGGCCAGTCTCGCCAGCTTCTCCTTTTCTTTTGAGCCCTTAAGTATCGGGGAGGATTCATAGAAACTGCTGAACGACAGTGCGAGCTCTATGGCGTATTCCGCAAGAGCATTCGGGCGCATCTCCACACAAGCCTTTTCAACAGTGTCCCTGAGCCGTGCGATTATCTTAATGAGCTCAAACTCTTTTTCATCCGAGAGGATAGTATAGTCTATAGAAAGATGGTTAACGTCTTTTATTCCGGAATCGCTTATTAGGCGCTTCGCGCGCGCGTACATGTACTGGCAGTACGGGCCAGAATTGCCCTCAAAATTGAGTGCCCTGTTCCATGAAAATAGTATCTGTTTTTCCGGAGAGAACTTTAGGAATTCGAATCTTATTGCAGACAGCGACACCGCTCCCGCTATCCTCTGCTTCTCATTCTCGTCTATCCGGAAGCGCGAACCTATGAGCATTGCTGCCTTTGCCTTCGCTTCCTCCAAGAGCAAGTCTGCGGTATATCCCTCCCATGTGCCCAGTCTTCCAGAAAGGCTTGCCCCTTCTATTTCTACCCTTCCGTACGGCATGTGGATTATATTTTCTGCTACCTCATTTTTGCCCATAAGCGAGAAAGCGAGCTTCAGAATGGATTGCTCAAAGCTCTGCTTGACGTCTATTATGTTTATCGCCCTGTCGACATGTCCGAATGGTATCTTTTCCCCCTTATTGCCGGTGCTGTGCAGCGGTTTCCCATTCGGTTGTTTATCAACAAAAGTGTAATACGTGAACGTATCTTCAAGAAGTCCGAACTTCCACATGTGGAATGCTATGTCTTTTGCAACATAGGTAGGAGTGCCGTCGCTCCTGATGAGCACCTTGATAGTTTCCTTGAGTCCCTGCAGCTCCTTCGGCAGCTCTTTTACATGCTGCAGGTCTATTACGGTGCATCCCTTATATTCCCCGTCCTTCGGCTTCGTCGCCACATTGTGCTGCTCAAGCATCACAAGCGACCTATCTAGTAACCTGTTTGCAAGGATGTCGCTCTCCCATATTAGCACGTCATGGTAAATATTATAATTAAAGGCGGTAACGTACTGTGCAAGCACGCAGGCCTCTGATATCTCCCTGGCTATCTTTGATTCATAAGTACCATCCTGCTCGATCAGCTTCATAAGGGAAGATATCTCCTTGCGCATCTCATCCTTATCCTGCTCGATTTTCATGTGCACCTTTACGTATTCAGTGCCTAACCAGGTATCGAATTTCCCTTCGGGCTTGTCTCCCAGGTGCATATAGCCCCATAGGCTTTCTGTTACCTGCATGCCAAGATCATCTATATAGTCCTCCCTTTCCGGGAGGTACCCGCATGCCTCATAAAGATTTGCTATCGAATCCCCCAAAATCGCATTTCTCAGATGGCCAACATGCCATGGCTTGTTAGGATTCACGCTAGGGTATTCTATTATCACTCTCTTCCTATTTCCGATATCCGATATTGGACCTGCATCCGGTATGCTGTCCGCGAACCTTATGGCAAAGCTCGAGAATGCAGGTCTGTCTAGATGGAAGTTCAGGTATCCTCCGTCTGCGGTTATCTTCGATACATAATCTATTTTCTCAAATTTACCAGCTATTTCTTCAGCAATCTTTACGGGGTTTGCCTTGAGCTGTTTGGAAAGCCTGAATGCTATGGAACAGCTTATGTCACCTATGCCGCGCGATATCTCGACAGTACTAGAGACATCTTTTGCAGACTGTCCGGGCACCGCCCGCGCTACGCACTCCGCAATCAGATTCATAACATAGCCAAAAGGCGATTCTTCCATATTATCCAATCCTGATTTTGTCAATATACGCGATATGCTCAATATACATGAACAGCATTTACTTAACAATATCAAATCTTTTTAATGTTTCCGGAATCACATCTATTATGTCTGTTGCGATTGCGTGCATGCCCTTCCTGCTGAAAAGCAGGTCTCCTGCAAGAGAGTGCGCACGGACTGCCGCAACAGCGCTGGTAAACGGGTCGTTGCCCAGTGCAGCCAGGCTGGCAATCATTCCGCAGAGAACATCCCCGGAGCCCATTGTTGCAAGAGCCGGGGTTTTTGCCACGTTCACCATTATTTTCTTGCGCGAGGCTATTATTGTCTCATGTCCTTTCAATACAAGTGTACCGCCATATTCCTCTACGAATGCGCCTGCCGCATCTATCCTTGCCGCAACATCCTTATGAGAGACATCAATCCCGGCCGCATTTCGGAACTCTCCGGAATGCGGTGTGAATACCATCTTATCCCTGCCGGCTATCCCATCCTCAAGCATAATCTTTATCGCAGCGGCATCAACGACTACCGTATTGCCTTTTCTTGCCTCAATCTCTGCCACTTTTCCAAGGAATATGCGCTCCTGTTTCCCATCCTGCAATCCCGGCCCCACTACCGTGGAATCGTGCCTTATTCCGTCAATGACATCCAGATCCTGATTCAGCTTGCCGGTAAGCTGCTTCAGCATATATACGGGAGAGCGCAATGCCGCATACGCGAGCACGTTCCTTCTTGCGGCTATCGTAACGTATCCGCTCGCACAGCGAAGTGCGGCTATGGCGCTTTCAGATGCAAGGGCTGCCATCTTCGGTGCACCTTGCCTGTCAAAGCTATCGCAAATGACAAGGACGCTTCCGCGAGTGTATTTGTTCGCATGCATTGCAACCGGCTTCAACGCAACGGCGATATCCCTGTCCGATGCCAGCATACTTTTCGGCAACCCTTTTAATTCTTGCATGTGCTAATATAGCGGATCAGCCTTAAATCTCTATCCTGGTCGGTACGATGCCATCAAAACTTTACAAGAGCACAAAGGGAAAGGACAAGCTCGTCCTCTATATACCGAGCAACGTGGTAGAAAAGCTCGGCCTAAAGGATGGAGACCTGGTCGATTTTGTGCCATATGACGAGAAATCTTTCATATTCATGACACTTAGCGATATTTCGGAAAGAGTGAAGGGGAAAGATGCGCAGCCGCAGCAGAAGGTGGAGATCACTCCGGTGCCCGCTGTGCATCTGGCAGCCCAGTCCTCCCCAAACCTGTCTGCCGATGAGCTCTCTATTCTCAGAAAGCTCGACACCATAAAATATGCTAATAGGACCATGGAGAAAGTTGATGTGCTGCTCAACGATGCGGAAAAGCAGCTTCTTCAGAAGCTCCTTGACAGAAAGGTAGTGTCCCTGTACAGGAAACAGAACGAAGCCGAGGCAAAGTACGGGATATCCCCAAGCGCCTATATGCTGATAATGAGGAAGAAGATTTTGCCGCAGCGGCAGCAGCAGAAGGACACTATAAAAACCGCCGCAAAGGACACTGTGCCGGCGCAGCCGAAGAAATGGGAGAAGACGCTGGAGCAGGGCAACACCAACGTGCAGCAGCTGGAAACCCGGGGGTTCGTCGTCCTTTCCAACGAAGTCGATGCCGCCAACGTATCTGCTGCCGTAGAGGAGAGCATAAGGAGAGGCCTTGTAGTAGGCACAAGAGCGTTCAACAAGAAATACTACATAGCATTGAAGAGCTATGTTCTCAAGAACGCATCGAGGATTCTGCCAATGATCAGCAGCAGGAGCCTGCCTGTGCAGGATATAGCGAAAGGGACAGGCATGGAAGAAGACGGGATACGCTCTATATTATACATACTTGCAGAAACGGGAGAAGTATCTGAAACCAGAAGGGATTATTTCAAGGCAGTGCTCTGAATACCCGAGACATGGCTGACGGTATCAGAGATATGCGAAGTGGTCGACAACGATTATCGCGATTGCGAATACCATGACCACTATTAGAATTATCTTTGGGTTAATCTGCGGCCCGTTTGTCGGAGCATCATAGAAATTGACTATTCCGGCAGACGACTGCGGTGACTGAAGCATCGGCATCTCTTTACACCACTATTTTCACAACCATATTGGTGCTATGTGTTTTTATATATGATGCATCAAAGATAACAAAGTTGATGCGATGGCAGAGGCTAAAGCAGTGAAGAAGAAGCCCACGGAAGAAGAGCCGGACGAGGAAGAGGTTCAGGAAGAGGCGTCCGTGAAGAGAGGCATAGAGATAGACATCGTAGGGCCGTTAAGCTTCTGGGTAGTGATGCTGGTCATAGGCATAGCGATGGAGCTGTTTATCGCACCGCTGATGGGCAGCATAGGTGCCACATCAGCAAGGGTGCTTGCCAGCTCTGCGGGACAATATATACTGTACCTGCCTGGTTCGTTGATACTTCCTCTCGTAGTTGCCATCTGGGTAGGAGAAAGGGTCGGGGCGAAGAGGAACAAGGTAGGCTCTGCAGTTTCCGTCGGCCTTATAAATGCAGTATATGCCGCGCTGATATACGCCGTAGCGATATTCATAATCTACCTGTTATTGTATTATATACTTCCATCTTTCCTAATGGTGCTGACGCTTACCACATTCTTGATATATGTCGTAGCGATACCGATACTGATAGTCATAATACTCGTGCCGGTGATAGGTGCGCTTTCTGCGGCAAGGCACAGCAGCATGTGATACGCAACTAATATTTGCATTTGCGGAATCCACGCAATGAACGGGTTTTACGACAACAAATCGACGAGATGGTACGAAATAACAAACTTCTCCTCAGTCCTGCCGCCTTTCGGCAGGCTTAAATATCTGGTAGAACTCTGTCATTACAGTGATTGAATCACGGAAACAGAGGTTTTATTGCAGCAGCTTACAGCCGCATTAAACATTGATCAAATCGACCAGGATGCCGTATTGGGTTTAGCGAAGCAAATAGATGAAAATTCAACTGATAGTGATGAACCTAGATATGCAGCGGCAAGGGAACTGCTCGTTGGCCTAGGGGTCGATAAAGTCAGGCTTAAAAAAGCGAGACCTACAGCACAGACTGTTTCAAGGTTCATTTTATACCTATCTGAATATCTTGACATAAGTAAAATAATCAAATTGATAAATGAGTTTCCTCAAATAGTCTGCTACAGTGAAGAGAATCTCGAAGGAAAGAGGAAGTATCTTGAACTAGACAAGAAGAAATTCATAGAACTGATACTCAAGTTCCCTCAAATAGTCTGCTACAGTGAAGAGAATCTCGAAGGAAAGAGGAAGTATCTTGAACTAGACAAGAAGAAATTCATAGAACTGATACTCAAGTTCCCTCCAATAGTCAGCCACAGTGAAGAGAATCTCGAAGAAAGGAGGAAGTACCTTGAACTAGACAAGAAAAGGTTCATAGAACTGATACTGAAGTGTCCTCCAATAATCAGCCACAGCGAAGAGAATCTCGAAG
>JAJZAJ010000002.1 GCA_021799475.1 Microcaldota archaeon | reverse complement strand
CCTGAATTTGGAAGTCTCTTCTACATCCATTTTACATACAGGATCTTTCATTTTTTCACCTTTTATCTAACTTTAACGCCCAATTGTATACCAGCGCAATTGCAAGCCCAGCCAAGACACCTAACACAATGTCGATTATCACAGAGGCAATGCTATAGCTGTGGAATATGCCTCCAGTGGGATAGTATCCAATTCCGTTGTACGGATAGAATATGCCGTTCATCATGTAGCCGAATGTTGCGTTATGGAATACACCGCCCATCATGTAGCCTGTGTACCCATTCATCATACTGTATCCGCCGAAGTAACCCATCATCCCGTAGCCAGAGAAACTGAAAGGGATGACCAACAGCCAGCAAAGGAACCCAATAACTGCCCCTGTTATCGCAGCTGCCTTCACACTTATTCCAGAAAAGGTTTGTTTAGCCATATTCTCGCCAATATTATCGAGTATTCAGCGTCCTGTAGCCCTTAGCGCAGTTCTCGCAGCAGAAGCTCAGGAGCTTGCCGTTAATCCTTTCCTTATATCTGCCCTTGTATATCTCGCAGTTGCAATGTGCACACACAGTAAGCTTTGGTTTTATCGCAATCTCGAACATGTCTCCGAATTTATCCGAGAGCCGTGCCACGAACTTCTTGCCTTCTGGAGTTAGATAATAAGCCTGCTTGTCCCTCTCTGCCCTGCCTTTTGTTTCAACATAGCGATACTTTTTCAGTTGCTTGAGGAATGGATATATCTGTCCTGGGCTGACCTTCTTGCCGGTCTTTTTCTCCACCTCTTTCATTATCTCATAGCCATGCTGTCCTTTCTCGCTGAGCAGAAGGACTGTGAACAGCTTCACCATGTTCTTTATCTCTATGTCGGGCATTGCATTCACTATATATCATATTATGATATATATAAATATGTTATGTTTCTATACTGGAATGGTATTACCAGTTAGTAGTATAATTGAACAGAGTGTGGCGCGGGGCAGAACCTGAAGCGCATCGCCCGAAGCAGGGATCGAACCTGCGACCTATTGGTTAACAGCCAATCGCTCTACCACTGAGCTATTCGGGCTTGAAAAACGGAAATGGTTCCTTGAGATTCACTACTTTCACATACAGAAACCCGTGCTCGCCGAAAGTATCTGTAGTTTCCATATTTCCGTCTGTGTAGTTGTACCTGAAAAAACTAAATAGCTTGTCTGTAGGGGCTTCCGCATAGCTGAAGATGTCTATGTCATCCACGCCGATGAGCACGTTGAAGCTCCCGATATAGCGCTTGCCGTTGTATTTGAAAGAGTATACCTTTCCGATTCCGCCGGATATTGATTTTCCCATGACTGCCTTGACGACCTCCGTTCCGTCTTTCGCTGCTATGCAGCGCATCTCGGGCTTTTTCTTCATCTCAACGAATGGATTCTGCTTCAGCATTATGACCGGCATGATATATGTTCCGACCGAGGACTCCATCTGCAGCACTGGTCTGAACTCGATCTTCTCCTCCTGGGACATCCCGATGCGATAAACGATGAAGTTGTCGCATTTATCCGAGTCACAGTACATGATGATCCTTCCGCCGCTCTCCATCTTCATGCCTATGGCGAAAAACCGGAATCCGTCCTTTCTATTTACCGCATATACCGGGTTGGCTCCGCTGCTTCCGCCCCATGCATTCCTGACCATATCCGCAAAAGAGCCGAACTCCACGAAAAGGGAGTCGATAAGACCGCTTCCCTTCCTAGGTTTTTTACCGTCCTTCGACATCGCAATCAACTATGTTCTTCCTGCCTTGCTATTTGCCGAAAAGCAGACTTATAAGATGCATTACTGCATATACTGGCTCGTATATGGGAGGGAAAAGCAGTCCTCCCTGGCCTATGGCTGCATAATCGTTTTGAACCGATGCGTCAACAAGGAAGGTCACGTTGCTCCTCTCATAGACCAGCGGGCTTGACGATGAGCTTACATTGACATTTATATTATACGTCCCTGGCTCGTTCTCATATATCGGGTATGAATATGTGCGCGAAGTGTGGTGCAGGGCGATTACGCTCCTTGTAAGGTTCTGCTGCGAGAATCCCGGAAGACCCTGCATCGCTATCACGAACGGGCTATCTGACACTCCTGTGTTGTTTATTGTAACGTATATGGTAGCCGGTTCTGCCGGTCCTGTCGATATGTTAGATGGCGACACATCAAGCTTGAAGACATCAGGCGTGACATTCACGATTGCCCTGAAGGTAACCGAACCAAGCCTGGAGTAATTGCCTATGTTAACGGCAGTCACATTGAAGGAATATGTGCCGTTTGCTGCAGTGGGCGCTGTCTTAATCAGCGCAGCAAGCAGCTGGTTGTTCAGCGAAGAATTCTCCACGACCCAGCTCTGCGGAACGCCTTCTACACTGAGTTTATTCCATCCGTAGGCTACTTTCGTGCCGTTCGGATACGCTGTTGCGGAAGATACGGTTATGTAGAACGCCTGGCCCGGGCCAACCTTTCCTAGGAACACGCTGCTGTTTGCTGTTGCCGTTGCATTGAACGGTTCAACTATCGTAACGTAAGAAGAGCCCGCATATGCCGAGGCGGTTATGGAGATTAACGCTAAGACAATCAATGTTGTTTTCAATGGATCATCTAATGATTATAATGATTAGCCTCGTCTATCTGTGCTGTTAAGTTTTATAGCCCTTTCTTATGTCAGCTGTACTTGGCTGTGAACTGCGCGACCCTTACTACCGTGCTAAACCCAGAAGGAAGCTCTGGATCAGTGTAATTTATCCACAGGAAGCCGCTTGCAACCTGCCCGAGATTTCCGGAGTCTGCGCCGGCTGGC
The DNA here is from genome assembly GCA_021799475.1 of Microcaldota archaeon. GTDB lineage: Archaea > Micrarchaeota > Micrarchaeia > Micrarchaeales > Micrarchaeaceae > JAJZYD01. The sequence goes on along the minus strand of JAJZAJ010000002.1, from coordinate 312,346 downwards.
CCGAAACACACGGCTTTGAATACTGCAGAAGAGCCGCTTGCCATTGTAGCGCTATAATCGCTGCTCTGGTACCATACCCCGGTTTCGCTGATTTTGGGCACCACGTGCAGGTTTCCATAAGCGGGCATGCTGTTTGTCGAGTTCTCCGTTGTTGAGCAGGCTTCCCCGTTCACTACTATCGTGCCGCCTACTGCCTGAGTGAGCGTGAACGTAATGTTGCCTGAAACATTGAGCAGAACTCCGCTGCACGAGAAGCTAGGGTTAGACACGCACTGCAAAGGGACGGAATTCAGGTTGAATATCCCGAGGGATAGAACAGCATAGAATACAAATATCAGAACAAGCAGCACCAGTCCATAGGATGTGATGAAGTCTACTGCTGCCTGTGCCCCGCTTTTCGGTGCGTGAACCATGCTCATTTGGCTCATCAGGCGCTTTTATACCTATCTTCCTGTTCCTCCTTCTCGGCTTCGGCGCTCTTGCCGACGAGCAGCCTGACCCCTTTCGGATCCCTCGTTATCTTTATATCAAGCTCTTCACTGCCGAACATCTTCTGCAGTTCCTCGTATGAATATGATCCTGCAGTAGAGGCTCCAGATACCGCTTTCCTCTCAATTATCTTGTTCCTTCTTTCCCTGAGTTTCTCTTTCTCTGACTCAGTGTACACGAGGGCGAGCTTCGGCATCTCTTTGGTATCGAATATAGGATCCAGCCCCAGAGTGGGCTTGAACCCGGCATCCTGCATGACAAAGGGGAGCACTGCATTGAACTCGTTCTGCACCGCGCTTATCACATCCTCGACGTTCTGCTTCTGCCCTGCAATGACGAACTCATCGCTGTTAAGGAAACCGACGAAAACATTCTGCGGGGCATCCTTTATCGCATCCTGCAGCAGCTGTGACACGAGCCTTAGCAGCGCCACCGCCGTCCTTTCTCCTGCCTTCCTGGCATAATCCGCAAGGCTCGCTATCTTTATTGTCCCTATTATATAGCTGCTGTGCTGCTCTATCGATGTCTCTATCTGCTGGGATATGCGCTCCTCATCCGGCAAGTCTATTAGAGCATCGAACCTGCTTCCTTTCTTCTTCAGGAAAAGGGTTACCAGGTTCCTGAGCTCGCTAGGGTTGAATGGCTTCTTTATGTAGTAGTCGGCGCCGTATTTTATCCCTTTGAACCTGTTGTTCGTCGGGTCCATTGCGCTGACCAGTATCACAATGGTGCTGCTTATCTGCGGATCGCTCTTTATTGTCTGGCATATGTCAAGCCCGTCTTTATGGGGAAGCATCAGGTCCAGTATGACAAGATCAGGCCGGCTGTCTCTTATGCCTGCTATTGCTTCGCCTCCATCGTAAATCTGGCTTATATCGAAACCTTTTCCTATAGAAAGCGCCATCAGCTTGTTGATGTTCTTGTCGTCTTCTACAATCAGCACCTTCCTTATGTCGTTCTGGTCCAGCAGATAATAAGTAAGTATCCCACCACTGCTCCTTGAGGCTATCTTCTTGTCCTTTTCGAGCTCGCTCAGGCATGCCTTGAGATCAGGCTCTCCAATTCCTCTGCTGAGCGCCATTCCGCTCAGCTCATTGTACGACATCTGCTGCTTCTCATTTATCATTGAGAATATGTCAGATCTTAATTCCTCCCTGTTTGCCATGCTGGTCACCATGGCTAATTGCCTCTTAACGCATATATTACTATTGCGATTTCCCTTTGATACCAGTACAGCCCTCCCGCGCCATGTTCTGGCAAGCTTTTTAATCCTTCCATCAGCATATATTTCGGTTAAATGGCGATCGATCAAAGGTTTCAGCAGCGCAGGCAGGCAAAGCCTGTGCATAAGAAGAGAAATTATGCCACGCTTGCTGTAAGCATAATCATTCTTGTGGTTATCTTCTCTATAGTATACACGGGAATACTTTGGCTGCTGAGCATAACCTCCGTGTCAGGCCTGTCAGGGCCGACCAATGTCACGCTTTCTTCCACAACTCCTTCGGTTTTTTCGATAGGCGGAAATGAGTATGCTATCGGTCTCGTACCAGGCTCCACGAGTTCCGGCAGCGCTATCATAGAAATCACAAAGGATCCTGCCTTCGTGAACCCTACAATGAGGGTTGTGCTCATTACCGGCAACGCCACAAGGATAAATGCTTCGGGAGGAAAATACGCGAATGTAGAGATTGAGCTGTACAGCATTGCTTCCGGAAGCATAAAGGCTGCGATTACCCCTCTCGCGCCCACATTGCAGCTGCTTCCTGATTCATCCAGAATAAGCTATGCCCAGACGTCGATAAGCCCGCTTTCTGCATCGCAAACCGGCAACGCTCCTGCCCTTCCGACAACTACTATAGCATCCACTACGACGACTACAGTGTCCCAGGCGGCAACGGATTACGATATAGCTATTTCAGCCCTGGAAAGAAACCACTGGTATCCTCTGGCGACTAACCTTACGAAAATGTACGGCAATTCTGGGAACTGCACATCATTGCAGTATAACAACACGTATTACGGGAAATTCGCCATGTCTCCAACAGGCGCAGCGACTTACCAGAACGTTACAGCGGTTACGCCTTATAAGATGACATTCAGCATGACGAACAGCAGTGCGATATACAACGCAGTCTACAGCACCTATTCGACAGGCGTGCCTTCCGGACCCGCCCTCTTTATAACGATAAACGTCACTGCAAACACCGTAATAGCAAACGGCACAATAGGGTTATGGCAGGGCCTTTCCTACCTGAACATAAAGAGCATATACAATACGGCTGCGACATACACGGGCTCGTGCGGGATACTGATAGCATCGGCTCCGTAATACTAGTGCAGAAATAACTAGTGCAGAAATAACTAGTGCAGAAAGAACTAGTGCAGAAATAACTAGTGCAGAAAGAACCAGTGTAAAAAGAGCCCCGCTGCACCGCCATACCGTATCGAGCGCTCTCATGATGGATAGCTTTTTATTGTTTCGAATGATATAATCTATCGTGATGACAATGCACTACGCTGAGCTTTCCGCTATGACGATGATCTTGAGTGCTGATCCTGCAGTCTCTGTGGTTGCATGAAGATATCAAATGCTCTTGTCAGGAAGATGGCTAAGAGCCATTCCGACATAAGAATGAGCAGCGAGGCTGCCGCTGCAATCGCAAAAATACTGGAGAAAAAAGCCGCCATGATAGCTAAGCACGCGGTAAAGAAAGCGAAGAAGGAGGGAAGGAGCATCGTAACGGAGGAAGACATAGACACTTACAGATTGAAGTTCGGTGACTGATTGCCCGCCGATGACAGCAGCAATGTTTGGGACGCATCCGGTACCGTCGGGATAAGCACCGACGGGAGAGTGCAGCTCGAGTTTTTCAGCAAAAGCGGCAGGAAAACCGTACAGTGGGAACGGGTCGGTCTCTCTATCATAGAGTCAGTTTTCAATGAGGAAGGAGGGATTATAAGGCAAAAGCGTTTCAGAGGCCCTCAGGGCAAAAGCGGCCGTAGCATACAAGAACTGCTTAACCAATTCATTATGGAGGAGAGAATAGCAGTAACTGGAGAAAAGGAATTCGAGGAGATAAAACTTAAGAAGCCATGCCCATCATGCGGGCGGAACGAAGTGATGAAAAGAGACACGGCAGCAATTTCCGTGCTTCCTATATATTCATGTGCCGCATGTGCGGCAAAAGGCTACCATCTGACTGACGATTACCTGCAGTACCTGATTGATAACAGCACAATGCTTTTTTGTGATGAGGAGCTGTCGGAAATGAGGAACGGCAAAACCTCCTTCGCTTCCGAGATCAAGGAGCATGTTATAAGAATATTCGCATCGAAAAGGATATTGTGCATAAGATAAGGCGATATTATGACAATAATGGTGTCGGAGCTATATGGGAAGAAGATAATAACCAATACCGGTCAGGTGGTCGGGATGGTGGAGGAAGTTATTGTAGATCTTGAGGAAAAAAGAGTCGCAAACCTGCTTCTTACCAAGATGGAGGAGCTTGTAAGGACCACCAAGACGGCAGGAATGCTGCAGAAGAACAGCGTGAAGTACGACAGGGTAAAGAGCGTTGCCGAAACTATAATAGTCACAGGACCAGGCATGGAGAAGTAAGCTTAAAGCTTGTTTGCATATAGAGTTGCATGGCATCAACACCGGCTAGAAGAATATCCGTAGTTTCGAAGTATCTCTTCTTCTGGCTCTTTTTGGTATTCTTCAAGCTGGGCGCCGGGCTCCAGTACACTTTACTGCCAGTCCTCGGAGCGAGGGTCATGCCAATTTGGGTTGTAGGGGCAATAATGTTCGTTTCCACATCCCTCCAGATAATCCTCGATATTCCTGCAGGGAAACTGCTCGACAGGTTCGGCTATAAAACGATGCTGATGGTTGGCACGCTGGGAGCGATAATAGGAGTCATGCTGTATTTCTACGGCATAAACATCTATACCCTGATATTAAGCATCTTCCTCGTCGATTTCGGATGGCTGTTCTACACTCCAGGCGGCACTGCTTACGTACTGTCTCATGCTTCCAAGAGTAATTCAATTAAGTTCTTCTCCTACCTCCACGTGTTCGGCGCTATCGGAATAGTAGCAGGCACCATGCTCCTTGCTTTCACGGTAAACGCGCCGGGTCCGGTCCTCGCGCTGCTGCTCGGTGGTGCGTTGGTTATAGCGATGGTATCAATCTTCCTGGCTCCGAAAGACAGGAAAATAATAACACGGAAGACCTCTCCCCATATGAACACCCACAAGCAGAGAAGCTATCTTTTAGCGAACATATCGTCTGCGATAAAACGGCTCACGCCTGCAAGCACCCTGCTCATGCTGCTCGAGTGCGTATCCGGCATCTTCTACGGGATAGTATGGTTCGTCCTCCCGCTTATAATTGCATCGGCGCTTTACAACGGGACCCTGCTGACCGCGGGTCTGGCGACATTCGACTTCACATCAATAGTCGTAGGCTCGTATCTGGCAAAGAAAGTGAAGAACAAATCCCTCAAGGGACTAGTCTTCATCGGTTTGGTAGTATTCGCCATTTCAGGATTCCTGTTGGGCACCAACTTCGGCATCCTGTTCATACTGTTCGCTGTGCTATCTTCAACCGGCAACGAAATAGCCTCCATCCCATTATGGGTATGGATGCACCATCTTGATAGGAACCATAACCAGGATGGACTGGTATCCGGTATAGTAGACCTGACTAGCGAAATCGGCTGGGCCGTCGGTCCGCTGCTTGCAGGAATACTGTATGTGCTGGTTGGACCGTCCTTCACGATAATAATCGGTGCGATCCCAATAGGGGTCGTTCTTGCGATATACTACGCAACAGTAAGAAGGCATATCGTAAAACTATCGCTCTTCACTGTGCCGCCAAAGCCGCACAGGGTAATGCATAAATCGTAATGTTAGATTATTGCAGCCCAGTGGAGTGACACAACTTCCTCACTCTGCCTTTTCCAAGAATACTATCCGTTTTCACCGACATTACCGAACGACTATTTTGGAAAGCGACCCAACATCCCGCAACTTTACAAAACCACAAACATTCCTCCAAAATTTTACTTAACACTGTGTTTATATATTTGAAATTACGTTGCTTATTACTGTGATTAAATGACAAGAAATATTACGAAGATGGCTCCACAAGCATCAGAGACAAGATACGGCGGCTTTAAACCCGTAGTAGGAGATACTGGTGCCATATTGTATGTACTGGAACCTTCAAACGGAGCGAGTTATCTTAAATCGATGAAGCTCTTGGATGATGCAAACCTGCGGCCATTGACTCGCCAGGCAATTCTACTTCTTCTAATGAAGGACGAGAAGCTTAAGAACTTCCTGAAAGGAAAGTGGTTCTGGCTTGCTGGACAGGACATGGAAGAGGGCGGAATATTCACAATTGACAAAAAAGGCGAGCTGAGAGAGAGGGAAATTGGAAAGGAGGAAAAGCTCTCAGTAGAACAGGAGGTTTGTGTTAGGCCTGGAGAACAGCCGCTGTCGTTCTACGTCCTTTCGGACGACTACGCCGCCGGCTATGGCTGGCGTTTCGTCCTGCTTGCCGGCAGCGTACTTCGTGATGTCGCTCCGATGGTGGTTGGCATGCCTACCGACCGCGAAGCGATCGCGCATAAAAACAACACACAGCCTAATGTTCCAGCTCATCTGCTCAGGAAGGCAAAGAAGCAGGTCGTAGAGCTGAGAAAGCACCAGAAGCCTGAAACGATTGACGCAATCGAAGAGGTTCTGGACAGCCTTTAAATATTATATTGAAGGCAACTCATTTTACCTGGGTTTGCTTGAGAGGTAAAAACCTCAATATATGCCGGTAAAAGCCGGTTTGGCGAATCGGTTTAGAGAAAGAGGTTATAGACTGCGCTACCAAAAGTGGCGAGGTTAAGTTGTAAGGCTTTCAAGGTCTGCTATAATACAGCGTAATATTGGTGTAGTTCGCGGTCCCTCGGTTTCCGGGTATAATGGCGGTTCGGCCCATGTCTCCGTAAATACCAATGCTCAACGGTACTGCTTCTCAAGGTCTCTGCGCGTACTTCGGTACCATTCCGAGCCTGATATATTTCTTCTTCGTCTTTTCCGGCAGATAGCTGAAGTTGCCTATAATGTGCCGGCAGTTTTTGCTGCCGCAATGGCAGCGCATTGTCCACCCATCATGCCATATTGTCGTCGAATAGTCCCAATTGAGTTCCTCGCCCTGTTTCAGGTTTCTCAATGAGACAAGCATCACTCTCCGGCCTTTTATTTCTACGTAGCAGTTCGGGTTGCAGGAATGATTTATGTAATCATCAATCTTTTTTGAAGGTCCAAAGAACTTATTAGGGCCTATCTGCATGGAATGGTTTTCTATGCGCAAGCTGTTCTTTTCCTCGAGCCACTTCCTGTCTACAACTTTGCCGGCGAATTCCAATATAGCTGTGCCCTTCTTTATATCAATCTTAGCGAATACTCCTTTCCCCTTATGTTTTGTATTTCCTAACCTGACCAGTCCCTTCGCCCTAATCATACAAAATACCTCATCCCTTTGCAACTCCCATCGGCACCAGCCTTGCCACAGCGGTAGATATCTTTGCGCCTTCTATGCTCTTGACGACCTCATCCACATCCTTATAGGCCCATTCAGCCTCCTCGCTTACAAGCTTCTTGCTGCGCACCCTGAGCTGTATGTTCTTGCTCTCCATAATGCCAAGCGTCTTTTCCGATGTGAAATCCCTCAGCGCCTGGTGCCTTGACATCACCCTACCCGCTCCATGGCACGAGGAGCCGAATGTTTCAGTCATGCTCTCTTTTCTTCCAGCAAGTATGTAGCTTGCAGTTCCCATGCTCCCGGGTATCAATACCGGCTGTCCGGCATTCCTGTAAACGCTCGGAACATCCCTGCTGCCAGGCCCGAACGCCCTCGTCGCCCCCTTCCTATGGACATAGACCTTAACCCTCTTTCCATCAGCATTATGCTCTTCGAGCTTCACAATATTATGCGACAAGTGATAAAGCAGGTCCATGCCGAGAGCATCTGCGCTTTTGTGGAACGTTTCCTCAAAGCTCTTCCTTATGAAGTGCGTCATTATCTCATGGTTGCAGAACGCGAAGTTGACCGCCGCGCGCATCGCAGCCAGATAATCATCTGCTTCCTTGCTGCCTGTTTCGGCGTAGACTAGCCCCGGGTCAGACATTTTTATTCCGCGCTTCCGCTGCCAGTCACTGCATACTCTCAAGTAATCACTGCATACCTGGTGGCCATAGCCGCGCGAGCCGCTGTGCAGCATTATCACGACATTTCCCTCTTCAAGCCCGTAAGCTTTTGCAATACCTCTGTCAAGAATCTTGTCTATTTTCTGCACCTCTGCGAAGTGGTTACCTGCTCCCATGGTGCCGAGCTGCTGCATCCCTCTCTTCTTCGCGAAGTCGCTCACTTTCGCGGGATCGGCTCCGGCCATGCAGCCTTTCTCCTCCATCAGTTCTGCATCTTCCATCATTCCGAATCCCTTCCTCACTATGTAATCCACTCCTTCTGCAGCGATCCTGTCAAGATCCTTGATCGTGAAGCCCAGGTTATTCTTGCTGCCCACTCCGCTCGGGACGTTCTTGAACATCCTGTCCATCAGTTCCGGCAGCTTTGGCCGCAAATCTTTTTCCGTCAAGTCTGTCTTTATAACCCTGACTGAGCAGTTTATGTCGTAACCGACAGCACCGGGTGATACTATCCCTTTATCTGCATCGAATGCGGCCACTCCTCCTATTGGGAAAGAATACCCTTCATGTGCATCAGGCATTAAGAGCATAGGACCGACTATTGAAGGGAGTTTTGCTGCGTTCATCGCCTGCCCCAATGTCCTGTCTCTTTCAACCATGTCTTTTATTGCTTCATTCGCGTATAGCCTTATGGGAGCATTCATCCCGCTCTCTTTATCTCTGGCTACCTCCCAAGCAAAATCTGTCACTTTCTTAAATCCGGTCATTTTCTAACCTCTATCCTTTTATCAAGTTATCCTTTACTTATCCTCTACTTGTCTCCTATTTTCCTTCTGCATCTCTTGATTTTATTTTACCTTCTTTTTCTTCTGCATTTTAATCTTCTTTTTCTTTGTTGGCTTCTTCCGGATCTGCTTTTCCAGCCCTACATTGATACACAGCCTTTCAAGCTCCTCTTTGCTGATCCAGTCTACTTTTAAGTATTCCTCAAGCTCCTCTTTGTTCATCCCTATGCGCCTGCCCTCCTTTACGGCTATTTTATACGCCTCTATCTCTGTTGGGCGGTTTACGTACTTGTAGCGCTCATCGAATAGCTGTTTTCCTTCAAGAAGCTGTCTTACATGGACAAGCTCATGTATCGCGTCAAGATAGATATCTCTCTTTGACCCGTTTTCCAGATAATGCCGGTTCACCATCAGCGCCGCATGGTCCGGATCAACCCACATGTAGCCTTCTCCGTCAAATATCCTGACATCAAGGTTTGTCAGTATCGGTAACGTTTCCTTGCCGAACATCCGCCTGACGCATTCTAGCCTGTCGAACCCTATGAAAATGTCCGAGAATAGGCACTGCATCCTGCCGACATCCCTGTATATGTAGACATCATTGATTCCATGCTGTCTCTTGAGCATTACCAAGGCTGCTTCCATGATAGAGAATAAGGCACAGGGATTTAAACTCATTGCGTTTCGGGCAATGTGATGAACACCAAAGAGTTTTCCGGATCTATGTGCTTCTCGAAGGTCTTGCTGACATCCTCGGCGCTTAAGTTGCGGAGCAGCCTATCGCTCTCAAAAAGATAAAATGGATTATTGTAGAGTGCTGCATTATCGGATATAATGTAGCCGACACGTGGTCCATCGACGTTCGTCATTACTAAATTATAGCTAGAGTATAGATTTAGTAAAAAGGCTGTTTTATCTAATAAAGTGCTATTTGATTATTATTATTTAATAGTCAACTACTAATAGATAATATTAAATACCTTTCGGTGCAATATTTGACATATGAACATAGATAACGCCATAATGCGGTACAGGAACTACGGTAAAAAACTGAACATGATTGCCAGGCAGGTGCCTTCGATAAAAGGTAACTTTATAAGCGCCATAATCGGACCTCGAAGGGCAGGCAAGACCTATCTGATGCTGCAGCAGAAGAATGCCCTAGATCTTCCTGATAACAACAAGATATTCATAAACGGAGAGGACATAGACTTTGAAGGCATAAAACCTGATGACCTTGATGAGATAGAGAAGTCAATATTCAAGATCTACAATCCTGAGCCAGACAAGGACATGTACTTGTTTATAGATGAGATACAAAACTTCCCGAGCTGGGGGCGTTGGCTACGTACCCTGTTTGACGAGCATCGCTATCATATTATAATCTCTGGTTCAACGTCAGAGCTATCCACAAGTAATCTGCCTCAAGAGCTAAGAGGCAGGGCAATGAACCTGCTGGTGCTGCCTTTTTCATTCAAGGAATACTGCTCCGCTAAAAATCTAGATTACCGAAAATACTTAGATGCACCCGCCGCTGGTAAACTTCTCAGATACTTTAGCGACTTTATAAATTTCGGGGGATATCCTCTTGCCGTTGCATCTGATACTGACGATGAGAAAGCAATTATCCTAAGAGAGTTGTATGAAACCGTGCTGCAAAAGGATATCATAGACAAATACAAAATAAGAAAAACTGCAATCTTAAAGGCTGCCATAAACAGCATGTTAGGCTCATCCTGTAGGGTTATATCAGCAGCGAAACTTGCAGAATGGTTTTCAGAGCAAGGCTTGAAAGTTTCCTCGCAGACTACATTGAATTATTTGACATATGCGCAAAGCGTTTTTCTTTTTTTCTTACTCCAACGCTATTCGAAAAAACCCAAGGAAAGAAATACAAAGCAGAAATTATATGTTTCAGATTCTGGATTGCTCGAAATTGCAAGCGTGGACTTTTCGAAGAAATTGGAGAATCAAGTATTTGTAGAGTTGCTTAGAAGGAAGAAACGGATATCTTATTATGCAACGCAGGCTAATGAGGTCGATTTTGTTATTGAAGAGAAAGACACAGTAAAGGAGTTAATACAGGTTAGTTATTCCATTAAGGAGCAGGAAACGTACACGAGAGAAACAGAGGCGCTTATAAGAGCATCCGTTAATCTGCGTTGCGACAAGTTGGTGATACTGACATTCGATGAGGAACGTGAGATAAAGATTAGGGGGAAATTGATAAGGGTGATTCCAACTTGGAAATGGATGTTGCTACACACGGATGATAAATGACATTTCACTCCGATTCATGTTTTACTTCTTTCAATAAAGTGAAAAAATGGAGAACATAACCCAATATTTTTCGATGACAGAACTTTTACTGAAAACTGCATCTCGACGACAAAATGTTCCAGAATGGATCGCTCCCCCCGGGATTTGAACCCGGATCACAGGCTCCGCAAGCCCGCGTTCTATCCAAGTTATACTAGGGGAGCGCGATAGAATTGCTTCAGACAGTATATTTATAATATGCGATTCCTTTAATAAGGCAGATAAAACAGGAAAGGCAATGGATTGGCATGGCATATACAACATATCTTACTATAATAGTCCCGGCTCTGGTATCATTCGTCGTAACGATACTTTCCGTGTACTTTGTAAAATCATATTTCTTTGAATCCGGAATTGTCTCTTATGACAACAACAAAAAAGGGAAACCGATTATAACAGCAAGCGGCGGGTTCGCAGTCGCATGCGGATTTGTTATCGGTATACTGGCATATGCATCAGGAGCAAGCTTTAATCTTTATATACCGACCGCGTCGCTTACGGTGCTCTTTGCGGTAACCCTCGCAGTGGTGCTTGAGACAATAGCGGGTTTCCTTGACGATCTCAACGTCAAGAAAGTAGCAGTAAAGACGACAGATATGATGGATATAAGGAAGGGTTTGAAACAGTGGCAGAAGCCGCTCTTCGCCCTGTTCGGAGCGATACCGCTTATTGCAATAAATGCAGGAATCTCTACCATAAACCTGCCCATAGTAGGGCCTGTCAACTTCGGGCTTTTCTACCCTCTGCTTATCCTCCCTCTTGCAGTTATTTTCGTTACGAATGCATTCAACCTGGTCGGGGGATTTGACGGGATAGCCACTGGCAGCGGTCTCGTGATATTCCTGGGGCTCCTGCTTTACAGCCTGCTCTATGGCAGCGAATTAGGTGCGCTGATATCCGGGGTAATGGTGGCTGCGCTGGCTGCGTTTGCGATATTCACTTTCTTCCCCGCGAAAATACTCCCCGGCGACAGCCTCTATTTTGGAATGAGCGCTGCATTTGTGGCTGCGATAGTCGTAGGCAATATGGAAGCCTTCGGTATAGTGCTATTCCTGCCGTATATAATAGAGTTCGTGCTCCACCTCAGGAAAAGGTTTAAGGTGACGGATTTAGGAAAGCTGCAGAAGGATGGGACAATGGCGCCTCCATACGGGAAAAAGATATACAGTTGGTGCCACCTTTTCATGAACCTGAAGAGGGCAAAGGAATGGGAGGTATCGCTTTACATGTGGATTACAGAAGCGCTCTTCGTTCTGCTAGCATTCTCTATGCACTGGATGCACCTGCTCTAACCCGTTTCCGAACGCTCAGCAGAGGATATCCTTTTCCTTATCATAGTTTATTACTGCACCTTGCCTTGGCTTTACGTATGCGGCCCGCGCCGCGCGCCTCATGATAGCCGCTTTCCTTCTCGATATCGCTGTCGCAAGCGCCGGCTTCCTATTCCATGTATGAGATGAAGATGAAGAGGGTCTGCTCGCTAGACTGACATCTGCCTTGTTTATCAGCAGGTTTCTTCCCGCATAGCTTGCGTACATCTGCGCTTCGTCGATGAGCCGCGCCGCTGTTTCTTCCAGTTCCTGCTCCAAGCTTACCAGAGCCTTCTCGTTTATCTTTTTAGCCCCTGCTTCGCGGAGGAACTGCTCCACATCATATAGACTGAATACTCTTCCTTTACCCAAATTATCACCAAATATGCTCCCTGTGGAGAGCACCCACACGTATAAGAAACCTATCTTTTTAAATAGCCATTCATATCATAGAATTAGCGGTACTCCTCCAGATGATCCATTGGCAATAAAGCAGGCAGGATTCGGTTTCAAGGCTCAAAGCGCAATGGAGTATATAATGACCTATTTCTGGATGCTGCTTATAATAGGAATCATGCTGCTTGCGCTGTATGAATTCGGCATATTCGGCACAAGCCTGACAGGGCCAAGGGCGTTTCCAGGAAGTTGCCAGGTCATAAGGGGCGTAACTTCTAGTAGCAGCGTGCTCCAGGGCGTGTGCAACAGCGAGCTTCCGGAATTTACGGCGTATTTCAGGCCGGGGGGCAAATGGTCGAATAACTGCGCGCAAAAAGGAACGTGTATAGGAATATCTCCCCCTTTCCCGGATAAGCTCCTGTGCAATGTGACAATGATGGGATGGTCATATGATCTTGGCATGGGACCTAATGGCACTACATCCTCTGTGACATACAACTCGTGGCTTACTGGTGTCAGGGCAGTCCCAAGCCTTAAGTCTCTCGGCGGAGTATATGCATTGGTCAACGGCTCTCCGGAGAACGACACCCTGAACCTTGAATACAATGATTCCATAATAAGGTATGAGATAAGGAATTATACTTCTAGAAACCAGATATTCTTTCTCGGAAATTTCAAAGAAGTATGGCTGCAGACGGCGATGGAGCTTTCGAACGGGATAGGCTCTGTGTATATGGATGGAAAGCTACTTCCCCCATTATCCGGTTACATAGGATGCCTGCACCTCGGGAACGGGAGCATAGGCACATGGGACAGCAACTTCAACGGCTTGATAGCAAACATACAGATTTACAATACGTCACTTTCGCAAAGCGAGATACAGATGCTATACATAGAAGGAGTCGGCGGGGATCCGATAGACTTGAAGAACCTTGCTGCATGGTATCCGCTAAACGGCAACACGCAGGACTACAGCGGATCCGGGCTTTCCGGCCATATCTACAATTACTCATACAGCGGCATATGGGCGTCTAACTATACGCCTCCGTAATGGCGCATATCCACATATTCATATTCAAGATTATGATTTGCCGCTAAGTCGCGGAACTGTCCTCTTCCTGCTGTTCGCAAATGGCCTGAATTCGTTCCCGTTGCCTTCATAGAATTTGGAAAAGAACTCGACGTAGAAGAGCCTGGCTCCCTGTATCCCGGGCTCGAAGAGCGCGACTATTATGTTAAACAGCTGTCCGAACAGCAGCACAGCAATTCCAACTATCCCGAACAGCAGGGATTTTTCAATTCCCGCCACGAAGATGAAGTCTATGACCTCTGCAAGTATAACCGAAGCCAGGAGTATCCCGATAAGCCTGGTATAAGAGAGTATGTGGCTTATAAGAGAAGGCAGCTCCATCAGTGCGATAGCGCCCTCAAAGACCGCTATCAGCGCCAGCCCGGCCCCGATAAGCAAATACGAAAGCACGGAGTAGCTGTTTCCAATACCAAGATCAGCCCTGTGAAGCACCGAAAGCCCGAACATCACAAGCCCGGCCATGGCAAGCAGCCATCCTGCCTTTGCTGCAGCATGCTTCATATTTCCATTCATGATATTGTTGAATATGCTTATCAGGAACCCGAATGCCACCATGGACACACCGATCCATCCAGAGAGCACAATAAGCTGCGATAGGTTCTGCTCTATGCTAAACGGGGTGCTGTACCATAGATGGAACCCGAAATACTCGTTAAAAATGATCCCGAATGCCATCGCTACGAGCGAACCAGGTATCAATGATTTTGCCAGTACTTTCAAGCCGTCAGGGCTTACTATGTTGGTAACAAATCTGGCAATCCCTTTCGGAAGATGGCTCTTCTTCGGTATGTGGCTTGATCGGTACAGCAGCCAGAGCGCGCCAAGCAGCATGACCGCGCCATAGCCCGCATCGCCGACCATCAAACCAAAGAACAGGGGAAACACGAGCGCGAATATGACAGTCGGGTCGAGCTCAGTGCTTTTCGGCAATGAATAGAACTTTATGAATGCCTCAAAAAGCCTAAACCCTTTGGGGTTATGCATCTTCGTCGGCGCGGGTTCGTCTGTCTTTATGTGCTGGAGCAGGTATCTTCCTTTGGTAACGCTCCCGGCCATATCCTCTATCTTTTTTATATCTTTTACCGGAGTCCAGCCCTCTACCGCTACCGTCGCTTCTGTAGAGCCGAACTTGGCTGATGCTTCTATCTTGTCCATTTCTATGTCAAGCTGCTCACGTATTGCAGATACTATAGGATAATACTCTCTCGATATATGCTCCAGCTCCACCATCAGTGCCTTGTTCCTGCTTGCAAGCTGATCCAACTTTTTCTTTTCGTTTCTTATGTTCCTGATAACGCTTCCTTCAAGTTCCGGAACCGCTTCTATCTTCACATCGATGCCTTCAAGAACCGAACCCAGCGCATTTGTGCGCTCTTTGGCGATGCTTACGATGGCGGACTGCTTTAGAGGCACTATGACCGTGTTCTTTATAGACGATCCCAGCATTCCCTCTGCCTTCACGCGCTCCTTCCCGTATATTACGAAAGAGGATACGTTTCTGCTGTTCAGTACCGACATATTGCCAGTGAAATCATCAATGCGTTCCAGGAGCGCGATGGTAAGTGCGGTATACTGGGTTTCTGCCGAGAGCTTTTCTAGATCCTTTCTTATCTGGATGACCCTCCCATCTATCTTTATACCATCTGATTTCTCGAACAGTTCATCTGTGCTTTCAAATGAAAACCTCTTGCCAGAAGATACCGGGAGCAGCATGCTCTCGAGACTCCTAAACCTCTGAGCGCAGGCATCAAGCCTTGCATGATCAGTTTCCATACCCTGCCCCAGCGATCCTGCATGCGCTCCTGATACCGGTTCTATCTGCATGACCCCTGCATCTTGCAGAGCAGAGACAAGCGCATCATAGTAGTCCTTGTGCGCGATAATCCTTATCCTGGTTATAGTTTCCGGCTTGAGCATCACAAAACACCATCAACATCAAACGTCGAATTTCTCCTTAAGGGCTTTCCTGAATATTAGCATCATGGTCTTACCATCCGGCTTCCTCAGCTTCTTCGCTTTTGCGGCCCATTTTCCCAGCAATGCGGTTCTTGCCTCCGCTGCATCCTTCTTCGCTCCTTCCATAACTGCATTCCTGTATGCTTCTGCGTCTGCGATCGCCCTGGAGCGGATTTTCGGAATATCATTTTTGGCCGCCTCTATTATCTTCGATGCCTCCGCCTGCGCTTCTTGCTTTCGACGCTCAGCCCTCGCTTCCGCCTCTTTTATTTTCTCCAGAACCTCGATATCGTTTGCCATGCTATAAACCATAGAGCTTTATCGCGAGCGCGGCAAACAGTACGATTGCCGCTATCTTCGCAAGACCGAGCAGCATCCTCGCTCTCCTCAACGCGGCGAGCCCCGCTTCCTTGCCTTTATCGTCATATCCAGTTACATATCCCATATAAATCATATGCCTCCTATCTTTCCTTTTATGAACTTCAGCGAGACTATCTGATCCCGCTCCATATCGTCCAGCCTCTGTTTTATATAAGCGGTTTTTCCCTTCATCTCAGGGATAACAACATTCTCAACAGCATTCGATCTCCTGTTTAGCTTGCTTATCTCGTAGAGCAGCCTTCTCAACGAGCTCTCCCTTTCTGCTACGAGCACCAGCACGTTAAGCAGCGATACGAAATTTCTTCTGGCATCATCCACGGCAGCAGGGACGGATATG
Organism: Microcaldota archaeon; assembly: GCA_021799475.1. Lineage (GTDB taxonomy): Archaea > Micrarchaeota > Micrarchaeia > Micrarchaeales > Micrarchaeaceae > JAJZYD01. Next base: position 296,074 of record JAJZAJ010000002.1, on the reverse strand, counting down.
AGCTCATAGCTAGTTGCTCCGGCGCTGCGCCTCTCCATCTTGACATCCGGTATCTTTACACCCATCACGTTCTTTACCTCGACTCCGACAAGGATTCCGCTCTGCTCTGCAGCTATCCTCTCTAGAGATATTCTTCCTGCATATATCTCCGCTATCTTTTCGCTGTCCATAGCGTCAGATACATTTTTCCTTATGTCTTCCCTAAGCTTCTCGATCAACCTCGCAAGCTCAAAGAACTCCAGAACTAGAGCAGCCCTTTTCATTTTGAGCAACTCAAGGCCTTTCGATGCGACCTCTATCCTTGCCTTTGTCCTTATCAGCTCCAGCCTTGTTGTTTTTATGTTGTTTATGTTGTTTGAGCGCATCAGATCTCACCCACGGACTTGGGCCATTTGCCATATTTGCCGACAAACTCCTCCTTTATCCTCTTCATGTTCTCCTTATCGAGAGCGGAGAAAAGATCCCATCCCAGCGCCAGCGTCTCATCTATGCTCCTGTCTTCGTTGTAACCCTGGTTGACGAACTTTGACTCAAACAGGTCGGCAAACTGCAGGTATTTCCTGTCGGAAGCATTCAACGCCTCCTCGCCCACTATCTCTGTTAGGCTCCTCAGGTCTTTTCCATGTGCATATGAGGAAAACAGCTGGTCCGCAACGCTTCTGTGGTCCTCTCTTGTCTTTTTCGCGCCTATCCCGTGATTCATCAGTCTAGACAAGGATAGCAGCACATCAACATTAGGATAAATCCCCTTTCGCTGCAGATCCCTGCTCAGCACTATCTGCCCTTCTGTTATGTACCCGGTGAGATCAGGTATCGGATGTGTTATATCGTCTCCAGGCATAGTAAGTATAGGTATCTGGGTTATGGACCCGCGCCTTCCCTCTATCCTCCCAGCGCGCTCGTATATCGTCGCAAGGTCGGTATACAGATATCCCGGGTATCCCCTCCTTCCGGGCACCTCCTCTCTAGCGGATGATATCTCACGCAAAGCCTCTGCATAATTAGTCATATCGGTCAATATAACTAGAACATGCATGTTTTCGCTGTAAGCAAGATATTCTGCGGCGGTAAGCGCAAGGCGCGGCAATATTATCCTCTCCATTGATGGATCGGATGAAAGGTTTAGGAACATAACAGACCTATTGAGAGCGCCACTCTCCTCAAACTCCCTCTTGAAAAAATTTACTTCCTCGCTGTTTATCCCAATGCCTCCAAACACCACGGCAAACTCCTCGTTATTTCCTAGTATCTTAGCCTGCCTTGCGATCTGCGCGGCAATCTTGTTGTGTGGAAGCCCGGCTCCTGAAAAGATAGGCAGTTTCTGACCTCTGACCAGTGTATTCATGCCGTCTATGCACGATATCCCTGTTTGGATGAACTCCGATGGCTCTTCCCTGGAATAGGGGTTTATTGCCTCACCCACTATCTCCAGTTCGTTATTGCTGTAAATCGGGCTTCCGCCGTCACGCGGCTTCCCTGTTCCGTCAAATATTCTTCCAAGCATGTCTGTGCTGACCGCCATTTTCGCGCTGCTTCCCCTGAATTTCACCTTGGTGTTGTTTACGTCCATTCCTCCCGTATCGCCAAATGCCTGTACTATGGCGAGCCCGTTTCTCGTATCAAGCACCTGCCCTGTCACGACTCTTCCATCCGATAATTCTATATCCACAAGTTCGCTGTACGAAGCGTCCTTTATGCCCTCAACGAAGAGCAGTATTCCGGTGACCTGGTTTACTGTCTTATAGTATATATCGCTCATACCAATACCTACGCAGCGCCTGCGTCAAGCCTGTTTATTTCCTCAAGCGATGACTTTAGCTCGTTGAAATATCTTTCAATCTGCTCCTCTTTCACATATTTCATCTTAGCTAGCTTCTGTTTTGCACCGATCTTCTGCAATTGCTCTACGGTAACCCCTCTATCAACTGCTGCCTTTTCGAATTGCTGCATGAGGTTTATCGCCTTAAGCATCAAGTACTGTTTTCTCATGCTCGAGAACGTATCTACCTCGTCATAGGCGCTCTGCTGCAAATAATCTTCACGTATTACCTTGGCAATATCAAGAACGACCTTTTCCTTTTCAGGCAGCGCATCATAGCCGACGAGCTGCACTATCTCGTTGATTTCGGTTTCCTTCTGCAATGTGGCCATTACCTCAGAAACAAGGACACCCCATTCCTTATCGACATTTTCCCCATACCAGCGGTTAAGTTCTTCAGTGTACAGAGAATAGCTATTCAGCCAGTTGATTGCGGGGAAATGCCTTGCATTCGCGAGCGCGGCGTCAAGAGCCCAGAAGACGCGGGTTACTCTCAGGGTGCTCTGCGATACCGGCTCCGATGTATCTCCTCCCGGGGGTGAAACTGCTCCTATTACTGTGATGGAGCCTATCGAGCCGTTAAGAACCTCCGATCTGCCAGCCCGTTCATAGAATTCTGCGATTTTCCTCCCAAGATAAGCGGGGTAGCCTTCCTCGCCAGGCATCTCCTCCAGCCTTCCTGATATCTCCCTAAGGGCTTCAGCCCATCTTGATGTGCTGTCAGCCATCAGCGCGACGCTATAACCCATATCTCTGTAATATTCTGCGATCGTTATTCCTGTGTAAATGCTCGCTTCTCTTGCTGCCACGGGCATGTTGGACGTATTTGCTATTATTATGGTTCTGTCCATGAGCGGCTTCCCGCTTTTAGGATCGTGCAGTTTAGGAAGGGTGTTAAGCAAGTCAGCCACTTCATTTCCTCTTTCTCCCGTTGCCGTATAAATTATGATATCCGCATCGGACCACTGCGCAAACTGCTGTTGTACCACAGTATTATGCAATAAAAGCGGGCCATGTCCTCCCACAAAATTATGCTGATCCGGCACTTCCACGTCAAAAACCTCCCTTACGCATTTATGGCCGTTCAAACTTGTTACTTTGTCGAAGAACACAGTATCAAACAGGTCTCTAAGCTGTTCAGCCTGCCCGGGCAATTTCTCCTGATGGCGGTCAGAATCGGATTTTAATGGTTTTGTCATCCCGTTCCGAGAGCTGATCTGCATGTATAGTTTTCCAAATGGAAACTGGTATCTATAATTATAATTTCCGTTTAGTCCAAGATCAAGATCACGCATCATTTTCCAGAGGCTAATGGAAGGTACCAGTATCCTGCATATTCTATCCCGTCTGTCGCGCACAATCGATGAGACTATTCCAAAGCGCAGCAGAACGAAGCTGAATTCCTCTATGATCCTACGGCTTTTCGAACATATCATTACTGAGTCTCTGTCCGACGTCATTCTGCCATTGCATGCCATATATGCGCCGCAAAATGCTGCCAGAGACCTGTTACTCGATTTTAGTATATGCTCCGGTATCCTAATGCCATTAGCTTTTTTATCGCATGGGATACCTAATACAACCATATAATAAAATAAAACTTCAGAGCTGATATGTGCTATATAATGAGAATTTTTTCCGGATGTCTTCCGGCAAATATCTGGTTTGAGTCCGAACAGCTGCATCGAAAGCTTGGCAAACCTATTTGGTAGCTTTGTTTCCGTAGTATTGAATACTATAGAGTGATCCCGCTGTTTTAGGCTTCCTCCAGCAATGACATATGCTATAAACTCCGAGAGCTCTGCCGTCATACTCCGCGGGAACATTACCGATCTTCCGCGCAATCCGCAAACGCGTCCCGGTTCGCATGTCTTGTCATCCAGCTCTCTTATGCGCCCAATGATCCTCAATGGGATTCTACTGCCGGCCTTTGCATATCGCAGAGCGTTTTTCGGCAGTTTCCCTGCAGCAACATACTTTCTGATAAGGATCCTAACAGGACGGTTTGCCCTCTCGTCGTCGCTGAATATGTTATGGTTACCCAGCAGTTCTACTATATCTATTTTTGCATCTTCAAGCTTCAATTCTATTCTCTTCGGGGTTATCAGGTAATCCCCAACATTGATAGATCTGGCCTCCGTTTCCCTAACCTCTCCGTCCTTCAAAACAAATAGTTTATGAACAGGCGTTACTTCTACCTCCTTTCCTGTCTGCGTCCTTACTCTGACCATCCCATTGCTGCTTCCTTTATAAAAAACTCTAGGCTCCGTTGCGGCAAAACTATCCCCTGTAAATGATATGGTTCTGGGATTGCTAAGACTCCTTATATCATATACCTCTTCCTCTCCAGATCCTATGCATCTCCCCTTCTCCTTCGCTTCCTTATAGATATCAAGCATGGTAACTATCCTGCCATTCCCAAGCATAACCAAGGTGTCTCCGCTCACACATTTTCCGCTTCCGAAAGGCCCGGGGATCGCAGCTGTTCCTCCCTTAGCGACCGGGAACAGGGAATCGATAACCCTCTGACCAGTAATTAGTGGTATTTCCGGCGGTAGTTTCTGAAGCACAGGTCTCTGTACTCTGACCGGCCATTTCTGCGCAAGCTTTACCTTCTCACTTCCTTTCTTCGTCTTTATCACAGCAACCGTAGCGTCCACGGTGAATTCCCCTTCTTTTATATCCTCCACCGTTCCAGAGATCCCTATCGGGGCAAGGACCTTATGCTGTATAAGCGACGTCTCATCTACAGTTCCGAGTATGTCTCCGCTGCCGACTTTTTGTCCTATCTTCACATTCGGGACGAATTTCCATTTTTTGCTCCTGCTTATAGCATCTGCGTTAATCCCTCTTTTTATGAAGTCGCCCCCAGTGTCTTTGATTACGCTAAGAGGCCTTTGTATTCCATCAAAGACAGAACCTATTAAACCAGGGCCAAGCGTAACAGACAAAGGGTTGCCGGTGCTTTCGACCGGTTCTCCAGGTTTCAGGCCTGTCGTATCCTCATACACCTGTATGACTATGTTGCTGCCATCAATCTTTATTATCTCGCCGATAAGCTGTTCCTCTCCAACTTTAACGACATCGTTCATCCTTGCGTCTCCGAGCCCTGTCGCTATGACTACCGGACCTGACACACGGAATATCGTCCCGCTCATTTTACCAATCCCTTTATATCTACTCCCAAGACGGTTTTTGCAAGCACTTCTATCGATTCAGCGCCCGTTTCCTTTCCGGGCAATGGTATGAAAACGACCAAAGGAAACATGGACGAATCAGCAAGGCGCTTCACTGCTGAACTCATATGCATCTTTACGCTCTCTGATACCATTATCAGGTTATATGTCTTAGAGTCCATGAACTTCATGAACAGATTAACGGCCTCGTTGCCGTCAGCTATGAACGAGTCATTTACGCCTATGAGCTTGAAGCCAAGCGCAAGCTCCCGTTCAGCTATCACGGCAATCCGCTCAAATTTCATAAGCACCACTGGCAGGCGAAGAATATAATTTTATCTGCTGCATGGAAAAAACTATTTCCAATGGCGTCATTCCCGCACCATAGTAATACTCCATCATATCACTGTATGCATATGCAATACTTACCATAATATTCCCATAGGTTTCCCTTTCATGCTGCTAAATAATTCCGGATTTTCCTCCACTGAACGTTAGTATCTGCATGCCTTGGGCAGATTCCTTTCCTATGTTGTAATATTTGGCAAACCATATCGATCTCAACTCATCCCTCTCTATCTCGCATCTTATTATGAATGCGAGTACGAACTCAAGCGATATGGGAGCGCTTTCGAACTGCTTCAGATATTTCCTGTATAGTTCCATCCGCAATGCAATCTCTATATGTGATATCGTCCCGCTTCTCTTGTAAAGCTCTATTGCTGCACCAACATCATACGGCATCAGCGCGCCAAGATCTTCCGGTTTTGCCGAAATGAACTTCTCAATCCTGACATCCTGCAAGGTGCCGCCGTTTATAATAAATTCTTTTATGTCCTTCTGCCCGTAATCCCTGGCTTTCAACGCTGTCGTTATATTCTTTATGTCGATAGATTCTCTGATGAATTTTAGTATGCTGTCTTTAGCGCTATCATATGGCTTGTAGGACTGCAGCAGCCTGGTAAAGTAGAAAAGATCAAGCGCTGCAATCATCTTCGTGACATCCTTATTTTTTGCGTCATCTATGTATTTCAGAAGCACTGTGCCGTACCCGTATCTAAGCAGAGCCTTTGCAATTCCTTCGATATCTTTTTCCTCGATGAGCTTTCTGAAGTCGTCCCTTGCCATCATGCCGGAAAATATCCCGACAGGCATGCTCCTCTGCACAATGAGAAACACATCAGTATTTTCAACGCTATAGCCGAGCGCCTTTGAGGATAGCACGGTCTTTATGTTTTCAATATCCCATTTACTCACGTATGCCGCAATAAACTCTTTCGAAAGCGGCGCGAGCCCTATCGTTGCTATCTTTATCATCCCGGCCATGTGGGCATTTATTACCACCTCGACAAGGTCCGGCATTTCATAGAGCCCGGAAAGTTCATCTATCTCCTTTCTGTAGCTTGTACTGCCAAGCAATTTTATGAATTCGTCTTTACCGGAACCGGAAAGCTTGTCTATAATATCGTTTTTAAGAAATCTCTCTTTGACGACCTTGAGCCTGCCATATGATCCGGCATGTGTCAGATCCATCGTCAAACACCACTATCGGAATATTCGAGCACAGCTGCGGATATCTTATCGCGTAACATCTCAACTATGCTCTCTAAAGTAAAATCAACAGATTTTTTCCCGTCTTCCGAAACGCATTTTATCCCTCCGGCAGTTTTCTCCTTAAGCTCTTTGATAGTAGCTGATGGCTGGGATCCAATCCTTTTGATATCCTCCTTCCTGGCGTTGATTACGCATCCGCTCCCAAGATAACTGACAGCTATTCCTACCAGTTTTTTCAGGAGATTCGTATAGTCGTCAGTAAGCGTGAATGCCTTGAGTTCGGTAGAAAGAAGCAGGAAGGAGTAATCCAGCGTCTCGCCAACCGCAGCCCTGTAAACGGATTTTGCTTCAGTTTCCGCCTTGGATGTCTCGCGCAGAACGAATCTCTCTGCATCCTTATCCGTAACTCCCTTCTGTTCCTTTAGGAACTGGCTAGCTTCTTCCTTTGCATTATCTATTATCTTAAGCGCGTCCGCCTGTGCCTGCTCCAGTATCTCCTTCGCCTTGGAGTCCGCTTCCTTATTGACCTGCGCTATAATCTCCTCAAGTCCCATTGCCCACTCACCACCAGGGCATCAAAGAATCTGTAATAGCAGTATGATGCCAAGCACAAACCCGATTATCCACAATGTCTCTGGTATGACGAAGAACACAAGAACCTGACCGAATTTCTCTGGCTTCTCAGCTATAACCCCCATCCCGACAGCGCCAATGCCCTGCTGAGCAATGCCCGTAGCTATCAGCCCGCCCAAAAACGCGATAGAAGCCGCAATCGCATACATCGGATCCGATACAACCATCTATACACCGAACTGATATCCCTTCAGTATTGTCATAAGGGGTTTAAAAATGTGTCGAGCATCTTGGTAAGCAGCCTGAACCGGGCATAAGATCTGACCGTGTATCTATATTGTACCATACTGTCATGTTCTGCTCTATCATACTCTCTGCGTCAAACGCAACCACTATTAAACTTTGATGCAATAAAACTGAACATGGAGAAGCCTGCCGAATATATAGCTACAGCAAAAGCGCTTGGTCCTTCAAAGAGAATGGGACAAAACTTCCTTGTCAACTCGGAGATAGCAGAGCGCGAATCCCTCTATGGCGCAGGAAAGACTGTCTTGGAGATAGGACCTGGTCTCGGAATACTAACGAAAAAACTCTGTGCAGTGGCCAAGAAGGTAATCGCGGTCGAAAAGGATAGCAGCATTCTCCCTATAATAAGATCGGAAATCAAAAGCAAAAATCTCATATTGATCAACAGCGATTTCCTTGATATGCCAGAGACTTCATTCAGGGAATGCGAGATCACTATATCAAACATACCGTATAGCATATCGAGCAAGGTAATAATGTTCCTGATAAGGATGAAGATGCCCGCTTTGCTCTGCCTGCAGAAGGAATTCGTGAACCACATGGCAGCAAGCCCCGGCAGTAAAGAGTATTCTAGGCTAAGCGTAATCACCGCCTTAAATTTCAACATGAACATTATGATGAATGTATCGTCAAGAAACTTTTATCCCGTGCCTAAGGTTGATTCATCAATAATTTTCCTGAAACCAAGGACAGCGGAGATAAACAGCAGGGAGATAGAACTATTGTCGCTTATAATGGAGCACAAGAAAAAGAAAATAAGAAATGCAATACATGATTCGCGCGAAGCCCTAAAGATAAGCAAGGAAAAAGCTTTTGAGGTATCAGAAGGATTAAAGGAGAAGGACAAGCGGCCGTTCCAGATGCAGCCGCACGAACTACTTGAAACGGTAAGAGCGCTCGATAAGCTGCTTATTTATTGAATCCGTACACGGGCTCCTGTATCTCCTTCATTATCACTGCCTCGGATACGGCTCCCTTAAGTTTCTCCTCCGCAGCTATCGATTTCTCAAGTCCGAGAAGCGCTTTATAATGCATTGGCACAACCGTCTTCGGAGACATCGCCTTGGCTGCCTCTATTACCTCATCAACATCCATAACATATGTACCGCCCATCGGCATCAGCGCTATGTCTAAATTTTTCAGCATGCTCATTTCATCCGTGAAATCGGTATCTCCAGCATGGTATACTTTCCCATCCCCTGCCTCAAGAACGTATCCTACCCATCCTTTCTCCTTTGGATGGAAAGACAGCCTGTTTTTTTTCACGTTGTATGCAGGCACTGCACTTATATTGATACCTTTAAAGTCTATGCTCTCTCCTGCTCTGATTACCTCGAAATCCTTGAATGATTCATTATCGAAGCAGTTCGGCGCAGCGATTACCCTAGTACCTTGCTTGCTGATTTTCCTTATCTCATTCGGATTGCAGTGGTCGAAATGCGCATGCGTTATCAGCACAAGATCTGCCTTTGCCGTTATCGAAGGAGATATGTTAAACGGATCTATAAAGATGTTGATTCCGTTCTTCCTGTAAATGAAGCTGGCATGGCCTATCCACTGAAGCGATTTATTCACGTCCATCTTATCACAAAAATATACATATAATTTGCGAGTATAAAATTATTTTAATTCATGCCTTGCGCTCTGCTCTTAGGTTTCTGCTATTGGCTGCTAGCAGAGGATCATTTCCTGGTATATGGCAGAGTGTTTTTGAACTCACAAAGCAATAAATATCTAGGACTGCGCTATATAATATGGGCAGTCAAGTAAGATAAATCGGTGGCAAAATGGTGGCAATAGCGATAATCGCATGGATAACCCTTGTGACGATAACACAGAGCCAGATTTACCAGCTCGCGCCGCTGGTCATAATAATGATACTTATAATCGCAGCCGCAGGCCTGACAAGAGGAACAGATATCTTCTCACTCTTCGGCATAGGTGCTCTATTCGGAATGACCGGAAGCATAGGCAGCAAGGGTGCCGGCAGGGGTTTTGGCGCATCTAATGTCAGAGGAAGAATAGCCAGCCAGTTCAAACGTACGGGGAGTGCAATGTTCAAGACTGCGGGCAAGTCTACAAAGAAAAAATTCAGCGTGACTGGCGCTTATTCAAAATATGCGATGAAGAAGGCACAGCTTCAGTCAGCAAAACTTCAAATAATAAAGCAGCAGTCAAAGCTGGCTGGAGCAATAGCACAGCATAACAGGATGGCAGGGCCTACTGGTATGATACCTATGTCGGTAGGCGCGAATGCTGCAAGAAAAGCGATGACGCGCATCACAGGCACCTCGCCTTTAAACATGAAAATGAATGAGAAGCGCGCGGAACTTGAGCAATTGGCACAAAAGCGCGGACCCCTGAGCATTCAAGAGAAGTTCAGGTTATGGAAACTAAGCCAGCAAGTGTATGGGCACGGGGCGAACCAGCAAGGGATCGGTTATTACATGAGAGCAGTACCTCTCATAGGGGCGCCGCTCAGCTGGGTCGCATCTGGACTTAGTGTAGCAGGGGTTCCTGGCGCTAGACCAGGCCTGTTAAAAAGGTCGGAGAGCGAAAAGCGGAAAAACGACAAAGAGCTCGTAAACGAGTATGAAAGACAGCTGCTCATCGCTGATCCTACCGGCGCAGCCCTGTCACAGTTCAGGCAGCAGGCACAGTCATTTGCATCCAAACCAAAAACGCCGCCAAAGCCGGAGCCAACGTATAACGGCCCGGGCATACCTATGCCATTGATGCAATATACTACGTATGTAGATTCAAAAGGGAAAGTAAGGTCTAAGCTAGCCAATGAAGAGGAGTTTAGAAGGCATACGCAGATATGGTGGGAAGAGAATATCAGGGCACAGACAGAATTTGCAAGGCAAAGGCAGATGGAGGCAGAGGCAAAGGATGCTGCTCTAATCAACTATATGGCTAGCCGTGCGGGGGTATCGCAAAACGATCCTGTCGGAATGCAGCGCATTGCTATGATGAAGAACAATTTCGACGATATGTTCAAAGAGGATTACGAAAGGAAAAAGGAGCTCGATGGGCTAAAGAAAGAGCTGGAAACTGAAAACACCAGACTGAGAGACGAGAGAGAGGAGCGGCGCAAGGAGTTAAAGTCGAAATATGATTCTCTGCAGGAACAGCTGGAGAATCTAAAAGAGAAGGTAACAAAGGAGGATACTCAGCGCATTGAGATGGTCAAACAGCTAAAACAACAGCTGCAGTATGCAGATGCAGCTGTTGCAACTGCAAAAACCACCGGAACCATAACCTCGCAGCATGCAAAAGACGCGGTTTCTATGGCAACGAAGAAAGCAGATGATGATTTTACGAAATTCACATCCTCGATAGACACAAGCCATCTCGACAAGCCAATAGGGTCTTTGGAGGCTGAAACACAATTCTTGAATTCTCTGAAGGAAAAATCGGAAGAGCTTAAGGCTAATGACAGGGCAACCGCAACTATCATGCAGGATGCAAGTCAAAAGGTATCTGACGCCCTGAAAAATATATCATCTAACCTAGAGCCGAAGGTCATATCAAGCATAGATACTGCAGGAGGATTGGTCAAGCACTCTGAAGAGGTCGTAAAAATCAGAAAGAGCGCTGTAGAAGGAGATCAGGAGTTTTCAGAGCTCGCTTATGGCAATTTGCAGAAGTCCAAGGAGGCGTATGACGCAAGGATGGATTTCGGCGACGATGAAAACAAAACCGTAAAACGCTTAGTCGCAGAGCAGGCAGCGGAACTGCAGAGCGAAAAGGAGAAAGCAGAACTGCTGATAAATTCAATGCGAGAGCGCGGTTATGTGATTAACCAATCAACATATGCCGCACGCCAATACGACGAAATAAACTCAGAGATCAAAAACAACGAGGACAGGCAGCGAGAAAATGCTGCAGAGGCAGCAGCGCTGCAGAAAGAAATGGCCAATATGCTGTCGCTGCGCAGCAGGCTGCAGAAGAGGATTGAAAAATCGGAAGAGAGGCTTTCCATCGCGCGCAAGAATCTTGATGATATGAAGAAAATGGAAGACGAAACGAAGGACAGGGAGGATGAGATCAGGAGAACAAAGAATGACATGACTCTGCTCAACCACGAGATAAACAGGTTCTCTACGGAACTCGTTGATAGGGATAGGGCTCTGGATGACCTGATAAAAGAAGCGGAGGAAAGGGTAGAAAAAGCTAAAGCAGCAGCAGCAAAGAGCGGTACGCAGTAGTGCTAGTGCCATACGGACTCGGCATTCCGGAACAGGGAATCGGGTAAGCAGCGCGATAGCCTAAACGGCTTAACTTGCTATGACATGTCTAGCGATTTCTTTCCCAAGCTCTTCTCCCGCGCTGACTTCGGGCATTATCATCCTGGAGCATCCCGCTTTTCCAAGCCTTGGAAGATCATCCACTGAAGAAGTCCTAGCTATAATCTTTATACCTGGTGACACGTCCTTCGCAGTTATTGAAATCAGTGCATTGACCGTATCGTCCTCACCGCAAGCCACCACGGCCATCGCCTGAGCCACATTGGCATTTAAATAGGCTTCGACATCCTTAGGGTCTCCCACCAAAGCCAGCTCATTAATTCTGTATAATCGGTGCGCTTCCTCCTCTTTTTCAGATATAGTTACATGCGGTATTCCGGATATATCAAGCTCTTTGGCAAGCGCTCGTGCGAATGGATTGTCAGGTGCAAGTATCACATGGTTCTTCAGTTTTCTTATTTTCTTTGCGACTAGCCTCCTCTTAAAATCAAAGCTCCGTATAAAGTCCAAAAACATGGTAGCAAGTACGACAGCGAACAGAGCAAACACGAAAGCGTCTATCGCCGTGGCCGTAAGTATCAAAGGGGTTGCAGTCGCATTCTGCGGCAGCATCTCGTAGTTTATCGACAATGCGGACAGTACGTTCCAAATTACCGCTATAATCGGGTTTATTCCCGCATAGACTGTAAGCAAAACCGAGACCGCAACAAGCAGCAATGCTATGCCGAAAAGCGTAAACCTCGTTGTTCTCATCCCGTCCATTTATATCATCTTTGCGGCTATCCTGTCGCCGAGCTCAAGTCCAGCTATCACCTCTGGAACTATGCATATTCCTGCACCTGCTCTTCTGATCTTCGGTATTGTATTATCCTCCTTTCCCCTTGAGATTATCATGACGTCCTTATTCATATGCCTGGCAGTGACAACACCGAGTAAATTTTCATAATCATTTTCAGTCAGGAAAACAACCGCTTTCGCTTTTTCTATCATTGCGTTTTTGAAGGCGGAATCATGTGTGAAATCCTCCCTAAGCGCAAGCCATCCGGCATCCCTAACCATATCTACCTTCGGCTGCGACCTGTTTATCACTATGAACGGTATTTTCTTTTCATGAAGCTCTCCGCACAGCCTTTCCGCAAGCTTAGAATACCCGCAGACTATTATATGGTTCTTCAAACTACCTTTTGCGGCGCCGAACAGTCTAGACCTGATATCGACTCCGGCGAAGAAATTCACCACAGCGGCGATAACAAAACCGATGACCATTATCTTAATTATTCCATCAATAGCGGATATCCCTACTACGAGGTAGAATGCAGTCGTAAACTGCTGCACGTCTGCGCTAAGGATCGATGACATATCTATGCCTGTCGCATCAAACAGAGCTGATAGGGTATAGTATCCCGAAGTATAGAAATTGTGCGTAACACCGTATATTACTCCGAATGATACAAACGATGCAAGCAGGACCACTATGATAAGATAGCCGATAGCAACATCCACGGAATTGTCAATCGTAGCTTCCTGCGGTTTCATGACAATACCTAGCTTTCCCTTGTCAGCTCCTTTATTATCTCCTTGCTTGCGGATTTCTGCGGCATGACTATGTAATCAGCTCCCGCTTCCACCAACTTCTCCCTGACGAAATCATCGTTTGCTCTAGTTGCTATGAATATGTGCTTGTTGAGATCCCTTGCAGTTAATACTGTAAAAAGGTTTTTCGCATCGTTGTCCATGGCAACCGCTATAGCCTTAGCTGTATCGACTGAGGCATCCTTAAGAACCTTCGAAAGTGTCGCGTCACCCAGTACTGTTTTGTAACCAAGCTCCTTAGCATGCTCTATACTTTTTTCGTCTATGTCTATGACTACAAACGGTATATTTTTTTCAATAATCACGTCAACGATCTTCTGGCCAACCACTCCGTAACCGCAGACTATAATATGGTTTTTTATACCAGGAAATTTTGTCGCCATATAATCATTTATTTATTGAAAGCGAGTTAATAAATAGAAATCGAATATAGATAGGGTATGGTTTCGGCGATGGTTTTTATAGCTCTACCCAGATTCGAACTGGGGTCAACGGGTTCAGAGCCCGCTATCCTTGACCACTAGACGATAGAGCTGCCGAATAGATATTTACAGTGCACTGTTTTTATATCCTGCGATTCAAAGCAGTATCGGTGAACTTGTGGCGATTCGTCAGAACGTAAACCTTATCCGCGAGATCCGCGATATAATACTGGCAGATGCGGCTCTCATCATATCTTTTGCATTGTTCGAGAGCGGCGGGATATTCCCCGCTTTCAAGAACTTTCCTTTATACTGGTCAAACTTCCTTGCGCTGCTTCCGATAATGGCGATAGGGGTGACTCTTAGCTTCATCCTTCATGAGCTAATGCACAAGTTCGTGGCCCAGCATTACGGCGCCATTGCTGCATTCCAGATGTGGCCGATAGGCGTCCTCGGGGCTCTCGGAACAAGCGCTGCCGGCTTCCTCCTGGCTCTTCCCGGCGCCACTATGATATACGTGCATAGCTTTACAAAAAGAGAGAATGGCATAGTGTCCCTCGCAGGACCGCTGACGAATTTCGTCGTGTTTGCTGCAGCTATCGCTATAGTATTCTATCTTAACCCTGCACCAAACAGCTTCATCTCAGATGCGCTTGGCTTTACCATATTCATAAGCATATACCTCGCGTTCTTCAACATGCTGCCTATATATCCTCTAGACGGCAGCAAGGTGCTTGCATGGAACCCGCTGGTGTATGTGGGAACGATGGGGGTAATATTCGTCCTGATGCTGCTTTTCACCGGAATAGGGATCTACAACATAATATTCCTGATAATCATAGCGCTCCTGCTGGGCAGCATGTTCAGGCGTTTCTGACATCAACGCAAGAATCCACAAAGCTATTTAAGCATTCAGAGAGCTATTAAAAGGATAGACCATGGCGGCAGATTTTGGCGATGCTACCACCAGCATAGACTCTCTAGTCGAGCTGATCAAGAGCAAGGGAAAGATGGAACTGGGAAAGATAGCGTCCACTCTCGGTGTCGATCCCTCTATCGTGGAGAACTGGGCCAAGATATGCGAAGGAGGCAACATCTTAAGGATAAGCTATGAGCTGGGCAAGATGTATGTAGAGCCTATCACCATAAGCAAGGAGCAAGAGCAAATAGTCAAGGCGCAGGTAGGGGTAGAGGGATCTATAGTAGAGCAGGAAATCGTGTCGCAGAGGCTTAGCCTCGACAAGCTCTCTGAAACGTTGCAGGCGCTGGATACATCGGTCAAGAGCGCAGAGAAGATGTTTCAGCAGAAAATGCCTGACATAGAGCAGAAATTAAACGTCATAAACAAGGTATACCGGGCGTTGGAAGATGACGCTGAAAGGGTGGAAAAGCTTAAGAAGCAAGCCGAAGAATCGTCATCGGCATTCAACAAGAGGATAGCTGAGTTGTATTCCAAGATAGATGCGATAAACACTGGAGAGATTCCGAGAAAGATGGGTCAGAACATAGAAGCAACGGAAGCGGCACTCAAGAAATCAAACGAGATACAGTTGGCGATGCAGCAGGCTGCAAGGACAAAGAAAGAGGCGCTTGATGGGGTAAGGAGGTCAGTCGAAGAACAGCTTAAGTCCGTAAGGTACGAAGTCGACAAGCTCGAGCACGACATAGAGGTACAGTTCAAGATATACGGCGAACAGGTCGCCAAGAATATAAAAGAGATAAACGAGGAGGCAAAGCAGCTCAACGAAGTGAAAAGCAACCTATCCGGATTCTTAAAAGAGCGTGACAGGGCTCGAAAGGCGATAGATGACATAAAGATGCAGTTTAATGACCAGTTCACAAAGACATATTCAAAGATGAACCAGAGCGACAGCGCACTGAAGACAGGCATAGACGCGATGAAAACCGAGCTCGATGAACTGAAAGACAACTTCGGCGATGCATCCAAAATATTCGATACGATACAAAGCGTCAAGAGCGATGTTCAAACTCTGAATTCACAGATAAACGCGCACAAGACGGAAGTATCAAGGCTGCTCGAAGAGATAAGGGCGCTGGACGCAGCAACGAAAGGCTCGATAGAAAGCAAATACATAACTCTACAGAGGCTGAAACTGCGCTCAAAAGAGATAAAAGACAACGTCTCCAATATGAAGAAGAAAACCGAGAATGCGTCGCAGAAATTTGACGATATTGTGAAATGATGATGCCTGATGGCCGCTGCCCAAAATACGGACCCAGAACAGAATCCTAGCGCAGCCAAGGTAGGCGAGAACAGGATACTGGATCAGTACCAGCTCAGTGCAAACGGCTTACCTGTATCAGTCAAGATAATACAGACAGAGGACTTTGTACCAGTATATGAAGTGACTTTCCCCGGGCTTGGCGCGGCCACCAAACTTCTTGTCCTTTCGCTCAGGAACGAGATACTCACTATGGTGCCGATAGATCCTTCAAAAATACAATCCCAGGTATACATGAACGAGATAAGGCAGAAGGTGACGACGGCAAGCAGCATATTGATAGACAAGTATCTGCCAGGAACAAAGGAGGCGACAAAGCAGCTGCTCATTGCATACATAATCAACATGATGCTGGGGCTCGGAGAACTCGAAGCCCCGCTTTCTGATGAGCATCTCGAAGAAGTTGCTGTCAATGGATCGCGTGGGCCAATATGGGTATTTCACAAACAGATAGGCTGGTGCAAGACGGATATCACAATCGGCAGCGAAGAACTGATATACGATCATGCAGAGACTATAGGCAGACGGGTTGGAAGAGAGATAAACAACCTTGCGCCGCTCATGGACGCTGAGCTTACTGACGGAAGCAGGGTAAATGCAACCCTTTTCCCTATCTCACAGATAGGCAATACGATAACAATAAGAAAATTCGAAAGGAATCCGTGGACTATGCCTGCCTTAGTTGCAAACGGGACGATAAGCCCGGAGATGGCAGGCCTAATATGGGTCTGCATACAAAACGAAATCTCCTTGCTGATATCGGGAGGGACTGCTTCCGGAAAGACCTCTTTTCTTAATGCGTCAAGCATATTTTTCCCTCCTTCAAGGAGGATAATATCTGTGGAGGAAACAAGGGAGCTTACGTTGCCGAACATCTTCCAATGGGTGTCTATGCTCACAAGGCAGCCGAATCCAGAAGGCAAAGGAGAGATAACGCTATATGACCTGATGGTCAATGCACTCAGGCAGCGTCCAGATATAATGCTAGTCGGCGAAGTAAGGACCGCAAAGGATGCGGAAACCCTGTTCGAGGCCATACATACAGGACATGCGGTGTATGGAACAGTCCACGCGGACAATGCGCAGGACACCATACTAAGGATGACGAATCCTCCGATAAATACACCAAAGATAATGATAAATGCCATAGGCGGCATAGTCGTAGCTTTCCGGCACAGGACGCGCGGGATAAGGCGCATACTGGAGTTCGGGGAGGTGCTCAGAACAGGAGATGCGAATATCGTGTATAAGTGGAACATGAGAAACGATACATTCTCGCAGATCAGCGAGATGACCAGGCTGGCAGAAGTAATAAATCTGTATGCCGGGCTTACAAGGAAGGAGATAGTGGATGATGTGGCAGAGAAGGCAAAAATACTCACATGGATGGTAAAGCACAAAGTCATAAATGTAGACGATGCGGGATTCGTTGTAGCTAAATATTATAGGGATAGGGCAAAAGTGCTCGATGCGGTGGCAAATGACGTGCCGTATTCCCAGGATCTGTTCAGGTAATGCCCATGGAAGACGAGGATGGCAAGAGATATCAGGAACTGGTTGCGCAGATAGAAAGCGTCGAGGCATCATCATCGAAGCCGGATGAGGTGGCGCTAGACGTCTGGTCTGCCACCGGAGCGCCGCTGCCGGAGCAGCCAAAGAGTTATGCAGAACTCGTTGATATAATAAACGGCATCGAATCAGGAGGCAGGCGTATGATGAAAGAGCCACAGGAAAAGCGCATAGAACAGCCATCATTGCATCTTGTGACATCGGGCGTTGCGCAGGCAAGCTATACTTACGGAATCCCGAGACCGCAACCGCCTTCCGGCTCTCCTGCAGAAGCCCGAACCGGTATGCAAGTTCCATCAGGAGAAAGGATGAAACAGCATAAGGAGCGGATAAAAAAAGAGATGGTTGCCATAACAAACAGGCTCTCCTCCTTAAAACCAAAATTAAAGCTTGAGCTCAAGAAACGCAATATCAGGAGGAGCGATCTTGTCCTGCCAAGCCTCTCGCTTGCGGATCAGATATCCGAAGTCGAGAGAATTATAGAGGGCATAAGGGAAAACGTGTTTGACAAGGAACACATGGACATAGTGTCGCAGGAAATCTATGGTCTGCAGGATATCGTCAAAGAGGAAAAGGCGTCAATCAATGAGCAGGCTGAGCAGGGCTCTCTCGAGCAGTCTTTGAGGAATCTCAGGGATCAACGGCTTTCCGAAGCAATAAGGTTAATGCAACAAGGTGGTGCTGCCTAATGGCTATATTCAAAAGGGAACCGAAGGTGATACGAGTCGGAAACGAAAGGATAGAGCTGCAGCCAAAGCCCGGTAAAATAACATTCAGGTTCCCAAAGATAAATATCAAGCCGAAAGCGCAGAAGCAGAGTATGCAGCCCGCTGCCGCATCACAGCCGTTTGCCGAAAGCGCGGCGCAAAAGACCACTGCCGTAGCTGCCGAAGAAAGCGCGCAACCAAAGAGCAGGCAAGCCGGAAAGATAAGCAAACCGAGCAAATGGAAGAATTATGTCCAAGGCATAGCTTCAAAACATACCAGCCTTGAAGAGGCGCTTAGCGAACAAGGGATAAAATCTACAGTGTTCGAATTCGTGCAGAAAATGCTTATTGCTTCTCTTATGGTGGCAGTAGCCGTTGCAGTTTCGATGTTCATCCTATTCCTGCATATAGGGTTCTCATTCGCGATAGATATTGTGATATCCTTGGCTCTCGGCGTGGCAGTATTCCAGTTCGGGTTCCGCACGTTCCTGAACTTCCCGATGCAGAAAAGAAAGAGCAACGCGAAACAGGTCGAGCGCGACCTCCTCTTTGCAGCGCGAGACATGATAATATCCCTTAGGTCTGGAATGCCCCTGTTCAACGCAATAACTTCGATAAGCACCGGATATGGCGAAGCGAGCAAGGAGTTCGCAAAGATAGTAAAAAGGGTACAGCTAGGGATGCCGCTCGAAGATGCTATAGACCAGACTGTAGCGCAGACGCAAAGCCGGACATTCAGACGCATCATGCTACAGGCATCAGTCAGCATAAAGGCCGGTGCCGATGTGGTGACAGCGCTGCAGAGCGTAATCGACCAAGTCTCGCAGGAAAGGATAATAGAACTAAGGAGCTACGGCCAGAAGCTCAATGCCCTCGCCATGTTCTACATGCTCTTCGGTGTAATTTTACCCAGTATGGGTATAGCTGTAATCACTATACTAACGACTTTCATATCCTTCTTCACTGTAGATGTCACAGTGCTGGGATTTGTGCTCGTCGGGATAGTATTCCTGCAGATTGTTTTCCTCCAGCTGATAAGGTCATCAAGACCTGTCTTCTCAATGTGACGATATGCCCAAAATACCGATACCGGAAATAAATTTCGACAGGCTTATATCCAGAGGGCTGTCACGCAGGATATCAAAAGAACTTGACTTGGCAGGGGTTAAAACATCTGTTAACATGGTTCTGGAGCTTACAATAGTACCGGCTCTTATACTTTTCCTCGTAATGGCCTTCCTCCTCTATTATCTTTCTTTCGGATTCCTTCTCAGCTGGGTTATATCGCTTCTCGTTTCAGGCCTCTACATAGCGGCGATATACCTCCTAATGGAGTATCTTATAGACAAGAGGAAGACTGCGCTAGAGACTATGCTGCCGGATTTCCTGCAGATCGCTTCAGCCAACCTAAGGAGCGGGATATCTCTTGAGAGGGCGATGCTGCTTGCCGCAAGACCAGAGTTCGGTTTTCTCAGCGAGGACGTAAAGGAGATGAACAGAAGGGTGTTCGGCGGAGAGACTCTGGAGAATGCAATGCAGGAGTTCGCTCAGAAGTACAGGTCGTACCAGCTGCAGCATGCTGTAAGGATGATACTCGAGGCGCTCAGGTTTGGCGGTGCAATGGCCGACCTGCTGGCCCAGATAGCGAAAGACATGAGGAACCAGCAGCTTATCCAGAAGGAGATATCCGGTCAGCTTATGTTATACACGATATTCGTCGCGTTTGCAGGTCTGTTCGCCGCGCCAACGCTTTACGGTCTTACGAACCAGATGATCGTAGTAACAGATACGGTATGGGCCGGAATACTCCAGTCGAATCCCAGCGGCCTCCCCGCCACCGGGCTTTCTTTCTTCAAGCCATCGCCGCCTAAAATCACGCCTGCAGAATATACTGATTTCTCATACGTTGCGATAATAGTGATAACCTCTTTCGCCAGCCTCATAATGTCTGCGATATCTACAGGCAGCCCTGTAAGAGGACTGCGATTCCTCCCTATATTTGTGATTGTCGGCCTGCTGATCTATTTCGTAGTGGGTCATGTGGTGAGCGGGCTGTTCTCTACCATAGGAGCGGGAGCATAAGTAAGATTTCTAGATATGCTGTCGCAGCTTTCCTAAATCATAAAACAGCGCATCGTCTTCCTTTTTACGGGCATTCAATGTCAGGTGCACTTATTCAAACCTCCTCCACAGCTGACTTCAGTAGGGCATACTGCTGGACATGCTACCAAAAAACTGCATACATTACACGAAAGACCGGTGAATATTACTGCTATCTCACTGGCGGAGTTGAATGTAAGGCTGCCGACTGCATTGGCCGGAAGGGCCGGCGATATTGTGGAACTGCCTTGCTTTATACTCCAACTCGAGAAAGTGAATCCAGCGAGCGGCTGCGCATAAACAGTATATTTGCCATATGGGAGCAGCACATTCGCTCCATCAGCATATCTTTCCCCGTCGATGACCAGCAGCCCGTTATCGCCGATTGCGCCGTTGCCTATCGAACCTATTTCAACAGTAAGCGTATTGTAGCTTAATGTTGCTGGCTCAATGGTCTGCAGGGAGAGCCCGGATGTCTTGTAACTAGAAGCGGTGTTGCAGCTTGACTGGCTGTCGCTGTTGCAAAGGTAATACGATAAAGTAAAGAACACGCCTGCCTGGCGCCCAGAGGTGGCGCCGTAAGAGCCGCTGACATTTGCCGTGCACACTACGCTTGTGCCAGGCAACGCGAAGCCAGGATAGCAGTAGCCGAAACTGTGCTCTGTCCCTGAGCTGCCTATCCCTTCCGTAGTTACGTTTATCGCGTTTGCGGTAAAGTTCATCGGTATCTGCAGATCGTTGGTAAATGTGATATAGTATTTTATCGGAGTAGTGCTCAGGAGCGAATCACTGCATGGAAGGAGCGGCTGTATTGTGCAGGTCGGGCTCAGGTAGTTTGCCTGGTTGTTCGACAGAGCTACTATGAATGCTATAGCCAGGAGGACGCCTATCACAAGAAGCGCCCATGAATACACTGTGAGAAGCTCAAGAGCTGACTGCGACTTGCGTGAATCACCGGTAAATCTATCAAAATCCATTGCATCACTATGGCACGTATTCTTCGGGACATAATCCGCTTACTACGCTAGCTGAACTGCACTGCACCAATCCGGATGATGAGTTATATAAGACGCCAGTATCTCCTGTAATGCTCTCCGGAGTCTGGTTCATCGCTCCATTATTTCCAGAGTTTAACTCCCATATCATGTTGGCCGGCAGGTTAATCACGCTATCATTCTGATAGAGCTGCAACGCCTGCGCAGCGCTCAAGCCGACATTATACAGCTTGAAATCAGCAGCACTTCCCTGATAGTTGTATGCTGTAGAGGTGCCGCACGAAGTAACGTCTCCAATCCCTATCGGATAATAAGCGAGCTTTGTCGGCGCTGTCCTAGATAAGGACTGACTCCCCTTCAGTATTCCGTTCAGAAAGCCGCGCAGCTCTTTCGAGGACTGGTTGTAACTAAGCACTATGTTGCTCCAGGCATTGAGCGGTATGCTCCCCAAACTCGTGCATGAAGGGGCGTCCCAGACGCGTACGTATCCAGTTCCACCAACCATGTTTATAAAAGAATCATGCCATCCCCCGCTAGCAACCTCGTCAACTATAACACCATAACTGTTTGTAGGATAGACCCAAATTGAAAAGGAGAAGGATGAAGCCCCTTCGCCGACCCACAAAATCCCGCTGGATTCATTTAAATATCCTGCACCATTGAAAGACATCGCCCCAGGTGACTGATCAAACGGCAATCCGAGAGCCGTACTTTCGTTCTCCCATCCTGCTGCACTCTGCGTGAGCGGACGTGCGCCTAACATCATCTGCTGTAGCGTCGAATTTGTGCACTGTGTTGGATTGTTGCAGCCCTGAACACCGTATATGGGCGTAGGCACAGGCTGTGAAATAACCTGCGTAAACGTTGTAGTGCCCTCCAGATTTCCATTGTTATTGTATGTCGAGTAGTCCTGCGCATTTCCGTTGAGAGGCCACCATCCAACTATTGAGTTCATCGCAACAGGCCCTCCTGAAATGCCACTAGAATAGAGCTGCATCTCCTGCGCCGGCGGGATAGCTGAATTGTACACCTGTACATCCGCTATGCTGCCGTTGAAGAAATAACCAGGCCCGGCGTAAGCGCCTATGTATGCGTTGCTTGGCGATGTCGAGAGCGCTTTTGCTAGGTTTGTAGATACAGAATTGCCGTTCAAGAAGATTGTTACTGTGTTTTCTGTACCGCCTAAATACGAATAACCTATGAAATTCCATGCATTGAGCTTCAATTGCAGCGCATCGCACGCATCGTTGCCGCCGCTGTTGAAACACGCATTTCCTGCAGGGTTAATTGACAAGGTTCGTGTAACTGCCGGAGTCGAAGTGCTCGACCCGTAAAAATCCACCATCGACCATGCGCCGGAAGAAGGGTAACTTATAGGATAGACCCACGCGAAGCTTGAGCTTGGGTTGTCGCCAAAAGAAAATCCGTTTACGCCCCTGCTTGTTATATTTATGTAGTCGCTGCTGCTCGCTACCATGCGTGCCGCTTTAATCGAATAAGTCGTTTGCGGTCCCTGCAGGAGCGGGTCTCCGGAATAGCCTACCAACGGAGTGAAGCTAACGCCGCTAGGAGTGAAAACCGCATTATTCATATTACCGCTGTAGTCATTTGCGTTGCCGTAAAGAGGCCACCAGCCCACAAGGCCTGAGACTGGAGGGCTGCCAAAGCCCTGCTGGTACATCGACATTATGGCATTAGGAGGGAGAGCTATGTTATACACCTGGGCATCAGAGATCCTTCCAATGAAATATGCTACAGGGCCTCCGGATTGGCTTAACGCTCCAATGCTTAAAGGCTGCTGGTTTCCTGCTTTCGTATAGTCTATATTGCCATAGCTAGAAATGCTCCTGACAATACTTCCGTCAACATACAGCCTTATAGTATTGCCGTCATAACTTGCAGCTGCAAAATAATAGTTCCCTGCTCTGATATCAGCATTAGCGGAGTACCAATTCCAGCTAGAGCCGGTGTTATTAATTGCAAAGTATAAATTTCCTGCTCCATCTATCCCCAAAAGATAGGCTCCGTTTTTGGCTATTATCTCGCAAAAAGCCACTCCTGAAAAACCACAGGTAGATAAGTTTGTTGGTTCTATCCACGCCGCCAGGGTAATACCTGGATCTCCTACATCGAGCGCATCGAGCGACGGAGAAGGCGTATCTGCGGGAGTGTTCGCAAGCCCCTTGTTGAAAGCAGTTGTCTCTCTCGAGTACTGCCCAAGCGATGTTATCCCTGCTGTGGAACTCTGTGTCAAGCCTCCTTCCGACCTTTCGAGATAAGACGGCGCATACTGCGACGGGAAGAAGTAGCCGCTGCCCTGCTCCGCCTGTATTGCGGATATATTATAGGCTCCCAGCACAGCTCCGTCAAGCAAAATCTGTGTGCCGTTGTATATGCCGTTAAGAACAGACGAGCATACTCCGGGCGCGTACGCCAGCCAAGGCACGCTAATGCTCCCGGCCAGGTCGGAATTACACGTTATGAGTCCCGCAGTGCCGCAGGTGCCTACCAACGCTCCAGAATCTCCGTCTATAAGTATATAATTGGCATTCTGATCCTGCAATGGCACTGCGCTGCATGTAGAGCCTGCAGGTATTGATAATGCGGTTCCGTAAACGGACATGAAGGCTGAATGCGATCCGATCTCCGCGGTAGTCCCTCCTATAAGCTTCGCCTGCGGGGCGTTAGGCAGCAGATATACCTGATATGGATATCCCTCCTGCGTAGCAAGGAGGTCAGGAAGCCCGTTTAGGTTAACGCTTGAGTTTACGAATAACGGTATGCTCAGTTTCCCATATGCGGTAGTCGCATTCATTATCCCAGTATAAGTTATGTTTATCGCATACGGAGTCGTCTGGTAAATTATTACGTTGCTATTCTGAAACGTGAGGTTTATCCCCTGTGCTGCAGCCTGCTTTTCCAAATTTGCAATATGTACGTTGAGCGACGCTGTCCCGATATATTTGCTCATGTTTGTAGAAAACACGGTTCCGTTGACTACTAGCGACGATAGCTCCTGGCTCGTATTGGTTATGAAATTTCCATATCTGAGGCTTGAAGTGTTCTCATAACGGTTTAGAGCCAGTATTGATGCATAGAGGTCTGTATGCAGGAAGCCCGAGAGCTCGGACGGGACAGCGCCGGCAAAGCTGCCCTGGCTGGAAGCCTCCGCTCCGGATTCAGCGAGAGTATTATAATTCGTATTCAGCGCTATATAGAAGGTAAGTTCCCCAACCATCAATATAAGCATTACTACCATCAGCAGCGTAAGGAGTATGCCCTTTTTATTTGTAGTAAAAATGCTTTTTTTCATTTCCTCCACACTACTACACTTACATTATAAGTGTTATAAGTGCCGTTTACATTTAAAAGCATAGGAACTGAGGCGGCACTTACCTCAAAAGCGCTCTTCAGCGACGGCGGCATATAATTGCTGCTTACGTAGTTTAGGGGATATCTTGCAATACCGAAGTTGCCGTTTCCGTTGCCGCTGTAGTCTGATCCATCACCCTCGAGCGGCCACCACCCTGCCAGGCTATTATTCTGTATCGGCATGCCTCCCAGACCCTCGTTGTACAGCTGCGTCATCTGGTTTGCAGTAAGCACGTTGCCGTATAGCTGCACGCCTGCTATTATCCCGTTGAACACCCTGCCTCCAGGGCCTCCGTTATCCACATCTCCAATTGTAAGGAATTTTGATACAGGGGTAATCGTGTTTTTAACAGTCATGCTCTCAGACTGGTTGTTCACATAAAATATAATATTCGATCCGCTGGCGCTTATCCCTATGAAGTTCCATGCATTCGGGGATAGCGTAGGTCCATTGGTTTCTACCGCGTTGTTGCAATAATCGGAAAAAGAAGGCCTGAACAGGGAAGTGATTGCAAATACAAACGAATTTCCTCCGGGGGTGCAGCCGGTACTCTTCGTCCCATATGAGAGTACGCCTACGAAGTTGCCGTTATCGGATGCGACATCCTGCACGGAATACGGGTAAACCCATGCTGCCGCGGAAATAGGTGAGCTTGTCGGAAGATTTATTGCCTGGAAGCTTATAAACTGGGAACCTTGCAGCGAGCTGAAATTTGCAAGCTTGTACGCCGGACCGTAAGTGCCGTTTATGAAGATGCCTATATTTCCGGTGCCGTATGTGGAGTTTAACAGCAGGTTAGCGCAGCCCCCTTCTCCATTGACATACATTGTTGCTATAGCCTGCAGCAAACTTTCCTGCGGGCTCGAGGAGCAGCCTCCGAACGCGAACAGAGTTGTTCCATCACTGATATAGGCATTACCTCCTGATATCGCAACGTCACCGATGCGCTTGAAAGGAGTGCCATTAAGCGGTGCAGCCCATAGCCTCTGGCCGGTCCACCTGTTGAATGCCTCGAAAAGCTGGCCATTTGCCAGCACGTAAACGATGTTCGGTGTTATAGCAGGCATCCTCTCAAAAAGACTGGAGCCTGTTGAGGCTGTCGGCGTCAAAATATTCGATGCATAAGTAATGCTATTGCTGGTTATATTTATTGAATACAGTGCATTTCCTGTGATGGCATAGGCGGACCCGTTCGCAAGTGCCGGGCCTCCTGATAACCTTGTCGGGAAAGTAAGCGCCACGACGCGGCTGCCGTTGAGACTGTACACTGAAAGATTGGATCCCCATCCTACGCCCACGTAATTTCCCGAAATCGATGGCGGTGTGGTGTTCAGCACAGATCCCAAATTCCTTGTCCATCCCTGCATCCATTCTCTTGCCGTTCCTTGTGAGAATAATCCAAATGAGCTTATCGTACCAGGGCTTCCTCCAGTTGTTGGCTGGTTTGAGGCAATGTATGCTCCGTTTCCATATGCAAGATAGCTCCCTATCGTGCCTGACAGCTGCTCCGTGAAGTTTGAAGAACTAACCAGATCTTTAGAGATCTGGAAATAGTTGTTAAAAGCTGACCCAGTGCTGTTTAGAGATATGTCCTGTGCCTGCACTTCCCCTATATTAGTTCCGTTCTCAGAATAGAAATTGAAAAAATCCCCGGAATTGGCAGTCCCTATCTCATGATTGTATATCATTGGACTTACTATGAAGTTGTTGCCTACTGTTGTGTTTGCTATAACTTTCCCTGTTGTTGCATTCAGTATAAACAGCCTCGAGCCCGCTGTGCCAGTGACTTCCACAAAGGCGACTACTCCGTCAGCGACCGATATGCCAGGCACTATATCATCTTTCGTTCCAAAATCCCATAGCAACCGCGGAAATTGCGGTCCATAACCCGGTGTCGCCCCGGAGTCAGCTGCATCATGTCCGAACATTGGCCATGTATACTGCGATGAGTTTCCTGCGACATAGGAATAATTCGCATATGTGCTCCCTGCAGCCGCCTGGGCAACTGTTGTGCTGAGCAGCGTCTGCATCACGCTGTATGCTTCAGACGCCGGTTCCTGGTAAGAAATCTGCGGAGTGAAGTGTATATAGAGCAGTATCGAAACAGCGGCTGCGGCTACAACCATGGCGAATATCGCGTCGACCGTAAAGATAAAACCTTTCACATTATCCGCATTCATCACCATCACATATCATCCCATACTATCCAATATCCTATTATCATCGCACCAACGCATAAAATAATTGCACATGCACACATAACACCATCATGTCGTTCCGAGAGGGGTATTCGTCCATATCAGAACGGTAAGCATTCCGGGAACTCCGTCAACCACGACATTCTCTCTCTGCACATATATAGCAACCGCTTTATTTACTCCGGGCGGCTCGCCTATGGACAGGTTCATCGCTCCGCTCTGTATAAGTATGTCGTAATCATACGCGACTCCGAGCTCCTGTTTAGTAAACTGATAGTTGCTGTCAGCCATAGACATTAGCGCGTATATTTTAGATGAAGACAGGTTTCCTATTCCACCGGAAGCACTGCCGAGCCCAACGCTTACATTGAGCCATGAATTCTTGTTTGAGAGGTTTATCTGGCTTGGCCATCCTTCAGGATACCCTGGCGACAGAAGGTTTTTTGCAACAGTCTGCGCCTGGAGCGGCATTATTACAGAGCTGCCGGAATACGCTGCGTCCACCTGCCCGCTTATCGTAGTCCACGTGAACGCGAGGATTGTTATCGCTATAGAGAATATCACCATGGCGAATATCATATCAAGGCTCCATATCTGGCCTTTTCCAACCCTCCCATGCACACTGCAAAAAGCCATATAACCACCATCAACCCGAACCGAGCGAGAATTGCCTCGACGGATTTATCCCGGCAACATAGAGCTGCTGGAGCTGCGCCTGGGTCAGCACGGAATTGTACACCTGCACATCCGCTATGCTGCCGTTGAACACTCTCCCTTCCGACCTTCCTATCGCACCATTCTGCAAGGATACGCACCCGATATATTTCGGCCTTCCCGTCACGTTGACGTCGTTTATATATCCTGTGGCAAACCCGTCGTTTATTATGGCCGAAGAGAATATCCAGTGGCCCAAATAGCTTCCGGTTATATTCCATGAGTTTGCATTTGTCCCATTCCTTATCAGAAACTCAAATTTTATCGGGTTGTACATATCCTCTAGCCATCCGTTGTTGCTGGAGCCTGTAAGGCTAAACACCCCTCCTTTCTGTTTTGTATTCGTCGCGCTGTACGCAGATGGACCATTTTCGTATGACCATGCCGTAACCGTGATGTTGCAGACCGTGCCAGGCAGTTTAGGAGTGAAAGTTATTACCCCAGAAGAACCGTTGAATGACGAGTATAGCGTTCCACCCGCGCTGTGTGGCAACGTGACCTGCAGGTTATGGACGGTATTGCTGCCTACTATAATCCCGTTATTTCCATATATGCTGTAGTCATTAGGGTTGCCTGCGAGCGGGAACCATCCAACCAATCCTATATTCGGCAGCGGCAATCCCGATATTCCGTTTTTGAATATTTGACCTATCTGTGCCGGCGCGAGAGTTGTATTGTATATCTGCAGGTTCGAGAGAGTGCCGTTGAACCATGCGCCTCCGTCATCATCAGTGCCTACCGGGCCGCCTCCACCTATAAGCATCGGAGCGTTTGTCTCTGCGGCAATGCTGCTCTTTCTGGAACACGCTTCTGTGCCGTTGATGTATATTGCCTGTATGCCGGTAGCATTGTTCCACGTCCCGGTGAAATCATACCAGCTGCCGGCTGATGGGCCTGTGCTGCATTCAAGCTGCTGCGCGTTTATTACCATATTCCAGAATCCTGCCCTATCCGACATAACTATCAGGTTATCCGTATATGAAGCACCGCTGACAAGGAAGGAAAGGTCGTTGTGTGTAGTACTCTGCACCATATTCGTGTTTGCCGGCCAGAACACCCATCCCGATACGGTAAACGAGTTTCCCTGGAAGTATTTCTTTCCCACATATATCTGATTGGAACCGAGGAAAGACATACCGAATATATTCGAAGAGTTGTCCGGCATAGGCGACCATTTTGGAGATAGGAAAGTTCCTATTGCGTTCGATCCGCTCTCGTCATATACATAGCTCCCTCCACCTTCGTCAAGCGGAAACCAGTCAACCAATCCATTTCCTGAAGCAGCATTGTATAGTGTTGAGTTACCGTTGAATGCATTTACTGTTACGTTGAATCTTCCTATACCCGCATTCGAGCTGAATACCGCAGTGGTGTTGCCATAAGCGTTAGTAAGGCCAACAGCCGCACCATTTCCTCCATTGAATAACCCAGGATATGCGGATGCTATTCCTACAGGATCTCCTGCAGACGGTATCCCTCTATTATTGTAAACAGTTGCAGCTATCTGCACCGCGTTCTGGTAGGAGACGAAACCCGGGTAGCCGCTGTTGCCATTCCCGGAATAATCATTTGCATCTCCATTTAACGGATACCATGATATCGTGTTCTGCGGGAGTAAAGGGGCTGCCCCAATGCCCTGTTTATACAGCGAGAGTATCTGCTGAGACGACAGTGTAATGTTGTAGATCTGCACATTGGACATGATTCCATTGAAATATTCATAGTCTGCGCCATTCGGCGGATTCTTCCCTATTGCAAGCTTGAAAGGGGTAAGAGGAGCGATACCGGCTCCAGATCCCGCAGCAGCCCCGTTTATATAGAAAGCATAATTTCCAGACACATCGTTGTATGTGGCAGCGACAAAGCTCCATGCGTTATTTGCAACCGGCGAAGAAGATGACCCTATATCGGCAATATCTTCCTTCAGGATGTCTAGATAATTGTTTGTAGTTAGCCTGAATTCTAGCCCCCCTGCGGTCATCGAGCCTATTATGGCCCGAGTTACTTCGGGACCTACTGGGTCAATCCATGCTGTTACTGTATAGGCATTAGAGGAAAGTGTCGTTTTCGTAGTTGATATATTGCTTAAGGTCCCATTGAAGTCTGCTACCTTCTGATCTGCCACCTGTTTCGCGTAAACGAAGCTCGCAACGCTGATGTTGGGAGGCGTCTGGTCTATGTAGATTATGCCGTCTCTGTTAGCTACCCTGAGCAATCCCGTATACGCCGGTATCTGGTAGAGCGCCGTGCCGTTTGCTGTTCCGGCTACTAACGTTCCGTTTATGTGCAGGTTCCTTGCATCGCTGGAAGCCTGCGCTGAAAGCGTCTGGCCCCCTGTCTTGAAAGAGGCTATGACTATCCCGCTAGTGCTTATCGATATATTGTATTGTGAGAGGCCTATGCCGGAATCTATCTGGACGGATGCATTGTAGCCGCTGCCCGATACGACCGCCTGGTTTATGTATGCTGCGACATCCTCTGCGACCAGCTGCACTGTAGAATATTGCTGCTGGCTCAACCCTGTCGCGCTCTGGCTCGCAACAAGCGAGAAAAATGTCACAAAGACAAGCAGCACAAAACTATAGACAACTATGAACTCTACAGCAATCTGGGCGCTAGACATATCGATAAGCTTCGGCAGCATGCAACCCCTATCTTATAATAAGAGAGCAAGCAATAAAAATGTATTATAGCCACAGGCGCGAAGCAATCTCATTTCTTTGATGATGAGGATATCCCTTTCTTGATCTCTTCGAGCTGTTCTTCTATCTCCTCCAATGCTTTGGCAAGCGCATCCTTAGGTTTCTTTTTGCCGGTTTTTATGAGCAGTTTCGGGTGGCCGACTTCCGGATGCTCTTTCTCTACTCCTGCAAATTCCACATCCGGGTTCTTAAGCATCTGCGCCGCTATCAGATCCGGCACAGTCACATCGTCAGTATCGAACTCGATGCTCATCTCATTTCCTTCATCTTTCAGAACATTCATTTTCATGCAATCACTCCAAGCATAACTGTATTATAACTGTGACAACTATAACCTATAACGACATATTACTGAAACAGTCTCTTAATATCTTCCGTTCTGCCATAATATTGGCTTACTTTTCTTGTCTGCCTGTGGCTGCAGGAAGGGCACGAAAGTCCGCGGCCGTTGAACCCCATCTTGGATCCACACACCTCACATGACGACAGAATTACTCCGCATTCGGGATCCCTTACTCCTAAAAGATAGATGTCATCAGCGTCATCAAGCACTCTTGCTAGTATCACGTCTCCTGAAGAGCACAGTCTTGGCATCTTTGCACCTGGCTGGCTGAATCCGCCTCCTCCCCTTCTATCATCATGCCTTCCCCTGCCAAAACCCTCGGACCTCGGCTTCGGGACAAGCAGCTTGCCATCTTTAACTGCTATATATTTTTTCCCATCGACAAACATCGTGCCTATCTTGACAAACGATACTGCAGGCAGGTCATCAGTCACTGTGCCTATGACCAGCATCCCCTTCTCTATTTTTCTCATCTCGTTGATGTGATTATGCACCGATATCTTGCCATCTTTAACCGACGCATGTCCGATGATAGATGAATATATGCAACCTTCATCTACATAGGTGTTATCAGATGGAGCAGCCTCCTCTTCTGTAGCCAGCATATCGCCTGGCAGTACCAACTGGCCATCTGATATATCCATGCGCTCACGGTCCAAAGCAGGGTGAAATAAACAAAAAGAATCTGCTGTGTATAATAGCTTTCGCATAAAGGAATTTAACTGTTTTGATAAGCCGGGTGATTGAGATTGGGGAAATAACTGAAATTACGGAAGGGCTGACGCCTATCTCGGTAGCCGGTAGGACTATAAGTGTCAAGGTGCTTAGAGCTCAGATAAGAAACTGCTATGCACGCGTACGCGGAGACTTTCTTGTAATAAAGGTGCCGGAACGGATGAGCGGCAGGAGCGCCGGAAAGGCAGCAACGGAGCTATACCGCAGGATGTCGAACGCTTTGCAGAAAGATCCCGGCAGATTTCTCGGAATGCCGGAAATAAATTTCAATGACAAGGACACCCTATATATACTGGATAATAAATTATCCGTGAACATATTGAGGACTGATGCGGAAAGGATAAAAATCAGTACATTCAACGGATCAATTTATGTAACTGCCCCTATTTCTGCGAGCAGCGCCCGCATCAATCTCCGCATACGCAGATTCATAGAGAAAACATACTTGCCCGACTTGTGTCGTATGGTGCATGCGATCAACGAAAAGCATTTTTGCAGTACTATCGGGACTATAACTCTCCGGGACAATCTGACTACATGGGGGTCGTGTTCAAGGGACAACAATATAATACTGAATTTCCGGCTTCTCCATGCGCCACAGCATATACTGGAATATGTGGCAGTCCACGAACTGGCACATACGAAAATAAGGAACCATTCAAAAAGATTCTGGCAGACGGTGTCATCTGTAATCCCTGACTATAAGGAGAGAAGAAGATGGCTGCGCACTAACTCGCAGTTTCTGAAGCCCCTGCCAGCCAGCTAGTTGCTATGCGCTATGGCGTGTATGACGAGGTCCAACTGCTGTTGAAGGAAACCCCTCCTGCGGCTTGCCCGTTATCGTTGTTTCCCGAGTAATCCTGCGCATTTCCGTTGAGAGGCCACCATCCCACGAGGTTCTGTATCTTGACCGGTGCTCCACCGATACCCTCAAGGTACAAAGCGTGCACTTCATTTGCCGAGAGCGAGGTGTTATAAAGTTGTATATTGGCGAGCTGGCCTATGAAGTATTCATTTGTGCCATATCCGATATATCCTGCACTGCCGCTGCCAACGTTGGCGTTTGGCGCTGTCGAGTTGGAAACTATTACTCCAGCATTCCCATCAACATAATCTGTGGTGATATCTGTTGATACTCCATTGTAAGTAAAACTGATAAAGTGCCACTTTCCATCATTTACGAATAGGTTTGGATCGCAAGTATGGCCCACCCAATCATCTGGGCACGTCCGTCCGTTATAAATGCCCAATGCCCAGGCCTGGCCGGCAACGCCATACATACCATATATAAAAGCCATAGGGAATGTAGTGCTTTGTGTCGTCCTTATCCATGCAAAAATGCTTACCTGTTGCGTTCCTGATGGGAAATTCGCGTCTGAAATGCCGCTTATATGCGCAGTGGACGCACCAGAAAAGTTTGCAACATACTGAGGCAGCTGCCCCTGGCATTCTCCTTCAAGGGACGCCTGACCTCCCAGCCGCACCACCTGGCACGCACCCGGAGCCGCCTTCGGCGTCAGTGCGCTACCGGAAAAGACACCCAATTGGAACAGCACTCCCAATACGACGGCGATGATGAGGATGGCCCATCCGTACGTCATGAGGTATTCCATTGCGGACTGGGATTTGTACATTACAACCTCTAGTTAATAGAGAAGAAGGAATAAAAATTATCGCTTAGTCTCTCTGGTTTTACGGCGGAGTATACCCGCTCTGCCAGCTGCCGTTGAACGATATGCTTCCATGCGCCTGGCCATTGTTGTTGTTTCCCGAGTAATCATTCAAATTGCCGTTAAGGGGCCACCATCCCGCTATGTCCTGGATCTTTATCGGAGCGCCCCCTATCCCTTCCGCGTATAACGCCTCAATCTCATTCGACGACAGAGACGCATTGTACACCTGCAGGTTCGCTACGTCCATCAGGTTTATCGCTCCTGGATTGGAGCAGATGCCCGCAAATAAATTGTTTGTAGTCATCTGAGAGGTTCCACCCGCGCCTCCTCCTACAAATGTACTGTCTGCATACAGGGCTACCATATTCGATGATGCTGATATTGAGTTATAAGTACCCACAAAGTTGTACCATTTGTTCAGGCTGTATTGGTAAAACATAGGCTGTGCGGTTCCTCTTGTCATCTGTATGCTGTAATAGCTGTTCCGTATCACGCCTTCCATATAATCATTATTGCAGGTAGTGTTACCAAACCCTATCTGGTAAAGTTCATTGATAAAACCGCTCGTCTGGGTCACTACATTTATCCATACTGATATGGTAAAATTGTGTTGTGGATTAAATGTCAGATAGTTGGAATTCGGAACCTCCATGAAAGCTATAGACCCGCCGCTTACAGGTTCCGAAATCTGCATCACATACTGAGGCAGCTGCCCCTGGCATTCTCCTTCAAGGGACGCCTGTCCCCCCAGCCTCACTACCTGACATGCTCCAGGAGCCGCCTTCGGCGTCAGCGCGCTGCCGGAAAAGACTCCCAGCTGGAACAGAACTCCCAACACGACGGCGATGATGAGTATGGCCCATCCGTACGTCATCAGATATTCCATCGCGGATTGGGACTTCCGGAGTTGCATTCACTCACACTCGCTAAGCGATAGGATAGAACAAATTAAATACATATCTACGTGCTCCCTGCGACAGTAGCTATGTTCTTCATGCTTTCGCTGTTCATCAGCGCCCTCTGCGTCGCTATGAGTACATTATATTTTGCCCTGGTCCTGCCTCTTGAGAAGCTCCACAGGTCTTTGACGCCTGCGAGCTCAAGCATCTTCTTTATAGGATCGCTCGCAACGACCCCGAGCCCTCTCGGTGCAGGCCGCAGTATTACCTCTACGCTTCCGCATTTGCCTTTAGATATAAGCGGCAGGCTGTGCTTCGTGCCGCATGCGCACTGCCACGACCCGCATCCCATCATTATTGGCATTATGTTTGACTTCGCATTCTTGATTGCACTGTTGATGGCTGCCCTGACCTCAGAATCCTTGCCCGCTCCGACTCCAACATGGCCTCTTCCGTCTCCGACCACGGCCGTAGCCCTGAACTTCGCCTTCCTGTTATTCTTCGTCATCCTCTGCACGCTGGCGATCTCTATTATCTCGTTCTTAAGGTCAGGAATAAGGGCATCAACAATCTCCACCTCCTCTATCCTCTTGCCCTCATGGAATATCTGCTCTATCGAAGTTATCTCATGCGCCTTTACTTTCTTCCCTGTCGCTGTCTTAGGCTCCCATGCGGCGATGTCGAACGTATTCCTCTCCTCTCTCCTTTCCCTATTTTCCCATGCCAATAAATCACGCGCTTGCTATTTTCTTCTTCAATTCTTCAAATATCTCTTTCATTCTCTGTGCATCGAAGTTCGCTTTCCTGTAGCCTGAGAACTTGTCCTTGCCTGCTGCCTTCGCATATTCTGATATGTGTTGGCCGCTCAGCCTCTTCTCATCGAATTCTATATTGTTCGCTATCTTAAGGCCTCCATCTATGGCTCCTTTCGCCGCAGCGAAGACGACTGATGACTTTATCGGCTTATACAGACCAGTATCAAGAACCATCTCCTGCGTAGCCATGCCTTTTGCTTTCTTAGCCAGCAGCATCCCAGTCAGGTATGCCGTCGGTATGTTGGCCCTCGGCTGCCACTGCATCGCAGCGAGCTCTCCGGAGCCGGCACTTGCAAGAATCCTGTCTCCCTTTTCCGTATATTCGACTATCTGCATCCTTATGCTCCTGTTGCTTTTCCTCACTACTACCCTGTTCAACCTGCTCTTCAGCAGAGCTATCCTTCTCTTGTAGTCAGTTACCGACGACCGCCTCCTATTTTTTATCATCCTGAACCTTGTTGAGTTTACCATGCTATCATCGTTGACATTCTGCTATCATATATGCTTCAGCTGCTCCATCTTCTCGTTGCTTATTACAATACCTTTGCTCTTTATATGATTTATAAGTGATGCCTTGCTGGCGAAAGTGCCTCCCCTGACAAGCCTGTAGAAGACCTTGAATGCCGCATTGTCCATCGAATTGTCCTTCTTGAGGGCGAGCAGCACCCTCCTCTGCCCCCTTATCTTTTTCTTATGCGTCATGCTAGAGCGCGCGTTCTTCGTGCCTCTCTTCCTTCCTATACCTCTGCGTCTTCCCTTGGTACGCTTCTCCCTCAGCAGCACCGAGCGCATGCTCTTGTTATGCTTCGGCTCCACGGCGTATATGACGCCGCTCTTGATGAGCCCCCTGACATCTTCCCTCGTTATAGCTTTCTGCGCATCCTCTATCCTCTCAGGGCTTATCCTTATGGCGCTGACGCCCCTATTCATTATGTCTGATGCCACTCTCTTTGTAAGCTTGATACTCATTTCTTCACCGGTTCCTTCTTCGCCTCCTGCCCTTGAGCATGAGGCTCGATCTTCTTGTCCGGAGCCGCAGCTGTCGGCGTCGCGCCCGGCGCATTCCCTGCCATCTCTGTCCTGGTCTGTTTCTGCTGCATGCTACCCTGCTTCCTGATCCCGTTTGTAACGTGCACATTTCCCTTCTTTGCAATCTCCATCATCAGAACCCTCTTGCGCCTTGAAACCGCATGCGCTATCATGATGTCGAAGTTCGCTATATCCGGCATCATCAGCGCGTTCTTCATATCATTCACGTTTTGCACCATCAGCAGCCTCTTGCCGCTGGCTCTTACCCCTCTTATTTCCGCAGGGTTTCCGTAGCCTATAGTCGGTTCAGCACCTGCAAAGTTCTTCTTGACTCTCTTCTTGCTGTCGATCCCCCGCTGCTTCCTCCATCTCTCTTTGACGCGCCCCCGCTTCTTCGTCCCGTAGTTCGGGACATTGAACTTCGGATGTTTTCTCTTCTTCAATGCCATAATATCACGCTGTCCTGTCTTTCCCATTTATTCCGATTCATTGTACTGCAAAGTACAGCCCGTCCTGGAATGTCCTTTCATCCTTCCTCCTTATCTTGCATGTCTTCCTTATGTTGGCGCACGTCTGCGACACATCATCCTTGCTTGGGCCGTAAACCCTTACGGCCTGGCCCTTTACCTCAACTTTCGTCTCTCCGACTATATCGACCTTCCTCGGAGCCCGTTCTCCTATGAAATTTTTTATCAGAATCTTTTTTCCGCTGATTTCCACAGCGGTGGGGAAGTGCGCGAAGACCGACTGCATGTTTTTTTCGTAGCCTTTCTGCACCCCGTATATATCATTCATTATCTCCTTGGCGAACGAGTTTTCCGCCATCATCCCTTTTTTCCGCAGCTTCTTGAACTCCGTCGGCTTTATCGATATCTTGCTGCCCTCCTTTACTACGGAAATCAGCGCGTCATTGAACCTTCTGGCATTCTCGCCCAGCTGGCCCTTCGTAGTGACCACATTCCCGTTTACGCCTATCTGGACTCCTTCAGGCACCTCGATTTCAGCCATAAATACCACATTTCAATGTTTCAATTTTTGCTTAATGATCAATACACGTAAGCTATCAGCCTGCCTCCTGTTTTTTGCTCCTTCGCCTCCTTGTTGGTGAGCAGCCCCTTCGAGGTCGATAGCACCAATATCCCGAAATCCCTGCTCGGTATATATCTCATCTCGTATCTCTGTATCTCGCCAGCCTTTACCGCAACCCTTGGTTTTACCACTCCTATATTGTTTATCCTGTTGGAAAGCGCGACCCTCGCCATCCTTATCCTTCCTTCATTGAATTCCTCGTATCCGTTTATGTACGATGTCCTTTTCATAACATCGAGAAGCGCACGAGACATTTTCGTTGAGAGCAATATGCACTCAGGCCTGCCTATCCTTTCGTTGGTCTTTATCGTGTTTATCATGTCAGCTATCCTGTCCACCATCGCATCACCTATCCGTATTTCTTGAAACCAAGCTCTTTGGCGACTTCACGGAAGCATCTCCTGCAGATATATAGGTTGTGCGCCCTGTTGAGCCCTCTCGGGGTACCGCAGACCCTGCACTTCCTCAGGCCCTTGCCCTTCATCTTTTCTTCCAATGAAACCTTCATAATCATTACCATTGCTTATCTCAAATGCCTCTTCCTCATTGCTGCATGATCTCAGCATTAAACCTCTTCTTTATGAACTCCTTTATCTCGTCCCTCGATACCTTTCTGTGCCTTTCCGGCACTTTGCTCATTTTTCTTTTCCTGAGCGCGACACGAAGCCCCTTCCTCCTGAAAGACAGGTTTACGTTCATGCCCATCATCCCTATCTTAGGATCGTATTTCACTCCAGATATATCTATGTACTCCCTTATGCCGAAGCACAGGCTGTTGTCCGTAACGGAGCTCTCCTTTATCTTGTTGTCAACCGCGTCGAATAGTTTTTTTGCTATCGGGTCTATCTTATTGCCCCTCAGGGTTATGAATGCCCCTATCTCCTGGCCTTTAGATATCTTGAATGCGGGCAATCTCTTCTTCGATCTTGCAGCCACCGGTTTACCTCCCGTAAGAAGGCTGAGGAGCTTTTCTGCGCTTTCCTGGGCTTTCCCATCGCTGCCTGTGCCTATGTTTACCACAAGCTTGTCTATGATTATCTCTCTCATAGGATTGTCTCCTGCCATTCGTATCATCCGGTAACCAGTATGTTCTTTATCATCGTTTCAAACTCTTCCCCATTTTCGGGCTGCACTATAACAGTAGCAGGAATTTTCATCGTCCCTGCCTTTATCTTCTTCAATGTTCCTCCAGAGCCCAGATGGACTCCGTTTATGATAAGGCACTTCGCGCCCTCCTTCATCGGTATCGTCTTCTTCAGCGTCCTGTCATCGGTTATGACAACAGAGTCGTTAACCTTCGTGGTGTTATCTCCCTTGATTATGCTTCCATCATGCAGCCTGAGCATTATCGCTCCTTTTGCCGCCTTGTATTTACCGATTACCTTGATATGCATGTTGCTCCTGTCCGTCTTTGTATCATCAAGCGTGCACTGGCCGTTTGCGTTTATGCCTACCGCTATAGACCTGCCTGCATCCTTGAACTCAATAATGTCGTTTAATCCTACGGGGTACTTCATTTCCCTTATCCTCCTGCCGTTGACGAGAACCGTAGTTTCGTTCAGCACTCTTACAGCGTCTCTCTTTGTTGATGCGAGTCCCGCTTTTTTGATTGCGAGTATGAGAGGTATGCTCTTTTCCGAAGTATGTCTTCCCGCTCCCGATTTGGTGACGTATTCGAATTCTTTCCTGTGAACATTATAGAAATCAGGTGTTGCAAGACCTGCCAGATGCCTGTGGTTTCCTTTTCTTCCCATTTTTATCACTTGTTGGCTGCCCCTGCCGCAGCGACAGGCGCTGCCGCCTTAACTTCTGTTTTCCTGTCATGCTGCGGCACAGCCGCAGCTGCCGGTTTCTGCTGAGGAATACTCGCCTGCTTGTCTTTCTTCTCTATGACAGGCTGCAGCTTCAGCTTTCCGGCTCTCCATTTGTCAGATAAATTCAATTCAGTTATGTAAATGCTGCTCACGTGCACGCTCCTTGGGCTCTCCTTGCCCCTTGCGTTCTTCCTTGACAGGCTGTCAATGGCTACCCTTCCCGTCCTCATATTTACTGCAGTCACCTTTCCGGAAGTGCCTCTCTTCGCTCCGCTCATAACTTTTACGGTGTCTCCCTTCGATATCTGCACGCTCCTTGCGCTTATCTTGAGCTTCGACCTGAGCGCCTTGTCTATGTGCGCATGGACGAAATGCTGCTTCACATGCATCGGCGCATTGAACCTAAAGAACCTCTGATATCTTGGCTTACTGCTCTTTATCATAATGATCAACAATCAAATAACTCTCGATGCGATGCCGGCGAGCTTGACATAACGTTCAACTATCTCCCTTGCCATTGCTCCCTTTACCTCGGTACCTATTGCAAGGTTCACGTCATTCACAAGTATCGCGGCATTGTCTTCGAACCTTACCCTAATGCCATTCGCCCGCCTTATCGGCGACTTCTGCCTGATGATTACTGCCTTGACCTTCTTCTTTATGTATGAAGTGCTGCCGGTCTTCACGCTGGCGCTCACTATGTCGCCTATGCCTGCCGACGCGAGCCTGTTGTGATGGTGGCCCTTGCCGAGCTTGTTTATTATCATGAGAGTTTTCGCACCGCTGTTGTCAGCGCAAACGAGTATAGACCCAGGTATAAGCGTCCTTGATATCTTAGTTGCTATTCCCTTCATAAAACCACTACTGTTGATCCTTAATTACTATTGTTTTTTGCTTATCACTTTGGTGACGACAAATGATATCGTCTTGCTCAATCGCCTTGTTTCAGCGATGAGCACTTTGTCCCCTGTCTTTGCCCCGATGCAGTCTGGGTTATGTGCTGCGATCCTTGAATTCTTTCTGAGGGATCTCTGGTATTTCTTGAGGAATGTCGTATACGAATGCCCTATTATCACAGTCTTCCCGAGCTTGTCGCTGACTACGTCTCCCTCTATCTCGTATCCATGAGTCTTGAGTGACCCGTGGAATGGGCATTTTGAATCATTGCAATCCATAAGCTTCACTACTAAACGTAAGCGCAAGCCTCTCAAGAGCAGTATGCTCAGAGTTTCCTCCGCTTATAGTACTTTAGGCCTTTCTCTATGCGTTCATGGGGCCTGAAGCCAATCTCCGTGCCCTCTACGACAAACGAGCCGTTCCTTATGCCGGGCACAGCGATCTTAAGCGTAGATATTTTCTTCACAACTGTTTTAATACCTTTGCTTGTCTCCACCGAAAAGGTGTTTTTCCCTTCATCGATAATCCTGCCCGTGATGCCTATCTGCGACCTATCAGAGCTGTTTATTATCTCGACATCGAGGCCTATGAGCTCATGGAGGACAATGTTCTTGTTGTTGTATGGCATGCCACTCGCACCGGAAAGATATAGATATACAGATATAATGCGCTCCGTATCGAACTCAGGATGCTTTTCCTCTCTGTTTTTTCTATTTTCCTTCTATCATTCTATATATCCTCTATCTTATAACTACTCTATCAGATATGTTTGTTATCCTGTCGATGTCGAATCTCAGGGTGCTGCCGTAATCTGTCTTTATCATCATGACCCCCCTCTTTGCATCGACGTCTACGATCTTCCCGACATACGCGCCGATGTCATTGACCACCTGCTTGTTCTTGATCTTCTTGTTCCTTACTGCCTCTTTCCTGAGTATGGCGCTGAAGCTGGCTACGGCATAGCCGCCGACAAGGGTAACCGCGCTGTACACAAGGAACTGCCAGAAATATATCTGCCCTATTATCCATGCTGCGGCGAGATAGAACAGCACTATCGAAGCGACTCCATAGCCTACGTATGTGCCTTGCGCTATGGCCCTGTAGTGCTGCCTCCTGCTCTCCAGATCAGTGACTTTTCCTATAAGGTACAGCACCATCGATATCGGTATTATTATAAGGAACCCTTCGAGCCAGTATGCTGCCAGAGTAAGCCCGTCAGAAGCGAGATGCTGCGACATCGCCTGCGCGTAAAGCCCGAACCCGACCACTACGGCAATTATCGCGAATATCAGGGCTCCGACGTAAAACACGAAACTCATCCTGTAGATGCTGAAGCCGAAACCCCTAAATGAATCCACCAGGGCATCTTCTAGCCCGAATCCCTTTGCCACGAGGTAAAGGCCAACCAGGGCTACAGGGAGCTGCCATCCAAAGTTGAACCAGTAGCTGAGCGCAAACAGCAGCAGCAATATCGCAGGTATTCCGAAAACTATCCTTGCATAGTGCGGCTCCTTGAGCTTCTCAAGTATGGTGAAATATGTGTTCTCAAGTTCAGCCGCCTGCTTCATCCTGACAAGGTCAACGCTGTTTACCTTGACTCTAGTTTTAAGCATCGGCAGAACCCTCTCGTCGCTGGCGCCGTCAGTGACAAGCACGCATGAATCCGCCTTGAATTTGTCGAGTGCTATATCGAGCTGACGTGCAAGCTCGGAATCCGCAGCATAGCCCTCTTTTTCCGCACCCGTCACAGTGACGACCGCGACATGATTTCCCGCTCTCTTCAGCTGGTCATATTTTCTAACAGCTTCGAACATCGTGTTTGCATCCGGATCCTGTGGGTCAGCCAAAGCGAGCCTCGCGGCTGCCTTCAGATTGTCATTCCTCCCAATCACTGGCCCTGTTATCTTGGTCCTCCTGTAAAGATCATTGTCTATATCGACAGCCAGGACCAATATGCGCTCCGCCATCAAATCTCTATAATATCTGCAATCAACATAAAAAGCTTATCATTGGCTACGGTAGCAGCGGAACACGTGCCATTAACTCCTTCATCTGCCATTCTCATCATCCTTTATGCTTGCCGCACAACGGACCCATTAGTTTCGTGGCTCTAGTGATTTCTTACGCGGGCAAGGCTTTCATGTGAAACGAAGGCGTACGAAAGGATTAAAAGGACCGTTTGTGATATGCTTCTAGACGACACAGTTCAATGGCAAGTCAATGTTAGAATCTAGTCTGAAAATAAAGAAAGAGAATGATAGGGCACCAGAAAGCGATGTTATCCTGATAGACACAGCTGAAGCAGCAAAACCTATCGGATTGCCAGCATGCCTGATTCCGTTTCTCCGCCCGACCAAAAAAGACGGCAGCATAATGAAGGCATTAAGGGCAGGAAGGAAGCAGCACTCATCCTTTCAATATCGCCACTCTTTTGAGTAACAGATAGAGCGCAGCGTATTGCGGGAGTTCCACATCTTTATCCTCATAAGGGCCGAAAGACTCCCCTTTCATGCTAAACCCGGGGCATTTCTTTACATGCACTTTCATCGTTCCGTTGGAGAATACTACCGCGTCGCTCATAGGGTCAAAGTCCTGGAGATCCTTGACTGAATCAAGCACCGTACCGTTCAATCCTGTGTCTCCATGTATCGTATTCGGCAGCCTGATCATATGATATATATCATTCGTGACCCCTGCGTCAATAGGGTCGCTGATCCTTACAGCCATCCTTTTAATCACAGCATTCCAGAATTCCTCCTTTTTCGGTATTGTTACCTTGCCCCAGTTCCCGTTGCTTATCCCGAGGATCACTTCTGCCTTGTTCCTCTCGAGTTTCCTCGCAAGGGACTGCTCTATCCCTAGCTCCTGCAATGCGGGTGCGCCAGAATTGAGCGCGCTTATGAAGCTCCTAGCGAACTTTCCTCCCCATCCGAAGTCGGTCGGCTTCGGGCCATATACCTTAGTTCCTCTCTGGTCCAATGTGGGAAAGAATGACCCTGCTATGATGTTATTCCCTGTTATATAGTCGCTGATGCTTTTTCTTGCATTCCCGTCAAGCCTGAATATCTCTTCATTGTTAACATGGATATGGTAGCCTCTATTCCCAGAAAAGTTAACCTTTATTTCCTCAAGTGAGAATCCGAAATCCGGAACCAGAAAATCCTCAACAAGGTGCAGAGCCTGCTGCTTTATGCCGTCGAAGCATTCCTGGCATACCCAGTCCGTACCATGCTCGGATTGGCACTTGAGCTTCAGGTCTGTCGCATCAAGATCAAAAACAAGCTCCCTGCCAAGCCACCCCTTGTTTTCCATCGGCCTTGCATCCGGCCTCTCGTATTCTGAAGGGGAACAGTTGATGAATGCGGGAGTGTTCTCTACGAGATATCTCTTGAAATCAATGCCGTTCCTGAATGATACGTGGCGGAAATCTATCTTTTTCTCGAAGCTTCCGAATCCGAACTCCCTCCTTTCAATGCGGGAAGGGGATACATCTGTCTTGGAGTAGTATCCCTTAAGCAGCTTCTTTACTATAGCGACAACTTCCGGCTGCAGCAAGAGATCACAACAATATTTATCTTCAATAGGATAATAACTTTTGCCTTTTTGGCCGTACCAGAAAATTTACGTTAATTGGCTAATGCATAAACGTCTTTTTAAAGAGCAATTGTGTTATGTTTCCCACGACCAGTGAGGATATGTTCACTACTCTGAATGGCATAGAGGTAGTCGTCTTCGATTTCGACGGCACTGCGCAGGACGAGATCGAGAACGGATATGCGAAAAGGCTGATAAGGGGAGGCACGACCGCATCAAATGCCTTCAGAGAATTCATATTCTCTAGCGCTGTCACGCTGGCTAAGAGCAAAGCTGCAAGGCAGATCGAAAAGTCGCTTGATCCGGAAG
The DNA here is from genome assembly GCA_021799475.1 of Microcaldota archaeon. Lineage (GTDB taxonomy): Archaea > Micrarchaeota > Micrarchaeia > Micrarchaeales > Micrarchaeaceae > JAJZYD01. Next base: position 252,583 of record JAJZAJ010000002.1, on the reverse strand, counting down.
CGGCAGATCTGATGAGGAAGCTTGTGAGCAAAGGGGTGCTGGTAGTGATAAGAACATCCAATAATGTAATCGATACCGCATCAATAAAAGGGATGCTGGAGGAAGAGGGGCTGGCCGAAGTATTGGTTGAGAGAGTAAAGGACTCGGAAAAAGGCAACGACGTCAATGGCGTTCTCCCTCTGCTGATTGGAGACGGAATCAAAGAGGCTTTATATGCAGCAAAGAAGGGCTGCAAGGTGTTCCTTCTTAAAAAGACATACAACAGAATCAGGGGCATGGTGGTGAAGATAAATAAGGACAACCCTATAACTGTAGTCAACAGCATCTCAGAGGCCGGAAGGCTGATAGATGCCATGCCTCTCTCGTGTAACATATCCAATAGGAACATGAGACGCAGCCGTTCAGTGCAATAGTATGGCTTAAAAATACCGTGTCCCAAACAACTTCATGGCAATCGATGAGATAAAGCAAGTCGTGATAGTAAGGGCCGACCTTGACATGGGCAAGGGGAAGATAGGGGCGCAGATAGGCCATGCTGTGATACTAAGCTATCTGGAAGCGGAAAGAAAAGACGAGAGAATTACGAAGGAGTGGCTCAGCAGCGGGCAGAAGAAGATAGTGTTAAAGGTAACGGATGAAGAGGCGCTCATAAAGCTCTACAAGGCATTTCAGTTCAAAAGGATTCCATGCGCCATCGTCAACGATGCCGGGCTTACACAGCTGCCTCCCGGCACAACAACGGCGCTCGGAGTAGGCCCATGGAAAAGCGGAGAACTTGATTTCATAACCGGGAAGCTAAAGCTCCTGTGATTCCTCCCGAATCCTGATGCATCTGCTCATTTTACATATGTCAACCAGTTCTCGAATACCTCGTTCTTTCCAGCCACTATCTCACTGTACTTCTCCTGCAGAAGCTTTGTTATCGGCCCCGGTTTCCCCTTTCCTATCTTTATGCCATCTATATTGACTATCGGCGTTACCTCTGCCGCAGTACCTGTGAAGAACACCTCGTCAGCGGTGTACAATTCCTCCTTATGCACCTCGCGCTCATCGACATCTATACCAACCTCTTCAGCTATCTTTATAATCGAATCCCTCGTTATCCCTATCAGTATATCAGCGCTCTTATCAGGAGTGACCAGGGCATTCTCTTTTACAAGGAACAAGTTTTCTCCAGGCCCTTCCGCCACCATGCCGTTGGTCGACATGAGTATCGCCTCATCATAGCCAGCCTTTCTCGCTTCCGTATTGGCTATTATTGAGTTTATGTAGTTTCCACTGGCCTTTGCCTCAACCGGCAGTATCTCGGAATTTATCCTGTGCCACGACGATATCTTGCAGCTGATTCCCTTTTCTCTACCTTCCCCGAAGTATGCGCCAAATGGTATTGCCGCAATGAACACGCTGACGTCCTTGCCATAGGCGCTGACGCCTATCTGGTCTGTGTTGTAGAATGCATACGGCCTTATGTAGCAGGAGCGGAGGTTGTTAGCTCTTACAGTGTCTATTATCGCCTTCGATATCCTATCCTGCGTGTAATGCAGGTCCATCGAGTACACTTTTGCAGTATTGAAGAAGCGTTTTACATGTTCGTTAAGCCTGAATATTGCTACTCCTTTCTCTGCATCATAGCTCCGCATGCCCTCGAATATCCCGCTTCCGTATTGCAGCGAATGAGTGAGTATAGGGACCTTGGCCGTAGTGTATCTGACGAGCTTGCCGTCGAGCCACACTTTAAGCCATCCATTATCGCTCTTTACCTGAGTAGCCGCGCCCTTTGCCATTAGATCACAGTACAGACAAGCACCGCAAGTTAATAATATTTTCGTTGCGCACTATGTAGGGAGGTTTGTTTGAACAGCAGTGAGGCAAGGAGGAAGCTCGGCAATTACGGTCTCACTCCTTTTGAGATTGATGTGCTTCTTGCGACCCTTGCGATACCGAAAGGCAGAACCGCGACATATAAGCAGATAGCTGAACGCATAGGGCACAAGAATGCGTACAGGGCGGTGGGCAGCGCCCTGAAAAAGAACCCTCTAGCGCCGATCATACCATGCCATAGAGTGATAAAGAGCGACGGCTCTATCGGGAATTACTCTGGTGGCGGCAGCAAGAAAAAGCTGATGATGCTGCAGAAAGAAGGTGCAATCATTTAACCATGAAATAAATGTAAGGCGGCCGTTCCAAACGGCCGCCCCAACCCCTCCACCAAGGATGTTTCTCTAATATGTAAGTGCAATCCTTCCCAATATCAGATCCGATGAAATCCCTCTTCTCTCGTCCGCATCATTAGGCAGCATAGCATTTTCGAACTCCTGCAGCTTTATTCCGGAGCGGGCCAACCTCTCCAGCATCCGCAGCCCATGCCTTGTCAGAGCAAGCGCTTTCCCGGGTTGCTCCCGAGACGCAAAGTCGAGGATGCCCTTATCCTTCATTCTCTTGAGGTTGTACCACAGCGAGCTCTTTGAGAACCTGTACACATCGCTCATGTAACCGACAAAACCGGAAGCGCTGTCGGCCCCGTCCCTCCCTATCTCAAGGAGCAACAGCTGCTCACGCCTGCTTAGATCAAGCGCAATGCTAACCACTCTAGTGACCATTTGACCCATAAACAACACCTAAAAAATGTTTTTATGCAGCCAAATGGAGGTCAGATATAGTATTCGCTGTATTCGTGTACAGCTTTGTGATGCACTTGCTGCCGCTGCCGATAAAAGAAGAACTGTGCCAGCACGGTGACGCAAATCGCATCGTTTATACCTCCATTCCGAAAGCGCTTTCTTTTGCTTTCCTTCTTGTTTACTAGTACTACGAGATGATTTATAAAGCTTGTGTTCAGTTTCTTTGCCTAGATGCAAATCGCCTTATTTGGATAGGTCAAAACATCAGCTTAGCCCGAAGTCAAAGACAAGCCCTAACAGATTCCAAGTACTACTAACTACTAACGAATACTAAATTAGTAGAAAGCATTTTACACGTAAAGCCGTTCAGGTTCAATCTATTATGCGGCGCAGTTATTCGCGTATCGGTATTGCTAGGTAATATATCTTATTCATATGGGTTTCAACGTCATGCCTGATAGAATCTATCCGAAGCAACTTTTCGGCGTCGAAATCTGCAAACTGCTCTGCCTCTTCCTTCTTTTCCTGGCGCCCAATATCACCTGTATCAGTCCCTCTCTGAGAGTCCTCCTGAAGACGGTCATACCACTCCATGTCCACTCCCTGCAGCTCGTGGAAGGTTTCCGCGCTTATCTCTTTCCTGTTCATACAGAGCTGCATTATTCTGCCGTTGTATGGGTAACATCTAACGATCCGGTCTACCAGTTCAGAATCAAGCACCCCAAAAGTAAGCAGCTCCACCACAAGCCTTTCGTTCTCTATCCCAACCACAGGTCTGCATCCATGTCCCTGCAGCCCCAGCGCAGCCGCTTCCCGATGGCTCATACAGCGCCTCTCAAGCACGCCAAGCCTGTAGAGCAACGCCCTACTCATCGAAAGATCACGATTGGGATTCCTGAGCGCAGCGCACACTACCGAACTGTTCCTTGAATGGAATGCAACGTATGCCAGCGTCTCTGGTAGCGCCTCATGACTATCCGCCACATCAATGTAAGCTTCTTCGGAATCCGAGTCCCTGGCGAGCTTGTCGAGACTTGTGCCGATTGTCATGCTGCCAACCCTAAGCATACGCGCAGCAGACTCCTCACAGTTGGACTCTTGCCGATTCTTCTGCACCGGCTCCATAATGATATTCTTGCTATGCCTTATTTATGATTTCCGAAGCAGCCACGACAACTGCCGCGGAAGTCAGAAGCAGGCTATGCCGCCGAACCCGTTCAACTGCCGGCCAACCTCGTCGTCACTGTTGAACACCTCTATTTTTATCCTGTTCTTCTCAGCCCTGTCAAGGAGTTTCTGCATCTCAGCATCGCCTATCATACTGTCGTTAACAAGGACAGCTCGGGCTTCGTAAGTCTCGATCGCCTCAAACACATTCTTTTTTCCGTACTTTGATTTTCCTGTCGATATGCCCGTAAGAAATTCCTCCATCAGCTGGAATTCCTGCCTTATCCTTTCCCTGTGCAGTAGCTCCTCTACTTTTTCGCTCTTTATCAACTCATAGATACCGGAGCGCTCGGTGTTGCTGATGCTCTCGAAGATAAGCCTTTTGCCTGACAATTTTTTCATGAAACCGCTCTGCTCCCCGAATGCCTTCACGTCTTCCTTTGTGAATCCCGGTCCTGCTATTATGACATTCTCACATTTCATTTCAGACGCAAGGTCAAGTATGCTCTGGAAATATTTCTTCTCCTGCTCTACAAACTCCTTCTGCGACATCCTCTTGCTAAGCCTGCTGTATATCTCGTTCTTGAACTCTATGCCGTATCCGAGCAGCAGCGCAGGCAGCGCTTTCTCCTCATCCACAGCTATAACGCCAAGGCGCGCCTTCTTCGTATCAGATACTGCATTTTTCAGCATCTTTATCATGTAGTCTTTCCATTCTGTTTTTGTTATTTCGATAGTGTCTCCAGGAGCAACTCCCAGAGAATGATGGCTGTTGAGCTTCACGTATTCAAGCGGTCTGCCGTCAACTATAGTACCAAGTATCCTCAGCATCATCGCCGTCTTGTCGAGCTCCGTCTTCTCCACCTTCAATATTATCGTCACATCCTTGCGCTCCCCGGTATCCTTCTCATTAGCCTTGAACTTTCGTAGGCTCTCGGCTTTGACCATGTCATCAGCGAAGATTATCCTCTGCACGGTCCATAGATCGTCTAGAGTGTCTATCCTGAGCTTCAGCGTGTTTTTCGAATCATAGAATTTTAGCAGTTTCATGCTCTACCCCTTACTTAACCTAAAGTTGAATGCAACATATTCCCGCTCCCGAAGTATGTCCCTTTTTTATACCTTTTCTCCCTTATATACTTATCCGCGGTTAGCTTTCATCCCGCTGCTAGAACGGGTTGGATTTTCCGCTAATATTGCTAAAGCGACGCTGTGAAATAGGCTGGTACTACTATGTATACATTTATCCTGCAGGCTGGCATCGCATCTGCGCTCCTTGGCGGTTCCTATGCCGCGATAAATTCCTTCGTGCAGGCATATGGTGCGCTTGCGCTTTTCATACTCATGCTATTGGAGGGGTCATCTTTTCCAGTGCCCAGCGAGATAGTAGTGCCCCTCGCTGGTTATATTGTGGCCAAAGGGATGCTGCCAATATACACCGTTTTTCCTGCCGTGCTTCTCGGTAGCATAGGCGGCCTTGCAATAGACTACTATATAGGGTATTTCCTCGGCAAGGAGGTGGTATACAGGCATTTATCAATCTTCCACATAAGCAAGGAAAAATTGGACAGGTTCGATTCGTGGTTTGCAAGGAACGGGACCTTTGCGGTATTCGCATCAAGGCTTATCCCAGTCGTGAGGACAATTATGAGCTTCCCTGCGGGGTTCGCAAGAATGCCTGCAAAGCGGTTCTTCACCTATTCCATAGCAGGCACCCTGATATGGGACGCGGTCCTTTTCGCGTTCGGCTTGTTGCTTATATCATCAACAAGCGCAATGGTCGTCGAAGCATCCATGGGCGCATTCGGGATCGCTCTTTTAATGATATATTACGCTTTTATGCGCAAGGCAGGGCGGCAGCCACGAAAACCGGAAAAACACGCATCTGTTTAAATATATAGACCAATAATTTAAAACTGGACGAGCACATGAGCAAGGCATGGGAAACCAAGAAGCGAATCCTCACTTCGTTAAAGACGAAGAGCAAGACATTGACAGATCTCAGTGAGGACCTTGGACTTTCAACGTCAACAGTAGGCCAGCACATCCAAGAGCTCCTCCAGATGAATGCAATAACAGGGAATGACGACGCGCAGAGGAAGTGGAAGTACTATAAGATCAACCCTGCGTTCAATATCGATGATTACAAGAGGCCAGGCATAATGGAGAACAGGCGTGCACTTGCAGCTATACTGGTGATTGGAGTGGTGTTGCTGGCTGCACTTGTTGCGTACATCCTAATGCCCAAAGGCGTCGCAGTGAGCTGTGTCGGAGGCAACGGATACACCTGCACCAATCCATCAGTCGGCGGCAATGGCGAGTTGAGCCTTGGAATCGGGGGGCTGCCACATCAGGCGAACATAAATGGCATCGCATGCACATATAATAATACTACACCTGGCAATTTTCTGTCGCGTCCGCACGTGAGCATAAATTCGAGCGGCTATGCGCTACTCAACGCATCATGTGCATCCCTTGGCGCACCAAAAGCAAACAGCACATACCACATATGGCTCAAGTACTCGCTCAACGGAAACATCATCATAATGGAGATTGCCAAGCTAAGGATAAGCCAACCAGCTGCATCTACAACAATCGCAAATGTATCATACAACAGGAGCTCCTCCAACACGACCATTCTGCCAACTACTACCGTGGTGCGCAACTACTCGAATGGCACAACGTCTACTGTAGTGAAAAACTTAACAACAACAGTGCCACGGAATAGCACTAATAGCACAACAACAGTGCCACGGAATAGCACTAATAGCACAACAACAATATTGCCGAGCACAGGTTGCAATACATCACTAAGACTTTACGTTGGCGGCAGCGCGGTATGTTCTCAATTCAAAGTGGTGTTTTTAGGTCTTGTTCAACCTGTTTCAAACAGCACTTTAAACAACACAGGAGGTTCTCTTTCGGGTGTTTTTAACATAATTTCAATTAATATTTACAATACCACCTTTTCAACTAACGTCGTCATTAATGTGGGCCAGACCTTAATTACTTCGTTTATAGCAAAGAGTGAAAGGTACAGTCTTACTCTACACTTAAACAGCACCTACGCAGGCCTAAATTCTACGCAGAAGTGGGCGCAGTTTGTGATGACCGCATCCAACAGCACAGTCAACACGACGACTACAACTACAATACTGTCTAATACTATAACTACAAACAACACAGTCAACACTACGACTACAACTACAATACCGCCTACTACAACAACTACGATACCATCAAACCAGACTGCTGCACTATTCATATACGCATATGTGGTCTCCAGCCCAGAATCGTGGGTTGCAGTGTTTCCTGGCTCAGATATCTACCAACTTAATACAGGTCAGAGCGCTGTTTTTGGAAAGTACAAAGTAACTTTGGCGAATACCTATACTTCGTCAAATGGTTCAGTCCTTGCTGCGTATTACATCTATTACAACGGGAGCTATATACAGACCCTCGAGTCGTATCCGATGAACGTCTATAGTTACAACGAAAGCGGAAACAAACTTTATATCTATACGAACAGGACATCAAATGGGTACGCAAAGATAGGTCTATTCTCTGGCGTGGGCGAGGTTTCGGTACCGAGTTCTACAACGTGGCAGAACTACGTGATAGATTACAATCGTTTCTTCTATGCGAATTCTACTTATTACCTACAGGTTTTAGTTAGCGAGAATGGCACAATAGTAGCAGACAAGAGTGTCACAGCCGGTCAGGTTATGGCTGGCTAATGACCTGTAGTTTATATCCTTCTCCAGAAACTACTGTGTCTCGATATGCTATTACTCAGTATGAAAGCATTTGCAAAAGCGTGGCCCAAAACCCTATTTATCCCTCTGCGTATTCCCAAGCGCAACCATAGCCGCCGAACGCTAATGTGCGCTCCTAAGCGGTATTACCTTCAACGCGCCTACTTTCTTGAAATCCTTTACATTATCAGTAAGCACCGAGGCGCCAGTTTCCAACGCTTGCTGGGCTATCATAGCGTCGTTTATACGCATCTTAAAGTCCCTTGCCAGTTTTACTGCTCTCATTAGATTTTCAGCAGTGAATTCGATAAAGTCTATTTTTTCACCGTTGAGAATATTATTGATCTTGTTTGCAGCAGCAACGCTATTTACCAGAACATTGAGCTTATGGAACACTTCTGAAACTATAATAGCATTAATGACAATTCTGTCGTTTCTAATCGCTTCTTCATACTTTTTTAGTGCCTCGGCATGCTCTGCGGCATTCTCCAGTTCGCCGAAAATCCAGATATTTGAGTCAATAACAATCATAAGCCAGACCATTGCCCATCTGCCAATTTGTCCAAAAGTTCCTTCGTTACCGGCGCCTTTGAGTGAAGAGGATGCTCTATCATGTCTCTTAACACAGAGTCCATTCCCGCTTTATCTTTAGTTGGTTTGATTGTTATTGAGGTATCATTGATTTTTATCTCAAAGGTCTCATTCTTCTTCAGATCTAATCGCCTTCTTACTGCCTTCGGTAGCTGTATGCGCCCCTTCCTATCCATTTTCGTTATCAGCATAAATATCCCACTATTACTGTGGGCTTTTATATATTTAAATATTTCTATACTATAGTAAATTAGTCATCCTGCGCCAGTTTCCCAAGCTATTTATAAACTACCTGCATATCCTTAAACACAACCGATAGCTATCGTGCTTCAATGGATAATCTCCAAAAACTGAAAAAAACCAGCATCCGCGCAACAGACATAGCCGCACAGTACTGGTGCGAGCGCCAGATGGAGCTAAATTATCTTTTCGGAGAAAAGATAACAAAGGAAAAAATGGACAGCAGGATAAAGGGCACAGCGTTCCATGAGGAACTGGAGCGCGAGACTGCAACAGTTCCGATCATCCTCATGCCTATGAGCTACGCGGACTCTCTGTACAAGATATTATACATGAGCAACGCAGCTCTTGAGGCGCTGCCAAAGAACGGCAGGTGCAGAGAAGTGCAGATATATGGAAAACTTAACGGCTTCAGGCTTGTAGGAAAGATAGACATGCTTGAGATAAAGGATGGAAGGGTATCGATATACGAAGACAAGACAAAAACGAATGAGGAACTGCCATCGGAGCCGCAGCTGAAATCCCACAAAGCGCAGGTTATTACGTACAGGAAGATGTTTGATGATATAGCCAGCGCGCGGTATACTGCAGATGACTTCAGGAAGGACTATAGGACATCGGGTCTAAAAATAACGCAGCAGTTTGCGATGCAGCTCGATAGCCTGAAGGTGCCGAAGGAAGAACAAAGTATTGACAGGATTGCCGAGAGCCTATTCGCAAGCTTCCATAGTCTGCCGCAGCTAAGCGATAATATATATCTGAGATACACAAGCCAGCTTACAGGCAAGGAGATTAAGCTTTATAAATTCACTTACCATGAAGAGGAGATGAAGAGCACGCTAGGCTTTGTGCTGTCATACTGGTCAGGAGAACGCGAATCCCTGCCGGTGCCCGAGGAAGAGAAATGGAAGTGCAAATGGTGCGGCTTCTTCGGAAATAGATGCAAGGTCTGGTGGCCCCAGCAGAAACTGTGAGTCTATGGAGGATCTCAGCAAGGATAAACTCAGGCAGGAATTCTCGAAGGAACCTGAGAAATATTATTCTACGAAACTGTTCAGGAAAGAGGGATTCAAGAGAAAGCAGTGCCCATCATGCGGCAAATATTTCTGGACCATTGATGATAAGCGCATGTTCTGCGGCGACTCCTCCCATGAGCCTTATTCTTTCTTCAGGGAGCATCCAAGAGAGATAAGCTATGTGGATTTCTGGAAGACCGTATCGGATTTCTTCAGGAAGAATGGGCATGAGATAATCGACAAATATCCAGTAGTAAGCAGATGGAGGCAGGACCTGTATTTCACGATCGCAAGCATACAGGATTTCCAAAGAATCGAGAACGGCAAAATGTCGTTCGAGTACAGCGCAAATCCTCTCATTGTCCCGCAAATGTGCATGCGTTTTACCGATATACCGAATGTAGGCGTTACCGGAAGACATCTCAGCTGCTTTATGATGCTGGGACAGCATGCCTTCAACTATCCGAGAGAGGGCTATTGGCGGGACACGACGATAGAGCTGAACTTCCGGTTAATGACTGAAGTATTGGGCGTGGAAAGAAATGCGATAACATATATAGAGGATGTTTGGGCAATGGGGGACTTTTCCGAGTTCGGGCCATGCCTGGAGGTATTCTTCAACGGTCTCGAAGCGGGGAACAACGTATTTACCGAATTCGAGCTTTCCAACGGCAAGATAACAGAATTGAAAGGGAAGGTAGTCGATGTGGGGCTAGGTTTCGACAGGATGCTCTGGTATTACTGCGGCACTCAGACAGCCTACGAAGCGGTATTCAGGAAAGAGCTTGATTTCATTTACAGGAGCACAGGCATAAAACCCGACCACTCCCTGTATGCGAAAATAGCTGCGCTCTCTGGGACCATCGATATGAGCGAGGTGAAGCATGGATCTGACGAAGAGAAGAAGCTCATCCAGCAGGCAGGAGTCAGCGAACACGACTACTACAAGACTATAAAACCGATGCAGGCGGCATATGCTATAGCAGATCACACACGCAGCCTGCTATTTGCGATAACCGACGGAGCACTGCCGAGCAATGTGGGCGGAGGATATAACCTGCGCATACTCCTGAGAAGAGTATTCGACTTCATGGAAATGCACCATATGAAACTTGACCTTTCAAAGCTCATAGAGATCGAAGCCAAAAATCTCGTCGGCATATATCCGAATATAGAGAGCAGCCTCGATGAGATAGGCAGGGTAATAGAGATAGAGAAGGAGCGCTATGCCGCGTCTAAGAAGGCAGCATCAGCGATAATTAATGCGATAATAGAAAGAAAGGAGAAACTTACAGTAGAGCGATTGCGCGTCCTATACGAGAGCAATGGAATAACTCCAGAATTCATAAGTACTGCTGCAGAGCAGAAAGGGGTGAAGCTGGAGGTGCCGGAAGAGGCGTACAACACGATAATCAAAGGAGATTTCGTAGAGAAGAGCAGGGAGGAAAAGAAAAGGGATAAGGAGATGGCGCTCAAGCTGGACATAAGCGGACTGCCGAAGACCGAACTGCTGTTCTACAAGCTTGCTGAAGGATCAACGTCTACCGTATTGGCAAGCGATGCGGACGAGGTTGTGCTGGACAAGACTCCTTTCTATGCCGAGAGTGGCGGTCAGGAGGCTGATTTCGGTACTATATCTGGTATACAGATAAGCGCTGTCAGGAACATCGGCGGAGTTGTTGTGCACACTCTATCAAAAAAGCACAAGTTCGATAAAGGCGCAGCGGTGCGCTGCGAAGTCGATATGGGAAGAAGGATAAGGCTGATGGCGCACCACACTGCCACGCATCTGATAAGTGCCGCTGCCAGGGCGGTGCTTGGAAAACACGCCTGGCAGGAAGGTGCCCACAAAAGCCCGAACAAGGCGCACATAGACATCGCACACTACGAGAAATTCACCGAAGAGGCAGTAAAGAAGATAGAGAACACTGCGAACATGTACATACTTAACGGCATAAAAGTGAAGATGGAGGTAATGGAAAGGAATGAAGCAGAGGGAAAGTTCGGGTTCTCAATATATCAGGGGCATGGAGTCCCGGCAAAGGAGCTAAGGATAGTCTCAGTCAGCGACTTGCATGGAAACATAATAGATGCTGAGGCCTGCGGAGGGCTTCATCTTATGGGCAGGGAGACATCTATAGGTCTGATAAAGATAATATCATCGCAGCGCATACACGACGGCATCAACAGGCTTGAGTTTGTCGCAGGCCCTGCCGCTATGGAGTATATAAACAGCATCGAGTCCGATATAAGGAGCATCGCTGCGGGAGCAGGTGTCGACAAAGACAAGGTAAAGGAAGGGATAGCGCAGCAGCTCAAGGATCTCGAGTATTTCAGGAAAGAAAGAAAGAAGATGATTGCCAAGATAAGCGATATCACAGCAAACGAGCTGCTCAAGCAAGGTACAAAAATAACAGCGCAGCTGGATTATGACAGGATGGCGCTGCGCTCTATAGCTACGGCTGTAATAGAGAAAGACAGCAGAGCCGTCGCGATGCTCTACAACGACAAGATGGAAATGCTCTGCATCGCCGGAGAGAAGTCGGGGGTTGATGCATCGGAATTCCTGAAGTTGCAGGCAGAAAAGCTAGGCAAAGGGAAATTCATCGGAGGAGGTTCAAAGAAAATGGCAGAAGGTATAATATCATAAAATATCAAAAATATATAAAATATCATAAAACTGGGTGCGGTATTGTCTGATTTATTTAGTCTGATATGGAACATTGTAGTGTATCCTCTAATCTACATCCTTCCTGCATATGTAGCCAATGGCTCACCGGTAATATTCGGAGGCGGACCTCCTCTTGATTTCGGGAAGACTATGTTCAAAAAAAGGATACTGGGCGACAACAAGACCATAAGAGGTACAACTATGGGAATCCTTTGTGGCATTGCTGTAGGCGTATGGGAATATCCTGCCTTGAGCTATATGCTGCCTGTCGCAGTGGCGCTTTCGGCAGGGACGATAGCGGGGGATTTGATCGGCAGTTTCATCAAAAGAAGAGTAGGTGTAAAGCCGGGAGCCAGCGTTCCTTTTATGGATCAGTATGGATTCTTCATAATGGCACTGCTTTTTGCATGGCCTTTTGGAAATATGCCGACATTATACGGTCTCGTTTTCCTCACCCTCATAACAGGACTTATGCATTTTGCGACAAATGTCGCTGCACACAGGCTAAAGTTAAAGAGCGTCCCTTGGTAGAAGCCGCTCCTCGTCTACGGCCTATATCTTCATCCACCCACCGCACTTGCATCTGCCAACATATTCTCATCCCAGAGAGATATTACTCATTGAGAGCCGTGAGAAGCATGTCCTTGAGCGCAAGGAACTGCCTGCTCTCCCTGTCCCTCGGATACGGCAGAGGTATTTTCTCTATCTTCTTTGTGGCAGAAGGTTTTTTTGACAGCACAACTACTTTATCAGAAAGTTCGACAGCCTCTTCAACGTTATGCGTCACCATAATGACAGTGCTTACTGAAAGTTTCTTGTTCCTGAGCAGCTGCAATATATCTGACCTTAATGCATCTGCAGTAAGCTCATCGAGAGAGCTGAAAGGTTCATCCATGAGCAGCACCTTCGGATTGGAAGCGATGGCTCTGGCTATGCCTACCCTCTGCTTCATTCCGCCGGAAAGAACGTTCGGGTAAGAGTTCTCGAAGCCGCTAAGCCCGAACTGCCCTAGCAATTCAAATGCCCTCTGCTCCTTTTTCTTTTCATCCATTCTCGATGAAGAGAGCGCGAGCTTGACGTTATCGATGTTTGTCATCCATGGCAGGAGTGCAAAATCCTGGAAGACGAAGGAAAGCTCAGGTATGGGTTGCAGTATCTCCCTTCCAAGATATCTTACGATGCCAGAGTCCGCGCGCATAAGGCCTGCAATTATCCTGAGCAGCGTGCTTTTACCGCAGCCGGAAGGTCCTATGATAGAAACGAATTCTTCCTTCTCCGCGGAGAAAGATACGTCATGTATTATTTCGGTCTCTTTTTTGACGTCATAAAAGAACCGTATATTGCCAACTTCTATCACAGCCATCAAAATCACCCCTCAATAATCATTCAACCATATTATCTGTATGTTTCTGACATTTTCCTGTAGAGCCTTTTCCAGACAAATGTGTTTATAAGAATAATCATGAGCGTCAAATTTAATAATGCCAGCACCATAAGTGTCAGGTTCCCGTTTCCAAGCGCTATATCGAGCAGTTTGCCCATGCCTGTGCCGACGCTCGTAACCACCGAACCGCCGCTTATTCCTGTGCTTGTGAAATATTCCGCGACTATGCTGGCATTCCATTCGGCTGCTATCGCGGTAACGGCTCCTGTGACGAGGCCAGGGAGCACAGCCATGATATATATCGATTTCCATGCCCTGAACCCTTTTACGCCGAAAATGCGTTTTACATCCGGGATATTCTCATCTATCGTCTTTGCATCCGACAGTATGCCGAATATCACGTACCATATCCCGCTGAGGAAAAATATAAGAAAAGCGACTATCTCGCTGCCCATCGCAGTGTTCCTGAATGCAAGCGCTATTATCGGGAGGACTATTGTCGCTGGTATCGAGGCAAGAATCTGGAATGTCGATACAAACGCCTCTCTATGCCTTGACATGAAGACAAGATAGACTGATAGCGGGACAGCGACCACAAGTATAGCTATGAAACTGATCCACACCCTGGCAAACGAGTACGCCAAAGAAGCCAAAGCCTCAAATTCATATGAAAAGAGGACAGGCTCGAAGAAATGTGCATACAGCACAAACAGAATCATGAGAAACAGCACGGATATGAGAGTGATTCTGATACTGTGCATCTGGTATGCCTTTCCAATGTCTGCCTGAGGCAGCGTCTCATTAGAGGGCTGGCGGTGTTTTTTCCTTTCCGGAAAGATGCTTCTCCTCCTTTTCATATGCACAAAAGCCAGTGCCCTGAAGAGCCTGAACCTGTAGAAGTGCCTGCTCTGCATCTTTATGTGTTTGTATGCTTTATCGTAGTGCCTCGTCACCCTTTTCTCCATCGGCACGAAGAGCAAATACCTAGTCGCGATCACAAAACCTACGAACATTGCGAGCGCAGCCACGTATGAATATGTGTCACCGGAGAAAGCAAGGGCCGTTATTGCGACCCCTATGCCGTGCGCCACGGCATAATTCTGATTGCCTGTGGAGAATATCTCGCTCGTAACGAGGTAGAAAAGCCCTATGGACCACGAGAGCATAGACTGCTCCACAAGCTTTGGCATAGCCGCAGGAAGATATATCTTAGTGAAACGCTTCCATCTCCCAAGCCTGTACAGCCTGCCTATTTCGGATATCTCGTTAGGCAGCGTCTTTATCGCTTCATAGACTCCAAAGATCATGTTCCATAACATGCTGGTGATTATCAGGAACACAACCGCGCCGTTTATGCCTATGTATCCAGGCAGCAGAAATACGAACAGGTATATCGCGAAAGGGAAGAACGTGAGTATCGGAAGGGTCTGGAATATGTCAAGAACAGGCAGCAGGATCATTTCAACCGTTCTGTTCCTTGCCATATAGATGCCGAGAAGCAGGCTAAGTACCATGGATATTGCAAGCGCGACGAGCATCCTGAGCCATGACGCGGATGTATCCTCAAACAGCTGCAACAAGAGCTGTGCGGTCAGCATACTATGGGATGTATGAACAATAATTTAAGGCTTTCACCGGTTCAGCATCCACACTCAAAGGCATTTCCGCACCGCAACCATAAGCGGCATGGACCCATTTGCCAAACCCATAATCGGCAGAGGTATCAATGGGCGTAGCTGATCTTCAATATCTTCGTGTCCATATTCTCATAGACTACCTGCATGGTAGCATTTGGCGTAGCATATGGGCATACTTGGTAATTGCACAGAATCAGCATCTTGTATATGTTGCTTTCCGGCAGCATGCTCCCTAAGACTGCGGCTCCAGTTATGTTCTTCCCGTAGAATGTTACGAACAGCGTGTAGTTTACCGCATTTACGGAATTACTATTTATTATGTCGTAAGTTTCGTTCGCCTGGTTGAGCAGCACTATATGCTTGAGCATGGCTCCCTGGCTGCTGCCTGTGCTTCCGATAAATGCGAAAAACTGCAGCGGCGCCGTTGCATTTTGTTGCGTGACCAGCATCTGCACCCTGTAAGAACCGAGGAAGTTGTATATTACGGTATTGTTCTGCCCCTGCTGTACATTCACCGATCCGAGCGGGCTGTATGCAAACGCGCTAACATTGATGGGCGCGCCCTCCTCCGCTATTCCTCCAAGCTCCATCCACCAGTACTGCCTGACGAGCAGGTACTGTGGCTTGTGGTTGTTGTACAGATATTGCGTATCAGGGGTTGTATTGAATAGCCAGTCTGTAAAGTTGTAAATTCTTGAACCGGTTTCTCCCCCTACGCTATCCATATAACTGGTCCTGTTGCCCCATCCTTCCACGACAGAGCCGTCTGGCCAAAGTGTCAATACCGTCGCATTAAGCGGGATATTAGACCTCATCCATGTCACCGCATCAAGGAACTGCTGGTTTACTCCATCAGCCTGTGCGCTTGAGAAGGACTGGCTATATGCGATCTGGAAGTGCAAATAGATCAGGACTATGAACAGAGCATAGAATATGTACGATAGCTGCACTTTCCCGAACAGTGCATACTTCTGGTCGTAGAGCACCCTGCCTATTATGTATATGGAATACGCGGCAAAGAGCGCCATCGGGATCGAAAGCAGGGAATTATATCTTATCGCACCTGCCTGCAGGTATACGGTTATGAGCAGATAAGCCAGCATCGCCAGGAAGCCGTAATTGGCGTTTATCGATATATCTCCTATCCTGTGCCTGGTTGCGTGGTGCGACCTGTCTGCGATAAGCAGGAACAGCAGTACGCCGATAGGCGCAAGGAAAAGCTCATAACCGAAGCTCGCGAACAGGAACGAATATGTCGGAGGCTGCAGCTCCTGCGTGCTCTGCCCTATTCCGGAAGTGCCCTGGCCGACGTTCGATATATGTGCTATGTACCCGGAGTAGAGGGTGCCCGCTATTATGACAACCGTTATAATCGCGATAAAAACAAGCGCTATCCTGGTTGACGGGCTTTGCACAAACTTCATCTTTTTCTCATCGCTTACCAAATAGTATGCTCCTGCAGCTCCAATCACCATAGGTAGGTAAAGCCCGAAGAAATCAAGGCCGGTAAACGTGGGAGCCCTGGTAAGGTCAGCGAGAATAAGCAGCCTTGAAACGATGAAGGTTATTATGCTCGCTCCAGAAAGCAGCAGTACATCACGCAGCAGCTTCTTGTTTGCTATGCCGAATGCGTATATCAGCATAAGCAGCATTGCCGTAAAGTATATCACAAACGTGAACGCTGCGCCGTTCCACACGCTGGTGCCGAGCGCCAGCACTACTGCCGATGCAACTAGTGCAGAATACCTTTTCTTTTTATTTTCTGTAGAAAGGAACATCAGCATGAGCAGCAACGCCGCCATTATAAACGGTGTTATGAATGTATCTCCTCTATACACAAGCAATGCAGTCCTCGCGACGTTCCCGCTGGATAACGCGAGGAAAAGCACCGAAAGCAGACCGAGCGACTTGCTCTTCGATACATACTGCGCCAGTAAATAAATCAGTATAGCCTCTATTATGCCGGTAACAACAGGCATAGCCCTCATCAGACTTATGAGGCTGACTCCGAAGAACTGCAATATGGCATAAGGCAAAAGAGTTATGTAGTATTCGCCCTGCGGCTCTCCTATGAAATTATGGGTGGGAAAGCCGGATAAGGCCAAATGGTCGCTGACAATGAAGCCATGCGCAACAGCCTGCTGCAGAACCGCGTAATCGAAAAACCCGTCAGGCTCGAAGAGCCCCTGATATGCGGCAAGTCCGCTCCTCATGTATATAAGAAGCGCTATCAACGCAATGAATATTATTGTGAAAAGTACCTTGTTGTCTAAGCTGAAGAAGCTTGTTTTCTTCCTGCTTCCTGCCACAGCTGTGCTACTATCATCCATAATACTATCCCGTAAACAGTAGATTCAGAAAAGAATAGCCCCTCAGGCTATTAAAGCTATCGTTCAGCGCCTCCTCCTGCTCCTGGCTCTCTTCTTGGTAGTGCGCCTTGCGGTTTTCCTTCCGGTCTTTCTCGCTGTGCTGCGTTTCGATCCCAATCTAATTAGAGAGGAATGTCCGGATGCTTTTTGCCTGCGGTTCCGTCTACCTCTCTTATCTCTCTGCTTAAGCTTCATGTATGCAACATAAGCGATAGCTGCGGCAATCAGTATTGCAAGACCGATAAGCTGCCAGTTAAATTCCTGTGCTTTAGTTGTGATTATTATCTCTTTTCCGACTCCAGTCTGTATGACTGCTCCTCCGGGATTGTCGCTCTGGTTTAGTACAGAGAGCACCTGGATAAGTCCATCCCATCTCAGTCCTACGGTATTGTTCTTTGTCGGGACATAGACTGTCACGTTGATATGCTTCTGCGAATGCGGTGCCAGAGTGCCATTCATTGGATAAATCGTAACTGTAGGTGCAGTCGTATTTGGTATATTGTTGAACTGTGGTAGCATGACGGAAAATCCGATAGGTCCGCTACCCGCATTGACTATAGTAAAGTTGTCATTGCTCTGGGTGCCTCCAAGGCTTACATTAAAGACAAGGCCTCCTGCTACCTCTCCCAATTGAGCCGTGGCGAGGACTGAAGATAACGAAACTACTGCGAGGGCAGCCAGAACTAAACCAAAACTCGTTGTATTCATTCAATTTCCCTGTCCCAACAAAAGCATATTCCACTTCTCAGCAGGTGCCTACCAAAGTTATTACTTGGTTGTAAGTACCTGCTGCCTGCTGTGCCGGCAGGGACACTTTCCAAGATATCACGTTGGTTATGCTCGCTACCGGATCAACCATATCGCCAGTGTTTGTTGATGTTGTGGTAAGCGGTATGAAATTAGTGTTGAATATGCTGTTTCCATAGACTGTGTTAGTTACATAAAAAGTTGGAGATGATCCGCCGATGCTCCAACTGCCGCCGGAAACCCATGGGAACGAGTCAACATTGCCCTTCGGGTCGCTGACTGTGGTAGCAATCGCAGAAGAGGTCTGACCAGGGCCATATCCGCTGCCGAAATTTACCACATTAGGAGCAACAATCTCATAGCATGTGCTAGGCACCTCGATGATAGCATTGATATTGTTTGAAGCCGTAATGTCGCCGTATACATTGAGAGATGTATATGCAAGAAATACGGAGAATATCAGCGAGGAAACAAGTAAGATGCCGACCAGGCCAACAAAATCCTTTTTCATTATTGACATCATACCACTTAGCAAGTATCGGTGATTATTATTATCTGGTTATAAGCATCGGCCTGTTGTCCTGAAGGCACCGTCACTTCAAGACTTATCACATTAGATATTGCCGTTCCTGTCGGCTGCACCATTGCGAATGTGTTGGTTGGTGTAGTGGTAAGCGCAGTAAACACAGAACTAAATATGCTATTCGCGTAGAAAGTGTTGGTCACATAGAATGTCGGTGTACCTCCACCAACGCTCCAGCTGCCGCCGGATATCCATGGGAAAGAGTCAACATTTCCATTGACATCGCTAACCGTCGTCGTCTGCACTGCTGACGTCGTTCCCGGTGAAACAGAGCCAAAGTCTATCGCATTCGGCGATACTGTTGTAAAGCAAGACAGGGGTATGGTAACTACTGCATTGACTGCGTTGGTAGAATTAGCATATGTTAATCCCAACCTGGCAAATATGAAGACCGAAAACAGAAGCACAGTAACTACAACTATGCTTACGAAGCTTATAGCATCTTTCCTTGTCACTTCCACATCAATCGCCTATTGTGTTAGTGTATGATATATTTATAAGTGTTTCTATATGGCGCCATAATACCAATACATCTAAGAAAATCTTATCTATATGGAAATCCTCTAGAAAATCAGCAAACATTCTCTACGGTTATTATCTGATTATAAGTCCCGGAACCTTGATTTACCGGAATTCCCGTTCCAAAGAATATAGTGTTAGTTCCTGATGCTTTGACGTAGAGCAGGGTATTCGTTGATGCAGAAGCAAGTGGAAATCCATTTGATTTCGCAATGCCGGAAACGAGGGTGTTCCCATAGAAAGTGTTCGACACGTAGAAGTTGCTGCTGCTTCCCTGTACTATCCATTTGCCGCCGTATACAAACATATAGGCGCCGGCAGAGCCGATATTGTTGTCTGTTACTGCGTTGTTTGCGTCAACCGATTGACCAGGTCCGAGCACGCCGAAGTTTATTGCTGTGTTGCTGACGTCTACGGTGCAGGTGGGTGAAGAGGGCGTGAAAACGATGTTAACCACTCCGTTTGCTATCTCGCTACCCGATGCCGGGCTTGCCGTGTAACCTGCCACCGAACCTATGCTGTAGCTCCATGTGCCGGCTATCGTGTTTGCTTTGTTCGTCGTCGTGGTAGTGCTGTTGGTGAAACCATCGTAAGTCACGCTCCATGCAGTACCGCTCGGCAGTCCGCTCTCTATGAACTGCGTTATGCCGTTATATTCAGCGGTAACGACAGCATTGCCTTCCACCGTTAGCACCGTATTCTGCGCCCTTGCGTTTGCTATGCTGGCATTGAGGCTGTTGCTGGTAGTCCATTGCCAGAATACGTAGTTGCCTGTCGGCGCAATGGAATTTATGGTGCCTGTGCCGAGCGTCTGCACCAGTGCGCCGCTTGCCTGCTGGGCGCCGTTCGTCAGCACCGTGGCGCTTGCCGGCACATCGTCAAATATCACATTCATAGGCGGGAATACGTAAGCACCCATTACGTAGGAGCCGCTGCCGCTTAATGTGCCAGTTACGCTGTTCGAGCCTGCCGGCTGGTTGGGGCATGTTGCGATATATGCGCTTTCAAAAGTGTCGACGTTGCTCTTGAACTGCTGCTGTGTGCAGCCTTTTGGCGGAGTAACTGCGGAAAGGTTGTAATACCCGGCCGCGGCCATTATGACGGTGAAGGATCCTGCCTGACCTACAGTATAGCTGAGACTCGCGCTGGTTGCACTGGCGCCGGAAGATCCGGTGAAAGTGTAATATATGGCATTGACCCCTATTCCGGCTATCGCCAATCCCGGATAGCTTGCGCCTGTCGTATAAGCTTCGCATATATCGCTCTTCTGGTGCCCCAAAGAAGCATTGGTCGATGCAAGGGTGAACGTTGCGCCCGGTGAGTTTTTGTCAGGCGTCCAAGAAGGTGCAGTCCCATCAAACGTGTAGTTGGCGCCTCCGGCGCACAGGTAAAGAGGGTAGCCGGAAGCAAGCGTTATGCTTTCAGGGTTTGCATCGCCTGCGACGGATCCGGTGGCAAATCCAACCGCATATGTAGAGAAAGAGGACGAGAGCGCGGAAAACTGGTATGCTGTAGCATTGCTTTGGACCTCAGACGTCGGCAGCGCAATCCAGCTGCCGTTCACGTACTTATACACGCTTACCTGCTGAGGTGAAACTGAAATGGAACTCAACAGCGTTCTGTTCAGCGAGAACACGTATTTTGCTTCACTTATAAGATTATCTGGTATCGTGCTGTTTATCTGCACATACGATACTGCGCCTCCTGGAACTTCAGGAAGGCCACGTGGAGGAGTCAACGAATAATTCAAATAAGTTGACACGTTGCTGAAGTTGTGCGCTGTCATAACGTACAAATCCCTTAGCATCCCGGTTGCATTTACGGCTACCGGGGACATGATCCTGCTTCTTATGCTGCTTGTCATCACTTTTTCAGACCCGTTCCATGAAACATAGGTTATATTGACTATTTCGGATCCCATGTTGTAACCATGGGAAGAGGAATTGTACACCGCATAAGCAGTGGCAAGTTGTTCTGCTGTACCTTCGGTCGTCCGGTATGCCGAAGTTACATTTACCACAGAGACTTCCTGTGGCGTAGTGTTCAGTCCCTTCTTCTGGGTCCTTGCATTTATCAGTATATCCGAGAGCACGCTTTGATTTAGCTTTAGGAATACGCTTCGCATCTCCAATGCATTTGAGGGGGTAAAGTTTAACCTGGAAGATGAAGGTTGCGGTACGATTGATATCGTGGTTGCGTTTACTGTGCCGATGCCGTTCAATGCGTTGGCGGAAATGGTGTTCGTTGCGGTGCCTGTGGCCGTCGTGGAGTTTGGCAGAATCGAGTCCGGGCGTCGTATGAACACTATCGAAACAGTACCTGCTGAGACGCTGCCATTACTGGGCACTGGCGCGAACATGTAGTTGCCCACTGTTACGTTTCCAATCAGATACTGCGCCGGTACTGTGGAATTGCCTGCTGTAAACAGCACTGTGTTTGTAGCCGAAGAGTTGGCGATGCCATTGAACGTGACTCCCCACAGAGTGCCTGTCGGTAGACCATCCTCACTGAATGCTACGATTGCCGATTGCTGGTTCTGTGGCGCTGTCGTGGAAGTCGGTGCACTGTCGAATAGCAAGGTACGTGCGCTGGCGCTGCCCGCAATGACATGCCGCGTGCCATGGTTTGCAACGAGTATCAGCATTGTCGATATGAGCAGCATTGCCGCCACAAAAACAAACAAACCCTTGTCAGTAGAATCCAAAGAAACCACGCTTACTGTAAGCATTCGCTATCGCGGCTTAAATAATTTGCTGTTTCATCTCTGGAACAGCCTCAGCAGCCAGCCGAAGAAGCCGCCGGTTTTCCTTCCCTGCTCCGGCTCCAATCCTATCGCAATCCTCTCCGCCAGCCGCATCGCAGACTTCCGGAGCATTATTTTTATGGGCTGCGCTTCAGGTTTTTAATTGAGCATTGTCAAGGTTAGTTTTATATGAATTCTAACCCTGTAAAGGAACATTTAAAAAGACCTGCTGCGAAACTATCTATGGTGTATTAGTATGATAAGCACGGAAGAAATCAAGCCTATTATAGAGGAACAGGAGCGGCGCATGCTGGCCGAACTCGAGGGTGGGAATATAATAACCAGGGAGCTGGCACTGCGCCAAAAGATACTATCAAAGGAGGTCGCGAATCTGATAACAGGACCAAGACGTTGCGGTAAGTCTACCATGGCGTTTCAGATAGCATCCAAGTCGACTTTCGGGTATGTAAATTTTGATGATGAAAGGCTGAACATCGACGCTATGGAACTGAACAAGGTGCTTGATGCGATTTACTCGCTAAAGGGCGACGTTGATGTGCTTGTGTTTGACGAGATACAGGAAGTGCATGGGTGGGAGAAATTTGTCTCGCGGCTGGTAGGTTCAAAAAAACTGCTGATAACGGGGAGCAACGCGAGGATGCTGAGCAAGGAGTTTGCAACTTATCTGACTGGCAGGCATACCGATCGCCAGCTTCTTCCATTTTCTTTCCGTGAGTTTATGGATTATAGAAAGGCTTACAGGAGCAAAACCGGTGTTTATACGACGCTGGAAAAAGCGCAGCTCGTACAGCTCCTAAAAGAATATCTAGAGATTGGGGGGTTTCCGCTGGTATCCAAACTGGGCAGCGGCTTCCTCGCGGACCTCTACAAGGACATGGTCGAGAGGGACGTCGCGCAGCGCTATCACATAAAGATGACAGCAAAGCTAAGCGACGTGGCAAAGTATCTTGTAAGCAACGTAGCAACGGAGATAAGCTATAGCAGGCTTAAGAATACTTTCGGCATTGCAAGCGGGCACACGATACAGGACTGGATAAGCTACTTCACAAGCGCATACCTGCTATTCAAGATAGAGCGCTTCTCGTTCAAATTGAAAGAATCCTCTATAGCACCAAAAAAAATATACGCAATAGATACGGGGCTTGCGAATGCAGTGGCTTTTGGCTTCATGCAGAGCATGAGCAGGCCGATGGAGAATTGCGTTGCCATCGAACTGCTGAGGCGCGGTCTCTACAAATCCGGCAGTGAACTATATTACTGGAAAGGGAACGCGCAGAAGGAAGTGGATTTTGTCGTCAAAGTCGGAAAGAAGGTTGTGCAGCTCATACAAGTCACCTTCGCTGGCAGCAGGCACGAAATAAGAGACAGGGAGCTTTCCGGCCTGTTAAGCGCATCCTCCGAGTTAAGATGCAACAGCCTGCTTGTCATAACATGGGATTACGGAGCAGAAGAAACGCTCGAAGGAAAGAAGGTGATCTTCCTCCCTCTATGGAAATGGCTCCTGCAGGATACCGGTTGAATCCCGCAGTCTATCTTTGGAACAGCCTCAGCAGCCAGCCGAAGAAGCCGCCGGTTTTCCTTCCCTGCTCCGGCTCCAATCCTATCGCAATCCTCTCCGCCAGCCGCATCGCAGACTTCGAGAACCTTGCCCTTCTGTTGAGCAATACGCTCGGTATATGTTCCGCTATGCTTATAGGAACGCTTTCGTCTTCCGGAAATTCGCCTATTACCTTGCCGCTGTATCCTTCAAGTATTTCGCTGAGGCTTAATTCATATGCCCTGTTGCGTATCCTGTTTACCCCAATCGAATGCTTCGCTCCTTCCCTGTCGAATTCCGCCGCGAGTCTCAGCGCACTCGCGCAGCTCTCCATATTCGGCATTGTCACTATAAGATGGAGGTCAGCCCTGGTCATAGAATCCGCTTTCATGTACCCCGGCTGCGTATCTATTATTATGAACTGATAGTTGCTGTCCCTTAACTCTTTGCTGAATCTCCTTGACTGCTCAGCTGTCGGCACGTACGGCTTGTCTGATACCACACCAGGAATCACGTGCAGGCCTGTTGGCGCGTGTACATGCACCACATCCTTGATTCTCGCCTTTCCTGTTGCGAAAGCGCGCGTCCCCATATTAGCATTCTCCATTCCAAGATGGAAGCCTATAGAAGGGTTTGTCGAGTCTGCGTCTATGAGCAGAGTATTGTAACCCATTAGCTTGAGCGCTACTGCGAGGTTTACTGCAATCGTCGTCTTCCCCACTCCTCCCTTCTGCGCGCCAATCCTTATAATGTACGGAGTCCTCATCGCAGCACGTTTTCATTTTCCCAGTAACTCATGTCCTGTTATATTATTATCTCTTTCTTCTCTTCCTGCTTTCAATCCCAAACCTTCCTCCCATTCCGTATCCTTCTGCAGGTAACCCTATATTTTCTGCCTTCGCTCTACCGCCTTTGCAATCCTGTAGATTCCAACGGAGAAAGGAGAATTCCTGTATTTCAGCACAACAGGTGTTCCATCCATGGCGCACCTGTAGACGTTTTCGTCTCTCGGCAGCTCTCCCAACGGGTCAATACCTGTACTCTCTCGTATCGTATTATAATCGAGATCATAACCGCGCCGCTCCACCGCATTCATTATCAGGCCACTCCTTATTCTCTTCCTTCTCAAAATACTATACAGCTTCGGAAGATGCGCTACCGCAGGCATATCTGGAGTAGCCGTTATCATAATTTCATCTATGAACCGGAACAGCATGTCCATAGGAATATTATGCGGCACGTCAATTATGACGAATTCATATGAATCTTTTACTTTATCAAGCAGCCGCACGATATTTGGTTTTGCTATCTTTACGGTTAGCATAGGCTTGTCTACCAGCAGCAGGTCAAGTCCCGTTCTCTTATCGCTAATTACAGACTCCTTGAGATTTCCTTCTTTCATAATCTTCCGCAGTCCTTCGGCGTTATCCTCTATTCCAAGAGCCAGCGCGATCCCAGGATTATATATCGATCCATCCACGAGCAGCACTTTGTGGCCTATGGTGCTAAGCGCGCTCGCAAGGTTCACGGATATCGTAGTCTTTCCGACCCCTCCTTTAAGGGACGTAACGGCTATACAATACGCTTTTCTCTTTTTCTCACGATTCATGGCATCACACTATCTTTTCCGCTCTATCTGTTCTTTCAGCCTTGCGATGCCTTCCGCCTTTTCTTTTCTTAATCTGTGTCTCGGCAACCTCCTTGCCCTATAAATTCCATACGCTACAAGAATAATGATGAACGGCACCAAGGCGAATAGCAGCGGATTCTGAGCGTATAAGTTTGCCAGTACCACGCCGTTGCCTACGAGTATTTCTCCATTCGGCGCCACTGCCGTGGCATTTCCCTGTATACCCTGTATAACGAGTATCGGGATGCTATAGCTCTGGTTTGTCCCAGGGGCGGATGCGTAGAGCGTCAGCAGGTACGTGCCTGTTTGCGATATTCCTCCTATCTGGAATGATGCGCGGAGCAGCTGGTTGGAAAATGCCATATATGGCTGGTACTGGTTGCTGACAACGATGCCTGGCGGCGCGCCTAACCTGAAGCTCACGTTCCCCGCATTGCCACCTACGTAAAGAGCCGTAACGTTTATGTAACCACTTTTTCCTTTGTAAAATGTCGGTACCGATATATCCGTTATCCTCAGCGTGCTGTTTGACTGGACGGATCTTGATATAAATGATGTTGAAGCATCATCCAGATATTCCGGAGCCTTGACGTCTTTCACTGTATAATATAAGTAGGTGCTCTCCTTCGGCCCGAGTTTCGATATGGTATAATTGATTACATAAAGGTTGTCTATTCTTGACACCGTCGCAATTTGTCCCGACGGGATTATGTCCGATGCATTCGCAGCGGTGAAAACCGGCAGCTTTACGCTGACAGTCGCGTTGAAGATGGTTCTGTTCGTGGGGTTGCGCACCTGCAGCGCAGCCGATGCCTGCTTCGAGTAGTTCAGCAGGCTGATTGTCTGGGTAACAGTGTTATTCGACGTCCTGTTCTGCACATTGAAATTTATGTAGAAGCTGCCATTCACTGCGCTTCCTCCGACTGCGGCAGCAGTGAAATTTATAGGTATAACGTAAGTTCCCAGCATTGTTTTGTTTGTCGTTTCTACACTCGCGCCGACAAACTGCGACTCTTTTGCTGGCAGATACACATCGGTTGAAGAGAGCATGAGGCTGACAGAAGAGATTTTCGGCACGCTCATATTCACCCATATAGGAACACTGGCGTTATTTGATAGCCCTATCTGCGCTGATGCGGATGTGCCGTTTAGCATGCCGAGAAAGAGCGGCACTTCGCTGAACCTCAGCAGGCCGACAGCCGACGGAGGCGGCGGCAACTGCTGCGCCGGCGTGCTGCTGCTACCAGAAGGCTGTTTCACTACAAGATATGATATGCTCTGGCTCTTTGATGCTATGTAATTTGATCCGAATACCGTGCCTCTCTCATCCAGTATGCTGTTATATGTCACGTTTTCATCAGCGCTCCATGCTCCCAGCACAGAGCTGACGTTGCTGAACGATATCTGGAACGAGGAGCTGCTTCCCGGCGGCATACTGCTAAGCGGCTGGTGCTCTGTTAAAGTCGTGTTTGAGCCAGAGAAAAGGAAATTGAGCACTACGTTCCCCGCTGCTATATCTCCTTTGTTTGAGACTGTGCCGGAAAGCGTAACCTGTGAGTTTATCGTAGGGGATGATGGACTTATGGCAAGATTTGAGAGAATAAGGTTGGCAGGATACAGCGCTTGGAACGAGAGCGCGCTGGAGTTCGACGCTCCCAGGCTGTTGGCGAAGCTGGCAGTCGCAACAAAATCTCCGTGACTTATCTTTACAGTGTTTACGGCAATCGTATTTGTGAACATCGCTGTGCCTATGCCGCTGTAGGAAAAATTCCCGGAATATACCTGCAGGTCCGTTGTCGAATTTCTCACTATGATATTTCCGCTCACGCTTGTCCTGCCAGAGCATTCGCTCCCTATGGCATTGATTGAATACGTTAGGTTTGCGTCGGTCGGGATGAGATATACTGCATATGTGCTGACCAGCGAAAGCGAGAACGGGCATCCTTCCGGCAGCACGGTTATGACTGCGTTTACCGTCTGGCTCGTATTTGCCATAGTAAAAACCGGCAGTTCAACGACTGCGGCAAAAAACAAGAAAAGCATTACCGCCGAAGACAGCCCAATATAATTATAATTGTCCATGTTCATGCAGCTTGGTCAATATTTGTCTATATATTTGTCTATATATTTGTCTATACGCGTATTCTTGTATTATTTGTATTACACTTGTATGTACGTTCAATGTATGTTTATGGATATAGCATGAAAGGGAAAGGCTAAAAGTCTTAGGAATGCACGGCCTAAAACCGCGTCGCGCGGCATGGCAAAGTATTTAATCTTTTCTAGATATTATAAAAGGAAAATCAGAGCATATTCGCTCATAACTGTGGGTCTATCGATGAATAATAATTATGAAAATGGTAAGGATAACATACGCGCAGCAGGGAGGAGATCCGCAGCCAACGCGGCGTTTATAGCCTTGTTTTCAATGCTTGCAATATCGATGCTGCCGCAGCTTTCAGGCGCGGCAGTATTTCTGATGGGCAACCTTACCAGCACACATCTCGACATGGGGCAGCAGTTCACTATCACATCTAATGTATATTCTGTGCTGAACAAGCTCAACCTTACTGCAAATTGGAAAATAAGCAACAGCATCCTTGGCGTTTCGTTTACCACGCCGAATGCGCCTGTTCCTGTTGTCGACGGATATAATACCGTAAATCTCACGATACAGCCGCTGTTCCCTCAGGCGCTCCTTGCGACTTACAATGGCGTTAATTTCGCAGTCGGGCCTCCTCCGCCAAACTCCATCGTTGGAAACTGGCTTCTGACTTTAACCGTGACGAATTATGCTGCTGGTTCTACTGTTACTCAGTTCATAACCAACAGCATAATAATATTTCCTGCAATAAACCCTCTCTTCTCTCCGATCGCTACCACAAACAGCATAGCCCAAGGGCAGTCAACAACAATAGATTCCCAAACCGTTACTGGAGGTTCTGGAACCACATCATTGAACTGGCTCTATAGCTATAACGGAGGAAGCATGCAGCCAGTTTCAGCAAATCCAATGTTCCGGATTGCTGGAAGCAATCTAGTAATGAATTCGAATTCAGTCTCTGCATCCGGTGTGTACGGGATAGAGGAAAAGATAACTGATACTGGCGTTTCAGGACCAGGATTCAGCGTCGCGAGCCAGCCTGCTGTAGTAATACTGCATCCGGGACAGCTCGGAGGCTACAACAGCGCGAATATTACACTGACGCCATCGAACATGCCTTTCCAGACCGGAGTATATGACATAGGACAGCCGTCCCCTCCAACAATATCGACAATCGCGATAGTGAACAGCATTGTGCCTGCAGGGAGCGCCGATTACCTGGCTAACGTAACATGGAAATCCATGCCGGGACAGCTGGGCGCTGAATTCTTCGATGGCAATACTGTCGAAGTGCAAGTGCCTTCTGCTACGCCAAACAACGCAATAAGCCTTTCAGTCTCGGCTGTAACGCATAACAGCATAAGGATAGCAATAAACAACAACGTCTTCTTCGCCAACACCCCGAATCCCGCAAACAATATATTCGGCACCTTCACATTCAACCTTATAGTCACTGACGGAACTCCAAGCGCGGCGAATGTCGCGTTTGCAGTGAATTCCGTAACTTTCGGCGGGCCTCTGTCAGCGCCGTTTGGAGTGCAGGTATCGCCAACGACATTCCAGTTCGGCAATGTGGTAAGCGTATCAGCCAACGCGTTAGGTGGAACAGCGCCATACATGTTCAAGCTCAGCATATCAAATGCGATTACCGGAGCAGTATTCAGTCCTCCAGGATCGCCCACCCATGCGTTTATAACATCTGGGCCTAACTTTACGCTAAGCACCGACCGCACTCCTCCAATGCCTCCAGGGACATACCGCGTCAATGCGATAGTTGTAGACGGGGCGGGAGCAACTGTCAACACGCTGCTTTCCGCTATCATAACCGTGCCAAACCTCATGTTCTTCAATTCGAGTGCATCAAACACTGCGGTAACAGGAAACTTCACATTCTACAACAGGCCGGAAATACTGAACTTCGGCAACACCGGCGCAAAAATAAACTTCACGACAACGAACAACACGATATTCTCAGGTCACATATCAATTGCCAACGGCACGTCATATGCGCTTGGGGTAGCAAGGCCGAACAATTACGGCGTATACTCCGCGACAAACCTGACGCTGCCGAGCAATTACACGCTCCATGAGAACATGACGATATCATATCCATGCTCTCTTGGTTCAAACGTTTTCCCATATGAATTGCCGAGCAATAACATATGGACCGAGCTGTCCAGCTACTCTGTCAACACCCTGGGCTGCTATGTGTCTGTGTCTAACGTTCCGACGGATCCGATCATAACGCTGCTCGGTCCGCAGCAGTCATCAGGCGGCGGAGGCGGCGGAGGAGGTTCAGGCAGCACAACATCTACATCCACATCTACATCTTCAGCAACCACAACTTCTACTACTATCCCAGCTACAACCACGGTACCGCTCAACATCACCGTGCCGTCAAATCAGTCCTCATACAACGGGATAGTCATAGCGCCAGGCTCTTCCGGCAGCATCGGCTTCATCAACTCCAATACCATAATCGTGATAAAAGATAACGGCACCTCAAATGCGGTCGCCAACGTATTCATAGAAAATGACACGGGGCATATAACAATATCGCCTCCTGCAAACGACCCCACTCCGGTATCTGCTATAAACCTGACGGTCAATACCTCTTCAAACGTCACAATATCAGTAGTTATGCACTATAACTGCAGCTATCCTTCCGATAGCATTGCACCGTTCGAGCAGGTCAACGGAACATGGGTGGAGGTTAACCCGTTCTCGGTAAATGCAACGGCATGCTCAGTAAAATTCAATGTGCCGAAGGACCCGGTATTCGCAGTGTTCTCAAGCTATGCTCCGCCGACAACTACAACAGCACCAACAACCGCCAGCAGCACTTCTACCGCACAACAGGCCCAATCGCCATCTGCATCCGGCTGGACTGCGGCAGCAGTAGTCATTGTCATCATAATCATAATAGCAGCCGCATATGCGCTGATGAGAAGAAAGCGCTGACAGCAAAAGCGAGCGGAACTGGCCGATAATCAAAACAACCGACAGCAATAGGGAATACTTTGCTTCCTGCTGCCCGAAGGCGTGTTTCATGAGGAGGAAGGGTAGAGCAATTGACGGTTGGAGGTTTGCCGCGCTGGCGCTCCTGATCCTTGCTCTTGGAATAATCCTAAGGACTTCACTGCTGCATTATCAGGGGCTTTATGAGCCTGATGGCTTCTTCGATTATGCAGTCATGCAGCAAGCGGTTTCAAACCATTTCTCTGTAGGCACAACCATGTCCCTTTCTGGTTTCCCGCAGCATAACTTAATAGGGGAGCCGGCAGGAGAATACTACCTCACTCTCGCGCCTTATTACCTGCTGCAGTATTTCGGCGTCAGCATTCTCCAATTGATGAGGCTGATGGCAGTGCTTTTTGGCATCCTGTACATGCTCCTTGTGTATCCGTTGACGAAGATGCTGACAAAGAGCAGGGCCGCTGCGCTGTTATCCGTATTCTTCCTCGCAATCTCATCCGGAAGCATCGCAAGGACCGCGGCAACGATATACCGAGGGGATGTTTTTGCACCCCTTTTTGTAATACTATCAATAATAATCCTGTACAAGTCCTTTTCCAGTGACAGTCTTATTAAGAAATTCGCATTCGCGTCTATCTCAGCGATAATCCTGTCGCTCAGCATATCGGTATGGAATGGCGCAGCATTCGCATTTGCGATATACGATCTTGCGCTGCTCCTGCTCACTGCCGTATTCTTCATAAGGGGTGACAAAACCGGAGCGCGCAGCGCTGTCATAGCCTCCCTGTCGTATATATTTGCGTATTTTGGGGAAGGCCTTGTACTGTATTCCGGACTTTCCACAAACCTGCACGTACAGCTTGCCGGACCAAGCTTCTTACCGATATATGCGGCGATAGTTGCGATTTCCGGGATATCATTCCTGCTTCTGCGCAGCAGGGGATTTATGAGGCGATTTAAGAGCCAAAGGGCAAGGCTGCTCCTTGCGGCATCAATCGCAATAGCACTTCTGCTTATCATATACTTAATATTCAACAGTTATGTTAATCATATAATCTCAGGTGCAGTCACGAATGCGGGATTCATAAACGCTACGACAGATGAGCTGCAGCCCATAAGCTTCAATTTCCTGCTCTCGAGTTTTGCATTCCAGCTCTTCTTCGCCCCTGCCGGCGTGCTTCTGTTTCTTTATGCGTGTTTGAAAGAAAAGTACGACAGGGCGGCGCTTACCGGGTTCGCGCTTCTCCTGTCATACCTGATTGTCACCGCGGTTCTGCAGTCCCAAGCGATAAGGTACAATTCCCTGCTTTCCGTGCCGATGGCTGTCTTCTCCGGATATGCTATATACAAAGGCGCATCCCTTATGCATGGTAAAAAGGTTGCTGTATCAAGATCGGGAAGGCAAAAGCTCCCCGTCCTATCTTTATACTACGGCTTCGTAACATCCTTGATTATCCTGTCAGTAGGCATTTCATTTCTTGTATATGCGACAAGCGCCCCTGCCGATGCAATCGGACCCGCATTCCTCTCGGCAATGGAGTGGATGGGTGCAAATACTGCTGCAAATTCTACTGTTATCACCCTATGGCCTGACGGCTCCGTCGTAGAAGGCTGGGCGCACAGGCAAAGCTACACTGACAGCGTGGGGGGCGAGAACTACAGCAGGGTGCAACAGTTCGCCTCTTTCATATCGAACGGGACCGGCAGCATGCAGTATCTATATAATATACACCAGCCGGATTACCTGGTTGAAAGATATCTCTGGCTTGACGAGGGTGCTGCCATAGCGTATGAAAGCGGCTCATCTAATGTATTGGGTTACATATACGATCCAATGACTATCTCAAACATCTCTTCCAGCTCATACATATTCGATTCTGGAAATCCTTTGTTTAATTACAGCGCCACAGTATCATTTAGCAAAATGGTTCCATTGTATCATACTTATGGATTCGTTCCAGCCTCTATAATATATTACAACAGCAGCAACGGCGCCTATAACATATCAGATACGGGCCAGGATAGCGGTTTGTCCCTGTTGGTGTATAGGAATGGGACTGATGGGGCTAGGAACGGAACGGGATCTGTGCCGATAACTGGCATGGCTGTAATCGGAAACCAGCTCATGGAGTCTAATATGTTCCATCTGCTGCTGTTCTGCGGTGCAGCATGCTCAATAGGCAATGCTAGCTTTTCCCTAGTATTCTCGAACAACGACACCAAGATATATCATATTGCATACGGTGCTGCAAATATTACCAGATAGAGCAGAAAGGCAGGAAGGCATGATCCGCAATTGATCAGAAACTTACCGCAGCAGAAAGCTCTAAATCCTTTTCATGCCATATATTACAATATCTCCATATCGACGCGATGGGCCATTAAGGCTTCGTCGCCCACGAGGGCGCTTGCGTTGATTAAAGAGAGAATATACTACAAAAGACGAAGTATAAAATGATATTTATAAAAGATATTTTATGCATAACCTATGTATTTAAATACTTATCATAAGATTACCTTACAAAATATTTAGGTGAAAGGATGAAAACTCTAAATGTAAAGAGAATATCTGCTGTCGCCGCAGGCGCAGCTCTTCTAGCGGTCGGATTCGCATTCGCGGGTCAGATAACATACAACAACATACAGATAATAAGTGCACAGGGCACCCCGATGGTCCAGATAGTGGTCGGCTCACATGCACAGCCTAGCGACGGAGTCGCTGCTGGCAACCTTGCCGCTGCGATCGGAAACCTCGCTTTCTCAAGCACCCCTGTGACTACCGTGGTCAACACGACAAAGGCACAGAGCCTGCTGTCAGTGCAGGTATCGAATACGGGAGGCAGCTCCGGTTCATTGTCAGGAGGCCAGGTATGGCTCAATGAAACAGGAAAGACTGGAGTATCTGCGACTTCCTATCCGTTGGATGCTCTAATAGGCTCAGTGCTCAACGAGGGATTGACGAAGTCATCTCTTATACACACGAAGGCTACACAGGGCAGCGCAACATATGCGCACAACGAGACGACCAGCTATTCATCTGCAATCTCGCAGCCATCTCCTTATACAGCATACGGTTCGGTTCCGACTAATGGAACAGTAACGGGTACAACGAACGGAGGCGGAGTGAGTTTCTCCAGCTTCACGAACGGCACATTCGACAACCTTGTCGAAGTGACCCACTCGCAGTTCAACCCACTTGTGTCCAACAACGGCACATACGGAGAGACTGAGTATCTGTGGCTTTCTGGATTCCCTGTTTATAACCAGCAGTACCAGAAGTTCATGTCTATGTCGACAGATGTGGCGTATCAGGCGCTCTTCAACAAGCCGATACAGGCATTTGTGAACAACGCCGTTAATAATGCAGAGTTCCAGTTCCTAGGACAGACATGGACGCTGATAAATGTTTCGAAGTTCAATCAGGGAACTGTCGCATCATCGGGCGTATTCAAGAAGGGAGGAAGGATTGAGATCGCATCCTCGCTGGTGCCAACCCAGAGTGTAAACGTAGGAAACACGATATCGAGCGGAAACTTCAACGTAACCCTGTTCGACTTGGGTCAGACGAACAGCAGCGGCACTGTGCCTGCAATAGTGGATGTAGCATACGACGGTGCAATAATAAAGCCAAAGGGCTATGAGTACGCAATATGGCCAGGCAACACCGTAAAGTTTAATACCACAACCGGTCAGAGCATCTTCGTGCACGTCAACAGCACAGTCGCAGGTCAGTATTTCTATGCTCATGCCGCAAAGATGGAGCTATGGTCTAACGTGTACAATCTGACGGATGGTACTCAGTTCAACAAGACCGTAAACCCAGGATGGTATGTAAACCTGCTCTGGACGAACACGAGCTCTTCAGGCGGAAACGCAAATGCTCTGTATGGCATAACCATACTGAACCAGACCGGCTACAACCTCGCATCTGGAGGGACAATACCGATAGCGCAGAGCCCAAGTCCATGGACGCTGACTTTCGGTCCGGATACGCTCGGCAACAACTTCGACACTGTAACTTTGACTACATCGGGAACTACATCAGCCCACTACACCAACAAGGCTGCAGTGACAACCGTAGCAAACCTGGATATACCGAACATAACAGAGCCGGCTCAGCTTCTCACTGTAAAGAGCACTATACCAGCTGCGTTCCAGTATGGCGCGCAGAAGGCGAATAACGTAACTTACGACTTGACTCCATACGAGCTCAACGAAATAGGCAACGTGTTGACTGCAAATGCCGCATGGGCTCTCACTAACGGACACGGTGGTCCACAGGGAAGCACTGTCTCGAACGTATTGGGTACCTCTGTAGCGGTTGTATACAACAATGCGGGAACAGATTCCAGCGCATGGGCGCAGAACACAGTGATAACTATAAAGGGTTATCAGATAGTGTCCGGCAAGATTCAGTCAACTGCGACAACCACGTCGAACACATTGATTGGCAACGACACCACATGGGTAATACCTTCGGTGACGTTCTTCAACGTGACTGGCATACAGCTGAACCACGCGCTGCCTCCTGGAGGAATGTTGGACATAGCTATCGGAGTTAACGGAATAGTTCCGCAATCTGGTAAGATGCTCAATACTGGAGACACAGCTAACATGTTGGCTAATGTGATAAGCGTAGGATCTGCAGGTGGAAGCCCAGGATTATTGTACTATCAGAATGGAGCTACGTACAACGAGACGCTCGATACAACGAACGTCAATAACGTCAACTACCAGCAGTATAACGGCGAACAGAGCACGTTGTGGACAATAACCGGCGAACACGTCACAGGCACAGGTCAGGGTCTCTACTACACATACGCGGTCAACGAAATCGCCGTCCCTGGAACCGTAGAGTTCGACCAGCTTGAAGTGGGTCTCAAGAACAGCACTTCCGGCATAACCGATCCGAATATGTTCATGATAAACTATTCGGCAGGAACTGGCGGAAAGCTGAACGGAACATATGTTTCGACATATGGACAGACGCTGGCAGCTCCGCAAGGATTCAGAACTGAAAGGGGTTCTGTGCTTACTTCTATAAACGGAGCAAGCCCGAGGACTGACACAATAAACCTCGCGAAGACTGAGGACTACCTGCAGTACACCCTTAGCACATCCGGAACAAACGCAGTGACGAGCTACACCATATGCCCATCCTTAACAAACGCTGGGCTGCAAGAAGGAAGCTCGCTGAAGAGCTGCGGAATCGCGAATACAACGATATTCAAGATATCCGGCAACGTGACTCTGGGATCTGGAGCGAAGTACACTATAAGCGGACTCGGCAATCTGTCACAGGCCGTGACTACATCACCTGCAAGCGTTGACAACGTCACGCTGCTCAAGGATGTAGGAAGCACCGCACCTCTGGTAGTACTGGACTCGCAGGCGAATCCGGCAAGCGCCCTGATCCTGATAGGTTCAGGATATGTCAACAGCCTCTCGCAGCAGCTGCAGCAGGCACAGGGAATAGGCAACCTAACGCCTTCATCCCCGCCGATAATGCAGGCATATGCGGGAAGCGGAACGGCTGGAGGAAAGATACTGCTGGCTGGGTACTCTGCACAGAACACGACTGCGGAAGTGGACGCGTTCATACAGTACCTATACTCGCAGGCTTCTTCGTAAGTCGCGGCATACAGGCACACAGCAGAAGCCTTTTATGAAAGGCTTCCTTTTTTATTTTTATGGGGCTTCATGCCCCAATATCTCTTTATTTTTGTTTTACGGGTCCAGCGCGCGCTTTGCATGGCCGCAAATACTATTTGATAGGTTTTCCGACGGCAAACTTGCAGAAACAATCACTCACATTTATAAGCATTTGCTTGCAATAATATCCTGTCTGTAGGTGTTTTATTTGTCCAGCATCAGGAATCTTGTTTTACTGCTGCTCTTTTCCATGTTTGCTGCGCAGATGTCCTTCGCGGCGCAGGATGCGCAGCTCACAGCATTTCTCAGCGGCTACATGTCAAGCTCCGCGGCTTCTAACGCGGTAATAATATACAACGGAGTCATAGGCAGCAACAGCTACCTGCTTGTGCAGGCCAATGGCACTACTGTAGTCGTGAACACGACGCAGAAATACAATTTCACAAACTCAAACGAGACCATCTACAAGTTCATAGATCCGTACGAGGTAAGTATAAATTACCCTAGCGCGAACACGATAGCAAACCTCGCAAACGGCATTAATCCGTATATAGATGCAACAAGCTCCCAAGGTTCCGGGTCTCTGGCCGACTGCCTGCAGATAACCGGCGCCAACCAGTACACATGCAGCCCGGGAGCAGCAAACGTCACAACCTGCATGCAAAACACGTGTGACAGGATTACCGCTTGCGGCAACCAAAGGAACAAAGCGTCACTATTGTCTTCATTCGGGACACCGAGCATCGTAACGGCGAGCATACAAAACCTGTCTATATGGAATGCCGGGATGCAGTCATCTTTCACGAAATACCTATCGGCATCGGCTTCGATAAACCAGACCTCCATAGACAACGAACTATCGATCATGAGCTCCGCAATAGCGAACATAACAACGTATTCCGGAGAAATGTCGACGTCTGCGCTTTTGCTGCCGCTGCCCGGAAGCACCAGCGGCTGCACTGCTCCAGTCGGATGGCCATGCGATGCTATAGGGTACTGTCCGTATAACACGACGCTGGGTTTCAATTTCACCCTATTATCACATCTGCAGTCGCAGATTACTGCTTTGGAATCCCTTCCATTGAATTTCTCCTCAATAAATGCATTGGCCATTTCCTACGAGAACAACGCCCAGGCGCTCGAGGCGCCAGTAGTCTACAAGGAGAAGATGGCGGAATTCGACCAATCGCTTAGCTCCACCTTCAATTCATATGCTGCTCTCTATGCGAACATGAGCTTCCTATCGTCGCATTATTCCAATTCATTGCTATTAACTTCTCTCAAGAACCTCAGTGACGCGTATAATACTGTCATTTTAAACGGTATAAACCAGAATATCACAACTGCAAATAGGTCGCTATCATCTTCTGTTTCAAATGCGCTCAAGCAGTATGCGATGATAGCGCCGTCATTCGACAAGCTCTATGGCATGGCATTCAACAATACTGTAATGATAACGATAAACGAGCTTGACTACAACGGGGATGTTCCAGCCGGCACCCTTTCCCTTGCTGCGCAGCAGGCTGCGATAAACGAGCAGCTGCAGTCAAAGCTCAATTCCTCACAGCTTTCTGCGCTTCTTCCCGCTGTGCAGCAGATAAACTCGCAGGCAAAGGCCCTTTCACAGCCATTTAGCCTCGATGCGCTTGCGAAGTGGGCTTATGGCGGCATAGCGAGCGCGATGCTTTCCGGCTCATCCCAGACAATAGCGCAGAAAGAGGCGTCTGCCCCGGTATATGCTGCGCTGCTCGACCTTGTAGTCGCACTGGCTATAGTGGCGCTTGTATACGAAGGGACATACGCAAGACTTAAAAAGAAAGGCAAGATTCACTTATCGCATACCGTTACCAGGGTATGGACAATAATATTCATAGTGCTGCTCGTAATAGCTCTGGCTGATGCGTATTCCGTTTATGCTTATGCACAGAAGGCGAATGCCTTCCTGCCAATCAGCGGGTTTATCGGAGCGCTGCAGTCCTCGAATACCGTATTCATAGGGCTTTCGCAGCCAAATACCCTGCTGTCGCAATGCGCCGCATCCGTCTCAAGCACCCTCTCATCAATGGGAAAGACATCATATATTGTGCCTATCAGCAACTTTACATGCTCGTATCCGGGAAGCAACAGCATAACCGGCCAGGCATGCTATTCGAAGATGGCAGCGACAGCTCCGGTTATGGTGCTGTCGAATGGCAACAGCAGCATAGTCTACAGCGGCATGTACGGCACAGTTTTGTATGCGAACGGCACTTCTGCATACGGTCCATCATGCATGCTTAATTCAATAATAAAAGTTTCGTGATCGCATGGCAAAAGAGCAGAAACCAAAGGCCAGGGATACGGGTGCAGCGGTATTTACGGCTAAGAAAGCCGTGATAATAGGAATAATAGTAATCCTGATAGCCATATCGGGCGCGATAGTCTATTCCTACTCTATAAACGGATCGCAGCAGGCAAGCTTCCTTACTTTCAGGAACAATTTCGATAGCGCGGGGCGGGTTGCAGTATATGCAGTCTCGCAAAATTCCAGCGGGCTTTCCAGCGTGATAGGCTGCTCGACACAGCTCATAGAACAGCTTATCGCAAGCAAGACGCAGCACAGGAATGCGAGCACGATAGACTATTACGTGATGAACGCGACACAATGCTCGTACAGCGGCGCTTCCCTGGGCAGCGCAGGCGGTTCTATCAACACTACGCCAACAGAATGCCTGAACCTGGCAGGCACAGAGCCAAGGATATTCATAAACTACAGCAGCACGAACAGCACATTCGTGTCTCCGACTGCGCTGTACATACACGGAAATATGAAATTCATGCTCCAATGCGGCATAGCTTCAGAGATAACTGCTGGATAGGGCGCCGATGCTGATGGCAGCAATAGGCTGTAAAAAAGGTAATCAAATGGAGAAGAAATGCGACTGCAGATGTTATGTGTGCGGCAGGGGGCACGATACGATAAAAGGATGCAGGTGCCATCACAAATGCTGCACATGACCCAACTCCGGCATCATGGCGCTTTGGAGCTGATAATGGAACTATATCTACAACATCTACATCTTGTACCTTAACAGCGCCGCAATTCCTTTAAGGCCAAGAAGGAGCTGTTTGCCGTATTGGCTCTCTTCCGATACGAAGACCACGTCTACTCCGGAACTGTCAGCAAGCTCGATAAGCTCCTCTATGGCATCAGACTGCTTTATTACTTCAAGCGATCCTCCATCGCCATGCTTCTGTTCCCTTGAATTTCCTTCCTCTACTTTACTGAATTCAGTGCCGCATGAGCTGCACCTGTAGGTTACAGAGGTCAGTTCAAGCCCGTCGCTTATCAGCAGCTTCGCGACATTATTCTTGAGCAGCATCTTCTTAACGCTATCATATCCTGACACAGCAAGCCCGCCGTGGGCAAACTCGCTCATGAATCTTTCCATTATTTTTGCCTCCTGGACAAGGCTCTCCTTTTCCAAAACGTCCTTTGCCTTGTCCATAAGCTCCTTCATTCCGGCATTCTCGTCAGTATATCCTGTGTCAAATATTCCTAGTATCTTGACCCTGTAGTTGAAGTAACCGGATTTCGAGAAGTTCTCCTTGGTCGGTCCCGGCCCTCCTATTATTAGCCCTTTCACATTGAAGTCATGCTTTGCATACAGCTCATTTATCGTGTCGGCACACCGTTTGAAATAATCCTCTATGCTCTCAGCGATAAGCCTTTCGTACCTGTTGGCAGATTGGCCTCCCTTCCTGACCTTCGCATGGGCCAGGGAGTGAAGTTTCTTGTCTATTGTGATATGCGTCCCTTTGAGCAGGCCTACCGTCGCATCCCTGCCGTCCATGACTATAAGCACATACTTGTCTTTCGCTTCAGTCATGGCTTCTATCGGCTCAAGCAGGAACTGCGAATCGCATCTGTATATGTTGACCTTTATCGGATCCTGAGGCTCCATTGAAAATAGCTCAATATTCGGCTTTCCCGCCTCTCCAGATACATTACCGGCAAATATCGCAAGCCCGTTCTTTGGAGGCTGCCGGTAGAGCTTCAGATACTGCAGTATCTTGTCAATAGCTCCCTGGACGTTTCCTTTTGTTTGGCTGGATTTTATGTTGGCAGCCTGGCCATACTCGTCCCTTAGCTTCGCTGTCGCTTCCGATATCGATCCTCCTGCGGGTATGTAAAGGCTGATAAGCTCAGTGCCGTTGCCCCTTATACCGGCAAGGCGCTTTATCTCCTTCCTTATATCGTATTCCTTCTTCACGCTAACCATCTGGGATCTAATATAGAAAAGGCTATGCTATCCTGCTCTTCCCCATATATGGGATGAGCACTTCAGGTATGCTTATGCTGCCATCCCTGTTGGCATAGTTTTCCGCCACTGCCGTAAGCGCTCTCTCTATCGATATCGCAGTTGCGTTGATTGTATGCACATAGTGTCTCTCTCCTTTATCATCGTACTTTATATCGAGCCTGAGGCTCTGCCAGTCAGTGCAGTTTGATGCAGACGTCACCTCTCTATATCTCTTCTGGCTTGGGAACCAGCCTTCAAGGTCGACCTTCTTTGCTGCGACAATGCCTATGTCGCCAGTGCACATCTCGATGACCCTGTAAGGTATTCCAAGCGACTGAAACATCTCTTCTTCGTTCCTTACAACTTCCTCGAAATATTTCCACGAATCCTCCTTTTTGCATAATATGAATTGCTCGACCTTGTCGAACTGGTGCACCCTGAATATGCCTTTTGTATCCTTGCCGTGCGTACCCGCTTCCCTCCTGAAACAAGGGCTTACCCCAACATACTTGATTGGCAGGTCCTTTGCGTTCAGTATCTCATTTGCATGCATGGCAGCCATAGGGTGCTCCGCTGTCGCTATCATGAACAGCTCTTCTTCCTTCGCCCCGTCCTCTATCTTTGCTTCCTTCGGCCTTCCGATAGAGTAAAGCATTTCGCCAAAATCTCCGAGAGAGGTTACGCCGCTATAAAGCTCCCTCTTCATCATATATGGCGGCTGCACAGGGGTATAGCCCTTTTTCGCCATAACGTCAAGCGCGAACCTTTCCAGTGACTTGGCAAGCAGCACGAAGTCGCCCTTGAGGTAGTAGAAACGAGCTCCAGCCACCTTCGCAGCCCTTTCAGTGTCTACGAGACCCATCTTCTCAAGGAGCTCGGTATGCCCGATGTCAATGGCCTTCTCAGGTGCTCCCCATTTCCTCACTTCTATATTGAAATTCTCATCAGCACCATATTTAACAGATTCGTGCAGGGTGTTGGGCATGCTGAGGAGCAGGTAGTTGATCCTGTCGGAGTACGTCGGCAAAGTGGCTTCCAGTGCTGTTATTTCCTCTTTCAGCTTTGCGAGAGATGCAATCCTGTCCCGTATGTCTTCGCCGTTCTTCTTCATCGTAGATATCTCTATGCTCTCTCTGTTTTTCTGCGCCTGCAGCTCCTGGAGCTTTGTCGTAAGCGACCTCCAGCTCTCGTCAAGTCCAATGAGCTCGTCTATGGGGTAATCGCTCTTCCTTTTAGTCAGCGATGCCTTTATCATGTCGATATGATCCCTCACGTACCGCGTTGTTATCATAAAACCAGCAGTAATCAATTATGGGATATAAAGGAATAAAAAGCGTCTCTTTTATATGTGTGATGGCGTAAAACTCTTATGTGCAGGGATGGCGGAGCATGGTCAAACGCGACAGGCTTAGGACCTGTTGCCTTAGGGCTGCGAGAGTTCAAATCTCTCTCCCTGCACCAACATTTTCTGACAGAGAGACAAGAGCTCGAATCCGTAGAGAAATTCCTAGCCTCTGTTGAGGAACAAAGCAAGTCTCTATCATTCCATGAAATGATAGAGCTGAAGTCAAGAATACACAAAGTCTACGTAAAGCGCTTCAAGCAGAAGTCAGGAGAGCCGAAGTACGGATCCGTAAACAAGGGCTTCACTGAACTTGAACTGGGGCATTTCCTCAGAAATGTTCCTAACGACAAGTTCAGGCTTATTTTTAAGTATCAGGCGCATCTAGGTCTCAGGATCGGAGAAGTCACAAAGTTGCACGTAGGCAACATCGACTTTGAGAAACGGGAGCTGATGATACAAAGCGAGAAAAGAAG
This sequence comes from Microcaldota archaeon, assembly GCA_021799475.1. Lineage (GTDB taxonomy): Archaea > Micrarchaeota > Micrarchaeia > Micrarchaeales > Micrarchaeaceae > JAJZYD01. The sequence goes on along the minus strand of JAJZAJ010000002.1, from coordinate 210,519 downwards.
GAAGACTGATTCTATGCTTATCCCATCAGAATTATTCAAGGAAACATTATCGTTCATAAGCCAGAACGAGAATCAAATAAAACAGGCGACAGGCTATCTGTTCTTCAAGGATCACGGAAGCCACAACAAAGAGCCTTTCATAGACTCTAACTACGTTAGGAAAGTGTTTAGAATAACAATTCAGAAATCTAATCTTGAAGCAGTATATGGCTATTCTGACGAGACTATGCGTAAAGGCAGACCTCGTGCACTGCACAGGCTCACAACGCACAGCCTCAGGCACTATGCAATAACATGCTTCTCAAAGGCAACGAATGGCAATGTAGTATTAGCCAGCCGATTTGCCAGACATAGCAATCCGTCGATTACAATGTGCTATATAAGCAAGGACAAGACGGAATTATATGATAACATAGACCATGCATTCAATCAAGAAGAGTTACTCGCTAGGATAGAACGAATCAAGAACGTGAAGTAATCAGGCAGGTACTCCATCTGTTTTTCTTATATGTACTCCGTTTGGATGCTCGCAGTCTGCGTCTCTAACTACCGGGACGGTGGTTCCTTCACCACGGAAAAGTAGCTTTCTTCGAACCAAATCATCCCTGTATGAAGCGAGGAAGCTGTCATCAGGGTGCTTTTTTAGTGCTTTATCAATCTCAGCTGCAGCACCTTCGAAGTCCCCTGCTTTCTCCTTCAATTCCGACTTAACAACCGGATTATCTCTGTTGTTCTCAAAATATGCACGTCTCAATTCCTCATAAGACAGACCCGTACTCTTACGAGGTGCCGCCCGTTTTGCCTTGTTTTCTGTCATACTCTCAATAGTCATCTTATTTCACATTATTTATTAGTTTTGGTTGGCTTTGCTATTCTAAGTACATCTATCCAACTTTCGTCGTTGGATCTATCAGCATCATCCCATCCGCAGGTATAGCAGTGAGTGCCTTCTGTTCCATCAGGTTTCGGCGGTATCCCGCCATGGCACCAGTCACATTTCGTCTCGCCGGCTAATGGGGCCCTTGGCTTAAAGCCTTCGTCTCGATATATTTTGTACATGGCGGCATGTGCACGGTCCCTGAAATGCATTTCACCTTCTCCGCTATCTGTCTTTAACTCCATCACTTCCTTGTAATCCACAGTCCTAGGCAGATACTCCCTTCTCAGTATATCCGTTCCCGACCCAAACTGTATCTCCGCTTTTCTTCTTGATATAACTTGGCTCGGCAAGTCGTTATGGAATGCGCGCCGTAGAGTCATCTTTCCGAAGGGGTACCACGGGCCGCTTCGCTTATTTCGCACATTGTCCGGATGCGTATCCCATATGCCACCGGGTATCATCCTCGCTACGACGTTTTCTTCCGCTTCAAGAGTTTTGGCAAATGCCTTCACCTCTGTGTTCATATACGGATAATCAACCTTTATTCCGATGCTTCTCTCTAATAGGGCGAGAGTTCAAATCTCTCTCCCTGCACCAACTATTCGACAATACGCTTCTTCAGCCAGTGAGCAAATAGCTTATCTACCAGTGCATATGTGCCACGCGATTTCTTTTCTACAATATCCTCTTCTATTAAATTTGGGAGGTACCTGCTTACCGTGGTTGCCGGCTCAGTTATGTTTTTTGCTATTCCGACAAGGTTTTCAGTGCCATTTGCCAATGCGGCTACAATTATCTTTTCTTTGTCGCTCAGTTTTTCAAACTCCTCCCTAAAGAACAAATCGCCTTCCTGCGCTATGAAAGTGTCAATAATATCTCTTATCCCACCAGCATACTTTGTGGATCGTCCGATAAACTGAAGATAGAATGGCAGCCCGCTCGTGATATCATACAGCTCTTCTACTTCTTTTTTCCCGACTTTGCCGATATAAGATTTGATAAATTCGGCCGTTTCTTGCTCCGTGAAAGGCAATAGGTGTTTTGGCACCAGCTGTTTATAGAACGGAGAGCCTTCCGAAAGAGCCACTATATCCAAGGTTCTTTTTATAGAGCCAGAGATCATAATTGCAGTCGCCCTCTGCAGCTCATACTGCGTTCTTAGCATCTTCACCAACTGCAGGCCGTTCTTGAATTTTACAACCTCTGGGAATTCATCCAAAATTATTATGCACTTTGTCGAAGTGGATTTCGCCAGCACCTCCCCCGTATTGAATGCTTGCCGTATGTACTCGGAATAATTGTTATCGTCACCCCTCTCTTTTTTAAATTCAAGAATCAGTTTTATATGTTCGGCAACTACTCCTTCTACCTTTACGCTCTTCAGTAATTCTGAGGCAATGCTGAGTGGTGACTTAAGGAGGTCCTTTATCCTGATTTTTAGTGGCAAAAGCCCCTTTTCCTGATATGCATGCACTATGGCATCCATCAATTCCTCAGCAAAGGTTGTGGGCGATAAGTCTGCAATATCGTATAATGATAAATAAGCCACGACTAGCTTCTTATCTTCTTCAAGCAGTTGCCTTACCTTTATCAGAATAGAAGTCTTCCCGACTCTGCGCCTACCATACAGGCAAAACCCTATGTGTGATTTCTTATTATGTAGTTCTTCAACGAGTTCCTGTACCAACGTTTCTCTCCCTATAAAGTTGTCCCCTATTGCCGGTGTGAGTATGAATTCTGCCATAGCATCCAGTATAATTATACAATAAAGTATTATAAAGGTTTGTATAATGAGAACGGCGAGCGTTCAAATCTCTCTCCCTGCACCAATTCAAAAAGCTCTTTTTGCAAAAGTATTTATATATTAACATTTAGTTAATATACTATGAAATTGACAACAAGGATAAAAGGATATATCAATTCAGCAAAGCTAACCTACTTTCCCCTCCTAGCCAGCCTTTCGTTAACTTCTGAGAACTCATTGCGGGTCACGCTTAACAGACTGGTCAAAGCCGGCGAAATATACAACCCGATTAAAGGCGTATATGTTTCAAAAAATGCGGATATGTTTTGGGTAGCATGCCAACTGCACGCGGGCTATATATCTCTCTCTACGGCTTTCTATCTCCACCACCTAATCGAAGAATTTCCGTTTACGGTTTTTGTTGCGTCTAACGTTAGGAAATCCGTGCAGATGGGGAACCTCGAATTCATTTACTTCAAGGCACGTAATTATGCCGGTATCGAGAAAGGCGATTACCCACTCGCTTCGGTTGAGAAAGCAATCAGCGATTCCCTAATGCACTTATCCTTAACGAATTTTACAATGCTTGCAAAAGTACTGTACTATGCAGACATAGATTCTGGCAAGCTGATTCAGCTATGCGACGCAGAAAACTCCGCATCCTTTCAAAGGCTTGGATATCTTCTGTCCCTTCTTCCAAAACTTGATAAGGAAAAGTCAAAAATGCTCTCATTCTGCAGGAAAAAGATAAAAGCAAACGCATATCTTAGCGGGAAACGCAGCGGCACATATATACCAGAATGGAAAATTATAGACAACATAGGCAAAGAGGTGATTCTGTCATGGTGGCAACAATAGCTTTTAAACTCGACGAGTTGCAGGATTATGCAGCAAGAGATGGGCTAAGTTTGAATTTCGTGGTCAAGGAGGCCTTCCTTTTTGAGCTTATGGAATCCATGGGGACGGAAAAGTTCGTGCTGAAGGGCGGTACAGCCATAAATAAAGGCTATCTGGGTAGTCACCAGCGGTTTTCTGAGGATTTAGATTATGACACTGCTCTAGATAGAGACGAGGCCAAAAAATATATCAAACAGATTGGATGGGAAATCAAGAAGGAATTTTTCACAAAACATTCGATTGGCTTCTCGATGGCGTATAAGTTTGATGGCATCAGAGACGTAGTCAGACTTGACATCTCATTTGGGATAAAAAACAAAATAGAAAAGAGGCGAGCAGCATCTGATTTTATACCAGTATCGAAAATAGCGCCAATGTACTGTTTCAGTGAACTCAATCACCAGAAGGAATCTGCATTTGAAGAAAGGAGGGAGTGGAAAGATATCTACGATTTATACTGGATGCACGAGTTGTATCCACATGAATTCAGGATAAAATATAAGACAAAGTTCGCGGAGGCGCTTTCAACTACAAACGTTCCGAAGATTGCAAATGCATACATACCTGTACAAAAAAGACCCAACTGGGACGAAGTTATCGAGAAGTTGAAGCAAGCGATCAAATAGCGCCAGAGCGAGAAAGAACAGATTCTCTCCTAGTGGATTTACCGATTGCGGAGCATGGTCAAACGCGACAGGCTTAGGACCTGTTGCCTTAGGGCTGCGAGAGTTCAAATCTCTCTCCCTGCACCAACATTTTCTGACAGAGAGACAAGAGCTCGAATCCGTAGAGCAGTTTCGCCACTTATCGATGTATAGATTGTTTGGCCGAGGCATATCTCAACGTTGCGTTTTGTAGATCAAATACCTCCTAATATTCTCTCCTTTCGTGGTCCGCGTCCCATCCATTCATCCCATCCGCGGATGGCATCCGTGATCGAATCATTATCGGTCGCGCCACCGTGATATTTCACAAGCGCGGCAAGCGCACGTCTATTGCCTTTAGAAAGGAACTCTTTTCTTATGTCCAATACCGTCATATCATTGGGAACTTTGGCGAAATAACCGTAAACGTTGCCTTTCCTGAGCAAGCTTAACCTCTCTTCTCTTTCCTTTTTCTCCTTATCTCTGAGCAGTTTATTTACGGTAGTCCGCAGGCCGAAATGCGATAAGCGCGGCTTGCCCAAAGTGCCATGTGCGATGTAGTCATTTGCCTCACTGATCCTGCTTGCCAGCGCCAAGTATACTGCTGTAGCGCTTTTATTCGTAAAAGTCCTTTCACCCGCAGGAGCCAACTCCCTGTTCTTTGCAATCTTGACTACGATACCTGATCCAAGAAGCGAGTTCAGGGCCGGAGCCGCTGCCTTCGCAATCATACGCTCCATCTCTGATACTTCAGTATCTGTCTTTATTTTCGTGCTCCTCTCTATAATGTGCCTGCCAAGATAAGCCATATCTATTGCAGGCACAGTGCCGCCCAGAAGGGCCAAAATTATAAACTCACGTTCTGCCGAACCGAAATCCCATATGTCTACCTCGCGTTTTTTTATCTGCAAGATATCACTTGATTTGATGAACTCTATTGGAAATAAAGAGATATTTAGATATGATGGTCATGGTTTTTCTGCGCTTACATCCTCAGGGACGTACTCGCCTGGCCGAAACGGCGCATGGTTCGGTATTTTTAAATACGACAGTGATATAAGAAGCATATGGTAACTGTTAGCATAGTAATACCGACGTTAAACGAAGAGGCAAATATAGGCAGTCTTCTTTCAGGCATAAAGCGGGAGCTCAAAGGAATTAGGTACGAGCTGCTTATCGTCGACGGTGGGCCTGGAGGGCATTCAACCGACAGTACTGTAGCAATAGCCAAGCGCCATGGATCAAAAATACTGTATGACGATATGGGAAAAGGCTCGGCACTGATAAAAGGCATCAAAACTGCAAAGGGCGATATTATTATATCAATGGATGCGGATCTGTCGCATGAGCCGAAGGAGCTGCGGCTGCTGATATCCGGCATAGCTTCAGGTTACGACATGTGCGTCGGCTCCCGCTTCCTTTCGGGAGGAGGCACGTCAGATATGCCCTTCTTCAGGGTGTTCGGCAACAAAGTTTTCGTCGCAATGGTAAACCTGCTATACGGTTCGAGATATACAGATATGTGCTACGGCTACAGGAGCTTCTCGAGGCGCGCCCTGAAAAAGCTGCGTCTGACAGAAAAAGGATTCGGGATAGAAACAGAAATAAACATAAAAGCGCAGAAGGCGAAGCTCAAAGTGCTGGAGGTTCCAAGTTTCGAGAAGAAAAGAAGGCACGGAGAAGGAAAGCTGCACTCTTTCAGGGATGGATGGGCGATATTGCTGACGGTGCTGAAGAATATCGGCTGATGCCGCAAGAAGCAGGTTGTCAAAGCAGGCTTATGACATTCCCTGCTATTGTCTGGTATGCTTCGCATGCAGTCCACCCGCACGGCTCATGGCCATTTTTAATCAGCGCTCTTATCTCTTCCGCCTCCTTGCTGCCCCATATGGGATCGAGAGAGTAGTTGCATTCTTTTATATTCCCGACTTTCCTGCCCCACATTATCGACGGGTAGACGTTGCCGAAACTGTCCATGAAAAGAGAGGCATCGAGGCTCCTGCTCCTCATCGGAGGTTTCCCCGTGTTTACATAGTCTACAAGCCCTTTGAGGAACGCATTTTCTATAGATGACTGCACTGCAAGAACAGGATTGAACTGCCGCTCTCTCTTTCTGATTATTTCCTTTACTTCATTGGCTATCGCTGCCCTGTCAGCAACGAAATCCCCTCCTGTGTTGCTGTAATATATGTCAGATAGCTGTCCCACATTGATATGGAAGTCATTGTAAGTTATTTCAGGCAGCTCTTTCTTTACTCCGTCAAAACACATATTGAACTGCCCTTGATTAAACTTGCTTATCGTGTACCCGAAGAATAGGTAAAGGTTGGAATACTTGTTCTTCAGCGCCTGAATTCTCCTGTACATGTTCATTACCTTGTCAAAATTGCCAGGTATGCCACGGATTTTGTCGTGCATCTCCCTGTAACCGTCAAGGCTAAGCGTTATAACAACCTTAGGTATATTTAACCGGAGGATTTGCTCGACCTTGCCGATCACCATATCAGGGTTGCATAAAGAGTTGGTCGGCATGGTAAGCAGGTAAAGGCCCCTGTTGTTCTCCGAGAAGGCCTTGACTATATCTACTATGTCGCTGCGCAGGAACGGCTCCCCGCCGGTTATCTCGAGCCATCTGAAATAAGTGTTCTTTTTCGCGAATTCCCTTATCTCATCTATACTCATTTCATCTTTCGGTTTGATCTGCCATATATTGCAGGTAACGCACCTGCTCTGGCACATATACGTAATGGAAAACGTAAGTTTGTACGGTTTTTTCAGCGGACCGAGATTACTCCTTAGCGCTGTAAGGCCTATTCCAGCAAGCTTTTGAAATTCCATATTGACCAATAGGATATGCTGCCAGGAATATAAAACACTTTCTTCATGCGCTGGAGCCACGCATTCACTTGCGGGAAGGGGTCAGGTAGTAGAAGCCGAATGTCTTGCCTTGCTGCCCATATTCTGCAGTCACTATCGGCGTGGCATCATATGTCTTGTTGATATTGGTACACAGGTTGTTCGGAGTATAGCACCAGAAACCCCTATCTTCGACAAGGCAGCTGTAGTGCTTCGTTGCGTTCTGCATGAATGTGCTGTTGTACAGGTAAAACATCTGCGCAGACGACCTGTTGTTTATCAGGAAGAGCGTCGGATCATAACTGAATACCAGGCAAGATGCGGGTATTGCATCAGAGTTGTTGAATACGAAGCTCTCATAGAATCTTGCATCGCCGGCCTGCTGTATCTGCGACGGCTGTATTGATAGGGCAGGAATGAATCCTATGAAAGAATACAATGCAAGCAGGAGAATCCCGCCCCTTACTGCCGTTCTTACCGCCCTTTCCCCGGAAAGGCGCGAAAATAGGGATTTTGTCTTCCTTGCGGCATACCTGAGATCTTCCGCAAAGAGCGCTGAAAGCTTTTCTGCGCCATATCCTGCAGCGAGGCATAACGGAGCAATGTCCGCCAGCATAAATCTCCAGTCAATACCGAATGTAACGGCTCCCGCATAAAATGCGGTGTAGATTACGAAGAATACTATGAACCACAGGAAAACGAAGGGCAATGCTCCTTTCCTCTCACGGAGCATAACAGCCGCTCCGACAGCTGCCAGCACGGCATACAGCGCAGGCTGCATAATGCGCTGGCTGTTGTAACTACCGAGGAAAAAACCGACATTTGCGCAAATGTTTGACAGGAATATCTTGCTGCTGAAAGGGCCTGTCGCGGTGATTGACTGCGAAAACCCGCAGCTGTTCGGAACTACAGTTCCCTGCGATCCGAAGTTATCAACCAAGGATTCCGAGTATACGTACACGGCGCTTATAGCAACAAGCGCCAGGAATATTATTACAAGGATGTAGACGATGTCGCTGTATTTCTTGCTGTACAGCGATTTTATGTGCCTTATCGGATTCCTGCCGGAAAGGAGGAAGAATCCGATAAGCAGCACTGGCAGCATTGCTATAGCATCGACTTTCATGTATGTGAGCAGCGCGCTTGAGAAGAGCAGCATCGCGAAAGAGGCATTGCTTCTGGCTTTGACGAATACAAGCAGCGAGAACAGGGCGATAAGCGCATAGAGCAGCGCCGGCATATCTGACGTAGTCGGCAGGGCCCATACCAGCATTATGGGCGCCAATGCCATGAATATACCAGAGAACAGCGCAGCAGAGTTATTTTTGAACAGCAATGATCCGCATATGATGGTCATGAAGACAGCAAGCGCGCTGATGGCAAGGTCTGTGCCATAGGTAGTCGTGAGATGCATCCCTCCTATCGCATATCCTATGGCGAGGTTAAGTGCCGTGCCGACCGGCTCATGGAAGATCTGCCCTGCAAAGCATGAAGTGGGGGTCCCAAAATTGCACATCACGGCCTGGCCTATATGCAGCAGTTCCATCGCCATATTCTGGTATATCACGTCGTCGAAAAACAGGAGCTGGGTCGGCTTCACGGTGTAGGCTTCCACTACGACAAACAGCAGGACAACTATCAGCGCAGCAATAAGCTGCGGAAGCCTGAAACCCGAGGTGCGCAGCGCATCTGCAATATCCCTTCTCGAGTAGAACAGCGAAACAAGCAGGCCTATGAACGAGGCAAGAAGCCCCGCTGCCAACAGGTATTCTTCGGAGCTGACACTGAGGAACATGAAGACACCTGGCTGACAAAGTATTTATTACTGCGCAAATAATCGACTATGGTACAATGCTCCACGTCAATTACCGCAATATAAGGGTGTTTTATCTTCCTCATCTGGAAGGCGGAGGGCTTACCTTCGGGCAGGATTACATAAAAGTCGTCAGACGGCTTTTCGGGAAAGTGGATCATATCTGCGAGTTCGGCGCCGGCCCGGGGTTTATCGGGTTCTCGCTGCTTGCGAATGGGCTCTGCAAGAGGCTTACTCTTATAGATATAAATCCGGAAGCGGTCAGGATCGCAAGGAAAACCGTAGCGGAAAACGGGCTGAAAACGGAAGTGCGCGTGTATCTTTCGGATGGTCTTTCAAATGTACCGGAATCAGAGAAATGGGACCTGGTAGTAAGCAACCCGCCGCATTTCGACGGCAAATACAGGGATTATGTGGAGGACGTGCGCGTTTACGATCCGAAATGGGAGATACATTCTAGGTTCTATAGGGATGTGCCGGCGCACCTGAAAAGCGGGGGCAGCGTGCTGTTTTACGAGAACCTCTATGGCGCAAGACCCTCGTTATGGGAAAAAATGATAGGCAAGCAGAAGGATCTGAAATACATCAAGTCATTCAGAAGCCGCAGGTTTGGCAATATGCCAAGAGCCTCTGACGTTACGAAATACATAAAGGGCGAGCATGGCTATATGAGGAAAAGCTCTCCGCAGAAACTGGTTGTCAAGACGCTGCTGCATGCCTCTTTCCTTGTGTATTACCCTTATTACTTCGTATGGTCGAAGAAGCGGGAAAAATAAAGATAGAAGAAAAGATTAAGGGAGATACCGCAGCAACTGCAGGAAGAAGATGGCAAGCAGGAGGTTTTCAGACCCCTGCCTTGTTGGTTATGAAGAGGTTGTTCATGAACATGTAGCGCGTCTTTGTCGCCTTCATCGTCGCTATCGCGTCCTCCGGGGTCATGACTATCGGGAACCCATGCAGGTTGAAGCTGGTATTCAGCACTATCCCCAAACCCGTCTCCTTCCTCACTTTCTTGAGCAGCTCCATGTATGTCGGGTTTTCAGCTCCGACCATCTGAGGCCTTGCGCTGCCGTCGATATGGATGACCGATTTCAGCTTGTCCCGCAAATCCTTCTTCACCATGTAGGCCATCGTCATATACCTGTCATAGCCCTTGCCGTCATATTCGACTATGTTCTTCACCTCGCTTTCCAGTACGGACGGCGCAAAGGGCTGGTACCATTCCCTTTTCTTAACGTACAGGTTGAGCTTCTCTTTCACCGACTCCGAATCGGCAGGCGCGATTATGCTCCTGTCCCCCAGCGCTCTCGGACCGTACTCCATCCTTCCCTGGAACCACATCAGGTAGTTGCCTTTGCTTATAAGCTCGGCTGCGTGCGCCGCCTGCTCCATTGGCGTTTCAAGGCTGTAAGACAGGCTCCTGTCGCTTTTTACTATCTGCTCGGTGTGGTCTTGCGTATAGCTTTCACCGGTATATGCGCTGAACTTATAGCTGCATTTGCCCGTATGCAGGTATTCAGAATACAATGCACTGCCAAGTGCGATTCCGCCGTCGCCCATATGGGGGAAAACATACCACTTGTCAACATTATCCATCCTCCTGATGAGCATGTTGGCCTTCACATTCGCAAATACCCCTCCCGCAAGTGCTATGTTCCTTATGCCGTACCTGTCTATGCAGTTGCTTATAAACTTTACAAGGCAGGATTCGAGAATCTGTTGGGCCATATACGAGAACTGTTCTCTCGGCATGCTCCATGCTATATTCTCAAGCATCCTGTATTGCTTGTGCCAGCCGTATCTTGCCCTTATCCTTGTACCTGTAACATCATAGAAGCCATGAAGCTTGTTTTCTTCCTGTTGGAACGGGTATGAATAACAGGCCATCGCCATCACTTTGCCTTCATCCTCAAGTTCCCTCATGCCGACTATATTTGTCACCTGTTCGAAGAACATGCCCAAGGAATCCCTGGCATTTATCGATAGTCTCCTTTCGAGTTTTTTATTCTCGAACGTGCTGACGCTTCCGCAGAGCCCATCGCCAACTCCATCAAGGGTTATCACAAGCGCCCTGTCGAACCCGGAAGTGAATGCTGCTGTCGCCGCGTGCGCTGTATGGTGCTCTACTGTATCTATCTTGATGTTTCCGATCCCGCTTTTCATGAGATTTTTTGCGATGGATGCCCTGCTGACGGCAACGCAGCCCGGCAGCGGACCTATGGAGGTCATCGCGTACTTTAGCCAGTGATTGTGCTTTATGTCGAACGGTCCTGGTTTGAGCATTTTCCTTCTTCTGAACTGGTAGTAGTTCTCTTTTATAATTGGGAAAACTCTCTCAATAGTCTTCGAGAATTCGGTGGTGGTGAATGCCGCTCTCTCTATGTCTGTGGGCTTTATCCCGGCATTCCTTATAGCCGCGGAGATTGCATTGGATGGAAAATTGATCTCCAGTTTTCTTTTTGTGAAGCGCTCCTCGTTCGCAGCATATGCTATCTCGCCGTCTTTCAGAAGAACCGCCCCTGAATCGTGCCCGTCCCATACTCCTATCGTATACATAATAACATCAGTCCAGTCAAATGCGCCGCGCTTCAGCAGAGCGCACATGCACTTTTCAAGATACGGTATGTCTTCTGTATGATAACGTATATATATTTGACAGGGCAACACTACATAGGCTTGGCGGATGCTGTCAGGGCTGATGCAGGAATAGCCTGTTAAATACCTTTCTGAAATAATATAAACGGGAAATTTACATGAGGATTTCGGCCATACTGCTGTTCGTAGTCGCAGCCACTCTCGCCTTGCAGTACTCAAGCTTTGCAAGTCCTGCCTCAGCGCCTCCTTGGACGCAGACATTCAGCGCATCTGGAATAAGCTGCCCCGATACTATCTATCAAGGAATAGGATATGCTTCAAGCGGCCCTGCTTCTCTATTCACAGACGGTCAATATCCATGCATGACTTTTACAGTAGGAAGTGTAGATGACCCTCTCGGAATCAAGAACGTATATAACAATGCTCAGTTCGGAATAGTCTTTGTCCCGGCATCTACTGCTTCCACGTCACTGAGCGACTTGCAAAGCAATCCGGGCACCGTAATACAGAATCTGATCAACAACAATAATTTCTGCAACACCGCGCCGTACAACAGCAACGATTCACAAGGCAGATGCGTTTTTGTCTCTCCCGATAATTATTACGGCACAACATCTGGTTTAAAGAGCATGTCCCTGCAATGTTACACTTCATCAGGTGCGCTAATCAGCCCAGGTGTTACGTCCCTCCTCCAGGTAGCCGCTTACTGTGAGCTGATTCTCCCGCAAACGCAGAATAATCAGGGCGTCGTTATGGGGACGTGGGATGCCCAGTCAGCCTATCCCGGCACAAACTATTACGTCGCATTTTATAATCCCTCACAGTATTGCACAAATTGCAACACCGGTCCCGGAACGTATTACACAGATCAAGCTTCTGTATATGTAAATCCAACTGTTACTGTTTCCCCAGCATCAATATATCCTGCAAGCCAGGTAGCTCCCGGCTCAGACGTATATGTAAATGCTTTCTTCACTTTCGCCAATCCTAGTGGAACATTGCCTCCGGCGCAGTGCGGAACAGAAGGGAATTACGGCAATTGCCCTATAATAGAGTTTACTCCTAACAGCTATACTACGCCGTGTGTGTCCCCACTAGGTCTGATAAATAGTGGGAATCCACCATGGTGCGTTACATCAGTTGCGCTGGACGGTGCTCAGAAGGAAGTACCTTGTTTGTTCTCCGCCGCTGGCGGCAACGCAAAGATTAATGAATATACACCACCAGGTATAACCCCTCCATACTTGATCAGCATCACTACCGATCCTGCCCCGGTATCAGCGATAAACCCACATGAAATGTTCTGCGTGTACTATTCGCCTGATTACAACATGCCAGAGTTGAGCGGCAATCCATCAACATGGGTAGCCCAATCCAGTCCTTATCCTGGAATATGGCCTGATTACTATAACCTATCATTGCAGGTCGGCGGCTCCTCAACATCTGGAGGGATGTATCTGAATGTTGCTCCAAATCCCGCCGTGCCGAATACTCTAGTGACAGTAACATCAAGCCCACAAGGAAACGGATGCAGCACGAATAGTGCAGGCGTAGTGGTCTGCCCTACATATTATACGGAAATAGCTCCTATGTCCGGACAGACTCCTGATTGCGTTCAGCCTACGCCTACGACTCCGATATGCAGCCCAGGGGCAGCTCCTGACCATACATCTCTATCTGCTATGTTGAAAGCAAACAATAACCAGGCATGCGTATTGGAAGGGCCACAAACAGCTTACCAGTATCAGCAGACCTTCACTACTGATAATACGCCTGACGGTACATCAATCGGAATCTGCACTTTCTTGCCATCGCTATCTCTTTCAGCATCACAGACGCTGCAAGTGTCAACATCAGGCGGCAGCGGCGGCGGAGGCGGCGGCGCCATCTGCCCTCCGGGCACAAATAACCCTGCATGCATATCTGGCTCACAGCCTCCCGTAAACATAGGCGCGGCCACTAACGCGATATGCAGCGTATATTTCATAATAAACACGGTCTTATTCATACTGGCGCTTACTATCATGATAATAGGAGGGGCAGTATATGCTGGAGCCAATGTGCTTCCCGGATCAACCCGCGGCGTAATACAGGGCTATGCGATGGGAATGGTCATGGGAGGTGTAGTGGGGGCTATAATAGCAGTCGTCGCACCATGGGTGCTGCAGATAATAATCGGCAGCCCGAGCCTGCAGAGCATAATAACAGCCGCTTGTCCATGAGATATCAGGCATGCTGCGTCCGACTGTTGAAAATATTTCTTAACGCAGGGGAAGCCCACTCCGTTTATGGGTGGGAGGATGTCACTTCTTTTCGGAACCTATATCTTTCAGTAAGTTGATAGTCACAGGGAACCGGGCAGATTGCAGCTGTGTAATGCTGTACAGGAAACAAAACAGAACGCGCATGCAGCGCAAGTTATTTAAATACAGGCTGAGCTTCAGTCCTGTGGTGCTATGAACAAAAGAAGTTTCAAGGCTGCACTGATGCTGCCTCTCGCGCTTTGGTTAGCGTACATGGCTGTCGCGCTGATAATGGGATTTACCCAGCTGGTAAATACTTCGGTCGAGCTGCTGTTGGGTGACATCCCGATATTCTTTGCCGTTATTTTCGGCATATGGGTAGGCAGGAGGACGTTCAAAGTGATGGGCGACTATATGAAAGTAGCGCTCATTAATGGGTTTATACTATCTCTGGCAATCGGCGCCATATCAATAATATTCATACTGGTGCTGGCGCAGTCTTCTGCCGCATTCGCACAGTCTTATGGCCAGCTCGGCGCTGCACCTTCGCAGTATTCCCAATCCGTGTCCCTTACTACGATATTAGAATCGGGCATTGCCTCGTGGATAAAGATAGTGCTTGTTACAATAGCCGCAGCCGCAATGGGGTTTGAGTTCTCATCAAAGAAGTGATTGCTCATATCATAATTCATAATATCATCGCATAATATCACCATATACCAGTAATCAGTAATATCGGTATTGTGTATTGCGTATTGGGTATTTCGATGATCTTTTGATTTCACCGGTGCGTCAATGCCTTCGGGCGTTGCGTCGTATGGCAATACGTCTATATGCGATGCCAAAAGGCATTTATATTTCATGTGCCGCAAAAAGCAAGGTATTTAAATATAAAGCATCAGATATGTAGCGGGCGTAGACCCAGTCAAGTGGTAAAATGAACAATATAATGTACAGGATGATGTCCCTGCAGGCAAACAGGTACTATAGGATAATGCTGATTGTTTTGGCATCGATGAGCTTTATAACTCTCGCAAGCGCTCAGTACGCTAATAATGCGACAAACTCAATATACTGCGTATTCCAGACTGTACAGACTGCGATATTCATACTTGGCGTGGCTTTGATGCTGCTTGGAGGCGCGCTCTATGCTGGAGCACACCTGCTTCCAGGAAGCAGCAAGGGTTCACTCCAAGGCTATGGCATGGGTATGATATTGGGAGGCATAATCGGAGTAATAATAGCCGTGTTGTCACCGTACATACTACAGATAATATCAGGGAACACGAGCATAACCGCGCTGCCAGCAGGACTCACCTGCTGAGCGGCATCCAGTATGGTAGAAAGCACGCACAGGTGCTTTCTCCAATTTTCTTTTCTTTTTCCCTTCCTTTTCGTTCCTTTTCGTTTTTACATCTCTTTTTATTCTTTTCCCTGTAAAGTATAGTGTATTAGCTGGGTGGCTGCATGGCTTCGGTTCTTGGGCATTCGTATGAGACTTACAGCAGGCACCTGCCTATGATACTGCTGTTCTCTATATCATTCGTAATAGCGCTTTTGATACCGGTGTTTGCTTCCTTTCCCACATACGGTGATATGGGAGCTCTGTTCCTGAGGACATCAAGCGTATTCCTGAACATCGATTACATAAACGGCGCAATCATCGTATTTTCAACCCTTTTCTCGATACTGTTCCTCAGCTTCGCGATAGTCGCAATATGCATAATAGTAAAGCACAGCAGGACATACACGAAAATCGCAAAAGAGGTAATGGACGGGATAGAGAAGTACACTGCAAAAGTGTTCCTGGTACTGCTCCTGTACGCTCTGATAGTGCTTGTGCTGCAGATATTCTCATATATCTCAGGCATTCCGTCTGCTGTCGCATCCCTGATCGCGCTCGCATTCACCCCCCTTTTCTTCTACGCCCCTGCGTCTATAGTGATAGATGACAAGAGGGTAATCAGGTCGATACAGGCAAGCATAAGCTTCTTCATGAGCCGGCTGGATTATTTCCTTCTGTGGCTTGCGATCGCGATTGTGGTACTGAGCGCTTTTGACTACGTGTTCGTCAGCCTGACAAGCGCAGACATATCGAGGTATGTTATGCTGGTATTCAATGCCCTTTTCATAATGCCTTTCCTGGTTGTGCTTCAGGCGGAGATGTATATGCGCAGGTTCAAGCTGCTAAAAGGATAGGCTTTCCTGCTGTTTGCAAACAGAAAAGAGCCCAAAAGAACGTATAAATATGTGATTAAACCATCACTTATCGAGTCATCATGCTCGGCAATATTCGATATGTTATACTAGGAGCCATGGCGATTTTCCTGCTTTTGGGGAACGTCTCAGCGCAAAGCTTCTACTGCGTTTCCACCGGTTCATCAACCTCAATAACGGATTCAGCGATAAACTCGTGCATAACTGGTACGGTAGTGCCATATGTCGTGATTGCGCTGCTCCTGTCATTCGCCATAATCGCTATAGCTTATCTTATAGGAGAGGTGTTCGGCATATCGAGCCTTAAAGGATGGTATAAGGTAGAGGTATGGGAGATAACAAAAACGCTCCTTCTTGTGGCCGTGATATTCTCTTTGATAATAATACTCGGAGCTATAGCCACATCAATAAACGGGCAGAGCAACACCAACCTGAATCTCGGCACCATGTACAGCTCATCGGAGAATTATCTGGCGAACCAGTTCGGCATAGCGAGCAATGCGTTCGATAACATGCTAGGCATATCATTGGGGATAAACTATCTTTCGAGCATCAGGATAAGCACGTATTATTATTACAAGGTGTTTTCCACCAGCTATTTAGACACAGAGACCGAACCCCCGACTCCATCTATCGCTGTATATTTCGTGCCAGCCGGTGTCCCTAATACTAAGTCATGTCCGTTCAATCTGCCTGCGTTAGCCACTATCGGAGGCCAGGCGTATGCGGGTCCTGTGATACCTCCAGGCTGCGCCTACATAGGTGCGGTGGATTTCGGCTCCAACGCAAGCCTGTACCAGAGCGATCTTTTGTCTGTCGGCACGGCATCGGGCAAAGGATTCTCGGCTAACACTCTGAATATGCTGATCGTTCCGACTTTCCTTATACTTGGGGCTGAGCTGGCCATCTTGCCCGCATTGGCATATGCCGGTTTGGGCGTCTTCCTTCCTCTCGGCATAATCCTGAGGGCGATACCATTCCTGCGCGGAGTCGGCGGCACCCTCTTAGCGCTAGGCCTGGCATTCTCGATATTCTATCCTGCAACACTTATAGCGCTCAACATACCTATAAGCAACTTATTCGCCCCTAACATATCGACACAGCAGTTCTATCCTTTCAGTCCACCTTCAGCAACGGACTGCAGCGCCATCTGGTCTCTTCCTGGAATAGGCGGCCTATGCGATTATATAAATCAGCTCGCCACTGACCCACTATTCATAACGCAGATAGATGCGGCATTCGGCGGACCGACAGGGCCATTGGCCAATGGGTATGAAACAGGGGTATTCGGCAGCTTTTCAGGAATATTGCCGTCAATCAATTCTATATTGACATATTCGATACCTGTAATATTGCAGTTCCTGCTGCTGGTGTTTGACCTGATAATAGTATACGCCCTTACCAACGGGGCCGCGAAGATGCTCGGCGGCACGATAAAGTTGGGAATAGGAAAGATGAAAATTGCATAAACCGTGTTGAACATGTCGATATTGAATGCTTGCGCGCTTTACGGTCCTTCAACATACGTGAACAACTGGCTTCCGGCGAGCCTGGTTGTAATACTGATAAGCTTAGCCGCGATAGCGCTCGTCTACATACTAAACCAGTTCCTGCCCCGTACCACGTCATCAAAGCTGACCGGGATGCTTAAGAGTGAAATGATAATAACAGTAGTCTCTATAGTTATAATCATAATACTGGTGGCGGCTTCAGGAATAGCGTGCCAGATAACGTCAGGGCTCAGTTCCCCAGGTCAGGATCCTATAACTTTTGCTGAAGGCTACTTAGTAAGCCTTGTGGGCAACGGAGGGATAGGCCTGCTGACGAACCTGTATGCGCAGCATTTCGCCACTGCCGTAGTTGCCGGAATCTGGAGCAGGTTTGCTGACTTCATAGGTGCATGGCTTCCTACCGCGGCACAGGTAGGCTCAACACTATCAGTTTCATTCCCGTTGGGCTACGACCTTTCCATAGCATACGGAATACTGAGCGGAATATACATAGACGTCATGGCTCCTATAGTGATGGTAGCCGCAGCGCTGATATACATACAGTATCTTCTGCTGGTGCTTGTGCAGGCAAGCGCATTCACTATAATCCTGCCCGTCGCGCTCATAATGCGCGTGCTGCCTTTCGGCGGGGCAAACCTCAGGAATGCGGCAAACGGCGTCCTCGCGCTCGCGATAGCCGGATACATAGTATTCCCTCTTACAATAGCATTCGATTCTTATGCGATAAACTGGACATTCACGCAATGCACTACCGGAGCAGTTCCCGGCACATGCAACCCGTCTGCAGTGTATGCGGACTCGCTCTTGTGCGTATCCGGCACCGCAGGCACCGTATCGGCATGCCATATAGGCCCAATAGTATCTGCCGGTCAGATGGAAGTGCCCGGGCTTTCGCAGACATTCTTCGGAATCAGCACTCCGGATCCCGGCCAGGTATTCAGCGGGGGCGTGAGCTCGGATCTGCTGAAGACATTGTATCCTCAATCAGCAGTGGATGACATGGATGGCGCGATTGGCCAGACAGCAGTGTTCATGTTCGTAGCGTTCATGATGTCGACCCTGGATTTCGCGATAACTCTTTCATTCGCGATGAACCTCGCAAAGGTGCTGAGCAGCGGCATCGAAGGAGCGGGAAGCTTCTGGAGCGGCTTATGAAAAGAATAACAAGAAATGGGGAAAAAATGATAAAAACAGATAACAGAAAAAGGCAACAGGAAAGAAATAATGACAGGAACAATAAAAATAACGAAAGGGACAAAGACAGAAACAAAGTTAGAAAGATAACAAAGATAGAAAATTTATGACGGATGACACGAACGATTAGGAAGGTAATGGACAGGAATATGGGATAAAATATTGCTATGGTGCGAATGTGACACAATTGATGACAAATCTGATGCTACAGACTACTTTCGGCTCTGCGCAGTCACAGCTGATGCCGTTGATCCTGGCTGCTCTGCTCCTTGATTTCGTCATAGTGGTATTGTGGTACCTGATAGGAGTCATAATAAGCAATTCATCAGTCAAGCAGTCTGCCATAGGGGAGCTGTACCAGTTCGTAGGCACAGCTATACTGGTGCTGCTGGTCGTCGGTGTCATATACATAGCGGCTACCGTGTTCACGCAGTCGTTTACCGGAACGGGGCCATTCAGCACACAGTCAATATCCGCCGCGTGCTCCGCCCTGCAGGGGCAAAGCAGCCTTCTTGCGATAGGTGCCCTGCTCTCCACTCCTTTCAACACCTGCCAGCTGGTCAGCAACCCGCAGCAGAGCGGCGTCACCTCGCAAGTCGATTATCCATTAGCCGCAAGCACAGTTATAACGGGATATACTGCATACGCTACCGCATTGAACCTGAATTCCGTCTATCTGGTAGATTCGTACATGCGGTTCCTGACAAAACTCCAGCCCACGATAGGCTACTGCGGGCAGATGTACCAGTCGAAATCCAATCCTCTAGCTTCGCCTTTCAAAATAATAGCGCCTGGAGGGTTAACTTCAGTAGGAAAATCGCCGTGCACGCCGAGAGTCACAAACATAAATTATACCTTTTACATACAGCTCTCAAGCTACCCATATGATGGATATGATATGCTATCGGGCTCGCTGGGTACTCTTGCGACCCTGATGTCGACAGCTCTCGGGATATTCATAGCAGAGATGATGACTTCATCGATACTGCTGTACATATGGCCTGTGCTTCTCTTTTTAGGGATAGCGCTAAGAGGCACTCCATTCACAAGGAGGCTCGGAGGCCTGCTGATCGCCATAGCCGTGGTAGCGGTATTGGTATATCCAACTCTGTTTGCTATGGAATATGTGTCTGTACAGAATTCCGGCGCAGACCTGTTCAACCAGCCAAGCGCTCAGTCGATAGCAATGTCGCAGGGCTGCTGGCCCGGGGCAGGGCTGCTGGGCGAAGAAAGCCTTGACATAGGGTATCTTGCGACCGGCGGACCGATCGTATCACAGATATACACTATATTCTCCGGAGGCGTGGTTGAGCCTGGCGGGCCGCTAAACTCTCTGTTCATATACACTCCAAACTCATTCATACCTTTCACCTGCACTCCACCACAGGCCCTCGGCACAGTCCTCGGCCTGTTCAATGCCTATGGCGCGATAGGAGTTACAGGGTTCTTCCTGCCTATACTGAACCTGATAATAGCATTTACCGCGATAAGGGCGCTCTCCGGAATGCTTGGCGGTGATACCGACCTTGCCGGGCTCTCGAAACTGTTCTAAACATGATATGCGAATATGTGATACGATGAATGAAAAGAACTTAAGGAAGGATGGCGCTTCGCACATTCTGCCGCAGGCAGCGAAAACCGCGCTGCTCTCCCTTGTCATCCTCGCCTTCGCGCTTAACGCTTCTGCAGCCAACAGCTTCTGCGATAGCCTGATAACGAGCCCGAACCTGCCGCCGATACTCGGCAGCGGCAGTGCCGGATTCCAGGGAATACTGCTGGCAAGCATAGTGATAATACTGATAATGATAGGCGTAGTGTCTATCCTTTATCTCTTCGGATATGCCTTCAGAATAGACAAGCTGCTCCGCTTCTCAAAGACCGAAATCGGGGAGATAGCCGTTACGGTAATAGTAGTGCTTGTTTTCCTCGGCTCCTTCTATCTCATCAACGGCATCGCATCCAACAACCTGTTTTCGTTAGGCAACATAAACGGCGGACTGAACAGCGGCATATTCTATTCCGATTGCAATAATCTTTCCACCGCAGGCACGAATATACTGTCACAGCTCTGGGGGCTAATGATATCACAGCAGACTATAGCTTTCATGTCGAGCCTGAACTTCCATTTCATGACTACGTACTGGGGGTTGAGCAATGTAGTGCCCCTTAGCGGACTTTCCCTTATATCATATTCGCTTATTGGAACAATGGTCACGATTACAGGAGCCGTGTTCAGCGTGCTGTTTGTGCTAGCGGCGATAATAGGGATCTTCTATGTTCTCTTCCCGATATTCCTGTTTGTCGGCATAATACTAAGGTCTTTCCCGTGGACGCGTGCGGCAGGAGGAGCATTCCTCGGCCTGTTCATCGGCTTCTATATAATGTTCCCTCTGCTTGTCTATATGCTAATATCCGTATCCGCGGTGCAGCCGAACCCAGGCATACCTATAAGCTCTGTATCGAGCGGATTTGACATCGGAGCCGGTGATGTAAATAGCCTGACAAGCTTCTTCTCCCAGGGGGCGATACAGATAATGAACCAGACTTATGACTTCATAACAATTGTTATAGGGCAGTCCTTCTATCTTATAATGGCAGCCGTCCTCTCCTTCATGATATCCTATGACTTTACAGAGACGATGGGAGATTTCCTGGGAAGCCCAAGCCTCTCATCAAAGAACGTCCTTAAAAAACTAGTGTGATAAACATGTCAGATATGACAATTGCGATGCTCGGCATTTTCGGTGCACACAGCCAAGGCATAATGAGCATGCTAAGCGCCGCAATCCTCTCCGCTCCTGTATCAGGGCTTCCGCTCCTCCCTGCCGGCGGCCTCTTTTATCTTGCAGTGCTCGGTATACTCGGTGTGTTTATTGTGGCTGCCATAGTCTACGGTCTTAGCGGAACGATAAACAGCACAGCGGCGCGCAATTGGGCAAGGGTGCAGATATACGAAGCGATGCTGTCCGGTTTCATGCTAATACTGTTCCTTGTTTTTGCAACATTGTTCTTCATATCCCCATCAGGGCCTTTCGGCTCGGTAGGTTTGCCGCCTGGAGGCTACGGCTGCGGCACTGCCTCAGACTTATATCAGCTGGCTACCTGCGACCTTGCAATATTCAATGCAAACGCTCTCGGAGCATTCTATTCAGTTTTCAATGTCGCAACATTCCTCGGGATGACTTCCGGGATAAACGTCAATTTCTCCCCTACCAGGGCAGCAGCAACCAATCTTGATGCGGGCGGAGGGCTGGCGCTGCCAAGCATATTCCCCGTAGGCGCCGAAACCATGCTGGGCTTTACGTTTTCCGCGATAATAGTGACGGTTTTGCTAAACCAGGTACAGCTCGTTATCCTTGCGGGATCTCTGATGTGGATCGCATTCTTCCTTACCCTAGGGCTGATCGCCAGGTCGTTTGGATTCTCAAGGAGCTTTGGCGGAACAATGATAGCGATAGGTCTCGGTCTCGGGTTTGTATTTCCTCTTGCGGTCAGCCTGACTTACGGGTATATAGACACGCAGCTGGTGCAGCTTGGGTGCACGGCATCCGGGCTCGGCGGGTGCACCGTCTCGCTGACAGCATCATTGATAAGCTCCTTCGCCGGCCTGATAACCTACCAGGGATTCACGGGCGGCGCATGGGTGGGGCAGCTTGCGATGCTGGGCGCAGGGCTTACTTTCATACCTTTCCTGAACTTTACATTGGTTGAGACATTCATACTGGACTTCTCCAAGGCGATAGGGGAGAAAATAGATTTCACGTTTTTCTTCAGCATATGAGCTATTAGCATAATGTGATTGGAAATGCACGATAACGGAAAAATTTCAGGTGTGGCGCGCAAGGCAACGCTTATCTTCGCAGCAGCGCTTATGCTGATTCAAATATCGGGAATCGCATCTGCGCAAGGCACGCCTTCACAGTGCCAGATTACATTCTCCAGCATAACGAGCGCTTACAATGCCGACCTGCCAGTGATGCTGGTCGCGGTGCTTGCTGCATTTGCAATAGCAGCACTTTTCTTTATCGTCGGCATAATGCTGAAGAGCGACAAGCTGAGAAACTTCGGCATCGGCGAACTCTACGAGGCGTTTGCGAGCGCACTCATAGTCGCGTTCTTCCTTTACATAGCCTATTCGATGCTTGTGATAATCCCATCGGTGCTGAATGTGCCTGATCCGTACACCCTTGCATGCACGGGAATAACAACGACTATAAACCAGGCTTCTACGGTATTTTCCAACCTGTTTGACAGCACGACGCTCGTAGTGCAGGGCGGTTATCTCTGGAACACCTACCATATAACACAGCAGGTCATGATAGACAAACCGCCGCAATTCGCCGGAGGCGTGCAGGTAATCAAAGCATATGACAAGACGTTCAATCTGGCAAATATAGGGCTTGCCCTGCCTCTGTACGCCTTTGTTGTACTGCCCGTATCCACGATAGCGAGTTTCCTGATTGACGGCATATATATACTGTGGTCGGAGTACTACCTTATGCAGTTCTTCTCTGTAGTCGGCCCAGTGCTTGTTGCTGCCGGCGTAGTCTTCCGCGCGATATTTCCAACAAGGGGTTTCGGCGCGGCGCTGATTGCCACAGGCATAGCGCTATACCTGGTCATGCCGACGCTATTCGCCTTCGCATTCGAGCAGACATGCACCGTCGCATGCCTTCCATCCGGTACGCTGCCTGCGCAGCTGCAGCAGTTAAACAGCTACATATCGAACTTCTGGCTGATAATCCTTTTCTACCCTCCTCTTATCATTGCACTGACCTATACCTTCATAACACAGGTATCTGGCTTCATAGGGCAGTCAACCAGCATAGGCGGCAGAATAAGGGGCTTCATCTAAACAGTGACAGATATACCACAGCGTTCTTAAACTCTCCCGTTTATTATTAGAGTGTTATTGATGGTTTTCTCGTTGTGTCTTGCGTGGAAAACCAGAAGGGGATGGCATGGACAAGAAGATATTCGTGTTTTTGGGGCTGTTAGGGATATCGATATTCCTGCTTATCGTAGACATATCCTTTTCAAATTCCGCTTTAGCCCCTCCTTATAAGATCCTGCTGCTTTTGCTAGTCGTATTCTTCGATGTGCTTGCATTCTCATCAAGGTTTTACACATACATAATGATGCCGCTGATCACGCAGAGAAAAAGGCATGTTGTGCTGAACAACGAGGACGCATATTGGCTATCGGGCTCGTCTGATGCTATACTGCACAAGGAGAACGATGAGTTTACCGCTACTGTTTACGTTAAGATCCCATTGTACAGGTCAGGCACGGAAATGACGCGCGAGGAAAAACTTGAGTTTACCAAGCAGGTCAGCCGGCTTGTCGGAACAAGCAAAGAGCCGGCAAGATTTACCAGCCTGCTGTATGTGATGAACAAAGACCTCTACATACAGAACCTTAGGGATACGATAAGCTCCGCAGAACACCGCGAGAGCGAGCTCATAGCAGGCAACGCCCCGCAAAATGAACTTGAGAGAGTGCGCGGGCAGCTCAACATGTGGCACAACATGCTCGATAATGTCGGCGCCGCGACATCGCTCGAACTGATGATATACGCCAGCGTTTCTGCCAAAGGGGTAAAGGAATACGAAGCGATAAGCGCAGCGCAGCAGCGCGCCAGGGAGCTGATATCCGGAACCGCGTCGATATTCGGAGTTGCTCCAAGCATAGTTACCGGAGATGCTATATTGAAATTCGTAGAACCCGAGTTCCTGATACCGTATTCTACGATAAGCGAACAGATTGCAAGGAATGTGCGGGAGCAGGTGATATGATGGATGAAGAAGCAATAATATACCTGACATTTGCGGCAATCGTCTACGTTCTTATAATAGCAAACGTAGGAAGCTTCGGAGGCGGGATATATACTTACATAGCCCTGATTCTCGCATTCATCGGCATAGGCTTGACACTTGTGATAAATTTTGCAGATTTCGTCTTATTCCCGGCTATAACGGGGCTATTTGGCATAACCTTCCAGCCATATCCGAATTACAAGATAACCAAGGG
This sequence comes from Microcaldota archaeon, assembly GCA_021799475.1. Classification (GTDB taxonomy): domain Archaea; phylum Micrarchaeota; class Micrarchaeia; order Micrarchaeales; family Micrarchaeaceae; genus JAJZYD01. The sequence continues at coordinate 185,895 of JAJZAJ010000002.1, read as the reverse complement.
GCAGGAGGCGATAGTAAAGAATGTCAATGGGCTCTATTATGCAACCGGTTTCATTACCGCAAACCTGTTCTCTTTTGTCTTTAAGGCGGAAAGGGTGCAGGAAAATGAGGACGAGAAACAGGTATCGGCAACAGAATCATGGGAAAGGGCGCTGATGAGCATAAACTTTCCCTTCAAGTTCCACGTCATATCTTCAGGCCTCGACGTGCAGCGCGTAAGGGACGATTTAGACGGCAAAAGAGCATACCAAGAATTCCAGCTATCCCGTTCGATGCAGAACACTAACATAAACGAGTCGGTTATAGCAGAGATACAGAGGAAGATAAGCGTCATCCAGGCAAGGATCGACAGGATATCACAGGACGAGAAACCTATAGCGACGCTGATGTATGTGGAGACCACTGCTGTAGGGGTAAGCGAAAAGGCGGCGCTCGACGCGCTCAGCGCGCAGATAAAGCAGCTGCAGATAGCGCTAAGTTCGCTCGACGTGCAGCTGCTGAGGATAGTCGGAAGGGAGCTTTACACATTATTTAAATTCAATTTCGGCCTGCCGACGACATACGAGGAGGCCGCAACCAACTTCGACAGGCAAACGTAATGCGAAAGGATATAGCGATGAGAGGAAAAATAGAAGATGGAAGAAAAAAATAAAGGCAGGGGAGAAAAGAGAATAAAAACAAGAATGCAACAATAAGAAATGCAACAATAAGAAATGTAAAATAAGAAGTGCAAAATAAGAAGATGAGAATATGACGATGCTGCGGCTCCAACACATACTTAGCAATGAAATAGCGAAGAGAGCTTTCCTCTCGAGGCCGCCAGAACCTCCGGCAGAGGTGCTGTTAAACAGCCCTACCGAATCTCTTTTTGTCGGGACTACGAAGGTCTTCAAGGTTCCGTTCACATGGACATTCGCAAACCTAACGAATCCGCATATAGCAGTGGTAGGAATAACCGGCGCAGGAAAAAGCTATTTCGTCAAAACGCTTCTGATACGCGCAAGCTATGTCTGGGGCACAAACGCCATAATAATAGACTGGGCGGGAGAGTATAGGCCATGGGTAAAGCAGAGCGGAGGCATAGTCGTATCGCTGGCGAAGGGCGACTACCTGAACATAATGGATTTGTCCGGCATGAAGCCGCTTGACAGGGCGAAGCAGATAATAAACTCCTTGGATATTCTGACCGATATCGGGGCATATCCGGAGCAGAGAAGGCTGACGCAGGAGGCCATTGAGCAGGCATACGTGAATTTCGGATTCATCATATCGGAAAAAGCGCCGGAGGGAAAGGATGCGCCGACCCTAAAGGATGTTATAAACCTTCTTGAAGAAAAACTGCAAGATGGAACTTACGAATACCCGGCGGAACTGGAGAACACTATATACAGGCTCCGCCAGTTTGCGAGGGAAGGCCAGGATTATTTTGCAAGAAAGAGCAGCATAGACCTGGGGAAGCTTGCGGAATCCGGTCTGGTATCGATAGACCTGTCCGGGCTTCCAAGCGAAGAATTCAGGGGACTGGCTGCGCTGTTCATCCTGCAGACGCTGAAGGAAAGGATGCGCGCTGAAGGATTCCAGGAGACAAAAGGGCTCAAGACTTTCGTCGTCCTGGACGAAGCATGGAAAGTCGCCAGCGATGACAAGAGCGATGCGATAACAATAGTCAGGGAGGGAAGGAAATACCAGTTTGGGCTTATAGTTGCGTCACAAAATCCGACAGACATAAACGAAGCGATATTTTCAAATGTAGGAACGAACTTCATGCTAAGAATAAAATTCGAGAAGTTTATGAACTACCTGCAGGGGTCGCTGAATTTCTCTGATTTCATAAGAAGCGAGATAAGCAAGTTCGGTGTAGGTCAGGCAGCCGTAGAGATGGCGTTCCAAACCGCGATAAAGTTCCCGGAAACATTTGTGCTGGAAAAAATACACGGGGAAGAGCCTCTATATGTATACACTATAGACATGACGGATGTGCTGATGCAGAGCGAGCTAGCCGCAGGAGTGGTCCAGAAAGATTTCCAGTTCGAGAAGGAAGAGCTGAAAAGCAGGTTTATAGAGTTCAATATCCCTGCAGAGGGCATTGACGAGCTGTTCAAGAAGATGGAGTCACAAGGCAGGTACATGAAGATGATGGATTTCATAGCACAGCTAAAGGGCAACAGCGTATCAAACAGCACAATTGCCTCTTTCCTGAAAAGCCTTAGCCTTGACGATGTGCTCATTACAAGGATAATATCGAAGTCGTAGTGATAGAATGGTGAAGAGCGAGACTTTTACTATAACAAGGCCTGAGTTCAGGAGGGTTCTAACAGCCTTCGGAGTAGGAGAAAAGGACATAGACGGTATATTACAATCGTTGGAGAAATCACACAGGCACATGAATGTCCTGTCATTCGTGGTTTTGCTGGAGAAGTCAGGGCTAGACAGGGAGAAACAGGCAAACGTATTCAGGAGGCTGGGGATGGATGATCTCACTATACAGAGTGTAATAAATAGTGCTGATGAGCAAAAGATAATAGCTGAAACAGGCAGGCTCTTTGATGTCAGCATTGAATTCTGATCGAATAGCATTAAACGTGATTTGATGGCAAAAACAACTGCGGGTTATAGTGCGAAAAGGAGTGCGCTAAGATGCATCTACTGCGGCAGGAATGTCAACGGGCTTCCAGTCATAGAGGATCACGTGATACACGCTGTAAGGCTCTTCAAGAGGAACATCCTGCACAACGAGAAGGGTTATAGGCTTGTCGTCTGCAAGGAAGATTTCCCGAAATACTCAAAAGCCAAAGAGGAATACCAGAAGAGGCAGGGCAGGCTAGTTGCTCTCGGGGTGGTCTTCGCCCTCGTCCTTATAATATTCGGCCCTGACAAGCTTACGGCGGTGCTTGACGGCATTGTAGTGATAGTATTCACGTATCTGATATCACTATTGGGATACACTCCATCGCTGCAGATGCCGAAACCGGGAAGGGAGCGGCAATAGATAACTCTCGTAAGGGCGGGCAAAGATATTTATATCGCTATTTGGATTTATAATGACGGTCAGCGGGTGCAAGCGCCTGTGATTGTCTTTTGGTGGAATGATGGCGGGTGAAGCTAGCACTATTGAACCAAAGATAAGCAGCATACATCTCAAAGGCAGCCTCAACAGCACTTTTGACTCCATGGCCAACAGGCTGTCCAGCCTGCAGATGTTCTCGATAAAGAACAGTGCTGATAGCCTTATCATACTTAGGGTGGAGAGCCGCAATATACAGAAGAAGCCTTTCCTGTTTTTCATCTTCACGTTCAGGAAAGACGGGGTCGATATTGATTACTCGATAGGCGAGGACTCTTCTTCAAAGATACGCAGGCTCTACGTGCTGAAGAATTTTATAGCTGTCCTGTCTCTAGTAACTGATTTATACGAAATCGACAGTACAGATGTGTTCCAGCTCCTCGATTCCGGTATAGATGATGTTATAGGTTCGCTTTCACAGAGCTATGGCTCTCTCTTCAACAGCTACGACTCCCTATTCAACAAATACCGCGAGATAAGGAGGCTTAACATAGAGCTTTCAGGAGCTAACAAAAACCTTTCAGTTCAGGCATCCATGCTGAGCAGTGAGAACGCGGAGCTGAAAGAGAGGCTGAAGAGCCTTGAGACCTATTCCGATACTTCACTGATATCTATGATAGAGGACTGGATAGAATCTCATGACGGAACGATAGACATAAACGAGTTTGCGAACGCATACAAGATAATCCCGCCAAGGGTTGAGCAGGTACTAAACAAGATGGTCTCAATGGGATATGTGGAGCTTAAAGGATAAATGACAAACTCGGTGGACCAATGAAATATGCTGTAAGAATAAACAGAAAGGTAAGGAATAGGCAGGTCTACAAGATATTGAAAAAGAGCTCAGGATCCCCCAACCTCATGACCAAGCTCTTCATGAAGATATTCGTAAGGAACAAGAAGGAGGAATACTAGGAGATCTGCAATTATGAAATAGTGACTAGATGAGGATTCCGGTATATAGCACACTCTCTGACGGGCAAAAGAAGCTCACAAAGATATTTGCATTGTTTGCGCTGGTAGGGTTTGTTATACTTGCGATAATATCGGTAATCCTAGGTGCAACAATAAACTCTTCCGCGTCACATCCTCCATCTGCGAATTCGGTAGCGGCTCTTTCGGCAAGCATCAAATCCCAGGGCCTATTCAGTTACGATAATTCTACAGGGATCGTACCTTACTCCTTGTTATCTTATAACGAGACAAACGGGACGAGCCTGTACATAAACGTGAATCTCTACAGTGTAAAACCTCCTACAAGCGTATATGTCTTGAATTGGACGGGTCAATGCACTATCTGCAGCACGGCGCCGCAGGTTTACCTTAATCTTGAAAATGACTTGGCGCAGCAAGGAGTAACAAATGCCATCAACCCTCTAAAAGTCGTATCGCCACAACAGCTCTCTAAAATAAATAATGACTCTATACTGATAATCTGGGACGGTTTCCTGCCAAACCAGACCATGCAGCAGGTTGGGCCAAATTACACGGTATTGGATGAGCTAATGCAGAAGGGCACAAGCCTGATATATATAGGGAGGTCTTTCGGCAAGCTCATCTCTCCGCAATCCACAATAATTCCGAACCCTGACGTGCTGCCATACTTGAACACAACAACCGCCAATGCTACGGTAAACCAGTATCTGTTCTTTAACCAAAGCACCTTCAACTTCCGCAATGGACAGACGTTCGGTGCTGTGAGCTATGAAAGCGCAGGTGCCGGATCCGGAGGATACATAATAGCATTCTCCAACTTCCTGGATGACGGATGGTCAACCCCAAAAGCAGCAGCTGCGGACCTGTCAAGCGTCATAGAATCCCAGTTCTGGCTGAATAAAATCAGCTCAGGCAGGGCAATACTTAATTTTACAAATGACAGCCAATCCGGCGTTGTGGGAATCCCAATGCTCTTCCCCCCATTGCCGAACTTCCCTTACGCTCTTTCGGAGCTAAACAGGTCATACGGCACCGTACAACTATATCTCCTTTCAACGGCTCCTTCTCCAACAAACGGAATAATTGGACATGCCTCCAGCACATTCGTCAAGCGCGCAGAGAAGATATACTTCACCGGCAGCTATTATCTGAACGGTTCTATACAGCTTCCCGTTTCCGTGATACCGGGAGTGACATACAACAGCTCGATAAGCGTGTATTCCGTCAGGAATTCAGAAATCACCCCTCATATTGATATATTCACGAAAGACATGCAGTACGTATACACCATACCTATACAATTCACGCATGCCGTAACTCCCGGGTATACATTTATAGAGCCGCTCAACCTTAACCTCGGTCCAGGTCAGTACATAGCGGAGCTGAACGGTTTCACGAACCAGAGGTATGGGGGCACGTATTTTACGGTTCCATCCGTCAACCTGACGCTTACAAACATTAACCCGAACACGGACACTTTCACTTTTGCGGTTTATGCGGCTGGAGAGCCTGTCTCCGGACTTACGGCAAATATTATCCTGAATGGCCAATATCATTCAGCCACAAACATAACAGACGGGCAGATGGTGTTCACGATGCCATCAGGGCAATCCATACCTTCGGGCAATCTTACTTTCTCGATGCAGATGCTCTCAACCACATACCACTATTACACATCATATAGCCCATTAACTTTCAGCATTAACAAGCAGTACATAGAATTCTTCATCGCCTTGATAATAGTGATGCTGGAGGTGACGCTGGTCAAGGCACCGAATAGGGATGAATTCTACATAGACGTCCCGTCAATGCCAGAACCGGCAAAGATCCGCGTAAAGCTTAAGAGTAGCGAAGCACTGTCGGCATTCGACAGCCTCAACAATTATTATAGATGGAAATACATGCCCCTTTCTAAGAACGAGTTCCGTTTCGCCATATCAAACAGCGTGCGCCGCAATAATATGCCTGTCACTCCGACATACAACAATGTTGAGAATATGCTTGATTTGCTAGCAGAGCGCGGATATGCAGTAACGGCTGATGGGCTGTATGCACCAAAGCAGTGGGTAGAGCAGAGCAAGCACGATATAGAATACCTTGCGGTGTTCAAGAAGCTGCGTATCTATTTTGTCAGCAACGGCCAGATATTCAGCGATCTGGACAAGAGCGATGTGGCTGATATAGTGACAAGCATACATAACGAAAAAGCGTATATCATAATATATTCAAAAACCAGCCGGTTCGGGAAGATACCGGTTTTCAAGAACGGGAAGACATATCTTGCTTTCCTGAACAACGACAGGCTTGAGGAGTTCAGGAACAGCATTTACAATTCATCGTCAAAGGAAGCCGAGCAGATCAAGCTCTACATATCCGCTGGTTACATAATACTTATGGATGCTGACAATCCGTCTGGCACAGCCTCGTAGCAGTTTGCGCTTGTTCCGTTCTATTCCTCCGTTCAGCTGATGCTTTTTCCTATATTTTCCTGAGAATCAGGATCCTATGATCGGATCACTGGTTACTTTCCTCTTCATCTTTTTCAGTTTTTCCCTCGGCATTGTCGCTCTCGTTTTGCTCATCTTCCGCTTCCTCGGCCATCTTCTTGAGGTGCGGGTAGTGTTTTGCCACAAGCTTCTCTATCTTCTCTTCCATGCGCTTCTGGTCTGCTCCTGTAAGGCTGTGCAAATCATCCGCAAGCTGTTTCGCATAACGCATCGTTGTCCTGTACCTGCCGGACTCGAACTTAACATGCTCCTTTCCCCTTATATAGTCTTTTACGCCTCTGGCGGCATCCATAACCGCAAGCTTTATTTCCTCTATTATCTCTTCCTCCTTTGCCACGGCTTCCTTTCCGACTCCGGAATACGGCACGTGCACTGACGATAGGTTGACGAAGATGCTGACTGGCTGTGCCTCAAGGTCTATATTGTATCTTTTCCATTCTATCGATTTCACCGCCTCGGTAATCGCGCAGTTACCCGCATCGAAGAGCAGAGGTACCCTGTTTGCAAATCTTAATATGCTGCCAGAAACCTCATTCCCATTAGATATGTAACCGGAGCTGCCGCCATAAGCAACCGCAGATTCCACAACGAACGGCACTCCGCCACGGAAAACTTTTGGCTTCCTCTCAACCACGCTCATGAATTCCGGGTTAAGGATATTTTTCAGCGCTTTGGTTATTTGTGCCTCCCCTATCGGTATTATCGAACTTGCGTCAGGAGCGATCCACTTAATCTTCTTTATCGCTTTTATCAGCTGCTCCGCATCAGCCCACGTGAGCTGCTTCGGGTCCTTGTCAAAATCTATTGCATTATCAACTTCCTTAAGCTCCGCAATCTTGTTTGGGGTGCATCTTGCGAATGTATCTACAATAAAAGACGAGAGTTTCCTGCTGTTCTGGCTGCTGTGCGCATATTCAAGGAGATCGTTGACTGAAAGTCCTAAAGGGTGTGGTTGTGTTGGTTTGCTTTTCTCTGGCATCTTTTCTACGCTCCTGATAAAAACATTCTCCTTTCCATCCGGCGCAACAAACATTATCTGACAATGTGGGTTAGAGAGCGCGGTCCTTTTAAGGTACTCATAAACCCCTCTCTCACTCATCTCGTACTTGACATCCGCAAACTCTCCTTCGATGATCGTTCCCCTAAACGCCTCTTCTAAATCTACAAGGTCGTTGACGATTGGCTTGTTCCTTAGCGTGTCTATCAAGATTTTGGCAGAATATGCTTTGCCCTTTCCTGTTCCGGATTTGATAATCACCGGCTTCCCGGTTGTCATTTGGGAGAACATGGTGCAGCCAGCTGCTCCTATGCCTTGCTGCCCTCGCTGCTGCACATATCTATGAAATTTTGTTCCTGCAAGTATCGTCGCAAGAGATTTTCCTACATACGCTTTCGGGATTCCCGGACCGTTGTCCTTCACCGTTACCGTGTACCTGTTTTCGCCAATCTCCTTTATTTTGACTGATATATCAGGGAGGATATTAGCTTCCTCGCATGCGTCAAGGCTATTTGTGACATATTCGTGCACTACGGTTACGAGAGATCTTACCTGGCCGGAAAATCCGAGCATCTGCCTGTTTTTCTTGAAGAATTCTGCAATCGAATGCTCCTTGAATTCCTTGAATATCTCTTCAGCATTCCTCTCTGCCATCGGGTCACCTATACCGTTTCAACTGACTGAACCTGCGCCTGCTCTCAATTCGCTGGAAAAGTTTAAAAAGGTGCAATCTGCGCTTGCTTTTTGTTTTTCCTGTGCGCTGCCTCCATCTTCATGTATGCGAGTTTGTGAGTGCTGCCTTTTAGCAGCGTATCCACTGCTGTTTTTGCCTCATTTATCTGGGTAGCAGTTCCTATAAATGATATCGTATCTCCGTGCACCGCCAGCTTAGCCCCGCTTACGCTCTCTATGTATGCTTTTGTCCTTCCCTTGTCTCCTATGACTCTCGCTTTCATCTGCGTTATCCTTTTCTCGCTCCCAAGCCTGGCTATGTCTATCAGCTCAAAATAACAATCATCATGCTCGAGCTTTTCAGCTATCCTCATCTCAAAGCCCCTGCCGAATGCAAAGAATATGTTTTTAGCGATGAATTCGCTATAGGCATCGTCGTTCGCGCTTTTTATCGATATCACTCCATCGGTGCCTATGTCTATCTTACATTTGCATATCTTCTCGACTAGAGTTATGTCCGCTTTATCCTTCATGAGCAGCCCAAGCCGCTCCGATGGTATAAGAACCTGCTGCAAAAATAAACACCTGTCTATGGTATTGCCTATCATGTATATTTATCTTTTTGGATTGACGGGATTGACAGAAATATTATTTGTGACCGCTATAAATGTTGTAACTGTGATTGCAATACAAACTGTTCTCTGCCGCAACAGAATATTCCGCAAATAAGATATATTTAAATACTTTGGGAATCATAATAGAATCACGATTCAATCATGATTGGTCTGTGGATTGCTCGTGATTGTGTTGCAGGATGTTTACAATGCGGTCAAAAAATGAATTAAAAAATGAGCTTTTGTCAATCAAAAAGGAGCTTGATGTACTGAAGGTCAAAGAGGACGAGATCAAGCTGCTAATGAGCGAGAAGGCAAAGACCGATGATACAAATTCCGGGCTTTTCACGCTTCTTAAATACATGATGGAGGAGAGCAAGACGACCAAACTGATCCTGCAGCAACTAGCCAATCAGATATCGGAGATCCATGCCGACACGACCGGCCTCGGAGAACTCCCGGTTGAGGAGTTGCAGGATCAGCCTTCCAATCTTGGCGCCAAAGTAGTGCCCGTATCAGACCTTGATAAGAGAATACTGCAGTACATACAGTCAAAGGACATGGCATGCGCCGACGACGTAAAGAAAGCAATGAATTACAAGGGCAGGAATGCAGCATCGGCAAGACTTAACAGGCTGCATAAATCAGGGCTGATAGAGAGATATCAGTTAGGCCATAAGGTCTATTATAAGTACGATGCCGGAAAAGCGACGGCAAATACGCTAATTGTCTCACCCCCACAGTGACGAGGGCACATATTGCCCTCGCCAGATCTCATCATACAGCAGGAGCCCGTCAGAGAAACTACGGCGATTCCACACGATTCCAAAAGATTCCAAAACTTGGTCTTTTGGCATATCCTGAAACCTGAAAGGGCTGCACGAATTATATATAAGCCTTTCCAGCAAATCCCTATCTGATTCCATGACCGGCAACAACTCAGAAACAGAGAAACTCAGTGAATTTATCGCATCCCTCCCATATTCTTATAAAATAACTAAGCATGCAAGAGAGATAACGGAGAACTATTCCGCTTATGAAGGCAAGAAAGTCTCGATAGCCGGCAGGTCGATGGCCGTCAGGCGTGCCGGGAAACTGGTATTCATAGATGTGCAGGACCAGAGCGGCAAGATACAGGCGTATTTCGATTTCAAGGAGCTCGGGGAAGAGGCATTCTCTAGCGTAAAAGGGTTTAATTCCGGAGATATCATAGGCGTGGAGGGTACGGTATTCAAAACCACTCCGGGACAGATCAGCATCAATGTAAAATCATGCAAACTTCTTGCGAAGGCGTTAAGAGTCTTGCCAGACAAATGGCATGGCATGCAGGATGTGGAGCTGCGCTACAGGAAGAGGCATCTTGATCTGATAATGAACCCGGAAGTGAAGAGGGTATTTGAAATAAGGAGCAGGTTGGTAAGCCTGCTGCGTTCCTTCCTAAATAAGGAGGGATTCATGGAAGTCGAGACACCTATAATCCAGCCCATATATGGCGGCGCAGCTGCCCAGCCGTTTAAGACGCACGTGAACACTCTTGATGAAGATGATTATCTTAGGATATCGGACGAGCTTTACTTGAAAAGAATGATAATCGGAGGATTTGAAAAAGTGTTTGAAGTAGGCAAGGATTTCAGGAATGAGGATGCTGATACGAAACATAATCCGGAATTCACGCAGGTCGAATGGTATCAGGCGTATGCGGACTACGAGGATATGATGGACTTGACGGAGCGCATGCTCTCTCATATCGTCAAGGAGATATTCGGCACTTACGAGATTACGTATCAGGGTAAAAAAATAAGCTTCAAGCCTCCGTTCAAAAGGATGAAGTTCGTCGACAGCGTGAATGAAGCAGTAGGGAAAGACATTCTAAAACTCAGCGACAAGGAACTTCTCGCCATAGCAGACAAACACGGGATAAAGATGGAGAGCTGGGAGCGCAATAGGGCGCATACTTACGACAAGCTGCATAAGACCCTTGTGCAGCCCAAGATAGTAGATCCTACTTTCATAATAGACTACCCTGCAGGTACAACTGCGCTCTGCAGACCAAAAAGAGGTAATCCTGACCTGATAGAAAGGTTTGAACCTGTGGCTGCCGGGATAAAGTTCGGCAATGCATATACCGAACTCAATAACCCAATAATCCAAAGGCAGAATTTTGAGAAGGAGATGCAGAAGAAGGAAGAGGGCGACAGGGAAACAGAACCATTGGATATGGATTTCGTAGAGGCGATGGAACAGGGCATGCCGCCAACCGGAGGAGTGGGGATAGGCATAGACAGGCTTACGATGCTGCTGACAGACAAGACATCGATAAAGGAGGTGATCCTATTTCCTATGGAGAAGAGAGGGAAGCAGCAGTGACGAAGCGTGAGACTTGGCAATGTTAGCGGGAAATCAACCCTTCAAGCAGGGCATGAAAGAGAGAAAGAGAACCGCGGAAAGACATAATCAAAATTACCGATGATTATTGATAGATGCTGATGAATACTGCAGAAGAACTTTAGCTTTGAATCCATCATTCTCATTTCAGCCTTATGCTGTCGAGATTCATCGGCGCCCTGCTCTCCACATGAAGCATCCTGCCGAGCGTCCTTGCAAGATCCTCGCATGTCTGCTCCTCCCCATGCATGGTGAAGATGTTCCTAGGCCTCGGCTTCAGGTTCTGCACGTAGCTCATAAGCTGCCTCCTGTCGCTGTGGCCGGAGAAGCCTTCAACCGTTTTAACGTTCAGGTTTATTTTTACAGGAGTTAAGTGTCCGTCCTCATCGGGCAGCGCAACCTCCTTAGTGCCGTTCTGCACCCTCCTTCCCATGCTCCCGGCGCTGTTGTATCCTACAAACAATATCGTGTTTTTCGGGTCATCGGCCAGCCTCCGGAAATATTCAAGGCTTGCTCCTCCGTTGAGCATACCGCCGCTAGCCAAAATTATTCCCGGGCCTTTCTCGAACACCTTCTCACGCTCTCCTTTCACGACTTCGAAGATGCCGCTCTCGAACGGACTCCTGTTATTGAGCACCCTGTTCTTCAGGCTTTCCTTCAAATATTCGGGATATGCAGTATGAATAGCGCTGGCCTCAAGGACCATTCCATCAAGCCAGACTGGAGGCGCATTGCCCGCCTGCGCGTCAGATCCGAACATGTTCTCAAGCGCCATCATTACCTCCTGGCTTCTTCCTACTGCGAAGACAGGTATCAGCACCTTCCCTCCATTGGCTATCGTCCTATTTATTGTTTCAAGGAGTACGGTTTCAGCATCCTGCCTGTTAGGCGTTATATCCCCGGCGCCTCCATATGTGCTCTCTATGAATAGCGCATCTATCCTGGGATATTTTGCAACCGCGGAATCGAAGAGCCTCGTAAATCCATATTTCATATCGCCGCTGTGCACCATATTGTACATGCCTTCCCCCGCATGCAGATGCACTGTAGCGCTGCCGAGTATATGCCCGGCATTGTGGTAGGTAAGTTTTAGCTCGTCTGTTATGTTTGTAACTTCCGAGAAATCCCTTGTTATGGTGTGCGTCAGCATCTTCCTGACATCCTTTTCTTCGTATAAGGGCGTGCCCCCGCTCCTCTGCACCAGTTTTATATAGTCGTTCAGCAGCAGAGCCGCAAGGTCTCTTGTAGGGGGCGTGCAGTACACAGGCCCGTTATATCCGAACTTGAACAGGTATGGAACAAAACCGATATGGTCCATGTGTGCATGTGTCAGTATCACCGCATCAAGCTCATTAATCGAGAGATTTGCGCTGTCAAGGTAAGGGAACGCCTTATTCGCGTCTCCGGAGTTTGCATCTACTCCTTTTATCGAAGGTTCCGGGCTAAGCCCGCAGTCTATGATGACCTTGGAATGCGGCGTCTCAAGCAGCAGGCTGCTCCTCCCAATCTCTCTGAAGCCCCCCAAAGCTGTTGCCTTGAGCCATTCGCTCTTCATTATCAGCCTGTTTATATTCTTGCCTATGCCTGTGAGGAACTTCTTCCTGAAGTCTGCTTCGTTGTACATCAGGTTCCTTACTCCCGTTATGGTTTCGCTGTGCATTGTGGGTGTCCTCAACGCTTTCGGCGTCCAGTTGGTCTGTGCTGCTATGCCTTTGAGCACGCTGCCGCCTTTTCCTATCACAAGACCTGGTTTGAGCGCTTCTATATAAACTTCGCAGAATTCGGGCAGGAATCTGATGTTCGAAATACCGGCTTCCTGCGGAACTATCTGTTTTATTATCTCGAGCGCTTTCTCCGGCTCCATGAGCACCGAGCTATCGCCCCTAACTATAAGCTTTTTCTTTATCGACGCGGCTATGTTCCTAATGATGTAATCGTCTTGGTAAACTGCCTTTGGGTTTTTTACATATATAACTATGTCCGGTCCCTCGAATTCGGCTTTCTGGAACGCCACCTCACCCGGCAGCATGCTCTCTATCTTCTTGAAAAGCTCTTCCGTGTGCTGCCTGTTGGCGTCGTTCTTGCCATTCCCGTTTTTTTCTTCCAATGAATCACTTGTCGCCTTATCGCAGTAATCGCTGTGGCTGTAATGAACCAACCTATTGTTTTATCCCATCCACCAAAAACCGAATCGGTTGTAAAATACCAAAATGAACCCAGGCTATAGCCAAACCGGCTGCCATGTTACGCATACGCTGTGTATATGTTTTATGTTTATATGTTGTGTGTCTATGACGTTCGTGTATTTTGAGCAGCAATTATTTTGCTGCAATAAGCTTCTCGAGGTCCTTGCCGAAGTATTCAGTGTATCCTGATTTCGTTATCGTTACCACTCTTATGCTGTCCCCCGTTGCAGAATCCCTCTTCATCGCAAGGGCTATAGCTTTCGCAACGCTCTTTGCGCCTTCCTTTGTACTCATCCCTTTCCTGTACATATCCTCCAAATATCCAAGGATAGTCAGCGATCCGCTGCCAGTTGCCGAGAATCTTGTTTCCTCTGAATACCCTCCTGCGGGATCGAGCGAGAAAAGCTGTGGAACATCCCCGTCTAACCCTCCCATAAGAAGTTCTACATAGAAAGGCAGCATCTTGTTCTGCTGCAGTATTATCGACATAAGAGTCGTAGCGCTTTTAGGGCTCATTGGCCTCCCTTCGCTCATCTTGTATATCTCGCTTTGTGCTTTCAGGATCCTGACTAACTCCTGAGCGTCACCAACCCCTCCCGCTATCGTCATAGCAAGGGTGTTGTCTATTTTGAAGACCTTCCTTGCTTCCACCGAAGCGATATATGATGCGAATGTTGCCCTGGTATCCGTGCCAAATACTACTCCATCACTGCAAATCAGGCCTACTGTAGTCGTCCCTGTCTTGAATATTTTGGTCTCCTCCTCTTCCTTCTTTCCCATTTAGACACCGAACATGATAATATAATAATGAAACCCTGTAAGTAAAATTGAAATACACTGATAATAAAAGTACTAATGGTAAAAAACTGCCACGGAACATCAAGCAATTGCGCACCCAACGCAAATGATACCGGTCTCCGCACCGTCAACAGATACTACTCTTTAGATAACATAGGTATAAAAGGCTTTCTTTGCCTGCGGGATGCCAAAAAAAAATAACCAAAGGCGCGCTGCCTGCTCACTTGAACAGGCTGCCGTTTCCGATGAATTTCTTCGATGCATCGGCAAGTTCCGCATAGGCAAATGTCCTGTATACCTTCGTCACCTTGACACGGTACCTATTGCCTATCCTTGTCTTCGCGTTCTTGATGAAGATGACAAGGTTGCCCAACCTGCCTATGCCCTCCTCCCGTGCGCCTTTGGCATCCACCTGCACGTCGTGCAGGCTTCCCAGTTCCACTAACTCCGGTTCATTTCCCATCTCATCCACCCCATACTATTTTTTTCTGTCTTTGTCCTGTCTTTACAAAGTTATTTCTGCGTTCTGCTTTATAAAGGTGTTCTACGAAATTCAAAAAGTTCGTTATTTATCTAACTATACCGAAAGTGCTTGCATAGCTAGGAATTGATAAAAGAAAATGAAAGAAAAAAAAGAAAAAGAAAAGGCGAGAATCAAAAATCAAAGATTTACGTCGATATTTAGCTGTTCCTTGAGTTCCCTGTACCTATTCCTTATCGTGACTTCCGTCACTCCGGCAACATCAGCCACCTCTTTCTGAGTTCTCCTTTCTCCCGCCAATGCTCCGGCGATGTACACCGCAGCGGCGCTAACGCCGGTCGGACTCCTTCCTGATACCAAACCTTTCTTCATCGCGTCCTTGAGCAGCGCTACTGATTTCTCCTGCGCTTCGCCGCTCAGTTTCAATGCATTTACATATCTCGGCACGTAGCTTATAGGATCGGTCAGCGGAATTTTTAGGCCAAGCTCGTGCGAGATGACCCTGTAAGCCCTGCCTATCTCTTTCTTCGGCAAACCTGATATGCTTGATATCTCATCTAAAGTCCTAGGCATCCCAGCACTCCTGCATGCCGCATAGATAACTGCCTGCACCACTGTTTCTATAGGCCGCCCGCGTATAAGGTTGTTCTGCACGCATTTCCTATAAAGCAGTGCTGCGCTTTCTCTTATATTATCTGGCAGCCCCAAGTAGCTCGCAACCCGGTTCAGTTCAGGCAGTGCAATAAGATAGTTTCTTTCGCTTGAGCTTGCGATGCTGGCCCTCTTGTGCCATTTCCTCATCCTGTAGAGCTGGGCCTGCCTCTTCGAAGGTATTCTGACCCCCCGTATATCCTTATTGTAGAGATCTATCTCAGTAACAAGACCTCTGTTCGGTTTAGTGTATTTTATAGGTGCTCCTGTTCTAGCTCTTGCATTTCTCTGGTCGGCATCAAACGCCCTCCATTCCGGTCCTGTGTCTGTTACGTTCTCTTCTATTACAAGCCCGCAGGAGTTGCATACGAGTTCACCTTTCTCGTTATCGAATATAAGGTCTGTGCTGCTGCAGCTTGGGCATTTCTGCAACCTGCCTTGAACTCTCGCTTCGCTTTGCTGCCCTCCTGTCTGCGGCAGGCGGCTCGGCATGGGCTGCCTTGAAACTATATCGAAACCACCTCCAGCAGTTCCAGCAGATGTGACCGATTCTATGTTAAGTTTATTGTCCTTTAAGACCAGCTTCCTTGCAGGGCCCTGCGAAGATGCTCTCTGCAGAGCTGCACTTTTCTCCTTTGCCTTTGTTGATCCCTTTGTGACTTTCTTACCAGTATTTCTGGATTCTTTAGCTCTCTTAGATTTAGCTGCCATTAGCTCACCAAGTCAAATATTATTTATATTCAGCGACTGCTCCTGCAATCAATGCCAAGTTCATTTAAAATCAGCGAATAATATAACGTAAGAATAGATATATAAACCTTTCGCTGGCTTTCCGACGGAGACCAACGTTAACTTTTAAATAGTATGCGCCAAACCTGCCTGCCTTTCATATACGAGGCTGTCGAATACCCTTTCGCTTGTTTCCGGTGCCCCAGCGCTCATGAGCACTACCTCATTATCCTTCACACCTATAATATCTCTGATGAAATCACTCTCTTTTTCATTTATGTAATTCCCGTCAAAATGCGTATATATCAGCGACGCACTCTTTCCTGCAAGATGCTGGCTGCGCATCATTTCTATTATGCCTTTAATGCCATTATAGTGTTCCCTATCGATCTTTACTGCAAGCACTCTTCCGCTGCCCTTCATTGCGTCGTGAACTGCATCGACATTCGTATTTATGAATGCGCTTGTCACATCGTATATGCTGATATGCTGCCTTGCGACTTTGTTTTTTGCAATATAAGTGCCGCCTTTTTTATCCAGCGTCTGGATATAAACTCCGATTGCGGTAAGCGCCGCAACCACAAAATAGTAAGGATAAAGGGGCTGAGATAGCAGCACGGCGCTGAAAAGGAAGGTAAGGAACGGGCTTATGAAATAAGTGTTCGTCACTATCGTGCTCTTCAGCCTCCTGAAAGCACCATAGTAAAAGAACGGGTTGAACGCGAAGAAGATTCCCACATATGCGAGTGCTTCAATCGAAGCGGTGCCAATCGGAGAAGACGGCGCACCATAAGAGAGATAAATCATAACAAAAAATATGAGCGCTGCTATATTGAACAGAAATACTGAGCTTTCAATATCATAAGCGTATCTTTTTATTATCGTTGGGAGCACAGCGTCAAGGAGCGTTACGAATATCAACAACCCGAATATAGGAAGGTTGTTGACAACAAACGTTGAGATGCTACCACCTGTTATTGCAATAGACATTCCGAGGACGGCCAGCACCAATGCTGCAACCTGATACTGTGTAACCTTCTCTCTCAATATG
The DNA here is from genome assembly GCA_021799475.1 of Microcaldota archaeon. Classification (GTDB taxonomy): domain Archaea; phylum Micrarchaeota; class Micrarchaeia; order Micrarchaeales; family Micrarchaeaceae; genus JAJZYD01. The sequence goes on along the minus strand of JAJZAJ010000002.1, from coordinate 168,825 downwards.
AAAGGCAGGAAAAGCAGCATAAGGAGCGGCTGCATCCTGAATATGACGGTTGCAAGCGGCACACTCATATGCTGCTCTACATACAATAGCCCGAAAGAAGTGAATCCGTGTGTCAGCAGTCCAACAAATAAGAGTATGGCGAGATCTTTTTTATTCAAAAGATAGGAAAGCAGCTTCCTCTGTTTGTTTCTCAAGAATACAAATGCGAGAGAGCCTGCACTGCCCATCGTGAATCCAATAACAAGGAACTCAAAGATATTCATCCCGTTGTGCCCTGCCACATAAAGAGCGACAGGATAAAGTGCTCCTAGCACGATCGCAAGCGCCAAATACGTATATGCTACATTTTTTATTTCCATGCTGTCATCATAACTACGATTTTATATCGTACGTACTATACACTCAGATTATCCTGTTTTTAAATGCAGCGTAATTTAGAAATATTGCTACTTAGTGTTGAAATTTTGTAATGTTTATAAATGTTGCCTCCATAGACTATATGATGGCAGCGGAACAAGAATATCATGTAGAGAGCGAGTTCAACAAGAAGTATAGCCTGGTAGCCAGAAGGATACTGGGATTGCTATCAAATAACTCCAGAATGTCGATATCGGAGATTGCCAAACAGCTTGGCGTTTCAAGAATAACTGTAGTAAAGAAGATAAAGTCTCTCCAGGACGAGTTTGATATGCATTATACTCTAGAGCTCAACGAGGAGGCTCTCGGGCTGAATAATCCGCATCTTATATTGGTAAAATTCAAGACTAAACCCGACTGGATAAGAATAAAGGAGATACTCGAAAAATGGTATATACCGCAGATGGCGTTCAGGCTAAAGGGGAGCTTTGACATGCTAATATATGCCAATGCCTTCTCGAAATCCGACTACTCTTACTGGGACAGGTCAATGAGAATCCTTCTTTCAGAATATGGTGTCGAATGGTTCCCTTCAGAGATAGTACACAGGCAGCTCGGATATTACCCTATAAGGACTGTTGTTCTGGACGGGGTCAAGATAAGCAAAAAAGACCGTGAGATATTGAAACTGCTAAATGAAAATGCGCGGATGTCGCAGCAGGAGCTGTCAGACAGGCTCGGTATAAAGTTCGGCACTATTTCCTATGCGCTTAAGAAGCTATTAAAGAAAAGCCTGATAAAGCGGCTTACTATATCGATAGATCATGTAAAACCATTGAGCTTCATGGTAACGCTGTCAAGATTTACACCAAAGAAAGGTTTCAGCAACATAGGTGCAAAAAGCAGACTTGCGTACATGGACGATGATAATGACCCTCTAATAAGCAGATACATATTAGGGTCCGCGCTTATAGGTTCGTATGACTGGTTTGCTATAGGTGTCTTCGACGACTTTAAGACCGCTTACAAGTATGACGTTCTCTACCATAAAAAGGTATTCGAAAGCCACGATATAAACCTAAAGTATGGAGAGATAGAGGAGGTGCTCCTTGGAAAACTGCCGATAAGGAGCATCGATGTGAAGACATTTAGCATTCCGGCATGGACGTTGGACAGGGATAGGATAAACAAATATTATCTGCCTAAAATCGATTGAGCGACACAACAATCGCAAATCAGCCGGAAATGGCAAGATGCTGATATTTATTGGAACTTGCCTTGCCAGCATTTTCCTGGGTTGTTAACCATCAATGGGCCCGATGAGATTTGAACTCACGACCTCTCGATTATCAGTCGAGCGCTCCAACCAGGCTAAGCTACGAGCCCAATACTGTAATGTATGTTCCGTTTAACCTTTATATTCTGTTGCTTTTAGGTCTCATTGCAAATCTGTTCTCTGGTACTATATACAAAAGGTATAAATATTTACTTTAGTAAATATTATAGTAGTTTAGTATATAAAAAGTGATTCAAATGAAACTGAGCAATCTAAAATACATAGCCGGGATGCTGCTGATAATCATATCTGCCGCGGCAAAATTGGCAAGTGCACAGGATTCTGTTTTCCTGCAAGTCACTCCAATAATAGACCAGGTGCGTCTTGTCCTAATGCAGGTCGGTCCGGCCCTGAGTGCGATGCTTTTCGTAGTTGCAGGTATAATATATGCCCTCGGCCAAATCCTTCCTCCTGACAAGAAGGCTCAGTTCCACACTACGGCAGTTAACATAATAATTGGAGCTATAGTCGTAGGTGCTCTGAGCTTCGCATCGTCTTCCCTTGCCAGCGCATCGACACATATACTAAACAACTTCACAGTAAACACAACCAACTCAACAAATTCGATATAAAGAACAGCGCTGCGTGATATATTGGGACTCTTTTACAGTTATGACACAGCTATCGGTATAATAGCCATAATGATAGCCATTGCAGGAATAGTTCTAGGCATAGGATATGCTGCAGACCACCGAAGACTCAAAGAATGGGGGAAAACAGAACTTATCCAGGCCGCCATCAATGGAGTGATAGTTGGTTCACTGCTGCTATCATTCAGCCCATTCGGCATAATGACAGGCATAATAAACGGTATAACAAACGGCTCTGGTGCATCGGCAACATGCTCCGCTTACATGCAAGACAACTCAGCATTATGCTTCGCTTATTCGTATCTGACAGGCCCTACAGTCATAACCTTCAATGGCCACGTATATCCAACTCTTACAGCGATGTCATTTACAATGCTTGCGGGGCTAAGTGCAATAGACATAGGCGCAGGAATTATCGGTTCTATCAATATAGACATATTTGGGTTTTCAATAGGGTTGTCGCAGGCTATGATGCCCTTCCTAAGCCAGATGCGGTATATTACGGATGGCGTAGCTCTTGCCTTCTTCAGCGTGCAACTGCAAGGCATGGTTATGAGCTTCATTGCCGCAGTTGCTATTCCGGTACTTCTTCCAGTCGGGATAGTGCTTAGGACATTCTACTTCACAAGAGCGTTAGGAGGCACAATCATAGCTCTCGTGATAGGCTTATACGTGGTATTTCCCATGACCTATCTGATGGATGCACAGTTATCCAACCAGTACTACCAAACTGCGATAACAGGAGTCAATTCCTATCAGACAGTGTTGAATGGCGCGGAGAACTGGGAACTTTCATTATACTCTAACAGCAACTCAATAAACCCTACAAATGCGATAATCAGTGGCATACAGGATTTTACTAATTCAATTACATCTGGAATAGTTGGTCTGGTGCAAGAGCTGATTGATTTCCTCGCATACATGGTAATAGAGGTATTTCTCATTCCTTTGCTTAGCGTAATGCTTACGGTAGTATCAACAAGGGAACTTGCAAGACTGTTGGGTTCAGAGATATCTTTTGGTAGATTCGATGTTTTCTGAGATGGCTCTTAAGCAGAAAATTGTCCCGGCTCTTATCGTCAGCATGCTAGTCTTTCTGGCAGTATTGAGCATAACGACGCTTAATCCATATGTGATAGTCGCAGCTTCATCAATTACGCTAGTTTCATTATTCGCATATAAACTTTGGTATGTGATAGAAGCATATGTTTTCCAGCATTCAAACATTATAGAATTGGTATGTGGTTATGAACTTAAACATGATCGCTCCGCCGCAATCCGGTATTATAACGGCAGATTTTCAGCAGTAGCAGCAGCGCATCTAGAAGTTGGGACAGAGGTGCAGCTTGACGGTAAAAAAATCGAGAATATAATACAGCATACGGCGTATCCATTCAAGTTTTCACTTCAGGTAGAACGCATGGAGTTGGCTCCATTGTTAAATAAAATGCAGACAAAAAGGAGCATGCTGGAAATAGAGCTTTCCAGAATAGATGTAAAAAAACAAAAAAACATACCGCATACTGAAATGATCAGGAGAAGGATTGAGCAGATAGATTCCGACATAATGAGGATAAGTTCAGGAGATGTCCCAGTAAAAGCTTCTTTCTATGTGATGAGCAGCGCATCTTCGCAGAATGAATACGATGCGGAGGAAAAAGCAAAATCACAGATAAGGGAGCTTTCCAGCCACTTTGATGCTCTTCTGGGCTCTAGATCAAAAAAGATGGAAGGGGAAGAACTGCTTTCACTTCTGCAGTTTGATTCTTCAATGGTGTTTTCATGATGGTGCTAAAATCAAACTCAAAGATAATCAGCGGCATGATGCACCCATTTGGACAGACAGAACATTCTAGGATAACTGATACTGGTGCATACATAGGCAAGACGTCAATCTATCGGACGCCTGTTTTTCTGGATAATGGGCTTTTCATCAACCCGCATATACTTGTGGCTGGAACAAGCGGTTCCGGAAAAACGTTTTTTTTAAAAAGCCTGCTTGCAAGAAGTTTTGGCAACACGGCAGAAAATGTGCTTATAATAGATTGGAATGGAGAATATGATGAACTCATCACGTATTTGGGAGGTTCAATATATAAATTGGGAAAGGACTCGTTTGTCAATGCATTCGAACTTTTTCCCGACAAGAAAAAGTCTGCGTTGCACATAACAGAACTTATCTCAAAAAAAAGCAGTATGGATGCCAATGAGCGTGCTGAATTATATTCAATACTGTTAGATCAGAAGGACAATGCCAATCTCGATAGAGTTTCTAAATCGCTCGAAGGGGAGAACAGAAGACTATGGACAAAATTATTAGAGTTCCTTTCTGCACCAATATTCAGTGCTGAGACAAGTTTCAGAATTGCAGATATATTTTCCGGTGCTGTAAGCATAAACCTTGCATATCTGGCGAATGATGGCCAAAGGGAATTCATAGCAAATGCAATAATAGGGCTTGTTGTGGAACACATGCACTCGAGCCGCCCATCTATCAAATGCCTTAGTTTTGTCGTATTAGACGAAGCATGGAAACTTCTTAGCGATAGTAAAGAACTGATGCAGCTTTTCCGTGAAGGCAGGAAGTATGGCATCGGAGCAGTTCTGGCTACCCAGCTGCTAACTGATATAAGAAAGGAACTGCTTGCGAATTCTGCATGTATATTTGTTTTTAGACTCCAAAGCGAAGATGATGCAAATGTTCTGGCAGAGCTTAACATTATACCAAGCGATAGCAAGGATAGATTGCTGGATTTGGAGTTGGGATCATGTTATGTAAGAGCAGCCGCAAAAGACAAATCAGATAGTTGCACGGCATTCATAAGCAAAGTAGATGGAGTTTCAACGCGTGTTTATGCAATCAAGGTGAACAATATGCAGATAGTGGTAACAAGAGACAAGCTGATCCGTGAAATTGAAAAACTCGGCCTAAACATACAGGAAAGATCCAGAATCAACATGCTAGTGGATAGCGCTGACCGCTGTTTTAATTTACAAGGTTTCATATCTATCCTTTTTGAGTTGGGTAAAGATAGGATCGAGATAATAAAATGCCTGAAAGGATTGGGAATGGATGACATTTCCATAATAAAAGCGCTACAGGCATCCAGCGCTCAAGTTGAAATAGCGTAATAGATATCGGTAATCCAATGAAAAAAGAAAAAGCAGGTGTTCTTTTACTATGCTCTTCATTCACTGTAAAGGCCCAACTGCGATCCACTTTGGATAATGCAGCATGCAAGCTTGAGGCTCTGCCAATGCTAAGGAAAAAAAGCACTGGAACAATGCATACTTTTATAGTAGATTTAAAACAAGGGAATGAGGGCCTTCTATCAATAGGAAAGGAGCGTATAGACTATACTTTTTATTTCATCAGTCCCAGTGTTTCCTGCTACAATACAAATCTGATAGCTTTCATATGTATCCTGTCAGCTCTCAATGTGGAATATGTAATAGATGCCGGAAGCATGTTTCCTTACATACTTGAAGCGCTCCGTAACGAGATGCCTACTTTAGTGCAAGCCGGCGAAATAAGAAAGGATGAGGCGTTACTTGAAGCTGCAAGTATAAACAACTACAGGCTTGCATCGGAGATATCAAATGCATGGGCAAAAATCATAGAACTGGAGAAAAGATACAAGGCAACTAATGATCTCATCTGTGAACTCTTCGACAAAATATGTGGGGCTAATGTCACATCACAGAATATCGATGCATGCGCAAAAAAACTGTTGCAGATGGGCATTAATGGCCTCTTGCTCTCCACATATATCAACCAAAACTGGAACAAAAGGTGAATATACGGATCCAGATATTTACATATTAGCCGGAATATTATTTTTCCTACTTGTCAGATTTGCTGCTGATAAAGGTGTTTTAAACAGGAAATTTACAATAAGAACCATATCAGGGACCAGTAGCGCTATAAGAGTGCCAGCCAAACTATTTGACGAAGCAGTTAGGATTGCACAACTAAAAGCGGAAAGGCATTCTATAACAAAAGGATTACCACCTATTATAGATGAAGTTGTGAGCGAGGTATTTTCAGAGCCTGTCTCCAGTAACTCTGTTCCTATTTTTGAGAAAAAACTTGCAGTCAAGGCTCTGGCAGAGGCATACGGCTATAACTCCTATTTAAATGCAATCACCAATAGCGGCGACACACTGAAAAAGGCATCAAAATTGGCTTATAATTATATGATTACCAGTTCCAACAATATACCAGACAGGAATCCTGACATGCTGTTAAAAAAACTTGGAATTTCTGTATTCTCCGGTTCCTCTATCTTAATATATCCCTCTGTATTGCGTAAGCGCAGAAGCCTATTACTTTGCAACAGTTCAGGAGCTAAGTTTTTTTCATACCTTGCCACTTCATTAGATAGAAGATGGAATGGCATGCTGCTTGAGATATGCGCTGGCAGATTAAAAGTGATACCTTGAATTCAATTATGCGCACTATTGTAGCTGCCGGCGCAGTAACCGGAACATTATTACTCAACATATCAATTGCTTCTAAATTTAAGGCAGGCAGATCTAGTAGTTCTGTGGAAACCGCTTCTGCGTCATTTTATACAGGAGCAGTTCTTTGTATAATCTGTGCCATTCTATCGGTGTAAAAATGTTTGAACGCATATACGTGGAAAGCTCAAACCACATTAAAATTTTAGCGAAAGCAATGCCTCTCATGACAATAATATTCATAAGCACTGCTTATATCCTAAGCAAATCACTCGCTTTTCTCGGTTATATTAGAAATATGATTATAGCTGCATATTCAATGCTTTTCATTCTATTTGTTTTTGCTATGCTTTTGTCAGACAAGGCACATAGCAAGCAGCTCATTACAAAAAATTTAGCAGTTATTATAATGTCGTCTATTATTCTTAGCTTCTTAGCTATGTCAATGAACAGGCTGTTATAATGGAAACTTTTACTTTCTATGAGATATGCGCCATGCCAAATATTCCTATCCAGAAAACCAAGATTCTCGAGGCGATTGGCAAACGTGCATTCTTACTAAGCTATTCGTTATCTGATATGAAAACAGTAATAGGCCTGCCATCACTCAATTCGAGTATTATAAAGAATGAAATCGAGTCGCTGATTCCGGGAATGGAGATGAGAGACACAAACCTGCCAATGGAGTCAACCAGATTCGAGCTTCTTGTAGCGTATAGACTACCTGGAGAGACTGGTTCGGAATGGTTTGAGGACATATTCAGTACCAGAAGGGTCAACGGCAGTATTATTGTTGCAGTAATTCCTGTGTATGGCGATGCATTAGAGCGAGCAAAAAGGAAAATAGAGACCAATTTAGGAGATCGCGCTATGAGGCATACTGTATCATCACAATCTAGTTTTATGGGAACGAGAGCCAGCATGAGCGTACAGACCGAGAATTTTAAAGAATCTGAGGAGGCAATGATGCTTACGGATCTTCTCGATGCGACAAACGCGGCTATATTGAAGAACGGGACTGCTTACAAAATAGCCTTTCTACTATCAGGAGATATCGATAAACTTGACGAGTTCATATCAAACAGGTTATTGGTAATGTCAAAATGCAGCATAAAAGCTGCAGATTTAAGAGAGTTAGTTGAAAAACTTAAAAAGACAGAGATTCCGCCATTTGGCATAAAACACGTAATAAGCACAATGCATCTTAACTGGTCAAACAAACTGAATTACTTAGTACGTACAATGAACTTCAAGCAACAGGACGGACTGCCGTTGGGTACTTACATGAAAGATTCTGTACACGATACTAAACTTGATGTGCAGATCGACCCATCAACACTAAACCTCGGGCTAATGGTATCCGGTCTGCCTGGTTCTGGAAAGACGAGCTGTGCAATGTCAATTTTAGATTCAGCAATGCGCTTCAGTAATCAAAATCAACAAGTTGTAAGAGTGGCAATAATCTCGCCCACGGACGAATGGAATTCATTTGCCCTAAAGAATAAACTCAATCTTGTCTCGCTCTATGATGGCATGACAAGCATAAATTTCTTCAAATGTCCGGATAACTTAAACAAAGAGCTGTTCTATGAAGACCTTGCAATGATAATCTCTTCGGTTTCCGGTGCTGGTCCATATGAGAATCCATTGAACAAATGCCTGATAAACGCTTTTAGGTCAGCTTATGCCGATAGTTACGAACCAGACCCTGTGGAGGTATACGAAAAGATAGAAGAGTCTATATTAAAGTTTCATGCGAAACGCAATAATACAGGGGTAAAATATACAAAACACGGCGAAAATATAAGATCTGCATTGGAGAACCTTAGAAGCATTATCGCCAGGCCGGAGTATTCTAGCAAAGAGGGCATAGCCATTGACGAAGTGATTCAAAAAGGTGTGGTCTTTGATCTTTCAAACCTCAGCAACAGTGCGAAACCGTATATGTATGCGCTGCTTCTGAACCAGATTTATGCGCAAGCTAGGGCATTTGGTTTAGAAAATGATGACAAACTTAATCTGATCATCTGTATAGAGGAAGCACAACTGGTCTTTCGGGAAAAAGAGTCAACTGCATCGATTGACCTAAAGCAAAGGATACAGGACTTCAGAAAACAGGGAGTATGCTTAATGCTGCTATGCCATAATGTGACTGATATAGACCCAATCGTAAGAAGGCTATGTCAGACAAAACTGTACTTGAAACAAGCCGCAGACGTTGCACCAGTTGCTGCCAAGGATCTGATATTTACTTATGCAGAGGACGAGGAGGTGATAATGAAACTTAAGCACCTTGATTCTAGAGTGGGAGCGCTCACATGCGTGCAAAAACAAGGTATGGAAAAAGTCACAAATGATACAGTTTTTGTCAGAACAAAGGAATTCAATAAGCCGGCAGCGCAGAATGTACAGGAACACATTAAGCATAAAAAACAATGGTATTTGAATTCGGAAATAACTGTTGCAATATCTGATAATTGGAATCCGCATAAAGTAAGAATATATTTCATAGGAGAAGAAATACTAGAATTTCAGCCTGTTCCTGACACACCTGTTTGCGTAAAGCTGCTACCTGGAAGAAGATACGCTATAGAATTTCTAAATGAAAAAGGCAGGGTTATCTGGCGATCTAATATTATCGCAAGAAGAAAGATTGTATTGCAGCCAGAATAGTAAGATATATACCTTTCCGTTACCGATGGATACTATTATTGACTTCCAACAAATAAAGTGGTGACAGCGCGTTCATTGATGGTGATGCTCGATGTACCAACGGTATGCTTTGATATACATCTATATGGTTTGATATCAGTCCAGAAGGCAAGTCCACCTGGAAGTCCACCTCAACTGATGCGGACTGCGCTTTATCAAAAGGTTATTATAAATAGGTCTTGATTTTTTAATGTTACATATGGAGATAGAACATTCCACTGGCAGATTTTACACCAAGACGAAGCATGGTGAAGCTGAGCTTCGCTATGATATTGTTGGCAGTGTGATGCGGATATATCACACATATGTGCCTGATGAGGAGCGCGGAAAAGGCATTGCAAAAGAGCTTACAGATGCTGCATTCAATTTTGCCAAGAGAAGCGGGATGAAGGTCGACCCACAGTGTCCCTATGTTGTCAGCTATCTACAGAAATATCCCGATAGAAACAAGCAGCGTAGCTGATTCACAGGTAAGGCAGCACCACGTACAGGAAAGCCATGCCTATCAATGCGAAAAGACCGGATATGAACCTTTCTGTGTGTTTTGACGAAAGCCTGCCCTGCAGCCTTATGCCGATCTGTCCGCCTATTATTGCACCTGGTATAGTGTAGATTATAAGATTGTAGGGAATCGCACCCGTGCCGCCCTTAGAAAACAGGAGAAGCATGTCGACTGATGCGCCTGCCAGGACTGTGACTGCTATTATGGCCACAGAAGTGGCTGCCGACACTGCTATAGGCAGTTTGCAGTTCCTCACAAGATTCGGCATTTCGAGCTCACCAAGCCCAACTGATATCAGCCCCTCCATTGCGGCTCCTACCAAAGTGACTAACCGTCCTAATTTGGTGTTGCACGCCCTATAAGAGTAGGTCTTGCCATCCGCGGTTTTGACTCGCGTAATAACTTTCCCCTCATCAATTCTCTTTATTTGCAACACCTCTTTTGGCACTACTTCAAGGTCTCTGTTCCGCACGGTACTCTTCGCAGTCAGCCAGAGATAAGCTGCAATTACAACCATGAGAACGCCGTAAGCCGATTTGAGCAGAACGCCGCTTATTGTCTGTGATATGAGCGCGAACGCTATTATCGCAGGCACAGATACAATGGTTAGCCTTTTTACGATATTGTAATCGATGAGCTTTAGCCTGTAGTAACCGTAAACTCCGGAGATGAACCCAAAGAATTCCGTGGTTAGCGCCATGCCTATCGCCTGGGCAGGGGTAAGTTGTGGAACGCCGATCAACGGAAAGATAAGAATGATGAACGGCGTAAGCATGGCTGTACCGCTTATGCCAGTGAACATAGCCATGGCTGCTATGAGTATACACGCGGGAAACATGAACCAGTAGACTGCAAGGTCCAGCAAGCGCTCATCCCTGAGAACGCTCTATGGATTGCTTTGTTATCTCGTTGCTGCAAACCCCATGCTTGGTGCAATAAGCCTTGCACTTTATTGCCAGGCTCTTGGTGCGATAGCTGAAACCACAGACACTGCACTTATAGACCTTCATCATGCAAAGGCCGATTACATCTTGTGCGCGGTCGCAGAGTGGTCCATGAGCGCCTTATCCGACTTGAATGCAGCGCCGCAAGCCTTGCAGATCTTTGGTGCCTGACCGTGTATTTTTTGGTTGTGGTCCATAAGTTCGGCTTCAGACTTGAAAGCCATGTTGCACATTTCACATTTATTTTCTGCCATTTTTTCACCCAAACATAACGATTACATGTGCGCCTTCTGCTGGTGCGACGTCAGTTCACCTTGCGAACCAAAAGACCTTCCACATGCCTTGCACTTGAGCTTGTCTGCCGATCCGTGCATGCCCATCATATGAAAAGGGGCCTGGATCATTCCAATTTCTTGTCCACATGCTTTACATTTCATTTTATCACCAATTTATCGTTATTCAATACTATATGTTGCCCTTGATATAACCTCGTTCAGCGCAGGATGTATATGAATGGCACTTGTGATGTTGTCTATCATGCCATTGCCACTCTTCATCGCCACGATTACCTCGTGTATCAGGGTTGATGCTTCGTGGCCTATTATGTGACAGCCAGCTATCTTGCCAGTTCTTTTCTCGACAAGAATCTTCACAAACCCTGTCCTGTCCTCTATGGCGGAGCCCATCGCGGTGTTTATGTAATCATACTTTCCGACAAGATATTCGATCTTTTCTTCCTTGAGTTGCTCCTCGGTCTTGCCGACGGAACCGATCTGTGGAGATGTGAATATTGCATGTGGCATTGCTCTGTAATCCACAGGTATCTGCTTGCTATGGACCATGTTCTCTATTGCATACCTGGCTTCGTGGTTGGCTGAGTGTCTGAACAAATATTTGCCTATAATGTCGCCGAGCGCGAATATCCCATCTACGTTGGTTCTGAGATACGCATCAACGATTATATAACCGCGCTCGTTGGTCTTTACGCCTGTTTTCTCCAGCTTTAGCGTGTCGGAATATGGAGTTACGCCCGTCGCCACAAGCAATGCATCGGATTTCAAGACCTGCATTTTGCCTCTTTTGTCCTTTATCTCGACTTCGAAGACTGTTCCCGATTTGGATACCTTTGTTGGCTCACAGCCTGTGTAAACGTTATACTTTTGCTTGAATACTTCGGTAAGTCTGAGCGCAATGTCGTTATCCTCTCTGTTTATCAAGACCTCGTTCCTATGGATTATGTTTATCTTTGTGCCTAGTGTACCATAAAAGTGGGCGAGCTCTGCAGCGATGTACCCGCCACCTATTATGGTCATGACCTTCGGCTGTTTCTTTAGCCGGAGTGCCTCTTCGCTCGTGATATATCCGCTTTCCTTTAGGCCAGGAACATTTGGGATGCTCGGCCTGGCACCCGCTGCTATCAATATCTTATCAGCTGTGATTATCTCGTTCCCTACCTTGATGGTCTTCTTTCCTGCAAATTCGCCCTCCTTGTGGTAGAGCACCGGATTGTTCCCGCTCGTGAGCGCATTCTCTATACTTTTTGAATCGCCATCTACTGCATTTGATACCCTCTTTATTATCGAAGAAAAATCAATCTCATAGCCTTTTACTTTTATCCCAAAGAGGTCCGCACTCTTTATCACTTCGACTACGTCAGCGCTATGGATAAGCATCTTCGATGGTATGCAGCCGCGATTCAAGCACGTTCCGCCTAGAGCACCTTTCTCTATCACCGCGGTCTTCAGCCCATGGCCTGCGGCTTCCACCGCCACATCCTCCCCAGCGCCGCTGCCTATCACAATCAGATCGAACTTCTTGATGTTTGCCATAAGCGCACCGTCTTTTTTACTTGCCAGTAGCCCACGCCTTCAAGCCTCTGTAATCGGTTTCCCCACAGATGAACTGCTGCGTTTTCCTGTTAAAGAAAAACGGCACTCCGCCGCACTTTCCCTGGTCGGTTTTCTGGAATAAGGCAGCGTTCTTCTCGTCGTGCCATACCTCTATCTTTTCAACCTTCACCTTCTCTTCCTTTTCAAGCTTTACAACTAAAGGATCCATCCTGTGGCAGTGCGGGCATTCCCTTCCATAAAACTCTATCAAGTCATTTGCCATATATACACCCCTAATCAAGCACCATCCTTTCTCCTCATCGGCATGCCACAATGCATCGGCGTCATTAGCCTATTTTTCTCCTGTATCGCACTGCAATTCTGACATTCGAAAATCTTTTTGACCATGTGAATCACTGAGGTATAAAGTAGTTGCTGTTTAAATCCATTATAGTAACTTTGGTGTTATCTATGAGAAATATGGCGGGTTTGTCAAAAGCTATAGAGATTACCTCTTCAAAGCGGAGGATGCAGGTCCTATGTTGCCTCGTCGCAGGGCAGAGCAGGTTTAATGAGATGAAGAAGAGCTGTGCGGAAATGAGTTCTACAGAACTCGCGAGGGTTCTAACGTTCCTTATAGACAAAAACATCATTATAAAAATGCGAAGCGTAAGGTACGATACTATAGCGTATAAGCTTACTAAAAAAGGAGAAGGGGTCGCAAATGTCCTTCGTGCCCTTGAAGAATGGGGATATGTACTGTGAAAATAGTGCGAACGAGCCGGAATTATCAGTATAGACTCCCGGTAAACGGCGGGATTTGAACCCCTCGGCGACAAGCAGAAATCTTAGTTTCGGTTTGCCGTCGAAGAAATCTTCCAGAAAAATGGGATGGCGGGGGCGAGATTTGAACTCGCGATCTCTAGATTTCTCGTCATAGCCCTAAGGCTCATTACTCATAATGCTATGCATATGAGTCTAGCGCTCTAACCAGGCTGAGCTACCCCGCCATGCGATTGCCGGGATTTGAACCCGGGTCTTTGCCTTGGAGGGGCAAAGTCCTAACCAGGCTAGACTACAATCGCGCCGATAGCATAGTATTTCAACAAGAATAGCTTATTATTATCTGCGGTTTAGCTGTAATAATAGAAGATATAGGGCATTCTGGCAATGCACCGCTATGCATATCGTATCTAGACGCCCTCTGCGGCAATTACTACTGCAGCTGCGCCAATTTTCATTCTTTTCTTCCTTGCCACCCTCATTGTGCCTATGGCAAACTTAGCCAGCCTCTCTGCCATTACTGCCTTCATTGCAGCTCCGGCACTTCCGAAGTTTCCATCTACTCCCTCAATCTGCAGCATGCGCGCTAGCTTTATCTCCTGCAGTGCAGCGTATGCGCGCCTTCTTATAATGGCCTCCTCACGCTGCTCCTTCTCCCTAATTTCCGTTCCATAGCCAGCCATCTTTTCCACCCATTATAATTACGGTTGTTTAAATATTTAAACCATAATACAAGATACTAGCATCTTATTAGCAAATTGAAGAAATCGGTTACTGCTGTACTGAAGTGACTTTGCCTCTGGCAAATACTCTTGGTTTGGTTTTTCCGACAAGCAAAAAAATATCTCCCTTTTCTATTACAAGGGCTTTTTCGAAAGTTATCATAAACCTATTTTCGGTTTGTGTTACCTTTGCGTTTGATGATGAGAATCCAGAGACGAAAAGCGCGTCAAACTGGCTGTCGGGCTTTTTTACCATATTACTAAATTCCATATCGACAGCAACAGTATTTGCAGGGGGAATACGGACCGTTGACAGAACAGCTCCCTTTTCCACTTCTTTGTCCTCGATACCCTTTACTGCAAGACCTACCCTAGTTCCAGAATATGCCTCTTCAATATCTTCATCATGACTCTGTATAGATCTGATTTCAACTAACTTTCCAGAATTGTGATAAAGTTTATCATGTTTTTTTATAGCTCCTTTTGTGACCACCCCGAGGAGCACCGTGCCTATGCCTTTTACTGGAAAGGCTTTGTCTATGTCAACTCTGGCATTTACTTCGATGCTGCGTGTCATTGCTTTTGCAAATCTCTCTATATTGTCAAGCAGAACTGATCTATCTACAATATCATAGCCATTCAATCCTGATCTGGCAATATACTGCAAAATATCATTATCATTGGTAAAGAGGGTCTTCTTGTTCAGAAGTGCCGCAGCAACCAACGCCTCGCCGAAACTGCTGTCAATATTCCTAGTGCTTATCACTATGATGTCAGCCATGAGCATTGACTGTGCCATTGCATAGAATTTATCCTCGACATCAGTCGGTGCAAGCGCCGTTATAATCACATCCGACTTCCTATAATAGAATGTTATGCTGTTGATAGCGCCTTTCTTACCTATAAACGATGCAAGTGCAGGATCATTTGGTACTGCCACTATTACATCATGCATAATATCATCTAATATCTAATATCTCGACCATAAGTAGTCGAAGTGTTTCGACATCTCTGATATTTTCGAGACATCTTTTATTACATCTATGTGCTCTATATTCCTATGCATTCCGGAAAATGTCAGGTTAGCGCTCCCTGTAATTGCCGTCTCTCTAGTAATATACATTTTTTCGTGTATAAATTTATTTGTCACGACCTTGACTTTCAAATTTGAAAGCCTCTTTTTATTGAGTGTGTATGTAACGAAGATTATCCCAGCGATAAGCGCGCAGGCAGCCGCAAAATAAAGGTACTCTTGAAAAGAGTAAAGCACAAATGCAGCAAGAGAAGCGTAGAATAGCGGTAATATATTGTATCTCTTCCTGTTTTCAGTGAGCTCCTTTAATGTCTTTTTATCTTCAATTCCGGTGCTTCCAGAGGTTATAACATACACTTTTCTTTTCCTCGATGCATTTATCAGCATTTTTGCATAACCATCGCTTATAAAAGGCGATATTATCTTCAATTCCCCATGGCTATTTTTGATTAAAGGTTCGATATATTTGTAGCAGCCATCTCCGCTATAACTGTAGTTATCTTTTTTCGAAAGTCCAAACATGCTGGTCGGAAATATTGTGCATTTTAAAGATAAATATGTTCACTTTGCTTCTGCTTTGCAATAAATAACAGCATGTCCCAAAATCAGCGATCTAATTGAGAAGAGGTACAGGGACAAAAGGATTTAAATCCTTGAAGGTAACTATCTCTAATTCAGGTTTGTCTCGGTTCTGCTGATATCATGATCAATCTTAACGAGAGAGAGGAGAAAGTGTTAGGCTACTGGAAGGAGCATGACATCTACAAAAAGATCAAGGACAGGAATATGGGCAAGAAGAAGTTTTATTTCCTTGATGGACCGCCAAACGCATATGGGCTGGCAACCCATCATCTATGGGTATATACGATAAAGGATGCAATAACCAAGTACAGGAGGTTCTCCGGTTATCATGTGCACGACAGAGGCGGTTTTGACGTTCATGGATTGCCGATAGAGAACAAAATAGAGAGAAGCCTGAATCTTGCGTCTAAAGACGATATAGAGAAAAAAGTAGGGATTGCCGCATTTGTGAAAGCCTGCAAGGATTATGTCGACAAGGAGATGCCTGAATCTGTCGAACTGCTCAAGCGTTTCGGAGTAACTATGGATCTCGAAACTTATTATGTGCCGTATCGAAGTCAATACATAAGCAAGGGCTGGGGGATATTCAAAACGATGTATGACAAAGGACTGCTCTACAAGGATTTAAAGCCCATGGCATATTGCCCGCGCTGCGGCACCGTACTATCAGCGCAAGGCCCAGAGGTGGAGTACAAGGACGAGAGCGACAATTCGATATTCGTTAGATATAAAATAAAGAGTTCTCCTAAAGCCAAATTACCGAGCAATACCTATCTAGTCATATGGACAACTACGCCATGGACGCTGCCAGCAAATATGTCAATAGCGGTAAATCCAAATGTCGAATACGTGGTTGTTGGGATAAATGGTACTAATTACGTAGTTGCTAAAGGGAGGCTTGCTCCATTCATGCAGGCTGTTGGAAAAGGAAACGTTGTAAATGATAAGATAATGGGATCGGAGCTGGAAGGGACAACCTACTCAAGCCCATTGGAACACAAAGTCGCGATACAAAAGAAGTTCAGTAAATACCACAAGGTGATTCTGGGCGAACAATTTGTCACGGTTACTGATGGAACCGGTCTTCTCCATGTGGCACCGGGGCACGGACCAGAGGATTATATCCTAGCAAAGAAAAATAAAATTGCGGTATTCTCCCCGATAGATAAGGAGGGAAGGTATACGGAAGAAGCTGGAGATTACAAGGGACTCATGGTGCCGAAGGAGGCGAACGAAGTCGTAATATCTGACCTTAAGGCAAGCGGAGACCTGCTCCATTCCGGCAGCATTACACATACATATCCTCACTGCTGGAGATGCCATAGTAAGCTCATCTACAGGGCAACGGAGCAGTGGTTTGTCAAGATTTCAAGGATAAAGAAGAAGATGCTTAGCCAGAATGAAAAAATAGAATGGCACCCGGATTTCGGACAAAAGTGGTTTGCCGATGCGGTCGAAAGCTCACCTGACTGGTGCATATCAAGGCAGCGATTCTGGGGTGCTCCTATACCTATATGGGTATGTGCAGGCTGCAAGGAGATTGAAGTGATGGGTTCCGTGAAGGAACTTGTCGAAAGAGCGGGCCTTGCACATGAGCCGAAGGACATGGATCTGCATAAACCGCATATAGATGGAATTTCGTTTAGCTGCAGGAAGTGCGGCGGAACAATGAAAAGGGTGCCAGACACGATAGATGTCTGGTACGAATCCGGAATTGCACATACTGCAAGCCTCACCGATGAAGAATTTGCAGAGCTGTATCCTGCAGACTGCATAACAGAGAGCCTCGACCAGATAAGAGGATGGTTTGCCACTCTTCTTAGGACTGGCGTCATAGCTCATGGAAAAACACCATTCAAAAGGGTTCTCATGGGAGGAATGATGAAGGATGAGTTCGGAGAGGAGATGCACAGAAGCCATGGCAATGCTGTGAGCCCTCAGGATCTTATGGGAATATCATCGGTTGACGGATGGAGGCTGTTTTGTGCAAGCAAACCCAGATATATGGACCTTAAACTGAGGAAGGACGAGCTGAAAGAAGCGAACAACCACGTGATAATGCTGTACAATATTGCCGAACTGGCAAAAGAGCTCTCCATGCTTTCTGGATTAGATACGAAGCATGTACGGAGGCCATCAACAACAAGGCTGCACAGCGAAGACCGATGGATACTGTCAAGGCTCAACACTCTGATTATGACTGTAAACGAGAAGATGGATAGCTATAATATAGATGAAGCTGTCGTGTCAATGCGCGATTTTATGGTCGAGGATTTCAGCAGGTTTTACATCAAACTGGCAAAACAAAGAGTGTCAGAGGCCAGCAAGGCTGAATTGAAAAGGCTTGCTAACCTTATTGGTTACATATTAAAAAATTTTATAATACTGATGTCTATAGTGACCCCTTTCACTAGCGAGCATATCTATATTGATATGTTCCAGGAAAAAGATAGCGTTCTTTTGGATGACTGGCCGAGATCTGCCAAACACATGGTAGACAAAGAACTCGAGAGCGACATGGCAATAGTAAAGGAGTCGATAACAGCACTGCTAAACAGCAGGGAAAAGGCCGGATTATCGCTCAGATGGCCGGTAGCCAGCGCCACTTTAGAGGTTACTGACGATAGGTCATTCTCGACACTGGAAAGACTGTCGCTTATAGTAGAGAACTCGGTAAACGCGAAAAAACTTCTGCTTAAGAGGGTGGGGGGTGTCAGGGAGGAGATAAAACCACTGTTCGCACGGCTGGGTCCAGATTTCAAGGAAAAGGCCTCCGCAGTCTCAGAGGCCATGAAAGAAGTCAATGCGGAAGAACTTAAATCCTCTGTAGCAAGGCAGGGATACTATGAACTGCATACGATAAAAGGCACAGTTCTGCTTAAACCGGAGCATTTCACCATCGTGCAGGCTGTCGAGAAGGGCGAGGCAGTGCTCTTCAGGTATGGCAAGGCTTTTGTAGACAAGGAAATAAGCACAGAGTTAAAGGAAGAGACTATGCTAAGGGAAGTTATCAGAAGGATACAAATGATGAGGAAAGACACGAAACTGACAAAACTCGACCATATAGCGGTAGAAATAAATGCCAGTGAAGGGATGCTTGATATAATGAAGAGGCATGAAAAGGAACTAGGTAAGCTGGTAAAAGCGAAAAACATAATGCTCAGCAGGCAGTCCAGGAATACGCCCGGCTTCAACTACAAGGACTGGGATGTGTTGGGGGACATGTTCAATATAGGGATAAAGAAACTGTGATAAGCGCGATAAACGCAGGCAATTATGCCTTTTGCGTTATTTTTGCCGTCTGCTCTTCCAGAATGAGATTCCTGTTATTCTTAAAAGCGCTCCTCTTTTTCATATTGGACCAGCAGCTCTTGCAGATGACAAGCCTTATGGTCTTCCTTATGCGCCTTGAGCTTTTCATGCATCTATTGTCTATCTTTTTACCGCAATAGTTGCACTGCTCGACCATATGTGACTCCTGCCTGCACCTCTCGCATATAAGCAATGGCATGATAATTCCTTAGCGGTTGTTTCCTTTGCCGATAAATGCATAAATAGCTTTCTCCGGCAAGAGGAATGCACAGCTGCTTCCGTTAGATTATAATGCAGGCACATATAAAAACCTATGGATGCCCGCATCCAATGGGAATCACGCTGCAGTTGCAGAAAGCAGCGACTCCGAGTTGAGGGAATAGCTTTTATTACTAGGTTGTTATTTGTTATAACATATACTGATTCCAAGCCTACACATCTAAGGCAGAGGAATGCAGCATCGCAAGGGGTTGTAATGTATTCGGAGGAAGTACTGGCGTTGTTCAAGAAACAAGGTATAGAAATAGGCGATATAGTGAGCATTAGCTCTAGCACAGGGAAATTTGAGGGAGAGATTATGCCAAAAACCGGAAGCGGCGATGATAATATCATAGTACTGAAGCTCAAGAGCGGGTATAACGCAGGAATACTTTACGGAAAGGATGTGAAAGTGGAGAAGATCGCATCAGGCAAACATAGCAGCGAGATATTCGAGAAAGAGCTGAAGAGGAATCCGTTACTTCCTGACGTTACTATACTGTGGACAGGTGGTACTATAGGAAGCAAGGTAGGATACCGAACCGGAGGGGTAGAAGCAAAACTCAAACCGGGCGAACTCCTATATTATATCCCGGAACTTGCCGAAATAGCTAACATCACGCTGAAACACATTTTCAACATATGGAGTGACAACATGACAGTCAAAGAATGGCAGAAGATTGCAGTTGAGACAGCAAACTCCTTGAAAGAAGGTGCCAATGGTGTAGTCATAACGCACGGAACAGATACAATGCATTATACCGGTGCCGCGCTAAGTTTCATGCTGCAGAACCTCAATGCACCAGTGGTGCTTACCGGGGCGCAACGGAGCAGCGATAGGGGATCGAGCGATGCATTCATGAACCTCATTTGTGCAGTGCATCTTGCAGCGAAGTCTGACATTGCAGAAGTTGGCATATGCATGCATGCAAAGAGTTCAGATGATAAATGTGCATTTCTCCGAGGGACAAAGGCAAGGAAGATGCATTCATCCAGGAGGGATGCCTTCAGGTCAATCAATTCGTCGCCGATAGCGACAGTGAATATGAAAGGTGATATCCAGTATATAGGCAACTACAGAAAAAGAAATGGTAAAGGTAAATCGGAACCGGAACTCGCTACAAAATTTGAACCAAAAGTCGCGCTGATCAAGGCATACCCTAACTCTGACCCAGAGATAATCGACTACTATGTGAAAAATAAGTATAAAGGTATAATAATAGAGGGTACGGGGCTTGGGCATTTCCCAACTTCCGGGATATCATGGCTTCCAGGGGTAAAGAAAGCGGTCGATAAAGGTGTAATCGTTGGAATGACAACCCAGTGCATAAACGGAAGGGTCAATGCCAACGTATACGAGCCTGCTAGAATGATATCCAGAGCAGGTGTGGTTTATTGTGAGGATATGCTGCCTGAGACGGCATACATAAAACTCGGATGGCTTCTTGCAAATAAACCGGAACAGGCAAAAGAGCTGCTCCCGAAGGATCTTGCCGGGGAGATAACACCGAGGATAGAGTATGAGGAGAACTTCGACTGATTTTGGTGCTGGAATATGGCTGATCCGGAGAACAAGTACAAGGAAATAGGTTTCATGTGCGGCCTGGAAATACACCAGAGGCTCGCTACCGATACAAAACTATTCTGTTCCTGCCCCGCAAACGTCACAGAAGCGGAAAAAATCAACGCAAAAGTATCAAGATATCAGAGAGCAGTGGCGGGGGAGCTTGGACAGATAGATCCGTCAGCACAGTTCGAGGGGTCAAAGAGCAGGAAATTCGTTTATAATGTAGTAAATAAGAATGCGTGCCTTGTTGAGCTTGACGAGGAGCCACCACACGAAATGAACAGAGAAGCGCTGCAGCTTGCGCTATCGTTTGCTGAAGCGATGGGTATGAGGCCGATCAACGAGATACAGCCAATGAGGAAAGAGGTAGTCGACGGCAGCGATCCCAGCGCCTTCCAAAGAACATCCCTGATTGCGGTAGATGGTAGGATCAAGGTTGATAGCCATGTAATAAACATCCCAACAATATTTCTTGAGGAAGAATCATCAGGGATTATATCGAATTCTGGCAATGAAATAACATATGATATAAGCAGGTTAGGCATACCTCTTGTCGAGATAGACACTGATCCATATATACCAACCCCAGAGATTGCAAAGAAGGTTGCCCTTCATATTGGAACAATGTTAAGGGTTTCTGGAAAGGTGCAAAGGGGGATAGGATCAATAAGGCAGGATGTCAACATATCGATAAAGGGAGGGGCGAGGGTGGAGATAAAGGGATTGCAGGAGCTGGACACGCTTGACAAATTCATAGAAAATGAAGTTATAAGGCAGCAGAAACTGCTCGGGATAAGGGACGAGCTGAAAAGAAGGAACGCATCGGTCAGCAGCGCGGCAGTCCTTACAGAAATCTTTAAACTCCATACGGGCAAGATAATCAAGTCACAGCTTGACAAACAGGGAGTTGTGATAGGCTTCGGGCTAAAAGGCTTTCAGGGAGTGCTTGGCGCAGAGATAAACCCCGAGAGGAGGCTTGGCAGCGAGATAAGCGATTATGCAAAGATGGCAGGTGTAAATGGCATAATACACAGCGATGAGATGCTGCATGGCTATGGTATAAGCGATGAAGAAGTATCTGCAGTCAGAAAGAGCCTATATTTGGACCAGGAAGACGCCTTTGTTCTCATAGCGGGAGGAAAGGGGCAGGCTGAGAAGGCAGCCACATTTGCCATCGGCAGGGCAAGGCATGCACTTATCGGCATACCTCTTGAGACAAGGGGTACTCTTAACACAGATAAGTTTACCACGAGGTTTTTAAGGCCGCTACCTGGCGGTGCACGGATGTATCCTGAGACAGATATGAAACCAATACTGATAACGCCTAAAATGATTAAAGCTGCAAAAGAGTCCGCTCCCGATGCGGACAAAATGAGGAAGAAACTGTCAAAACTGCTTTCCGACCAGCAGCTTGCAGAACGGCTGCTTACATCACCAAAACTCGGGTTGTTCATGTCGCTTTCCACCAAGGGAGACCCAAATATTGTGGCTAACGTGCTTCTTCAGAAGTTTGTGGAGCTCAAGAGGGCAGGATTCGATGCCGACAGTATAGGAGAAGAGCGTCTTTCCAGCATGTTCGATCTCTATTTCAAAGGGGATATAACAAAACAAGCGCTGGATGAGATACTGAAGGAGCTTTCAAAGAAGGATGCAGATGTGCAAACTATAATAAAGAGGCTGTCGCTGAGGCGCGTAACCGGAAAAGAACTGAAAAAACTTGTGGAAGAAGCGAAAGCAAAAACCCATGGGAATTCCGACATAGCTAGGAAGGAGCTGATGTCTAAATACCGTCTTGTTATCGATGGGCAGGAACTCAACAATATGTTAAAATCAGCATAAAACAGAAAGCTCACTGCGGACAAGGCATGTAGTCAAAATCAACAGTCTATTGTAGAAATTTTCTATAAATAATGGTGTTTAAATATTCGACTTGCATAATATTTATTAGAACAGAAAGAGAGGAAAATAAAAGAATGAAGAATGGCGATATCATGGCTTTACCTGCAACTACACAGACAATAATCAAAGACGACAAATCACTACCAAGAATTGTCAAGCCAAACAATGTGGACGAATGGAAGAACATCATAATGGCGTATCTTGGTCCTATAGACGATAATTTCCGTGCCAGGATGATGTCCGAAACAGGCCTTAGCTATAATTACCTGAAGGAGCTGACAAGACGGCTTTATGAGCTGAAGGACCTTGTGAGGCCGGTAAATGCGATAATTCTTCTCAGAACCGGAGACAAGGATGGTTTCGATGCGGCATCCAACGAGATAGAGACTACAGGATCACCTGCAGAAAAGGAATATCTTAATAAGCTGTATGGCTGATACTCTCTAAATTCCCTTATGTTATCATAAGAATTTCGCTTTCTTTTTCATTATAAGCATGTCATCCTCTATTCTTACACCTCCAAAGCCCGGTATGTATATCCCAGGCTCATTGCTTACGACCATATTCTCCTTTAGTATATATTTCCTTCCGGCAAGAACTGGTCCTGTATCATGCACATCGATACCTATCGAATGCCCTAATGCAGTTATGAATTTCCCCTTGTATATTCCTCCGCTTGCGCTGTCAATGTAACTCCTTGCTGCAGCATCTACTTCGCTCCCTTCAGCACCTGCCTCTGCCACAGCAAATGCACGCTCCTGCGCCTCTTTTACTGTATTATACATGTCTAACATTTTTTTGTATTTTGCGGATCTCTTATCAGGCATGAAAATAAATGTTCTTGTCATATCAGAACAGTAATTCTTATAGAGAGCTCCGGCATCGATAAGGATAAAATTGTTTTTGCGAAGCCGTGTATTATCTGGAGAGTGGTGCGGCTCAGCCGCATTATTTCCGAAACACACTATAGTCGCAAAGGAAGTGCCATCTGCCCCATTTTCCATCATGATGCTGTCGAATAACGCAGCTATCTTTTTTTCGGTAATCCCTACGCGGAAGTGGCGCTGTATATTTTTAAATGCCAGTTTCACTATCTGAGCCGCTTTTTTCATCTTAACCAGCTCTGCCTTGTCCTTTACTTCTCTCGCAAGCCTTAGAGCGTCTGATGCATCGACTATCTTTTTCGGTTTTCCATATTTTTTCACTATCCTGTAAGCACGATAAGAAAGAAAACCGTAATCTATACCTACAATCTTTCCTTGTATCATATCCTTTATGACCTTTTCAATTTCCCTTGCACTATGCACTGCCATGATACGCAGTCCATCTTGTCTCTGCAGCATGGCAGTTTCATATTCGAGCTCTGAAGTCAAAAGAACAGCTCCATCCCGCTTTGCTATGAGTATGCTCTGCTCGAATACTCCGCTTGTGAAATCTGTCAAGTATGTGAAATTGCTGTCCCTTCTACTGCTATTCATTATAAAAAGAACATCGAAATTAGCATTATCAAATATTTTCTTCAACCGAATTTTGAGCGCTGACATAAGACCTAAACACACAACACAGATTAATAAGCGTTTCCCATAATATATCCTCTAACAATATATCTGTGTGATGGGCTATGATAGGCAAGATGGTAAGTGTATTTTTAGGATTCGCGATAGCTCTTCTGCTTATCTATACGCTTATAAACTATCTCCCGAGTCAATCATCCTTCAGTATCGGCAACTTCTTGAACAGCACCCAATATAACCTTACATATCCATCTACGACAATACAACAAAGTTCTTTACCGCAGAGCCAGGCAGTCGCATATGTGCTATCGCTTATAAACAAAGATAGGATGAACTACAGTTTAGCTAACGTGACCCTCTCACAGATAACTTCCGGACAGCAGCATGCCGAAAGTATGCTTCAGAACAACTACTTCAGCCATTGGGATATATACGGGATGAAGCCCTATATGCGCTACACTCTGCTTGGGGGTAACGGTTCAGTCGATGAGAATGTTGCGTGGGAGTTCAATTCCGCCGGGATAAACGTAATAGACGCATTAAAACAGATGGAGTTCAATATGATGTATAGAGACCAGGCTGAGCATAATGGGCATAGGGATAACATCCTTACTGGTCACCACAATCAAGTAAGTATCGGCGTTGCGTACAACGCAACCACTGTATACCTAGTTGAAGATTTCATAGATTCACACATATCATGGTTCTACGACACTCCAAGCTACAACAACGGAACAGTCAAACTGCAAGGCACAGTTGCACAAAATTACTCCCTATCTAAAAATTATGGCGTACAGATACTCTATGACCCTATGATAACGAATCTCACGCCACAGCAGCTTCATAATGCCCCATATAATGGCTCATACGGATATGGCAACGTCACAGCAGGCATATCTTATACTTCTGGAGGGGTATCTTACAGCTTTAAAAACTTTATCAATATAAATGCGACGGAGTACCAAGTACAGGGGCAGAATTTCAATATTGCATTCAACATGAGTAAACTGATAGCGCAGGACGGCCCGGGCGAATATACTGTAGTAGTATTCTTGGCTAATGGAACAAACCCAAACAGCAACAATGTATTCTATGGTGCAACTTACACCATATTCATAAACAGCAACGGACAAAGGTATATCCCAAATAATGTTTAGTACTCGGATTACAGCTCCGCTTTTCTCAGCCAGCCTATCTGCGGCGGCGTATCCAACCCAAACTGGCGGAGCATGTCCTCAACCGCCTCCTTTACGCAGGTATCGGATGAGAAAGAAGTTTTGGCGTAATGATCCTTTGCTTCTACGATAAACAATCGCCTCTCCTCATCTCTGATAATATCAACTTGTCCTATGCCTGCTATTATTATTGAGTTGACATTAGTAATGTTTTCACGGTTCTGCCAATTACCGGCACATTTAGCACTTCTTTCACTCATATAGTCACATATAATCTGCTGCTTGTAATCATTAAAAATATAGGAATATAAAAGCAGCATATGGCAGAGGTAGACAGGGATAAAATAATAAAAGAGCTTTCCACCAATCTGATAGTAAAACGCTCCAACATAGTCTATCAGCACATGAGGGATCCGGCCCTGCTCAGATATTATTACAGCATAAAAACACAGGCGGTTACCGACAGGCTCGACATGGCCGGCTCTAGCCCAACCGAAATATTTGTCGGTAGATGGGGATACCCAAAAGTCTTCATAGGCCCGATGGTCCCGCCAGAATTCGGCGACACATCGTTGCTAGGCACCCCAGAGCGCTGGAAGTACATATCAATAGAAGATATTGTCAGGTTCAGGTCGAAACTCGTAAGGGGGATGTATACAACCAATGTGCATGATGTGGAGAAAGGAAGGATCGAAGAGCGTATGAGAGACCTTGCTCTGGCCGAGAAACCTGCCGATGTGGAATTAGAGTTCCTGAAAAAACCAGCTGCAAGAGTGAATTTTTTCGATGAGGTTCAGCCTTTTGGCCCGAGCGCCAGCATAAAATCTTTAGACATGGGTAATGTACGCTCAGACAAGCAACTCGAGAAAAAGTACAGCGACACAGATGCGACAGCTACAACCGCAATGATCGAGCTTTACAAAAACAACCTTCTAGTGTCTCAAATTCAAAGAGCACTGTCTGCCGGAACGCTAGGGATAGGCACAAAAAGAAAATTTGTACCGACAAGATGGAGCATAACTGCGGTTGATGATACTCTTTCTAAACACAACCGTGAAGAGGTCAAAGTTTTCGAACCTGTTGATGTCATATATGCATATTATGACGAAGCTCTTGACAACAGATGGCTTATATTATTTATGCCCGGCAACTGGCAGTACGAATCGATAGAGGCATGGTGGCCCGGCACAGTATGGAATGAAGGCGGCAAGGAGATATCAATGATTGGTTCATATGAGGGATACAAGGGAAGGAGCAAATATGCTGAAATGGGGGGCTGCTATTATTCTGGACGGCTTGCGGTAACAGAGAAGCTGCAGATTATGCAGAAGCAGGCTAAAATCCTTATATTAAGGGAAGTGCACGAGGGATACATAATGCCTGTTGGTGTCTGGAACGTAAGGGAGCACGTGCGCCAGACGTTGGAAAAAGAACCGGCGATTATGCACACCAAAACGGAGCTGTTTAGCTATATCGAAAGCAAATTAGATATAAAAAGAAAGGACTGGATAAAAAACAGCAGGATATTATCCGACATGATAAAACAGCAGTCTATAAACGACTATCTGCGTGCTAAATAATGATGAAAACATAGCTTTATATACTTCGGTGATACACACTTAAACAGTAAGAAGGCGCGTTCTATTCAAGCACGTAAATGTCTGCTTTTCAAGTAACATTCTTCGTTGAGAAAATAGCTCAGCGTCTTCCAAACGTGAGAAAATGGAAGAATTTAGTCAGATGCCCCTAAAAGGGGAGCTAGTCGAAGCACTGAGAAAGATGAATTTCATCAAGCCGACAGAAGTGCAAAGGGAAGCAATCCCTGTAGTGCTAAAAGGGCACGATGTGGTCGTAAGGGCAAAGACCGGTACTGGGAAGACCGGCGCATTCATGATACCGATAATCGAGATGCTGCCGCAGAACACAAGACATGTAAATGCCCTTATCATAACTCCGACGAGAGAGCTTGCCCTGCAAGTTTCAGAAGTCGCATCAAAGATGGCAGAGCCGCTCGGCTTCAGGACCACAACGGTATATGGAGGGGCTTCTATAAATGTGCAGATGGATGCGCTCAGACGCGGAGTCAATATCGTAGTAGGGACTCCTGGTAGGCTCATAGACCTTATAGAAAGAGGGGTGCTGAAGCTGGACAGTGTAAAGTTCGTGGTTCTTGATGAGGCCGATACGATGCTGGATATGGGTTTCATAGAAGATATAGAGTTTATATTAGGAAGAACTCCATCCAACAAGCAGACTATGCTATTCAGTGCAACGATGCCAGAAAAGATAATATCTATGTCAGACAACTATATGAGGGATAACAAGAAAATAATAAAAGTAGGGAAAGAGGAGGAGATAACTGCCCAGGGCATAGACCACTATTACGCCATTGCAAATGGCTCCAGCAAATTTGGTGCTCTTATAACATATATAAGGAAATATCAGCCAAAGAAGGCAATAGTATTCACAATGACAAAACGAAGTGCAGACCTGTTACACAGAGTATTGCGGGGCGAGGGCTTTGATACTGTTGTAATGCATGGCGATTTGACACAGGCAAAAAGGGAGCGCTCTCTTGATAGTTTCAAGCAGGGTGCACAATTCATGATATCAACAAACATAGCCGCAAGAGGCCTTGACATAAAGGATGTCACCGATGTGATAAATTTCGATGCTCCGGATGATCCTGCAGTATATGTGCACAGAGTCGGGAGATCAGCAAGGATGGAAAATGAAGGCAGGGCGTTCACTCTTTTCTCATATGAGCAACGCTATCTTGTCAATGTGATTAAAAGGATAGACAACATAGACATGACACCAATCCATATATCTGACCAGGACCTGCGCTGCGTTGACATAAGGAAATATCTTGATTCAGGCAGAAGCAATGCCTATAGCGATAGGGGAGGTCAACCGAGACACTTCGGCGGCGGCCGCGGTCATTCTGATGGAAGGCGTCATACGCATGGTGGAAGCCGTTTCCATGAACGCAGGGAAGGTTTCAGAAGCAGTGCAGGCCGTGGAGGCCAGCATACCAGCCATCGCAACCAAGCATAAGTAGTGGCAGGCCGTAGCCCTCTTTTTGTTTTAGGCAGCATTAGACTGAGCGGCGTTATCGCCTTGCATACTCACTGCACACGCATCGGCGCGTTTCATCCATCCCAGCGCGCTCGTAAAGTCATTGCTTGTACGCTGTTTTGGTATCGTTTCTGTTCCGAATCAGGCCTTAGGCCAAATGTGCTCTGTATGAGAGGAGCTTCCTCCTTTCGGTAGGCTGCCCGCCTGCCACCAAGATACAATTGGATGCTTTAATATATAGCAGTTTTGTTCTCCTTAGCATTTGCAACTGTTTATAAGCGTTAGTTGTGCAAATAGCTATATGTTATTATCCGCATTACCGGCAATTCTCACAACCGCATCGCTGTCAAGCACAGTGTTGACGCTGGTGCTCGTATTGGCCCTTATAGGGATAGTTTTCGTTCTTGGCAGATTTTTCCTGCACATAATATTCCAGCTCATTGCGAACAGCGTTCTCGGGCTTCTTTCTCTTTTCCTTATAAATTACTTTTTCGGAATGGCGATAGCGATAACGGTGCCCGTAATAATAGTCGTAGCAATATTCGGCCTTCCTGCCGTATTTATAATCGTCCTGCTGAAGGCGATATTCGGTTGGACAATCTGACAGGATAACCGGCAGGCTACTATTGCGGAAGTTACCGATTCATTGCTAGCTGCACGTCAGATATATCTACAGTCCTCCTCTTTGCGTGCCTTGCAAGCCTTATCGACTTGGATGCGCCTTCGTACGCTATCCTGTTGAGCCTGTTCTGGAAAATTACAATAGCTCTGTTGCTTACACGGGTTGCTCCCGCATTCTTCAATATCCTCCTCGCTGTTGATCTCGAAATGTACAATTTTTCACCCAAACTGAAATCCAGTACGATTTCTACAAGGATATATAAAGGATTCGCAAACACTCCCTAAATAGTGGAATAGCCGATCATAGGTCTACTTTTATTTTCAGAGGATTTATATAATCATGCCGCTTAATCCCAAAGCGCATGATATTATCAAACCGCTCCTGCTCGAATTCCAGGCTTCTCAAAAGCGCGATAGACCCTGTATTATCAGGATCGACTTCTGCACTGATTTTTATAAGCCCTAATTTCTCAAAACCATAAGCAAGAAGCAGTCGCAGCGTTTCAGTTCCGTAACTCTGCCTCCAGTGCTGTCTGCCCAGCCAGTATACAATCAAGCACTGTTTCTTTATCGCATCTATCTCTCCGATGCCTGCGGAACCAACGAACAAATTGTTTTCCACGGCGCGTATTCCAAAGCTTACCGATATCCCTGATGCGTACTCTCTCTTAAGTGCGTCTATGAAGAACAGCGCA
Organism: Microcaldota archaeon; assembly: GCA_021799475.1. Lineage (GTDB taxonomy): Archaea > Micrarchaeota > Micrarchaeia > Micrarchaeales > Micrarchaeaceae > JAJZYD01. The sequence goes on along the minus strand of JAJZAJ010000002.1, from coordinate 138,855 downwards.
TCTTCTTTAGTATAAGGATAAGGGATGATATTTCCGGGGCTTGACACATTTCTTGCTATTACCGGATCATTTATCTGATGTGCAAATTCCTCAGCATCCGTCAAATCAAGCTGTTTTAAGTAGACTCTTAGCCCAGGACTATGTACTTCCATCAAAGCACCTGTTCAAATATCTTATTTGATATCTCAGTACCGAGAATCTCAACGATTTTTTCTCTGTTGTCCCTTATTTCTGATACTTTCTTTATCCCTTTCGAAAACAGCATCCTCGCCCTCACTCTTCCAATCTGTTCCAGTCTAACCAGATCAAGAAGCTCTTCCCTGATACCATAGCGCATCCTTACTCTAAGATCAACAAGATCGTGTATAGGTTTCTTGAGGAGCTTTGCAAGTTCCGTCGCAGAATATATTATCCAGTCCGCATTCGATAATTTTGAGAACAGAGTCCCCGGAGTAGTATTGTATTTTTTTACTATATCCTGCTCCTTTTTTTCATCAATCCAGTCCCTGAGCATCAGCGCAGTGCTGAATGCTTTTACCGGATCGTAATACCCGTAATCCATTCTATCAATCTCTCTATACAAACCACTGCTTCTGTAAAGGATATTATGTGCCGCAAATTCTTCTTCTGCTTCTAGCGTCGCCTTAACATAAGGACGCATCTCTATAGTATTGGTTAGCATGAAGAGCAGCCCATTTATATCATTCTTTCTTTCCAGGCTGTTTATCAGCCATTTGGCTGATATCGGATCTATGTAAAGCTCGCTTACACGCTTACCTATCTTTGTAGCTAGGAAACCTTCATCTTCCTTTTTTATGAATTCAAAATCTATGAGCTCATCGATGATCTCATCAAGAAGATTTTTGATATGTCTTGTGTTGCCATACTGGAAACCATAGAATGTTTTAAGAAGAAATGACTGCATTGCAGCTTTGTCGGTAAGGAAATTTTCCGCTATAAACGCGAGGACATGCGATCTTAAAACTGGTATAACCCCGAGGCTTGAGAAGACCGGTTCAGGAGATGCTGTTATATAGCTTCTAAATAATTCACTGACCCTCTCCTTTGTAGCTGCCAGTAGGAATGCCCTTCCTTCAGTGTCATATTTGGGCCTTCCAGCCCTGCCAAAAATTTGAGTTACTTCATTAACACCCATCATCTCACTAATGCCGCTGTCAAACCTTGTTATATCACGTACAAGCACTGTGTGTGCAGGCATGTTTATGCCAAGGGCAAGCGTAGTAGTTGAACATACTGCTTTAAGTGATCCGGCTTTGAAAGCTTCCTCAACAAGATTTTTCTGCGCATTGATAAGTCCGGCATGGTGAAAAGCAACGCCTTTTCTTATTAGATCCGATAGCTTTATACACTGTTCCGTCGGCCTTTCAAGGATATTCCGCACTTTTTCCGCAAGCGCATCAAGTTTTTTCCTTTCTTCAGCAGAAAAACATCCCTCTACATGTGGAGCCAGTCTAGCAGCGCCCGCTTCGGCATTCCTCTTTGTCGAATAGAATATCAGCGCTTGCTTTCCTCTCGCTATTGTATCTTCAACAATTCTTACCTCTGGGATTGTTGCTCTGCCTTCAAGCCTTTCCTCTACTATATCTTTCAAGGAATCGGGATCTGCACAGTAGGCTATTCCGTCATTCACTATCCCTTTCTTAAGTTTCACAGGTCGGTAATAGCTTGATACCAGCTCGGCATTAATCCATTTAGCTATATCTTTCGCATTGCCTATAGTTGCACTGAGTGCTATTATCTGCGCATCGGTATTGCTCTTCAGTCTGGTTATAAGTATCTCAAGTGTTGGCCCTCTTGAGTAATCCCCCACCATATGGATTTCATCGAAGACTATACAGCCTACTTGGGGCAACCAGTCTATCCCATGCCTCATAAGGCTATCGAATTTTTCAGTGGAGACGAAAAGTACGTCGCAGCTTCTCAGCCAGCTGTCAGAGGAGTCTAAATCACCAATAGACATAGCTGTCTTGATGTAAGGATAAGCATGCTTAAACTCGTTGAATTTTTCACCAACAAGCGCTCGCATAGGTGCAACGTACACTGCTTTGCGCCTATTTGCTATAACTGCATTCGCACATGCGATTTCAGCAACAAGCGTCTTTCCGCTGGCAGTTGGAGATGCGACTACGATGCTTTTGCCCTTCAGCAATCCCTTCTCAACAGCCTGCTCCTGCGGCGGTGTCAGCGATACGATTCCCCTGCTTGTTATTGAATCTATGATTTCAAAGGGTAACATTCCCTTTAAGGATATGATTTCCATCAGCTACCATTACCCATTTAAAATATTAATGGCTTTGCTGCTCTAAGCTGGTTGTCCCTATTGGCGGGAGCGAAGCATTCCTTATATTTCTTATTCTGAATATCTGCATGTCTCTATCTGGGTTGAGTCTGATTTTTTTATGACCTTCCTGCTTATGCTGTTCAGAAGCTCTGCTTGGCCTGACCCGCTCTGTCATAGTATGTACCAATTCGCTTACTGTATAGGTCGGTATATTTACCTTATGACTCACGTCTAACGGAGCACTGCCAAATATAGGGACACTGAATCTTGCAGTATCTTTTGTATCTTTCGTATCTTTCTTTTCAGTATCTCTTCTTGCATGACGGTGCGACACTTTCTCCTTTATCATATCAGCCATGCTAAATGCTCTTTCTTTCCTTATAAATTTTGTCAATGACGGCCCATTTACTAATGGCAGCTTATAAGTGTATTGCATCGGATTATATGAGGAAAGAGGCGGTTCTCCCTTGCTATACGCTACTTGGTTGCTCACTATGCTGAAAAGCGCAAGAGAAGCCGATTTATTCATAAAGCTGAGCCTATTTTTCCTGTTTGATTTTTCATCATGACCATGCAGATGCAAAATAAAATCTGACCACAGGAGCCGGTTATTGCTCCTAACCGCGGCAATTCCGTCATAAGAGATGGACAGATTTTGTTTTCTGATGAAGCCTCCTATTATCATAAAGCGTTTGTTAGTCGCTATCGCAATATGCGAAGGTATAAATATCATGAAAGAAAACGGAACGCATTTTGTTTTGTATATTATGCGTTCGCCAGGAAGCAGGGCTACTTTTATCATGTCTTTATCTTCTATACTGTTCATATTCATTCACTCCCACAGCCAATGCCGAAACTATATAGCGAGGCTAGCATACTCCTTTTTTGAAATATATATAACTTTCCTGATAACTTGCCTATTGTGTTTATTGAGAAGAGCTCAAATTTATTAAAATTATCCAGGGACAAATGTCTTCCCGGATCACAATCTTCTTTTCGATATGCCGGATTCTAAAATTTCATTTAATAAGAGTTGCCATTTGCTGTGTAACGGCAGCTTCTGCATACGGCTCTGCTCCGCATCCGTTCCGCGACAGGTTTATTGCCATTTGCACTGCATTCGGGCCATAAGTAAGCACATTTTTTGCTCCAGTCATCCCAATATAATCATAAGCCTGCCAGAAATCTGCATGATCACTCAACGAAAACTGCACATCTGTATTGAATTTCATTACTTTTGAGAATCCGGTCGCTACCGCGCTGTAAACACGTTTGCCATAAGCTTCTGACACACACGCTCTTATCTGATCTCCCGGGCCATCTGTTATCCCAACAAAATTCTCCTTTAACAGCTGTATGTATTCGGCTCCGTCTTCGTAGTCAGCTATATAGTCAAGGTCTAGACCGCAATGCGCATACACTTCATTTATTCTTGCAATTTTTTCACTGACAACGGGAACTATTCCAACCTCATTAAGTATCATTATAAGTTCCTGCGCTTTTCCGAGTGCAAATGTGCTGAAGAGCGCAATCCCGTTGCGCAGTTTTCCCTGGGTCCATTTCTGTATTGCTATCTCAACCTCACTCCTTTCGTCAAATTTTATTCTAGGGTCGAAATATGTAGAGTCAACTATTATTGTATCGGCTCCTGTTATCTGCAGTTTTTTGCAGGCCCTGCCGTTCTGCAGCTGGAAATCGCCGGTGTAAAGTATTCTTCGCCCACTGACCTCATCATTGATTGCAATTTGTTTAGAGCCTAGAATGTGTCCCGCATCATAAAGCTGCATAAAGTCAGGAGTTTTCTCGTGCTTCAGCTCTATATCATTAATTTTTTTTAGCAATGCTACAGTTTCCTCACTTGCTATCGCGTGCTTTGTCGATTTAGCAGAGCTTATATGGTCGGCATGTGCGTGCGATATAAAATCAAGATCAGAGCCTTTTGACCTCCTATCTAGACTTATCCTTAAGTTATTAGCATTGATCATGATAAATACCCGGTCGTGCCTCTGAAGTATGTGAGGCAATCTTTTTATTGGTTGACATCATAAGATATACTGCAGGTCTTTTCATGCCAGAAAACGTAATAGTGATAGGAGGCGGTCCGGCTGGGCTTTCTGCCGCTCTGTATGCTGCTAGAGAGGAATTTAAGCCGCTAGTAATAGCCGGGAGTATTGCAGGAGGACAACTGCTAATGACGACAGTTGTAGACAATTATCCAGGTTATCCTGATGGGATAATGGGTCCAGAGCTAGTGGAAAAAATGCGAAAACAGGCCGAGCGTTTCGGCGCCAGGATAATCAATGAGGATGTAATAGATGTGGACTTCACCAAAAGACCTTTTAAAGTTATAACGGCCAGCCAAACTTACGAGGCAAAAACGGTTATAATAGCAACAGGTGCAAGCCCAAGGCTTCTAGGTATTAAGTCAGAAATGAAGTTTATGGGTACGGGAGTGAGCACTTGCGCCACATGCGATGGTGCCTTCTTCAAGGGGAAAGACGTGATCGTGGTTGGAGGAGGAGATACTGCGATGGAGGATGCCAGTTTTCTCACAAGGTTTTGCACAAGCGTCACAATAATCCACAGGAAAGATGCATTTAAGGCCAGTAAAATAATGCAGGATCATGTTAAAAACAATCCAAAGATAAAGATAATCTGGGACAGTGTAGTAGATGAGATACTTGGGACGGAACAACCGGAGAAAGTCACTGGTGTCAGGATAAAGAACCTGAAGAACGGGAAAACAGCAGAACTCGTTGCACAAGGGGTCTTCATCGCAATAGGCTATGTGCCAAGTACAAAATTCCTGCAGGGAAAGTTAGAACTTGACGAACACGGTTACATTGTCACAAGGGATGATGTAATGACAGATATCGAAGGTATATTCGTAGCAGGAGATAATGCAGACAAATTCTACAGGCAAGCCTCGACAGCATCAGCCGAAGGCGTCAAAGCTGCATTGCGCGTTAGGGAATATCTGCAAAATAATCCGTAATCAGAATAGCTTCATTTGCTTATTTCCCATTTCGAGTGATGATACACGCACACCTACTTTCCTGATAGGCTTCTCTTCTATCAGCTCTCTTATCAATGCCTTTGCTGTCTGTTTTAAAATTTCCGGCGAGTCTGTCCAGTATCCAAGCGTTTTCGATTTTATTTTGTCGGTGAAGTCGCTATAACGTGCTTTTGCAGTTACTGTTCTAAAACGAAAGCCATTCTTTGTTATCTCTCTATAGACTTCTTCTGATAGCTCATCTAAAAGCAAATATATCTTCTGCACGTCCTTTGTTGCATCAAGTGTGCGCTCCCTTCCTACAGATAGCGTCTCATAATGCTCAACTATCCTGCTCTCATCAATTCCATTTGCTATTTGAAACAGTTCAAAACCAAAAGAACCTACTGCTGAAGATAGGCTAACGAGATCTGATTTTGCTATATCTCCAATTGTCTTAATACCAATAGCCTCAAGTTTCTCTGCAGTTTTCTTTCCCACCCCTGGTATCTTATCAGCGCTTTTTTCCGAAAGAAACTGCACAATATCTTTTCTTTCTACCAGTTTCAACCCATCCGGCTTTGCGCTGTCGCAGACAATCTTAGCTAGCACTTTTCCATCTGCAATGCCTACAGTGCATGGCAATCGAAGCGTTTTTCTTATTTCTTCCTTTATGCGCTTTCCTTGTACAAGTCCCTGCTCATAGCTCATACTATCAAGATCAACTGCGGCTTCATCGATGCTAATCACCTCCATCCTGTAACCGAATGCCTTCAGGATCTCCATCAATCTACCTGACATCCTGTCGTAGTAATCGTGGTCTGCCGGTATATAGATGATGTCGGGGTTTATCCTAAGTGCCTGTGCGACAGGCATGGCGCTCCTTATATCTAACTTTCTTGCTTCATAGTTGCAGCTCTCCACCACGCCGCTCATCTTTGCAGCCGTGTCGCCAGTGCCGACAATCATTGGTTTTCCAACTGCTTCAGGATGCCGCAGCTCCTCACACGCAGCATAGTAATAGTCCATATCAACAAACAGGACAAGAGGCATAATCAAGATTGCCATTTAAAATATATAAGTTTGTTGCAGCTGTGAGTTTTGTCTACTGAATGCATCAAATATTTAAAAATACAAATGTTTGTATTGGGCAATGGTCATAATTCTTGAGCATTTGCTCAGCCTGCGTAAGGAAGCCCATGCGAATCTGCAGGAGAAACTGAGAAAGGAGGATAAATAAGCACAGCATTAACCAGCGGTTATTTCTTAGCAGTCAGCACGAAGGCAGCCCCAAGTGTCAAGTTCTTTATTCTGATTTTTTTAAAACCCGCATGTCTAACTTTTTTTATTAAATCTTCTTTGTTAAATTCCCAGACTGTATTTACAAGGTGGATGTAAGCATTTTTGTAATAGTGCGCGCCGATAAGAGGTATTATATTAAAATAATAGAAACGCATTATTCCGTTGAGCAAGCCCGCTTCAGGTTTTGCCATATCAAGCAGGACTAGCCGACCGCCGGGCTTTAGAACTCTATGTGCCTCATTTATGAAATTTTGCAAATTGTCAAAGTTTCTTAATGCGAATCCACTGGTCACTACATTGAAAGCACAATCCTTATATTTGATGCTAAGCGCATCTCCAATCACAAATTCTATAATTTCCTTATCTGCTCCTTTCAATTTTCTTTTCGCTAAACTGAGCATGTCCTCATTGAAGTCAATGCCCGTAATAGAAACGCGGACACCACGGTTTTTAGCTATTTTTGCTATTGAGAATGCAAGTTTTCCTGTACCTGTAGCGACATCCAGCACCTTAATGTTCTTGCCGATTTTCAGGCATTCCTTGGCAGCATATGTTCTCCATAAGTTATCATTTCCAAGGCTGAGTATGCTATTTGCCTTGTCATAATTTTTTGCTATGACAGAAAACATATGATTGATTCTGCTGCTCACATTAAAGTTTATCAACTAAGTTTTAAACACTTTGGTCAAAGAATGGAGCTTTATAACATCAGTTATTTTTCTCTAATATTCCGTTCCTGCGTAGCAGCGTTTCTTCGCGCATAGCTTCATCTATTGGAGTCCCATGGCCGTTCATTTTTCTTATAGTGCGCTTTATCTGGTCTGGAGACTTTGAAAACCTTCTGGAAACAAACATGATTTTATCGTTGTCCAAGGTCTCACCAGTTTCGGACATGCGCCTAAGATAATCTTGAAGTTCTTTTGAAGATATGCGTCTCCTTATCCCAATCCTGCATCTCCAGGCCTCAAAGGTATTTGGTGAGATATTCAGCGTTGCTGCCATTTCTTCGTCAAGCATACCGGAAGCTATCGACTTTTCGATTTTTTCTTTCTCGCTATTTAACTTACTCCTTGGCATACTACGAATAAATAGTCCAAGAGCTCTCCTATATTCACCTACAACTTTTGATGAGCATCCAATTTGTTTAGCAACCATGTCATCAAAATCAAGAGGGCTTTTGATATTATTCATATTTTTTAATAGCATATCTATTTTTTCAAGTCTGTTTAAAAGTCGTTTTGAACCTACACCAAAACATGCAGCTACCTTTATCTTAAGATGCGCCGCTGCGTCAGGTCCTGATAGACCTAGACGATCAGAAAGAATCTCGTTGTTGTATATTCCTTTCTCTATGAGTGTCTTGCCTTTAGTAAGCAACTCTATTTTTCCAGCTGCCATGTGTTTTCGTATCGCGTCATCCGTAGCCAATGGCTGCCTGTGCTGAATACTCTTGCAAGCGTGCATCTATATCAGAATTATATAAACATAATAAATATTTAAAATTGAGTTAGTCACACAACCACTCCTATACCTATAAGGTCATTGCCTTCGAATATCCCAAACCTACCTAATTCCCGAAGGTCTTCGAATCTTTCTACAAGGTAAGGTTTTGTAAGATGGATATCTACCAATGCAGATGTATTTTCATAGAGTATGTTTCCTGCAGGTCCGTATATTCCAGTTTCAGGAGAAATGGATCCTTTTGGAACTATAGCAGATGCGACAAGATCGTTATTGTTAAATTTAAAGACTAATTTCTGAGGTTTGACGACATCGAGCTGTCTTATAAGAAATACCTTCGCTTTTATTTTTAGCATGGACGAGCCGCTTCCATCAGTTATTATATCGCCCCTTTTAACAAATCCTGTGCCTTCTAATTTTATTACCACGTTTGTCCCTGCTTCTGCACTGTCCGTAGCCTTGCCTTTTGCATGCAACTCCAGTACTTTCTCCATGCTCCCAGTAGGTTCTATTCTAACATTTGCATTAACTAAGATAGTGCCACTATATATCTGGCCAAAAACAATGCTCTTTCCATTATCCTCTATTACATCCTGGACAATAAGGCGCAATCCTTTGATTTTCGGCGTATCTCCATGGCCATACTCTGACGCGAACTCCCTAATCGTATCGAACATTGGTTTATTATTATACCATGGCATATTATCTGAACGAGACACAATATTCTCATTTCCATACGCAGATATAGGAATGAAATGCAATGGTTTATTGAAGCCTATCGCATCAAGATAAAGTTTTACCTCACTACATATCCTATCGAATATATCCTTATCATAACCAGACAAATCCATCTTATTGACTGCCACTATCATCGCATTTATTCCCAGAAGATTCGAAAGAAATATGTGTCTTTTCGTCTGCGGCTGGAAGCCTTCACCAGATTTTGCAGAGACCATCAATATTGCCAGATCACCGTTCGATGCACCACTCAACATATTCTTTATCAGCTCCAGATGCCCAGGGACATCTATAAATTCATATATATTTCCATCCTGCTCGATCTCCGCTCTTGTAGTGTCTATCGTCATCTCCTGTGATCTTTCTTCGGGAAAGCTGTCAAGGATGTACGCAGGCTCAAACCTTCCTGATTTCGCATATTTTTCCGCATCTTTTATACGGTGCTCGCTCACTGTGCCAGTTGCTATAAGAAGATTTCCAATAAATGTGGATTTTCCATGGTCTTTTTCTCCAAGTAGTGTAATAACATATTTGTTCGCAACCAAGAAATCACATGTATCCCAAAGCCCGCAGACGTGCCATAGTATATTCCTGTTCCTTATCCTGCGATCTGCCGGAACGCTCTTCGGTCTTTGTAGTCTCAAGTTCCTCTATTATCTTATCTATCGTATCTGCATTGGATTTGAGCGGTACGGTGCAATGTGTACATCCAAGACTCCGGTACCTCCAACCATCTTTGGCGAAGTACAACGGATTCATCGGTACGTTCTCTTTTTTTATGAAATTCCATATATCTATTTCATTCCAATCCAATAACGGATGCACCCTGAGATGTGATGTTCCATCCATCTTCGAAGAGTAGTTGCCCCATAATTCAGCCGGCTGGTCTTTATACTCCCATTTGAAGTCCTTTGTTCTAGGACTGAATGTCCTTTCCTTTGCGCGAATTCCGTGTTCGTCCCTTCTTATAGATACTATAAGCGCATCGAAGTTTCTTTCATCCATGAGTTTTTTTAGCGCATCTGTCTTGTTTGAGCCGCAACATGCAAAGCCAGACAGCTCACCCCTTATCTCGCTTTTTACCACAATAAGATCCAGATTCCATTTTTTAGCAAGTTCTTCCCTGAATTTATATGTTTCTGGGAAGTCGATTGAATTATCAATATGTATGACTGGAAACGGAACTTTACCAAGGAATGCTTTCCTAGCAAGTGCTAGCATCGCTGTGCTGTCTTTCCCCATACTCCACAACGCGGCTATATTTTTGAATTTCGCTTTAGCTTCCCTAAGCACAAATACGCTTTTCTCTTCCAATTTATCCAAATCCTGTTGTATCATGCAATCTCCTAATTAAACTCTTTCCTGTTTATTTCAAGATCTCTTAAATATATTGTTGCGCCCTCATACTTCCCGTCTCTCAGCACTACAATAGGAACAGTGTACAGACGATCATAATTTTTATCATAAATTATTACATAAGCATCTTTCAGATCATCCGCGCTACCTATGTTTTTGCCTGCAAATACTGTCTTGTAATAGGAAGCATTATCTCTCTTCATCATATCGACAAATTGCTTCCAATGTGCCTCATCCGGATTCTTTTTGAACTCCTCCATGAAATCCTCTTCTCCTGCCATTATACCACCTAATAACCTACCAGCGATCAATTCAATATGAAATTGTGCAATATGCGCACAATATTATCAATATAATTATATATAATTTATAAATAATTATAGATAATTATGTTATTTAAAGCTTGCGTTATAAATATGAGTATGAAAATAAAGAGGCCTTCAAGGCAGCCGTTCACTTCTGTGTCAATACCAACCGTGCTGTTCAAGAAGGTAGAAAAACACCTGAAAGACACTGGTTTTCCATCTGTTTCCAGTTATGTCGCATTCATATTGAGAGAAGTGATTACTGAGGATAAACAAACAGATAAGACTGCTTATGAAGCTGAGAAAATAAAGCAGAAACTCAGGGACCTTGGTTATATGTAAAGGATAAGAGTTTATACGGCGCCGTTATACTTGTAGCTGATCTCACCGACAGGAGAATATGTTATAATACTGCCTTTTTTTGTAACAGAAACATTATCTCCATTGAATGCTATCATCATTCTCCTTTTTGAATTTCCCGTTCCTCTCTCTACAAGGTACTGCCCGGAAAACCTATCTGATATATGCCCGTTGCTGAATTCTCCACGTATGGAACGGCAGGTCTTAAAATCAAGTGCCGTATCATTTACAAGCATCAACTCTATACTGCATCCTGTTTTATTTACAAGCATAGTCCTTGCTTCCAGTCCTCCGCTACCCTGCAGCCATCCTATTAGCAGGGTAAATTTATCCCCATCTCTTATTTTTATTCCTCTATTATTGTCTTTAAGGTATTTTATGCCATTCTTGAAAGCGTAATCCACATTTTCTTCATCTGCGAGATAGCCTCTTATTACAAAATGTGTCACCATTGTCTCTACTGCATACTGGATACTCCGGTTTCCATTTCCATCTACGCTTGATATCTTGCGAGGTCCGAATCTCAAAAGCGGAAGAAGCGTTATCTTGTCTGATAGGCTATGATAGGAGCGCCTTCCACAAACTTCCTCAGTAAATTCCTTACTCTGCAGCCGCATTAATTCCATTATAGGTTCATTTTCTCCTTTTTCATACGCTCTCTCTAGATTAATTGCTGGAAAATACTTCATTTTTTGCATAACACTCACATCTACCAAAACTTGGCTTCTCCTACTATGGAATATCTAACATTCTCATTGCTTCTTGTCATCAGGACTATATTTTCAACTATAGTGATAATCATATGTGAGTTGCCAATGCCATTGCCTTTCAGCACCATAAATTTATGTTCATGAGGCCTTGTCCTGCGTATAATGGCACCTCCAAAATCTCCCTTTATTGCAGTATTATTTTTAAAGTCCATTATACTGTTATCAATAAACATCAAATTTGGGTTTTTCAATTCCCCGTCAACCATAAGCAGGCGAGCCTCCTTTACCATAGAGAGTGGATGCCATATCCATCCAAGCAGCACCTTCAATCCAGAAGAACCGCTGATTTTTGCTATGTTCTTTCCTTCACCTGGCTGCTCGTTCAACGCTTTTGATGTATATGAAGCATCCATCACATATCCATCTCTGATAAAGTGCCGTCCTATCTCTATGACTTTGAATAAATCGGCGTCTATGCCATTTCGCGATGAATTTTTTAGAGCCGGCATAAAACTGAAGATGGGCAGCACAGATGTATCATAAGCGTTCCTATTCTGGCGTTTTTCTCTGAATTCCTCAGTATATTCCTTGCTCTCCCTAAGCAGGAAATCAATAAGTGGGATATTTCCCTTTACTGCGTCTTCATTTCTAATATGTAGGGTGCTGGCAGGTATTACCTTCTCAAGCCCCATATTGTAACCTTTCATCTTGGAACACTCCGTCAAGTTGATTAAAATATTTAACTACTGAGTACGTCATTTCTTGCTGAGCATGGCTTTAAGGTCATTTAGCACATACTTTCCATGGTTAAGCGGATTGACTTTAGTGTATACTTTAAGTATTGTTCCATTCTTCCCTATCAAAAACGTATTTCTTAGCGTTCCCCTGCCGAATATTCCTCTGTTGCCATACGAGCCATAAGCGGTAGCTACTGAATGAGATTCATCAGACAGAAGAAGGAATTTTAACTTATATTTATCACGAAATCTACAATGAGAGTCATAATCATCGCCGCTTATCCCTATAACTGTAGCAAATTCCGCAATCTCATCCAGAATACTGTTAAAGTCTTTGGCTTCGATAGTACAGCCGGGTGTATCATCCTTCGGGTAGAAATACAGAATTACATTCTCTCCAGCAAAATCCGACAGAGAATGCACTTTTCCATCAGAACCCTTTAGGCTGAAAGCAGGCGCCATATCTTCTTCTCTAAGCATATAACCATTTAAGTTGTTTCCGGAAGATATATATTTGGTTATCATGTTTAATTTTCTGAAGAGGAGTACGACGGTTTCGATTACTTCGATAAATGTGAGGTGGCAGGGTGCCACCCATACCTTACCTGGCAGGTTGGTCAAAGGAAATACTACAGATATAGAAATTCCATTCACGAACAAACCGCAGAAAGACTATAACTTCTTAAAAGTGCAGAAATCGCCTCCGATAATTATTAGCAGAATAGAAGTAAAGAGCCCATTCAAACTAATATCTATATCTCCGACGCTTCCTGTATCAATTGAAGAAAGCCAAAAAATACCTTTCAAATTAACAATAGAGGTTCCAGAATATGCGTATGACGGGCCTCTTGCTGTAGAACTGGCATCAGCGGAGAGTCAACTGATACATCTTGAGATACCAAAGATAATAGTAAACACCGGAAAGACTGTTGTGGAACTGAAGGACCATCCATTGATACTGGATGTGCAAAAAGGCCAGGTGCTCAAACAGACAATAAATATGCAGAAAGTGCTTGGCCTGGAAGGTTCAGTCAACAGCATCAGGATAAATCCGCCGTTTGCTTTTGTAAGTTCTGATCCAAAACTGCCGTTTAAAATCAATCCAAATGACGGATATCTAATATTCTTGTATGTCCAGGCTCCGCAGCAGAGTTATGGCGGACCTTTGGAACTCGAAGTCAGCTGATTATTTTTCTTTCGTGATAAGAGCAAGCTGTGCGATGAATGCCTCGAGCTGTATTCTTTCATTTGCTCCCTCAACAACCCTAAAATTTGTCTCTCCTATAGCAACCACTGTCTTCAGTTTCGCCCTCTCGTCTATGCTGAGGTTCTGAACTTCTCTATAGCATTGCGATAGTATGTCTTCCGCGCTCATGCCCTGCCTTAGCATAAGGCTATCGAGCTCTACCTTGGCCTTTTCGAAATCACCGTCTATGGCGCATCTTAACATCGTTACTATCTCCTTCGGTCTTGCCCTTGCAGCTACGTCATATATATTGACATCGGATATCTTCGTATTCTGCAGCGCCGCACTTTGCAAAATATTTGTAAGCTTCCTGAGATCCCCATCTCCCACATACATGAGCGCCTGCACTGCCTTTTCATCAATATCGAGCCCTTCTCCCTTACCTATCCTACTAATATAGTTCCTCATATCTTCCTCATTCAGCGGCTTAAATCTGAAGACCACACACCTGCTTTGTATCGGCTCTATTATCTTGCTTGCATAGTTGGCGCTGAGGATGAACCTCGTTTCTTTCGAATATTTCTCCATCGTCCTCCTAAGTGCATGCTGCGCGTCAGCTGTCAGTGCGTCTGCCTCGTCAAGGAATATTATTTTTATTGGAACGCTGCCCATAGCTTTTGTCTTGGCAAACTCCTTCACCGTTCCTCTTATAACTTCTATCCCTCGCGTGTCGCTTGCGTTCAGTTCCTTGAAGGCACCTTCAAGATCACCTCCGTATATGTCGTTTGCCATTGCTATGGCGCAGGTCGTCTTCCCTATTCCTGCAGAACCTGCAAATATCATATTAGGGAAATTCTTTTTTTCTACGAATGATTTGAGCCTGTCGACTATGAGCCTCTGTCCTATAACTTCTTCAAGGTTATGAGGCCTGTATTTCTCAATCCACGGCAATTCTGGCAGCTGCATAGATCATCAACAAAACTAGCGTAAACAATAGATATTAGTCCTGAAAGGTATTTATTATATGCTCTGCGAAATAGGATAGCTGTATCTTCTTAATGGGGACGTACGCTAACCTGGTAGACTACCAGCTTTGGGAGCTGGTCGTCCGAGTTCAAATCTCGGCGTCCCCATCCTATTTTTGTCATCGAGAGTCAAATTTTCACAAAAATGTTTTTCGCCGGAAAATCATCCAAGTTCAAATCTAAAACATCACTTTATTGGAGCAATGGCACCTTAGATACTATAGCAAGCCAAGAGATACTTGAAAAGTTAAGGCATTTGCAGAGGCTAGCATCAGAAAAAGCAATAAATACCCAGCGCGCCTTGTGTCTTCGATATCCTTTTATTTGATTGCTGAGAGGTGTTATAGATCGTATGGATAAGATCGTGCACAGGAACAAGCGGTTCGTAATAAAGGAATTCAAAAGAAAACTCCCCAGCAGAACTACGATGGTAGGTTATTATATGGATCCTGGGAAAGGGGTAGTCATGGTACCTGTGATATCTGGCAAAGTGCTTCTGGAAAGGCAATATCGGGCACCATTAAAGAAATGGATATATGAACTTCCGGCTGGCCGGCTCGAGAAGGGAGAAAGCTCTGCGATTGCCGCGAAAAGAGAGCTTCTTGAAGAAACCGGATACGAGGCAACATCAGCAAAATACCTATTCTCTTCATACTCATCTCCTGGAATAACGATAGAGCAACTTCCTGTGTTCCTGATGACCGGGTTAAAGAAAAGAAAGAGCTATCTTGACAGAGACGAGGTAATAAAAACAAAACTCTACTCTGTAAAGGAATTGCTTAAGATGGTTAAGAATAACAAGATAAACGACGGGAAGACAATAGAGGGGATACTTTTTTATACGCAGTTTGTAAAGAGGTCTGGGGTGCGATAGGATGAGACCAAAAAGAGATTCTGTCTCAAGTATGGAAGAGATAAAAAGGATGTCGATCAAGGAACATAGGCTGCATAGCGGCGTAACCGAAACAATAGGAAAGGTGCCGCTCAGGAGCCTGAGGGATCTAGCGGTTTTTTACACTCCAGGAGTCGCTTATGCAAGCTTGGCGATAAAGAAAGACAGGGAAATGTCATATGCGCTGACTAACAGGGCAAATAGGATAGCTATTGTATCAAACGGAAGCAGGATACTTGGTCTTGGGAACATAGGCCCGGAGGCAGGCTACCCTGTAATGGAGGGAAAGGCACTCCTTTTCAAGAAGTTTGGAGATGTCGATGCAGTGCCTATTACTATAAGCGCAGAGACAACCGATGAAATAGTCGATTTCGTCAAAAAAATTCAGCCGGCATTCGGCGGCATAAATATAGAGGACATAGCATCTCCAACCTGTTTTGAAGTTGTCGACAAGCTAAACGACGAGCTCGATATTCCGGTGTTTCATGATGACAGGCAGGGAACTGCGATTGTCGCACTGGCAGGGCTGAAGAATGCACTGAAGCTGGTAGGAAAAAAGATATCGGAAGCCAAGATAGCGGTAAACGGTGTGGGAGCAGCAGGAATAGGTATAGCACAGCTTCTCATAACAGCCGGAGCAAAAGATTTGGTGATGATCGACAGGGCCGGCATAGTATATGATGGCAGGGAAAGGAACATGAATCCAACAAAAGAGAGCCTTGCCAAGCATACGAACAAGAAGCGGCTCATGGGCGGGCTCAGGGATGCTGTAAAAGGAGCCGATGTGCTTATAGGAGCATCAGAACGAGGAGCATTCAGAAGCAGATTCATAAAACTAATGGCCGACAAGCCGATAGTATTTGCCCTAGCGAATCCTGAACCTGAAATGAGCTACTATGCAGCCAAGTCAGCAGGAGCTAAGATTGTAGCGACAGGAATGAGCGGAGTGCCAAACCAGATAAATAATCTTTTAGCCTTTCCCGCCGTATTCAGGGGCGCGCTGGATATAGGGGCAAGGAAAATAAACATGCAGATGCAGATCGCAGCTGCAGACGCCCTGGCTAAAAGCGTACCGCAGAGGATGCTATCAGATAAATACATAATACCAGATTTTGCGGATGAGGATATGACGAAGATAACGGCTAATGTAGCTGCAGCAGTAGCCAGGTCAGCCATTGAAACAGGAGTAGCAAGGAAAAAAATGTCAGAAACAGAAATTCGGAGGAACATAGAGGCCAAGCTCAAGAGGTACCAGAGAATAGAAGACTTTGTAAGCAGACTCGGCTAAACGGCCTACTATAGTTTATTTGTAATTATTATTTGTAATTATGTTACAAACAGAACCGAAATAAAACCGAAATACAGCAAGAGCTTTAAATACGTGCACAGAGTAATAAAACCAATTATAGATTGGTTGGTTTTTATGAACAAAAGCATTGGGTATCTAATTGGAATTGTCGCGATAATAGCGATAGTGCTGATCGTTGTGTCTGTTTCCGCGCCAAATAAAGGCGTTTCAACGTCCACGGTACTATCTTCCACAGGAGCAGTATCGACTCCTGTCCTTCTGACTGATCCTCCACAGGTACCAAACGGCACTAGTGCGCTTGTGGTGTCTTATTCATCGTTGGCAGTGCATACCAGCGGCACTTCCACTTCTGGCTGGATCAATGCACAGGGGAGCGGCTCGGTAAACCTGATGAACATAACAAACACATCGCAGATTATAGGTACAGCTAACCTTTCAGCAAACACTACCATCAACATGGTGAGATTTGCTGTTACCTCAGCATCGATAACGATAAACGGAGTTACGAGTAATGTCACAGTGCCATCCGGTTATATAACAGCGCAAGTAACAGGAAACCAGAAGGTAAATGCATCGACCGGCGCACTCCTCGACTTTACTCCGACAGTCGCGACCATATTCACTGCAAATTCTACGTTATTCGTCCTTGTGCCATCAGTAAGAGCAGTGCTTGTAGGCAATCAGAGCGTTTCAGCTTCAACGCATATAGGGGCGCATGTGCAGCTAATGGAAAGCGATAGGGTCAGCCTCGAAGCAGCGCGCCCGAACGTAAGCGTCGTCGCATCTTCACTTTCCGTGAGCGGCAATACGACTACTCTATCGGTAACTGTCAAAGATAACTCTAACATGAGTGTTGATCTGAGGCACCTGCTGCTTTATGGCAACCAGAGTGTATTCGTCATACCAGAGAACTCACTTAATGCGACAGTGCACATCAATGCAAGTGATGAAAGCAGTGTTGGAAACGGAATAGGGGTAGGTGTGAATGCAGGTGTAGGTGTTGGCGCCGGAATCGGCAGCTCCAGCGGCAATGGCAGTGACCATGGCAATGGTAGCGGCAATGCACCAAGCAACACAGTAGGCGAGGGCTCGGGATCCAGCAGTTCAGGAGAGAATGCGATTTCTCACGCTAACGAGAGTGAGCATGAGACGCTATCTGTTGGTCTTGAAGCCGAACAGCTGCGCGAGTTTGCATTCCAGATAGCGCAGAATGGAACGCTGACACTGCCTTCTCTTAATAGTGAAAGCGAGCAGGAGAGCAATGGAGGCTATAACATGACAGCAGGCTCAACTGCTACATTCACATTCACAGGAGTGATTTCAGAAGGAGAAGGGCATATAGTCATCGCGCCAACTCCAGGTTCTGTGTATAGACTTGTAGTAAGCGGTGAGCAGGGTGCCAGGGCATCCACGAATATCACAGCCAGCTGATTAAGGCAATCAGCTCCCGGAGAACCCGGGTCTTTCTATTTTTTATTTTTCCTCTTTTTCTTCTTTCTTCTTTTCTTCATTCCTTCATTTGTATTCAGTAATCTTCAGCAGCAGCCATTACAGCATAATACCTGCAATAGCAACGAATAAGTATTTCATTCTGTATTCTAATCAGGAGGAAAATGACATTCTTAATAAAAAAAGATCTTTCTGAAATTGAATATACTGGGCATATAAGAATGGCACAGCAGTATATAAATGAGACAAGATATCGGCAAGCTGCGTTGCAATTTATATTTGCTTCACAGTCTGCTGTGCATGCAGGTAAATTGCAGCATGCAGAGAAAGCGATGAAGAAGTCAGAATTGCTTTTCAAGATGGCTGATGAAGCAGAGATGCATGGAATGAAAAGATCGCATCTGTTACTTCTTCTTCGGATTATCTTATAACTATTTATCAATACAATTGCTGCTGACAAACGTTTTAAAGCTTGGCAGATAAGCAGTAATGATGGAGGTACTAAAGTATGATGTTGTTGTTCTAGGCAGCGGGCTTGCAGGGATGCGCGCTGCTCTAGAAGCCGCAAGGGCAAGCAAGGGAAGATTGAGAATAGCGGTCATATCGAAACTGCATGCTATGAGAAGCCATTCGGTAGCAGCAGAAGGAGGCATATCTGGCGTCTTGTATCCGAAGAAGAACAAGGACAACGAGAGATTGCATGCTTTTGATACAATAAAAGGCTCTGACTACCTGGCGGACCAGGATGCAGTGCAGCTGCTTGTGAAGAATGCACCGAATGAGATAAAGCTGTTCGACCATCTGGGTGTTCCATGGAACAGGCTTGATGATGCACGTATAGGGCAAAGGCCTTTTGGAGGCATGAGCGTACCTAGGACAGCATTCGCAGCTGATAAAACAGGTTTCTTCATGATGAGCGCCCTTTATGACACTCTTCTCGAGTTTAGCAATGTGGACTTCTTCCACGAGCACCTGGCTACTGCCATGATAATGAACAAGAATGATTTCAAAGGAATATTCACAATGGATATGGCTACCAGGGATACTGTGTTCTTCTCTTCAGGCAACGGCATAATTGCAACAGGGGGTTTTGCCAGGATATACCAGTTTACCACAACCTCATATTCCTCCACAGGCGATGGCATTGCTCTAGCATACAATGCGGGGTTGCCGCTAAAAGATATGGAGTTCGTTCAATTCCATCCTACTGCTCTGATACCAAGCGGTATACTTATAACTGAAGCTGCCAGGGGAGAGGGGGCGTATCTTCTCAATGCAAAAGGAGAGCGTTTTATGAAAAAATACGCTGCTTCCAAGATGGAACTTGCTCCTCGGGACATAGTTTCAAGGGCGATCTACAGCGAGTTCGCTGCCGGGATGGGTGTGACAGACAGCAGGTTTGGAGACATAGAGCATGTGCAGCTTGACCTCAGGCACATAGGTGACCGCGATATAGATGAGAAGCTGCCTATGATAAAAGAGATTTCAATAAAGCAGCTTGGCATAGATCCATCAAAGGAACCGCTGCCTGTAAGGCCTGCAGCGCATTTCACAATGGGTGGAATACATGTTGGCATAGACGGGAATGTGCTCTCTGTCTCTGGAAAGAAGGTTTCGGGACTCTGGGCTGCGGGGGAATGCGGGTGCGTAAGCGTCCATGGGGCCAATAGGCTTGGAAGCAATTCACTGAGCCAATGCGTAATATGGGGCAAGATAACTGGAGAGAAGGCCGCAAAACGCGCCCTGGCAAGGAGCAAAACCACCCTCCCGCTCGTAGGCAGACTTTACGATGAAGAGGGAAAAATCAATATCCTGCTAACAAAAAATGGCAGTGAGAGCCCTTATGAGATTAGGAGAGAGCTCTGGGCAGCGATGGAGCGCGATGTAAACGTGTACAGGAATAATGCAGGATTAAGGCGAGCGCTCAAAACTGTGCACGAGCTTAAAGAAAGATTCAAAGATGTGTCTGTAGAGGATAAAAGCAAAGTTTATAACACAAACCTGAGGGATACTGTAGAGATAGGGAACATGATTGGACTGGCAGAAACTGTGATAACTGGGGCAATAAACAGAAAGGAAAGCAGAGGCGCGCATGCGATGCACGAGTATCCATCAAGAGACGATAAAAATTTCCTGAAGCACAGCATAATGTATAAGAAAAAGGAGGGAATCACGCTTGAATATGTGAAGGTAAAGATAACAAATTGGAAACCGGAAGCAAGACATTACTGAGCTGATACGATGCATAAAAACCTGTATGATGTACGTGGAAAAACGACCAACATAAGCAGGCTTGCCTCATTCGACCAGTGGGCCTTCCTGCATATGGTGTTCTACAGGATAGCGATATTCGCTTCCATTGCCTACGGCATACTTGTGCTGCTTTGGTATGCTGTACCTGGTCTGGATTTTGAAGTAAAAGTTGCCACGGCGCTGATTTGGATTCTATTCACTCCGCAGGTATTCGCTGCAAGAAAAGCAATAGTTATGACACTAAGCAAGGGCATGGCTTTTGGGCATCTCAATACAGAGTTCGAGAAAACATACAAAGCGAAATATCACCCGCTTGGCGGAGCTCTGATAGTGCTTCCGTATATTGCAACTGCCATATGGATATTAGGATTTTTTGCAATGCTGGTATGGTGGAGTTTATGATGGAATTCAGTAGAATGTGGTTATTTTACGCCGCGATGATAGGTGTGCCGATACTGATGTTCCTGATAGCAATTTTGTCCTACTTTACGGTTTTCGATCCACTGAAATACCTTTTGGGAATTCTGCTGGGTATTGGCAGCCTCATATACGGAGCCCTTGGATTCAGGGAGGTGTTCATACATGGATGAAAGCAAGCATGTCAAGATTGTCATCAGGGGCTTCGATACCAAGATCAGGCAGTTCAGGAGCAGGCTCTACGAGATAAAGGAGCGCAAGTTTGCCTCTGTCCTAGATGCTCTGATACATATCAAGGAGAAACGTGATGCTACGGTATCATTCCGGTACAGCTGCAGAATGGGGATATGCGGCAGCTGCGCCATGGTAATAAACGGGAAGCCAAGGCTTGCCTGCGAGACAAACGTATTCAAGGAACTTGAAAGCAGGGATAGCATCGTTGTCGCGCCGATGGAAGGCCATCCAATACTCAAGGATCTTGTTAATGATTTCGATGACTTTTTTGAAGACCACAAGAGCGTTAAGCCATGGCTCTTCAGGAAGGACAAAAAAGAGAAGTTTGCGGCGAAAAAGGAATATAAACAATCTGAAAAGGAGCGCGACGGGTTCCTTACGTTTTCGGAATGCATAAAATGCGGCTTATGCTACGATGCCTGTCCTGTCGTCAACACAAACAGGGATTTTATCGGTCCACAGGCGCTATCGCAAGCATATCGATATTACAAGGATTCAAGGGATCAGGCAGGGCAAAGCAGGCTGATAGAGGTCGACAGCCTGAAGGGAGCATGGGGATGCGAATTTTCCGGCAGTTGTTCTAAAGTATGCCCCAAAGGCGTAGATCCAGCTCTTGCGATACAGTCCTTGAAATTCGAGATAATCAAAAATGGCTTCCTGGGAAAGTTAAATAAACCTGAGCAGAGAATCAAAAAGAAGTGAAGAGATGCCAAGATATAGGAAAGAGCGCGATGTTCTCGGTTCCGTAAAAGTACCGACTGACGCTTACTATGGTTCCGAAACGCAGAGAGCGATAAACAATTTCCCGATATCCGGGATAAGCCTGCCAAATACCTTTATAAGGCACTACGCAATGATAAAGAAGGCAGCAGCACTGACGCACATTAAGTTCGGGAAGCTCGAAAGCAAAAAGGGAAGTGCGATAGTGAAGGCATGCAATGAGCTAATTGCCGGAATGCATGCCGAGCAATTCACTACTGATATTTACCAAGCAGGCGCGGGAACAAGCGTCAACATGAATCTCAATGAGGTAATTGCAAATAGGGCGATAGAGATTCTGGGTGGCAGGAAGGGCAATTACAAGCTCGTGCATCCGAACGATGACGTCAACATGTCGCAATCTACAAACGATACTTTCCACGCATGCATACATCTTACTGTATATGACGAACTCCACAATACTCTGATTCCACGACTCGAGCGCCTTCAGAAAGCATTTTTCAAGAAGGCCATGGATTTCAGAAACATCGTTAAGATAGGAAGGACGCACATGCAGGATGCTGTCCCTATGACTCTTGGTGAGGAATTTTCCGGATATGCATCTGCTTTGGAGCGGCAGATAAAATCAATCAAAATGATATCGGATGCTCTTCTCGATGTTTCGCTGGGCGGAACTGCCGTAGGCACCGGCATAGAGGCGTACAAAGGGTATTCCAAGGCAGTCGTCAAGGAGTTGAGGAAGATAAGCGGAGTGCAGCTCAGATCTGCACACAATTTCTTTGACATCCAACAGAACCAGATAGAGGAGCTATGGGTCAGCGGTGCTCTCCGTTCTCTTGCTACTCTATTGAACAAAATATCTAATGACTTGAGGCTGCTTTCCTCAGGGCCAAGATCCGGTCTGGGAGAAATAACGCTTCCTCCTGTGCAGCCAGGCTCATCAATAATGCCTGGGAAGATAAACCCGAGTATACCGGAGATGCTGATAATGGTATCGTTAGATGTCGCAGGAAAAGACAAAGAGAACGAAGAAGGTGCCCTTCTTGGGCAGCTGGAGCTCAATGTATACATGCCGATAATAGCATATAATCTTCTCTACTCAATAGAGATATTGTCAAAAGGAGTCGACGTATTCAGGCAAAAATGCGTAATAGGTATAAAGGCGAATGAAGAGAGGATAAAACAACACATCGAGGAAAATCTAAGCCTCGCTACTGCCCTTGCGCCCCATATAGGATACAGCAGAGCCGCAGCAATCGCGAGAAAGGCACTGAAAGAAAACAAGACAGTGAGGCAGGTATGCCTGGATCAAAAGCTATTTACAAAGGAGGAGCTAAAGAAAATCCTTGATTCTAAGGCGCTTGCCAGAGTCGGGTAGTAACCAAGACGGCAGATAACTTGATGCGACAGAATCAATTAACTTGCAAGTTAAATCTCGATACTCAATTCTCCATTAGGGCTTTCTGACACCTCAAAACTTTGCTGGAATTTTCCCCAATTTGTACTAGGGTCTACTTTGCCTGTAGTGACATCATATTTTGCTCCATGCCATGGGCATACGATCATCTTTCCTTCCATCTTACCCTGTTCAAGCGGCCCGCCTCTGTGGCTGCAAATACTATCGATGGCATAAACTTTTTTAGATAACAGCACAAGCATAATATTTTTTCCAGAAGCTTCCACCTTTATGGGTTTCCCCTCCTTCAAGTCGTTTTTCTTTATTTCCAGTTTTACTGCTACCATATTTCCACCATATTATTAAATTATCAAAGAGTATTTAAAAAGCAGCATGCAGCATCAGTATAAGGAGTGGTAATGTGTCAATTGCGATAATGTCTTATGAGGTTTTCATTAGTCTTACTGCATTTTTCTATTTTTATATCGCGATAAAAAGGCCAGTTAAGGACTCTTATTCTATAAAAAAGGATTTTTTCCCGAAAGTGCTTGTTATGGTGCCTTGCAAAGGGTTAGATATAGGGCTTGAGAGGAACCTAAAGTCTATAAAAAATCAAAAATACGGGAATTTCGAGATACTGGCAATAGTAGATAATGAAAAAGATATTGCTCTAAAGGTTATAAAAAAGGCAGGGCTTGACTATATCACCACATCAAAAAAGTTTTGTAGAGGAAGTGGAAAAGTGAACGCGCTTTCTACGGCTATAGCCGCGAACAGTGATTACGATGTATACGTGATAGCCGATTCTGATATAAATGTTGAACGGAGCTGGCTTTCAAAACTTATAGCTCCTCTTGCTGATAAGAGGGTGGGATTATCGACATCATATCCTTATTTCAAGGCGACCGGAGGGTTCTGGTCAAGAGTGAAAATGGTGTGGGGGTTTGTCGGCAACGGTATGCTAGAGTCAAAGCTGCTGAGGTTCGGCTGGGGAGGCAGCCTCGCATTCAGGAAGGAGATAATAGCAGGCAAAGTTGCAAGATTTTCTAGGTATCTTTCAGATGACATAGCGATAACGGATTTTGTGAAGGAAAAGGGATTGGAGCTTGCATATGTTCCCAGCGCAGCGCCTATTGTAGAAACCAAAGATACGAGGACGACTTTCTGGGAATGGGCAAACAGGCAGACAGCCTTCTCGATAAGGGGGAATAGGAAGAACTTCCAGTTCGGGGTTGTATTCTATCTTTTCGATAATGTGCTTCTTGTTTCAGGTGTGTTGCTATCGATATTTGTCTCTTATATGTTTATCCTTCTGTTAGTGCCAAGATCAATAGGTATCATGAAGCTGAGGAGAAGGCTGAGGCAGAGCTGTAGGGGTTTCTTCATCATTGCGCTTGCAATGCCTGCGATATTCTTAGTCAATCTCTTGATTGCAAACAACATGCAGAGTATAGAATGGAGAGGCAGGAAATACTCAGTTTAGTCAGGGAAACCTTATAATCAAACAAGTTATTACAGGAGTTGCCATTGTAAACTCAAGGTCAAGAGTTGTAAGGCTTTCAAGGTATGCTATAAACTGGGCGACGCTCTAAGTTGAGAAGGGTG
Organism: Microcaldota archaeon; assembly: GCA_021799475.1. GTDB lineage: Archaea > Micrarchaeota > Micrarchaeia > Micrarchaeales > Micrarchaeaceae > JAJZYD01. Next base: position 114,106 of record JAJZAJ010000002.1, on the reverse strand, counting down.
CAATAGGTTCTCTTTAGGCTTTTTTGAGATATAATCAAGACCTTCTCGCTTACCATTCGGTACCCTGCTGGTATAGATCTAGATATATCTGCTTCCAGAAAACTGTTTTTTGACAATTCGATTTTCGGTAAGTCAGAAGCTATTGGTGTTCTGGTCCCCTGCATTTTATCCTGTAATAAATAATGAAAATAATGAGATTTTTAGGCTTTGACTGTCTTCTCGAACCTGATTAGCTGTGGTAATTCAGAATGGTTCTCTATGACATGCCAATAACCGGCACCATTCTCTTCAACAGTAAGCATGCTCTGTCCCGGTCCAAGCGGTTTGTCGGTCACGACTACACCATCATCATTTTCAGCTCCAGTATTGAACCTTCTTACTATTGTGGCTATCGTGAATCTTTGGCTTTTAGGCGCTACATAGTCTATGACAGTCATCTTCTCTTGCGTGGTATCCGGGTGTGGTCTCAAGTTATCCTTGTCTTTCTTGTCTCTGCCGACAGACATTCCGGTGTCGGCACCTGGATCCAATATGACCAAGCAGCGCTCTATTTTCCTACCTTGTTCGTCTGTACTTTCTGGCAAAGGGAGCCATTTCCCATAACCTTTTGTTGTCCAAAGCTTAGTCGACATAATGTCACAGCATATTATAGATATGGCTCGCTAAAACTTACAGATTAAAGATTCGCTCGTGGAGTCTGCTTATTGCTTCAGCAGCTTCTGCAGCAGCTGCTACCTGAAGCGCCTCAACAAATGTCCCTATCAATTCATTGAGGTCGCTGTCCATCAACTTATAATCTATGCTGTTGGTCAATATTTTTTTATTCATAGTGTCAAATTCTATGCGTATCAAGTCACGCGATGCAGGGACGGCGAGTGGATCTATCCCGTTCATTCGCTTCTCAAATCCTTTGTTCGCCCGCTCTCCAAATATCCGCAGTAGTTCGCTGGCATCTCTCTCCATCGCAGCAGGATCTAAACTGTTACTTTTCATTTGACGGATTATTTTTTCTACCGGCACGGCCATTTCTCTGGTTATTTTTACCATAATATTACCTCATAGTAGTAAACGTATCAGAAATATATAAAGATTGTGAAAAATGATAGAATTACTATAGGAGTTCGTGATTCTGCATATATCTCTGATCTACTATTAGAAAATTATGGTGGACTTGGCGGGATTTGAACCCGCAACCCCCTGCATGCCATGCAGGTGCGCTACCGTTACGCTACAAGCCCGCAAGAAGCAGCAACAATAATCCATAAAAGAGGTTGCATTCCTCAGACCGGAGACACATATATTATGTTGCCTCCCCTCAGAAGGAGAGTGCCTATCTTGGCCTTTGCTGCCCCGTCCTCGACCTCCTCCGCGTCATGTATAACAAGGTTCATGTGTATATCGAAGGACACAAGGGTGCCTCTTATATGTGTGCCTCCCTTCAGCCTCACCATCATCTGCTTTCCCAGCATCTTGTTCAACAAATCAAAAGGTCTTTCCTGCTGCATATTTTCACCAAAACAGAAATAGTTGCTTAACAAAGTAATTTAACCTTATTGCAACCAGCCATTTATCATTCCAAAACACAAAGAGATTTCATTCCTTTTCTTTGGCTTCTTCCTTCTTTCTGACCCCCTTTACTTTCTTCAGGTCATCCTTATTCATAGCAAGCTTAACGTTTCCTGTGCCAAGTCCTATTTGCTTGCCTATCAGTATATTTTCTGCCACTCCCTTCAGGAAATCTCTTTCACCAAAAACGCTGGCGTTTACAATGTGCTTTACGGTCTCTTCGTAAGCGGCTCTTGCGAATACGGATTCCTTCCGTCCGGCAACTCCGTGCCTTCCCACGCTCCTTATTGTGCCGTCATATGTCATAGCATCTGCCACAAGCGCAAGATGCCTGTAGCTGACAGTGAATCCTTCCTCATCTATTATTGTCGCAAGCTCCCTCGCTATAAGGTTTCTTGCTGCTTCGATGCCGTAGACGCGCATAACCTCAAAAATATCATTGCTGTAAAGGTTCCACTTATCGACCCCTTCTATAGCCATAACCTCCTCCATATTGCTGCCGAACGTTGCGATGTAGAAGCTCTCTCCTTCCTGCTGTATATTGGCCTTCATTATTCCCTTGACCCCTATTACCGTCGCGCCTAGAACATTTATGAATGCCCTCCTTGTAGCTTCCACCGTCTTGCCCTTGAATTTTACCTTTATCGTCTCCGGGCCAACAAGCTCTACATGAACCCCTTCCTGTTTAGCCAGTCTTGATGCAATGAGCCTGCCATTGGTCTCATAAAAGTTAAGCTTGTCTCTGTCGAGATGCAGAACCAATGTGCTGTTCTTGAGGTCTTCGTCAAAACTGCTTATCAGCTGGCGTGCCTTGACCTCTTCTATGGCCCTCCATACGCTTCTCACTTTCTCGTATTTCTTCTCTATATCCTTCTCAAGAGCTATCTCCATGGTTGGCGCTTTCGGTTTTTTCCTGGCGTCGACTATTTCTATGATTCTCGGCAAACCCTTTGTGGTGATAACTGAAGAAATGCCTGCAGAGTGGAAAGTCCTCAGTACCATCTGCGTCCCAGGTTCCCCTATGCTCTGTGCGGCTATGACCCCCACAGCTTCCCCAGGCACGACATCTATCCCGTCATTCTTTCTTTCCGTTGCCATAATATCACTCTGTTTCTTTTCCTCTCTCATCAGCATATCCTATATATTTCTATACATCATGCTGTCTTCTGCATCTTGTTCTTCGCGACCCTTTCTTTCATCGGGTCGACTCCGTCACCTCCATACACTGTCTGTATCAACGCACCGCTGGCATCCTTTACGCTGCTGTTTTCATCAACGTAGAAATCCTGCATAGCATTTATGAGCCTTCTTTGCAGGTAGCCGGAAACAGCAGTTATCAGCGACTTCGTCATTGACGAGTCTCTTGAACCTATTGCGTGCATATAGAATTCCGTCGGGGAAAGCCCGTCGAAGAATGATGACTTGATGTACCCCTTTGCTTCCGGGTTGCTGCTGTTTTTCCTGAAATACGGGAGTATTCTCCCGGAATAGCCTCTCGAAGGTCTCCTGCCCCTGACAGCCTGCTGCCCAAGGAACATAGACATCTGGACCATGTTGACTATATTGCCCCTCGCCCTTACCTTTGACATCAGGAACGCATTATTTTCTGTAGTCAGCTCTTTCTGCAGGCTTTGCTCTGCCAGGTGCCTCGCTTCCTCAAGCTGCGCCATGACAAGTATCTCGAGAGTCTCCTTCCTTGTGTATCCAGGAAGCGCATCCAGCTTCTTTTCCTTGTATTTCTGCACAAGCTCCATAGCCTTTGCTTCTACCTGGTCAGCTATAATCTTCCTTTCCTTATCAAGTTTCTCTGTATTGTAATAGTCCCTAATGCTTATGGTAAGCCCTCCCTGAGCTGCGGCCCCGAGCGCAAGCCTTGAGGTCTTTGCAAGTATTGCCGTTGCAACATCCGGGCCGTAATCGACAAATATCTTGATAATAAGGGCACCGCCCCCGCCCATGCTCTTCTCATCTATTACCCCCTCTATAAGCTCCCCTTTCCTGATGGCGATTCTGCCGCTTGATGTTTTCGACTCAAAATCAAGGTCCTTCGGAAGTATCATGGAGAATATGCCTTTGCCGGTGTATGTCCCATCCTTGGTCTGCTTGGGCAGTTCGTTGATCCCTACGGAAGCAAGCATCCTGCAGGCATCCTCCTTAGAATATTCTGCTCCATCCCTAGTGAGGAAGAACATCCCTCCAAGCTCGTCCTCCTTGGCGAACAATATAGGCCTGCCGTCTCTCGGACTGAGGAACTGCAGCTTAGGCTGCATGAGATACCTTGCTTCTGCCTGCGCCTCCAATGACTGAGGGACATGGAGGTTCATCTCGTCTCCATCGAAGTCAGCGTTGTACGGGAATGCGACAGACACGTTTAGCCTGAGGGTCTTTCCAGGGAGCACTTTGGCTTCGTGAGCCATTATAGATATCCTGTGCAATGTCGGCTGCCTGTTGAAGAGTACAAGGTCGTTATCGACAAGCTGTTTCTCCAATATCTGTCCCGGCTCCAGCGCCTTGAGGATTTCATCTCTGTTAGTCTCAGTGAATCTTTTCCTTGTACCGTCCTTCATTATCACATTTATTATCATAGGATATTCAGTGCGCTGGATAAGCCTCTTTGCCTCATCAATATTCCAGAGCGTCACATAAAACGGGGTTGTAAGGTTTTCGGCAATTTTTAATGGCACACCTACCTGGTTTATTGTCAGTGTAGGATCAACCGATATCACGGTCCTTGCGGAGAAGTTCACCCTCTTACCAGAGAGAGTGTATCTTAACCTGCCCTCCTTACCCTTCAGCCTCTGCGCAAGCGTCTTGAGAGGCCTTGTGCTCCTATGCCTCGCTACAGGAACACCTGGAGTCTCATTGTTAAAGTATGTAGTGACCTGATACTGCAGAAGCTCCCAGAGGTCGTCTATTATTATCTGAGGCGCTCCGGCATCTATATCCTGCTCGAGCCTCTGGTTTATTCTTATAATGTCAAGTAATTTGTGCGTCAGGTCGTCCTCGCTCCTTTCTCCTGATTCGAGTGTTATGGAAGGTCTCACGTTTACCGGAGGCACAAGCAGGGTGGTAAGCACAAACCATTCAGGCCTTGTTGCCGCAGGATCTATACCAAGTAACTTTACATCCGCATCGCTTATTTTGGAGAGCCAGTCATGGACTTCATCAGGCTTCATCCTGCTGTTGTTAAGGTAAAAGAAGGTAGGTCTTTCAAACTTTTTCTTCTGCTGTACAGTGCCGCAATACGGGCATTTTTTGACTGCTTTAAGCTTTTTGAATAGAGCAAGCCTGTTGTCACTATCCTCTATTGTCGTCGCAAGCGATGTAATGTCGACAGTGGTTCCGTTTTCATCCGGCACGTCTTCTACAAAAAAGCTCTTTATTGCAGCTTTTACATCAGACACCTGTTCTTCGGTAAGCAATATCCTGTGGCAGGAATGGCACGTGGATTGCAGCAGCAAGTATATCGTCTTCGAGAACTCCGGGTGTATAACGGGTCTGACGAGCTCCAGATGGCCGAAATGGCCCGGGCAGCTTTTCGCCCTTCCGCCGCATGTCTTGCACTTGAGCCCTGGGTCTATAACACCGAGCCTCTGATCCACAAGGCCTCCATCTATCGGATAGCCTTCCTCGTTATATGTGTCAGCCACTATGAGCTTGGCTACGCTCATCTTCTTTATCATATCTGGCGATATCGTAGTGAATCTTATATTATCTATTATCTCGGCTTGCATGCTTTCACCTATGCCTCAGACTTGAGGTTTATCCTTGGCAGTATGTGCAGTGATTTTATTTCGTCAAGGAACAGCTTGAACGCATAGCTTATTTCTATGAGCTCAAGATTGTTTCCAGAGTCAGTTGGGCATACTGGCAGGTTCTTTATATGGTCATAGTACCCAATGTCACCGCATTCCCTGCATATCCATATAGGGGCTTTGTCAGACTGATCAAGCATCCTCTCCTTGAGCAGCAACGAGGCACCGTAGCCCACTAATGCGTCACGCTCCATTTCACCGAACCTGAGGCCTCCTTTTCTCGGTTTCCCTTCAGTAGGCTGGTGCGTGAGTATCTGCACAGGTCCCCTGCTCCTTACCTGGAGTTTTGTGCTTACCATATGTGTTAGTTTGTTGAAGTACGCCACTCCTGTGTATATCCTTGCACTATATCTCTTTCCGCTCCTGCCATCGTACAGGTATTCATCGCCGAATTTATCATAGCCGTGTTCCTCAAGCAGACGGCTGTACTGGTCTATCCTATCGTGGCCGTTCATAGAGAAAGCAGTGCCATCGAAATGCTTGCCGGCCACTGATCCGGACTTTCCTCCGAGCATATCGAGGAGGTGGCCGAAGGTCATTCTGGAAGGCAGGCTGTGCGGGTTCAATACTATATCTGGTATTATCCCTTCTTTTGTGAATGGCATATCCTTTGGGTCTGCGACGAGAGCAACCACTCCCTTCTGGTTGTGTCTGCTGGCGAACTTGTCTCCAAGCTCTGGTATCTTTATGCTCCTGACTCTTATTTTAACGATTTTTGTCGCACCAGTCGTCTCGCTTACCATTACGCTGTCAATTACTCCTTCTTCTCCAGTACGCAGCGTTACGGAATTATCCCTGCTCTTTTCTTCCCCCACTCCAAAGCTTGTCTGCTCCTCAAGGAACCTTGGCGGTGATACCTTTCCTATCAGCACTTCAGATTCCTTGATGTTCATTTCCGGCTCGATTATGCCGTCCTCACCGAGTTTCGCATATGCGTGCTCTCCCAGGTATCCTTCGGTAGTGGCTGCCGGAGTCTTGAAATAATCCTGCTGTCCTCCGGGATACCTCCTTTCCTCATCAGCATAAGTCTTGAAGAATGCGCTCCTTCCAAGACCTCTGTCTACCGCAGCTTTGTTGAGTACGAGAGCGTCAGACATATTGTATCCATAGTAAGTTGATAGCGCAATGACGAAATTCTGTCCGGCGGGGTGTCTCTGCAGCTTCAGAGTCCTGTAGCCTACGCTGGTTATTATCGGCACCTGCGGATAGAAGAGCAGGTAAGCCCTTGCATCATACCTCTTGTTGAAGTTGACGGCATAAAGCCCCTGGCTTTGTTTCATGTGGTTGCTCGCAAGCGGCAGCCTTCCGGCACTGTTTGTTTCGGGGAATACGTTTGCAGTGAACGTAAGACCGAACATCGAAGCAGGCTCAATCTCGAGATGCGTAGTCTTTGGCGTTATTTTATCGGCAGACAACGCTACTAATATATTTTCCTCTTCCTCCGCATCCAGATATTCTATTATGCCCTTTCTGAGCAGGTAATTGAAATCAATTTCCTTAGTTTTTATCTTCTCTAGTATTTCCGGAGTAAGCTTGCTCTTTCCATCTTCCACAATAATATACGCCTTCCTTGCCCTTCCCCTGTCTGCATTTATATGGACTTCCGAAAGCTTCTTCAGGTACGCGACATTGATTTCCGCAGATATGACCCCAAGCCTCCTGTTCCTTCTAACCTCTTCCGCGAAAGCCTTTCCGTCCTTTACGGTACCTATCGCCTTTCCGTCTAAGTATACATAGCATTTCGTGCTTTCAGATGTCATCGTTGCACCATTTCATAATTTTACTCTCAACTCTAATACACACAGTATATAAAATATCTAAATATCACTTTTCATTCCTGTTTCTCAAACCCGTTTATCGATTTCAGCACTGACTCAAGCATTGCATGGTCTGCGCCAACGGACATTCTGCTCATTATCGCGAGATATCTTGTAAGTCCTACCTCTGTTCCTTCCGGAGTCTCAGACGGGCATAACTTTCCTATATGTGTTCCGTGTACATCCCTGGCAGCGAGATGAGGGTGTTTCTTTGCAAGCGGACTCTTTATCCTTCTGAGATGCGATAGGGTGCTGACAAAGTTAATCCTTTCCATCGGCTGTGAAACCCCTGTCTGACCAGCTGGCCACGATCCCGTACCCATAGAGTAGAGAATCTTTTCAGTCAAGGTATCAGCGTTTATGTTGCCCCTTACAGTGAGCCTCCTGCCCCTTGCCGTCGTCTTTTCCACATGGTATTTTATATCCCTTACCAGGAACTTGAATGCATTATTGAAAAGCTCCTCCATCAAGTCTCCAGCAAGCTTTACCCTTTTGTTGGCATAGTGATCCTTGTCATCAGGTTTTACGCGTCCATAAGCAACAAGCGATGCCCTCTCAGCCATCCTCACGAGATACCTTGCCTTCTCCTTTCTTACTTCCGGTGTCGTTCCTAGGTGTGGTAGTATGTAGGTGTCGAGCTGCATTTCGGCCCTTTTCTGCTGGTACTCCTTTGCCTGGTTCGGTGCAGAAAGCCTTCCAAGTTCGAGTATTGCATCTGAAGGGCCCATGTCCTTCGCTTTGCTCAGATCAATGTTTATCAACATGTCATTTGCTATCTCTTTTCTGGACATCTGTTCTGTCATGTCCTTTATCTGCATTCCAAGCGCTCTGAGCACAAGTACAATGTCGAATCCCTTAGATATCGTCGGGAAGAGAACTTTGAATACTCCGTATTCATCTCTTGTAACGCTGCAGCGCGCCCTGAACGATACTGTAGTTGAGAATATCTTGCTGGTTACTGTGTTATCCTTCTCCTTTGTGCATATTATCCTATTCGGTGCAAGGTCCTCTATCCCTACAAGAACCCTCTCGTTTCCTTTGATTATGAAATAGCCTCCGGGGTCGTCAGGATCCTCGCCCTCGTCCGCAAGCTGTTCAGCTGTCATGTTGTGTGTGTAACATAGGTCACTCTTTACCATGACAGGAATTTCTCCGATGAATGCTTCGCCAGCTGCATCATGTTTCTCTATATTAGATATTATTGGAGTATATGTTATGTATGCAGGAGCTGAATAAGTAAGGTTCCTCGCGATGGCTTCATTTGGCATTATCCGTCTGTTTGAGCTATCGGCTTCTATTATGACAGGCGCTTCCAATCTTATTGCGCCAAACTTTATCGCAAATCCTGATACATCAGGTTCTATCATTTTCTGACTGTCTACTATTTTCTGTATCCCCATCCTTATGAATCTGTTATAGCTTTCAATCTGCTGGTGGACAAGCGATGTCGATGCAAGATACGATTCGAGTATCGTGTGGCCATCGGTGTTAAAATAGTCATATTCATCCATAATTATCGCCTGAGGGAATCATCCCTTGATAACGTACCTGTAAGCAACGTATTTCTTACCGTCATCATTCCTGTTTATCTGTATCAGCCTGCCGGATTTTGCACCAAGCTTCTGTATTTGGGGATCAGACTCAAGGATTTTCGGAAACTTATCTAAAGTAATGCTGAATTCCTTGGCTATTTTTTTGGCTTCGCTTTCGCTGAGCAATTTGTGTTCCGGAATCAGTTCGCGCGCGACCAACAGCTCACCAGAAAAATACAGAAATAAGACTACCTCGACAGCTTGGACTGTATATTATTTAAAGAGAAATCATTAAATAGCTTCGCTTTTTAAAAGCGCAGAAGCCGCAAAATGGAAAAAATGGAAATAGGAGCTCAGTCAAAACATGGAAGGTATATAAAATCGGAATGCATAAGATGCCCGTGTTCAAAAAGGGATTGGCAGGCACCATCAATATCTATGCAAAAAATGGGCAGCATGAAATATGTTTCTAATTTGAAAGGATTAAAGGATAAACTTCCGAATAAGGTAGTAATAATATTTCTTATTTTGAGCACCATTGCATATGCAATCCAGGCTGTCGGAGCTTATGCTGCTGTAAGCGCTCTGCCGCTTGCCGAAGCAATAATCTTTATGTCTATAGGCATACTCGCAGGTTCGCTGCTTCAGGCAAGATTCTATAGGACGGAGCTTACTGACAGCAAAGTCAAGATAGGGAAAAAATGGATAAGCGTAGCCGGTGCTTTCTCAATAGTCATTTCAATAACGCTGGTACTGATGGCATACAAATCACTGACTCTTACCAGCGTGTATCCTTTAACAGCCATTAGCACTATAGTCTTTTTATCAGTCGATATTGTAAGATATGGTAAGAAGCTTTCAGCCAGTGAGCTGCTGCTTCTTGCTATCGGGGTTCTTCTTGTTTCCATCGGGACATTTTTTGCTGAGAGCCACGGCTATTCTTTTGATATCTCAACACTGCCGCTCATAATCGGCATCGCAGTCAGTGGCGGCCTTGGATTCTATGGGCTCCTATACGACTTAAAAAAGCATGGAGAGGGGCTAAAACTGCTATCCCTATCAATCCTGGACCTGCTTATGGGCATCGTTCTTCTGCTGCTGGATTACAAATTCATACTATCTTATTATTCTCTGCTTGCAGTAGCGGCCGGATTTGTTTTCTCGATAGCGGTCGGTACGGAAATGCACGCAATGAAGCTAGAGAAAGAAAGCACCAGAAAGCGGGATATACTGACAAGGAATTTCATAAATACATTCACATATCTTGATGTGGTTCTAGTGCTTGTTGCTGGCGTGCTGATAGACAGCTATACTACAGAAGGGATTGTGGGTGGTGTAATTATAACGATAGGAGTGATCATCATAGGCTTAGTCCATTGAAGATCGCATTATGTATAATGTTTGTAATGTGCATATGGTATATCAGATCATATCGGCGAGCCGGTTTGCCGGCTTGCCAGCTGCTCCTGTCGACCCCTTATCCTTAGGGGTTCCAAAATCACAAAACAACATAGCAATTTTGATATAATTCACGAGATATAAATATTTGCCACGACATATAGGATATAGGATAATTGTAAAGGTGCCTACTATATGTTCTCAGAAAAACCAAATTTCAAGGCAAAGCCGCTGGAAACGGCAATAATAGAAGCCACCAGCCTACAGGAGATAAAACCGATAAATGAAAAATTTTATCGCTTTTCAAACCATCACCCAATTTTACATATCAGATACCAGAGCGCGGTGGATATGGAGCGCGCTGCAGTTAATTATTTCATAGAGCTAAGAAAAAGTACGATAGAAATGTATGCAAGGTTCGGAGGAAAGATAGACTGTAAACCTGTTATGGATATCTATACCGTCACTGACGAGCGCGGAAAACCAGCAACCCGGAAAGTGGTTGACTGGAAGGACCTAGGCGACGGACAAGAGGAGATGATTGACTACTTAACGGAGCTTACTGAGATAAAACAGATGATATCCTACAGATATAACAAGAGATGCATCATAGAAGTGGCGGTAAGGAAACTGCTTTCTGAGCAGTTGAAAAAGCTCAGAACGGAAACAAGCAGTATAGAAAGCGCGCTGCGGTAAAAAATGCAAAAAGCAATACTATATTCCACGCACATATAAATATTATATAAAAGACATAGGATTATCAAGAGATTATCAGGAATTTGCTTATATAGAATCAAGGTAATAACATGGCTATAAGAGAAAAACCTATAGATGCAACAGTTAACGATGGAAAAATAACCATCAGAACAACTATTTCGACTCCTCATTATGGCGAGTCGCCAGTATCAACAATGTATGATGATCTTGCAAACGTAAGCCAGATCGCCGGAGAGATTGGAGGCTCATTCAAAATAAAGGAAATTAATGGAAAAGTTGGCTGGGAGCTCCTGCGCAGGACATCCATTAGGAACCACAAACCGCTTAGCAGCATACCTGTAAATAAAATGTCTGAATCGGACAAGACATATGTCGAGCAGATCGCGAGAGTGTTTTCCAGCTATCTCGCATGCATGTCTGCGTTGAGCGCTACGTTGCGTGTCAGATCTGCTGATAAAAGCAACCACATGCCAGACAATGCAGTCATAACTCTTACTGCAGAAGAAAATGGCAATGATGCGGTCATATCCCTATCGGTATTCATGTATAATGAGTATACGGATAAGTTCCAGATGTAAACGTGTTAATATGAAAAACAATGTAAGAAAAGAAAAGGTAATACTGAAGTTTTTCGATAGCCACGTCTCAGAAGAAAAAAAGCCACACAAGTGCTCTACCTGCGCCGTATACAAGAGAGAAATTCAAAAAGGAAATCTTGAGGCGCTTGAATTCTTCAAAAATCACATAAATGATATTGTCAAAAGGAACAACGGAGCAACTATAGTATTGGATAAACAGAATGGTATGAAAATGCTTTCTGCGCCGGCACAGAAGGGCAAGCAGCCATGAGCATAGGAGGAATTTATCAGAAGATAAGTAGATATAGTGAATGGCATGGATTTTACGTTAAAGATGCAAGAAGAACGGCAAACCTGCTACGCCAAATCACTTTACCGGACTGAACTGGAAACTACAAACACAATGGCCATGCGCACGACTACTAATACAGAGCAACATGACTATCACAGGCACATTTTGCGGAATGAAAGAGGTGCGCAGGGAGCAACGAGGAAGACTGTCGGCATCCTCGTGGCGGTAGTCTCTTCCATAGCTGAATCTATAACTATAATTTCAGCTCTAGCTACCGGATCTACAGTCCTATTAATCGAAGGCGTAGCCTCATTGGCTATAATGTTAGCCGTGTCAAACGCGATTTACAAAAGCGGAAAGAACGCTGCACAGAACCAGCAGGCTAGCTATCCATTCATTGGTGCTATAAGTACACAATCAATCCAACAGGTTCCAGTGCAAAGGCTTCCGCCCCCGCCTCCTCCACCTGTCAACTATGGAGTTCCTACTCAAATAAATTACGGGTATCAGCGAAGGCCATAGAAGCGTTAAATGAAAAATTCTGATTCTTGATTAATTAAATTATTTTTGATTAATTAAATCACTTCAGCTTCGCTTCTATTCTGATATCTTCAGTTTCTTCTAAGGTTTTTTGTGCTGAATGCGATCTTAAAACCATTTTGCCTTAGCACTATTGCGAACTGTGCCCTATGTCCCCGGCTATCGCGATATTGGCTGTTATCAAATAACCTTTTGAATTCTAGTGTAACGCCTGCTTTCATATTTTCATCCTGAAGGTAAACTATCATATTTTTCTTGTCAAGCCCAAACACACTCCTGATCAACAGGTCTAATTTTGATTTTGCCGTAGTATCCCATCCATTATACGTCAGCATTCCTATCGGGCTGTTCTCCTCCTTATATTCAGGATATCTTTTTTCAAATGCTATCCCGTCATCTATGATTATATAGCCTGAACTCAGCAGCCGAATCTTTTCACTTTCCGATATCCTAAGTTTATCCAGCGCATGCTGTAGGTTCTCAGACGGGGTAAACTGCTCCCTCATATTATCCAATATCTTATCGTAAGCCTCAATTTTCCTTGTTTCCGCTATCCTCTTTTGCATCCTTATCAGACGCCTTTCACTCTCTTTCTTCCATTTTTCGCTATGTTTTAACCCGCATGACACAAGCATTTTATCAAACATCATTGCAATGCTGCTATCCTTATTATTGCCTGCTTTCTCAAAAAGTTCCTCGAACTTTTCAGCAAGGCGGTCAGATTTTCCGTTTTCATATGTAAATATGAATCCATTTGACCTGTTTAGGTTAAAGAGTTTTTCCGCATCTATTCTCTTTTCCCGCAGCCTGTCAAAGTCGATTACATGATAACGCCTTCCAGTCACATCAAAAGTATACACTTCATCCTTTGCTCTCTTTGCGTTTGTCACAAATACAAACCCTTGGGTATCTACCTTATATCTCCATCCTGCTTCGATGGCATCAGTTCTCCTTCGCGTTGCATCGTCTAAATTAACTATGGTTGATTCTATTCCCATTTAATTCACTTTGGCTATTTTCACTGTCTGAGTGAATCATTATAATATTTATTTCTTTATGTTTCCGTATGTCTAGAATATCGGAAGCAGAATTACGTCATTTCTGTATAGACACTACTTTTATCGTAAATATCAGAGTTTGGCCGGCAAGCGCAGGATTGAAGTCAACAGTGACAGTGTTTGCGTCAAATGCGCTGATCGTGCCGACAGCACCATTCTGGGTTTGCACCTGCATGCCTACGGCGATTACTGAATTGCCGAACTGCGATCTAGGTACTGTCACGATACGGCTCTGGTTCACCGGACCATATGCTTCATCCGGAGTGAGCGTCACTGTTTTTGTCTGGTTTACTTTCATCCCTATGACTGCCTGATCAAATCCTTTTATCATCTGTCCTGTGCCGACAGTGAAATTAAGAGGCTGTTTACCAAGATTAGTATCAAATACCGTGCCGTTCGTGAATGTACCTGTATAGAATACGCTCACGTTGTCTCCTACCGCAACAGTAACATTGGCTGCGTTGCTGTTTGCTACCATATAAATCAATCCTATCACAGCCGCAATTATAACTGCAAGTATTGCTATATATGCGGGTTTGAATGTGAAACCTTTCGGTGCCTCAGTTTCCATAGGAACCATTTTAACGCTATATTATAAATGCTTATTGTTTGCGTAGGGCAATGACTGCATCGTAGATATTGTTTTTTACCAGAATTATTCCGCCTGCTTGTATTACTACCTCTGTTCCAGCCCCAATCGCAATTCCTAAATCAGCTTCTGTCAGCGCCGGCGCACCGTTTACTCCATCACTTATCATCGCAACAATCTTCCTGTCTCTGCAATTCTATTACTTTCTTCATTTTGTCTTTGGGTTTTGTTTGCGCTATAATTGGCTTAGACTCCATTTATGAAAAGCGCGAGTAACACAGCCCCAGAAAGCGCAAAGAGGAAACCTGCCTTCTGCCTTGCCAGAAGCCTCTCCCTGTTTACGATAAGTCCGAGCAAGGCGGCTACACCAATGTAGTTCTCCGACAGCGCAACTGCTATAGTGACAGGTATGAATACGGAAGCATAAGCATAGGCAACCCACGCTATAGTATCTAGCGTACAGGTTGCCAATACAAGTCTTGGAAATCTGAACACTTTACTCGCCATATCTTTCACATTGCGTTTCAGCACCAGATAGCCGAAGGTGAACGCTGTCATACCTATGGATATGTACCAGTTTACCATGAACGGATTCGATATCCGCGCGCCCCACCCCACGAAGAAAGCGGCAGCGCCCCAGAGCACCGCCGCGGCAACCATAAGGAAGACGCCCTCCTCAAGCCTTATAGACTTGAAGTGCTTTGACTTGAGCGAGACAAAGATGAGGCCAAGAACAATCAGCGCGACAAGAAGAATCTCGATAGGCTGCAAAACCTCATTCAGCATCACGAGTGAAAAAACAGCGACTACCGGAATCTCCAGGGCAAGTATCGGTTCAACAGCGGCTATCTTCCCCCTTTTAAGTGCTTCTAGGTCGAACATCGAAGCAACAAAACTCAATAAAACTCCGGTCGACAGCACCGCAAGCACCAACACGACGCTAAGGTAGCTTGTTATCTGCGTGTAGACAAACGGAAACAGCACTACACTACCAAATGCAACTATGAGGAAGAGGGTCTCCCAGTCTCCAAGATGTCGCGTAGTTCTCTGTATCAGGAAATCGCCGCCTCCCCAGGATGCAAGGGCAACAAAAGCAAAAAGCACCCCATAAACGTAATAATAGTCCATGTTCATCCCTTTGCGACACCGAGAGGTGTCAGTAGTGCTACGGCCTTGCTTCTACCTGCGCCCATAATTCCGGGCTGCTGAACTCTCCTTTTCTTCGCCAAATCACTTACTTTCGCAGTATCCACTTCGTCTATACAACCGTTCTCTTCTGCCCTTTCTTTGTCTTCAGGTACACAATAGCCTTTTCTTATCACATAATCCATCCATTCTGCAGCAATTCTGTCAAGATCTATTTCTGTAAAACCGAGTATCATAACGCCATTCCCATTATCTTGGGCCACTAAAAGTTTAAATAGACTGCCAGTTATGCTTGCTTGTGAGTATAGTAGCGTATTTCTAAATAACGATTCAACAGCACATGGGGAAATCCAAGCTCTCTTACGATAATGCCAACAAAAAGTAAGTATCCGCAAAAACGGCAGCTTTACTCAATATCCATTGATGCGGCAGAGGCTGTCACCATACACAAAAACCAGGGAAGACGTTTGACCATGTAGCCATAGACATCGGAGATGGAACGTTCGCTCACGGACAACTGTACGTGGCGTTAAGCAGGTACACATCTTTAGAAGGGATGGTGCTGAAGAGAAAGTTGCAGATGAAGAATATAATAATGGACAGGTGCATCGCGGAACTCCACAGGGAGCATTTCAAAGGATAAGCAAGTTTTTAAGGTTGGGAGTTCGCATCTAAGTCGTTTATACAAATATGGATCACTACAATAAAACGTAACAAAAAGTAAAAGTATATATATTTATTGAACTACATATAATTACAATAATATGTAATTAAGTGTAGTTTTAAAAAGTGGTGAAATGGAGATACAAGACCCCGATAAAAGGGACAAAGCCAGGCTGGAAGATGTTCTTGTCGAACTACTTTACAGCGCATATCCAAATATGACTTTCCATGGAGGCACGGCAATATGGCGGTGTTATGGCGGCAACAGGTTCTCCAGGGACGTCGATCTCTACTTCGATGCTGGGAGCGACAGGGAGATTGCACACAAAAATTTTATAAAGTTCCTGAAGGACAGTGGATTCACTACGAAGAGCAGCAGCTATAGGAGGGAAACAGACACATCGCAAATCCTTGTGGAATCAAACAAGAAGATGAAGATAGACATCAATTACAGGTACAAGCGGGGCACACAGGCGGAATATACCCGCGTGGACGGAAGCAAGATGATAGTGATGGCGCTGAAGCCGCTGGAACTGCTTGAGGAAAAGATAACCGCGTATGAGGACAAGATGGACAATGCTAGTAAGGTGAAGCAGCCCGAGGTGCAGGACCTCTATGATATATACCATCTGACCGGCATAATCGAGCGAAAACCAGACCTCGCGTTAGAGAAAAGGCTAGAAAGGCTTGTAGACAGGATCCAGAAGAGCCCGCCTCCTGATATGAGGAGCCTCGGCAGCCTCATAATATCGGGTGTTCCGCCTAGCCTTGAGCTGATGCTGAAATCGATAAGGGAGTGGCTTGCATGACCACAACGTCCAGTATAATGGAGAAATTTTCTGGCTATCCAGTGTTCACGAACAGGGACGTAAGGCTCTTCCTAGGGAGGAAAGCCAAAGCGGCGAACGTTGCGAGGCTGCTTTCGCACATGAAGCGCGCAGGGCGGATACATCAAGTGGTTAGGGGAGTCTATTCGGCAACAGTGGATGAGCGCGTTTCCGGATTCGCATTCCAACCGTTCTATTACGGGACGCTCTATGCGCTGACGCTTAGGGAGCTTTGGACACAGAACTCTAGGCCGGAGATAATAACGCTGAAAAAGATAAGGAAATCTGGCATATTAATTTTTGGCGGGAAGGTGGGTGTGAAACTGCACCACCTGACCCCGAAACGCTTCTTTGGCTTTGACATTCTGGTTGTTGGGGGAATGAAGGTCCCGGTTTCCGATCCGGAGAAGACGCTGATAGACCTCTTTTTCTATAAGATAAGGCTGCCGATACAGGACTACAGCGGGCTACTGAAGGCGGTGGACAGGAGGAAGCTTGCCTCCTATCTCAAGGCCTATGACGGGCACACGAGAGTGGCTGTGGAAAACTTCGTGCGGAAGTACAAGAGAGCGGCAGACGCAGGGAAGCTGGAGAGCCCGTACTGATTGCTGTTATGCAGGACCAAAGCCCAGGCCCGGGGAGTGGCATTGGGGCTTCAGGGATCAAAGCAGAAGAAACGACTTCTTATACGAGATTGAGTTTTTATACAAAGCCTGGGCTTGGAAAAGGTATAAATATCTGACAATATTGAGCTTATCCTGTGGTTAAATGGTTCCGTGGGTCACATCGAGGAAAATGGTGCTTGAGAGGACATCTTATGATTTTGGAAGCACACCAAAAACTTATACTCTCAGAGGTGAGGCTTCGCTAGATGGGCTAGATGAGCAGGTAAGGTTTACCTTTACCGTGGATGAGAAGAATATGGGCAGGATAATATTGGTGGTGTTCGAGCAGAAGTGCACCCATCCGGGAATGAAAGGCGGAACAGGAATACAACTTGCGCGCTTCAATTCTACCTTTTTTGCAAGAATGCTTAGAGGCAGTGGACGTCTCGACAATGGCAGGCTTGCAGACTGGGGCGGCATAGACGAGGATAAGAGCATGCTTGATATTGAAAAACCGCCGGAGCAGGTGTTCGCCAGGGCAGTACAGCAGAAAATCGATGTAGCCGAAAGGCTGCTCAGAGAATGCATAAACGGGCGATCAAGGCGCGAGATAGCAATAGAATTGGGGGCGCTAAGGCGCATACAGGAGGTGTTTCCATTCACTCCCCTGCAGCTGGCATAACTACTGCACTTTTCTAATATCTGGATACTGACTTGATTTGGAAGGCTGGAAAGACATTAAGAGAAGGATTTACATTTGGCTGCAAAGCATATATCCTCAGCGATGTTGATATAAAATTAAGTTAGAATTTCCATGAAAATGTTAGTTTGGGTAACATTTTTATAGAATCGCTTCTATTTCTTTTTATGGACCACAGAAAGTTCATGCGACTCGCGATCGACAAAGGGAGGGGAGGCAAAATACCTTTTGCGGCTTGCATAGTAAAAAACAACAAAGTGCTCGCTTGTGAATATAGCAGTGTGTTTCCAAATAATGATCCGACAGCCCACGGCGAAATACAGGCAATAAGGGCGAATAAAATTCACTCTGAGTGTCATGAGAAAGGAATGTCTGGTGCTTTTCGATGATTATTCATTAAAGTCTTAGAATTTCTGGGAAAGTGTTGGATGAGTAGATGGGAAAATCTAAGTTATCGTTTAGTATTGGTAATCCTAAAGAGGGCCTAAAACTAAAGAAAGCAGTGCTCTCGGGTAAAAAGAAATCGACCACACAAATACATTGGTACGGAGATAAAGGCGATACGTTTGATGTTCTTGGTGTGAGATTCAAGATTACGAGCATTAAGAGAATGACTCTCAAAAAGGCGTTCCTTACTCAATACAAGCGGGAGGGATTTAAGTCTCCTGAAGAATTCAAACAAGTCTGGATGAAATTCCATCAATACAGAAGGCATTGGGGTATGAATAAAAAAGCTTTGGTATATAGCTTCGCACGGTTAAAAAAATAACGTTATAGCATTTCTATTAAAGTCTTGGTTTAGATAAGCTATAAATATTATGAAAAGATAAGCTATAAATATTATGAAAAATAGATAAGTTTCGATACTATGCCAAGTCCAACAACTACAGCAAAAGAAGCAGTATTAGCAGTTAGAGCAGTGGCGCCTTTTGATGTGCGTGATATAGCAAGAAAGGCCGGTGCAGAATTGGCTGGGCTTTTTGACACGCTTAATAGCAAGGCGTTGTTACATGCTGATATAGACGCACACCGCTTTTTACTAGTACCACGACCAGGTGAGATACCATTCCCTGATGGAAAACAAGATTCATCCAATTATGGGGACGGCTATTATGGATATGAGCCCGAACGGAACGCTAAAGATTTAATAGCATTGCCAGCGGGAAGACCCATTATTGACGTTGGGCAAGTCGGAGGCGGACTTTATGATCTTGACGTACATAGACGAATAAAAATTAAAGGATCAAACCACGCTAGAGATGGTGATGGACAGGTCTGGGAGCTTCTGTTCGTAAATTACCTTAGGGGTTGGTTTTTCTCTGGTAATTATCTTGTCTTATCTCCTGCAAAGATTAAACCAAAAAGAGAATACACTGTACTGTTAAGAAAACCTGAGCAAGGAGAACAACTCCAATCAGCACCAATATCTATGATTGAAGATACTGCACCGCAGCCTGTGAGGTATAGAACTGCAGTGCCAGGATAAAATGTGCTTAAAATCAGTTAAATCCATTTTAGTGAAAAATGATTTTTTATATGTTTAAAAAATCATATTCCATCCAAACGGAACAAAAAGACATTCCGAAAAAGGCGTCCACTCCGCAAAAATGGAAAACACGCCTTTTCGGTTAACCTATCTGGATTATTGCAAAAAGAGATCAAAAGAAAATGGATTTACTCGTGAGGCATTATTTTGGCTCAATATTTTGGAATGTAGAATACCGAAACCCATAAATTTGAAAGCATATTTTAGAATACCCGGAAACACGACTTTAACACGTCTTCGACGGAGAAAACATGCTCTAATTTGCGTTCTGCTGCACGATGTATTTGCTCTTAATTATTTACATAGGGCCGATATATAATACTAACAGACGCAAATATAGCGAATATTTGATTTCACTAGAAAAATATTAGAATTTCTAAGAAATATTCTCTTTTATGAGTTTGCCGATGGCTAATATGGTCTTTACAACTTCTTGATTATTTTCTACAGGATATGCTTAGGGAAGCGAAAGAGTTCCCAAGCGAGGTTAGTTTTAGCTAGAAGGATGTTAGAAATTCTAAATATTTGTTGAAGAGAGCTATCTGGGCTTAAAGTATATCATGTTCCAACCGGCTTAACTGATTAAGTGAATTCTGGTCTATTGTGACTTTATCCCACGGAAGGCTGAATTTCCCCTTTTTTACAACCAATAATAGTTCATCTGCATAACAGATATAGTCCTCTGCCTTTTTATGATCTGTTTTTTCTAGGCATGCGGAAGCCAGCATGTATTTTGAACTTGCCTCATACAGATAAGTGTTCATATTTGCAAAGTCTTTTTTGGTGTTGCACATTTGAGCGCAGTACAGAAGTCTAATCGCATCAAGAACATATTGTCTGTCTTCAGAGCAATCTATTCTATAGCCCTGATTTGATAGAAAAAGGATGTAACCTGCTCCACTAGTTATAACCTTGTCTGAAAGTTTTTTACCGCAGCTTAAACTAAACTGCGAGGCAAGTATCCAGTAGTCCGCGCTTTTGTTAATAAGATTTTTTGCTTCGACAGTTTCATTGGAGCGTGCTGTCCTTTCCGCTTCTTTGGCATACTCACATGCCAGTGTTTCGGCAAGCACAGCACATTCACCTAGCGGTGCACCATCATTAACAATCATGTTAAACCTTGTCTCAAGTTTTGATACTATATTAGAGCTGTCTGCCTTTACTTCAGGTTTCTTTGTAGTTTTAATCATTTTATCACTATGGCAAATACGCGCTATTTCTAATATTTAAACTCTATGAATATTTACAAAATATTGATAGGAGTTAGTAATTTTGCAGCATCCTTCCCTCGATTTGTGGAAACCTCATCATAACCTTTCTCCCGTCAGTGCCTTTTCCTGCCAAGGTTCTCAGATTGCCCACTTTTACATCTATCGAGCGTAGACCATCAAGGCAGTTTTCCAAGTTTTGATTCTCTCAAATAATGGATTCAGTTTATATTTGGTATACGCGTACATAGTATATATTAAACCAAGTCCTGCTAGATTTAAGCCTACTCCGTATGTTAAAAGGGATCTATCCTCTTTGCAGAGCTCAGAAAGTCTCTCTGATTCCGTCAATATCATCTTTTGTTCATAGGATATAGAAACGCACTGCCATCATCTTCTAATTTAAGTTTGCGAAATCTGAGTGGAGCTTTCCCATTTGCAACACTTCGCCCGGCTTTGCGGTAACATAAGAAGTGTTCACATTTTAAAGACGATTTAAAGAACTAATATTATTTAAGAGTTCTATGCAGCTCTTAGTTTATAATAAAGTTTCTTGCATTTTCCAAGCTTGCAAGAGCTCCATCATAACCGAGTGTTTTTATCCTCTCTATTGTCTTATCTGGGGATTGCAAAAGATCATTCACTGTCTTTATGACGTCAAAGTGGTTCTGCTCGAGAATTATTGCGGCAATTACGGGTGTAGAAAGCCTGCTCATCACTTCTTGGTCTTCATAACTTTTTAGCTCGGTTCTCATAAAGATCAGGTCTAAAACTTCTGTTTTTATCTCGTCTATGTCCTGACCTCCATTCCATTCGATAAGCTTTCGTAGTATCTTTTTTGTTAATTCTGAACTACTATACTGCCTCTTGTACATTGATCTGTATCCAAAAACATATGCGCCGGCTTCATTCGCACCGTTCCATAACGCCGCCGCTCTCATAACACCTGCTTTGGTGCCCTGCGAGAGTACAAATCTTAACTCTGATTCAGGATCTCCGCTTCTTGCTCTATATCTCTCTTGGGCATAATGAAATACTTCGTGAGGTATGACGTCCCCATCAGATCTCAGAGAGACTTTTGGATCCCATACTATCATTTTTTTATCATAAAGTTGGGCTATCGTCCTATTTCCGTATTTTGTGTATATTACAGGCTCTGGCACGCCATCAGGCCTAAAGCCAGTCGCGCCTTTAACTTCTCTTATAGCATTGCCCATGTACCAGTACGCTCTAAGATAATGCATTGGATTTTGGCTAAGTTTAGGTAATGCGCGTTGTTGTGTCATATTCATTTCCATAATAATTTTACAGCATTCCAGATATTTAAATCAGCTTGATTTTGACAAAATCAGCAACTGTTATTGTGATTTTGCAGCCTCCTTCCCTCGATTTGCAGAAACCTAGGGGTGTCTAATTTCTAGGAAAGATTGAGAAAAATCAGGATTATCTGACAAATATAGTCTTTAGCTCAGAAATATCGCTCACATGTTCATAATCTCTATCATTCGTGATTATTGCGGCTCCGATGGATAGCGCCTGCCCGGCTACCATGAGGTCAATCAGATTAATCATCTTCCCCTTTTTTGACAGTATCCTGCTTATTTCACATGCTTTCTTCATATGTTGCTTTTCAAATGAAACACTGATGAACTCATCAAGGAAGGCATCGGTCTCAGTCGCTCTTTTTCCTTCCTTCTCGCCGACTAAAACCTCGTAAGCCGTAAGCGAGCTTACGAATATCTCATCTACCTCGGAAATGATCTTTCGCAGATTCTCGTCGCCATGCATAAAGTCTATTATGGCAGAAGCATCTATGAGTGCCTTCATAATGGTCGAACCTTGAAATTCTTCCTGAATTCCGCGACGTTTTTCTTCATCTCATCAGCTTCTTTGTCGCTTAGAATGCCGAAAAACTTCATCAATCGAATATTTCTTTCTTTCTTAACCTCCGAAAGTATCTCACTCAGGAGCTCACTGAAGCTCCTTTCGCCCTTTATCATGGCCAACCTTCCATACACTTCATCTGTTATCATCAAAGTCTTCATGAAACCATCTGTAGTATATATACAGTATACAGATTATTATACCTTTCGCTAATGGTGCAATACACACAGATCTGGAACACAGGGATGCCCTCAATGCTAGAAAAGATTCGTGCCCTTTTTCTGATACCAGAGTAATTCGTTTAGGATAAAAGCCGAGATGGTGTTTCTACTTTCACAATGCAGGAATTACTCTCCCGGAGATGCCATGACTATACACACCTCGATGCCGTAATGCCTGCTTATATCCATCACAAGAAGCTGTGCCAGTTCTTTTACTGTATTATAGTTCTGTTTTCCATACGCCTCGAGAACCCATTTCCGCAACTCTGACGCGCCGATAACCTCTTTATCTGCCCAGAAGTCTGCAACATACTCTTTTGTAGGTATCCCCACCCCGCTCGCCGGATCGCTGGTTGTTCCTCTAACCAGAATGCTTATCCTGTTCCCTTTCCTGTACAGTTCGGATATCCTATTATCTCTTCTGAGGACGTTCTCGACTTTACTAACCATCGGTTCGTAAGCATGGGTTGGAATGTGACCTGTTGCGCTTGTCATAGTTAACACTGCCAGCTTTTCTTACATCTAAATATTTAAAATTATCTTGAGGCGCTTTTAATATTCTCTCTAATGGATTTCCTATCCCTGACGGCCATCGTGTTTTAACTATGAGTCCAGAAAAACAGAGGCGCTTGTCATGTATTTAAATTTTTTATAGTCATTGCCATTTGCGGATCTTTGGCTTAAGGTATTCCTTCGATTCGGTTATCAAATGCGCTATCTTATCCTTATCATCGAGGTCTATTGTTTTTAGCTCAAACACATCCGAGCTGGTGAAAACGCTGTCTTCATCGTAAGATATAGAATAAGAGCGGTAGTTCAGAATGCCATCATATACATTGCATTTGACCGTAAACACCTTGCGATTTTTCGTATCTGAATAGGCACCGTCGTTGTCCGGCTCCATTCTCTTGAAAAACATCTGCGCCAATGCGTAGGTTCTTGCCAGAGTATAAGCTGGAAGGGGCTCCTTCTGATTTGTGTTCTGATATGTTTCTATTCTCGCTATCTTCATTTTCTTCGATATTGGCGTGCGGCTGTTTATTTCATTTATTTTTTTCTCAAGCTCCGCAGCATCCTGATACAGGAAGGAGAGGAAACTATTGGATTTGCTAACCGGAGCACAGTTTGCCGTATCGCTAATAACTGCAGAATGGTCATCTATATCATGATATAAGAGCACTATCTCTTCTTTTAAGAAGCTGACATCGTCGATTACATACAGGTGGCCTGGCTGCATGAGCGGAGTTTCTCCTCCCGCCAATATTTCAAGAAGCGTGTCTATCGTGTCTCCGTTCATTCTCAGCATTATCGGAAGTGGTCTCTTCAATTCTAATGGAGTACACTCTAACCTCATGTTAAGGAATCTTAAAACCCTGTCTTTGGCTGCTGCATCTGTCGACTCAAAATGCAGATACAGCCGTACATCATCCGTGATTTCACTGTTCTCATTATTTGGATGACGCTTTAGTGTAAGTTCAACGACATGCCATTTCTGCTTATTTGGTGCGTTTACCACAATCCTATCATATATATTCGAGATCGTGTATTTGCCTGGAGGCACCACCGATACCGGGGGGTAGAGGCAGCTGAAAAATGGATGATTGCTGTCATCTTCTGTGAATGGGCTAAAAAGCAAATTACGGGGGTTCTTTGGATCAACAATCGACTTATCCTTGCTGATATTGCAGGAAGCCCCGTATACGTGAAGTTCTCCGTTTGATACGTAAATCTGTTTTCCGATGAGCTCCTTTTCAACCACATCCATAAGGCTGCTATGGCATTCCTGCTCTACCGTATAAGTTTTACCATTGTTCCCTTCAAGCGTCAAGTTTAGGTGTATAAATGATCTGTCAACTATACCGATTTCAGGGTCTTTTTCCTTTGCTTCTCTGCGTACTATGTTGAGTGAGTTATTAAAAACAGGGGAATAGATCGGCTCGATGCACAGTCCAGTAATCTTATAAACGCCGTCTGGAACTTTGTCCGTATTTGAATCTTCTGTTCCGCTGTTGGCACCTATCGCCTTTCTTGCTAATCTTTCCCAGCCATCATATTCCGGCTTATTGAGGAAAACTTCAGATCTTCTCACCATTAGATCGCCAACCTATTTACCAACTCTTAAAATTACTGTATGTATCCAAATATTTAAAGCAAGCGGAAAACAAAAAAATCAGATCCTATTCTGCAATTTTGTTATATCCTTTCTCTTACTCCCCGTGTTTTTCAGGTTTCTATTATTCTGTCGTTCCTCTTGCTATGATATATTTGCAGATATCTTGAATGCTTCCTCGCCCATGCTTATCACATTTGCATAGGTAAAGCCCATTGCCTCTGATAGTCGGGTAAGCACTTCCTTGGTATGTTCGCCTATTTTATTTTTCACCATGCCAGATAAAATAAGCATTATTATCGGCTCTTCTATGCCTGATTTAACAGAAAGCGCATGTGGCGTTAGATTCAGTTCCTGCATCAGCTGTCCTATCACAGTGCATACTGGACCATCATAGAGTGCGAGGCTTGGATCTTCTATAAACTTGTCTGCTACTTTGTGTATCACTGATGCAGCAATATCTTTATTGTCCCTTGATTTTAACTTTCTCTTGAACATGCTTCCATCTATTGTCTCGATAGTTGTGTCGCTTTTTGTGCGGCTTCCTCCTCTTCCTTTATCCCATCCTTCATCCGCTGCGCTATTTCGTCTATCTCCGCTTTAAACGAATCCCTTATCTCTTCTGTTGTGCTTACCTCGTTAACTATCTGGTTTGCAGCATCTACAAAAATTTCAACATTGCCACGCAGCCCATACCTGTACATCAACCTGCCTGCCTGTTTCGGATCGAACTGCTTATCCTGCTGTTTGTTGTAGAATATAATCCCGAATATGTCCTTCATATGCTTTGGTCTCTTCGTGTCGTTGTATGCTTTTAGCTTCATGAGCATCAAAGCTTCCGGGGTAGGGACGTTTACCATGTAGCGTTTTTTCTTGAAACAGACACTGATTGTAGTTGTCAGTTCACTGAGAAGCTCCTGTGGAGGCACATCAAGTTCATCCTGATAGGCGACATAGCTGTCTATGTCTATATGTTCTCCGTTAGTAATGGTCTTTATCTGGTGCTTCCTCATATTCGAATTTGTGTCGCTGGTTGTCTGGAAGCCCTGTTCTTTTGCCTTGTATTCCAAATAACCCCATGCTTCCGGGCTGAGCACTATATCTACGTCGGATGATCTCCTTAATCTGGTATATGCCCATACCGCCCAGCCTCCTATGACTACTATGCCGAGTTCCTTTAGATTGCTGTCTGTCGAATAGTTTATTATAAGGCTGAGAGCTGCCTCTTCCTCATTTTTAATGTTGCTGTCCGCCAAGTATTTTGTCGAATCAGAGACATTCCTCTGGAACACTCCACGCAGCTTAGTGCTGAACCTTCGAAGAAATGACTGCGGACTCTTCTTCGTATCTGCATTTGCCATGCCATTGGTTTCGTCGCTTTTTTGTTCACTACCTACCGTTGCGCTTATTTCCATAATGATGATACAGCATTCCTAATATTTAAACTCAGCGAAAGATACCAATTTTGATGCAAATGGTTGTAATTTTGTTATTTACGCATTTTACGGCTGTTGCATGGCCGCAAGGTTAGGCAGCTGTATTCCAGTCAGGTGTTCCAGCCTCCTCCCTATTTTAACAGCGTTCCTTTTTGTTACCCTGTAGTTCCTGTCAGTTTTTGCCATCTCATCCAATGCTATGAAGTACCATCCATCCCCTTTCATCCGCCATGCCATATAAGTATCCATTCCGGAATTATCCCTCCATGCCTTTAGTGACAAAAACTTCTCATGGTCTATAGATATTCCTGTGCCATCCCACGCCTTTGACTCAAATGCAAACCCCTTGCCTTGTTTTATCGCAACTATGTCTGGGCTTATGGAATTGACTCCGGAGCCGGCGCTCCTGATTACGGAAAAACCTATGCTTGCGAGATAATTGAGCAGTTCCCTCTCAGCCCTCGCGCCTTTAGAATACCGCTGCACTTGATCGCCGCTTTATTATAGAAAAGAAGTAATTTATTACTTGGTTGTGTTGACAGGGTTGCGAATGTCACAGCACTTTCTGACCCAATGCTGATTTGCTCGTTGAATACCTGCCGCTCACAAGCTTCTCCTGTATCCTCAAGACCAAATCTCGCATTCTTCTCTCTTTCGCCCTTGATATCATCAGATACGATTCATCCCTTGTGCCTTTCGCGACCATTATCACTATTTCGCCGAATTTCATGCGCCCAGCCCTTCCTTTCCTCTGTATATCTCTTATCTCGCTCGGCACCGGCTCGTAGAAGATGACTAGGTCAACGCTCGGTATGTCAAGCCCCTCCTCCGCTATCGATGTTGCTGTTAGTACCTTGAAGGCACCTGCACGGAACTCCTCTAATATCTTCTGCTGATGCTGCTGCGTTATCCCTTCTTTTTTACCTACGAAGACTTTTGATGATATCCCGCTCTCGTTGAGTACAGTAGCAAGCTTCCTTGCTGTTGCGCGGTATTGCGTGAATATTATCACGCTTTTTCCGCTGAAACTGTTTTCGAGGAAATTGACTATAGCGGCCATTTTTGGATGCTCTATCTTCTTTTCATCCGCCTCTTTTGCTATCCTTAGCGCTTCCTGCACGTTTTTATTGGAAAGTATGCCTTTGCCGGCACGGCTCTGTTTTTCCTTGCTGATAAGCCCTTCGAAGTATGCTATGAACGGGTGTATTCCCTCGCTGCTGGCCAAATCATATGCATGAATCAGCCTGAGCGCATATACATAGCTGGACATAGCCATGAACTTGTATCCCTGCGCCTGCAGTTTGTCTATGTTTTTCCCTATTTCGAGAAGCCTGCCTTTTGGCAGCTTGTCCATGTTGTTTGTATAGCTTAGCCCATAATTGTATAGCTTCCCAAGATGTTCATCTATAACGGGACGCAGAGCTGAACGGATCATGTCTATCTCCTGTCCTTTATCTACGAATATAGTCGATATTTTCTTGCCGATTACATATGGTTCGACATCCGGATCGCTTGATATCCTGATCTCTATGTTCTGCACCTTCAGTGTGTCTATTATCTCATCGACCTTTTCTTTCCTGCTTCCGGGTGACGCCGTCAGCCCGATGACCTGCACCCCCTTTTCATAGCATTCATTCGCAATACTTGTGTAAGCGTATTTGCCTGCTGCTCTATGGCATTCATCAAACACCGCTACACCGAAATCTTCCATCCTTATCCTTCCCGCACCTATGTCATTGGCTATGGTTTGCGGCGTAGCTGCTATGACAGAAGAACCCTCAACGGCTCTTTCCCTGTTCCTTGCAGGAGTGCTTCCGGTAAGGAGCGCTATCCTACTGTTGTCGATATTGAGGATGCTGCACATGGATTTATAGTGCTGTTCGCTAAGCGGCCTAGTTGGCGCCAGTATGAGCGCCTTTTTTTTATCGTATAGCGCTTTGGCTATTGCAAATATCGCTATCAGTGTCTTTCCAAGGCCTGTTGGCAGCACGACCAGAGTGTTCTTTCCCGAAAGAACACTTTTTATTATGTTTATCTGGTACGCCCTCGGCTCTATTTCATTGCTTTTTATCAGGGAGTCGTATGGCGCCAGCTCCGTCCAGGAGTGTTCCATGTTTCGTATCTTCTGTCCTGCCTCATTTATAGCTTTCTCTTAAAGAACCACAGAAGGTTTTTATTTATGGTCCTCTAAATAAGCTAGCGGGTTTCGGATTGGGTGCTTTTCTGGAGGAGAAACATGAAGAATGCGGTATAGTTGGCATATACTCTAAAAAGGGCACGAATGTAACTCCTTTGATATACAGAGCTATGATGGCTTTGCAGCACAGGGGTCAGGATGCTGCGGGTTTCTCCGTATTCAACGGGAAGATACAGACAAGAAAAGGACTTGGGCTGATAAGCAATGCATTCAGGCAGGAAGACCTCTTTATAGAGGGATTTCTTGGAATAGGACATACAAGATATCCGACTTCTGGCACCATAACCGAAGCGGAAATACAGCCGTTTGTGAATGACAGCATTGCCCTTGCGCATAATGGCCATATTGCAAACTACAAAGTAATCAAGAGCGAGTTAGAGCAGACACATGCGTTTAAGAGCACTTCAGATTCTGAGATAATATCAGAACTGTTAAAGGAAAACAAGCATAAGGGGATTGAAACCGCAGTTTCACTGCTTATGGAAAAACTTGACGGCGCATATTCGAATGTTGTGATAATTGATGGTAAACTTGTAGCATTTAGGGATCCGCATGCAATAAGGCCGCTTGTTTACGGAGAAAACGATGAATATATCTGTTTTGCGTCTGAGAGCACAGCACTCGATATAAACAATATAGAGTATATCGGTGATATAGCCCCCGGGGAAATGGCTATAGTGGAAAACGGGAAATTAATAAAGAGCACTATCAAAACAGGAGAACCGAGGCACTGTATGTTTGAGTATGTCTATTTCTCAAGACCAGATTCAATCCTTGAGAAGGTCAGTGTCCTTGATGCTAGAAGAAAGCTGGGGACCATACTCGCAAAAGAGCACCCGGTAAAGGCTGATGTGGTTATCGCGGTGCCGGATACCGCGAGACCGGCTGCTGAGGCTTTCTCTGAAGAGAGTGGAATACCTATAAAGGAAGGGCTGGTAAAAAACAAGTATATAGGAAGGACATTCATAATGCCAACGCAGGAGAAAAGGACCGAAACCGTCAGACTGAAAATAAATGCCGTAAAGCACGTGGTTTCTGGCAAAAGCGTCGTGCTTGTCGATGATTCAATAGTGCGAGGCACGACCCTAAAAGAGATAATAAAACTCATCAGGATGGCAGGCGCTAAGGAGGTTCATGCCAGAATAACGTGCCCTCCTTTGCAAGCCCCATGTTTCTATGGAGTTGACATGGCAACATACAAGGAGCTTATAGCGAACAACAAAAATTTCGAAGAAATACGCAGGTTCCTTGATGCCGATTCCTTAGGATATATCTCAACTGCCGGTCTCAAGAAGGCGATTGGCCTGCCCATCTGCACGGGCTGCATCAACGAGGAATATATTACCGATTATGCAAGGAAGCTTGCCAAAGAAAAAAGGGATAGCGAAGCCTTCAGATGGAAGATGGGCGCGCATGTGGCCCTGCAGAGCCAGAAGTCAAAAAAGCAGTCAAGCCTCCACATATGAAACTATATATAGATTGTTCTGCAAATCCTTAACATCATATTTGCCGCAGTAGCTCAACGGGAGAGCGACGGTCTGAAGCAATAATGCATTTCAGAAAACCGTAGGTTCCCGGTTCAAATCCGGGCTGCGGCATCATCAGCGCTTCCCGTATTTCCTATAAACCAAATAGGAAATGTTTCCTACCAGAAGGACTATTAGCAAAGGGTATGCTTCGTGCAGATATGTGAATACCAAGTAAAGCAGCGCTATAGCGCCGCCGTACACCATCTGTACATATTTGTCGTTTGGTGACGTCTTCGGCTCTATAAGCATGACAAAAGCGAAGAAGTAATTGACGCTGAAGATGATTGCAAGTACGCTTACCGATGAAATGGCTTGCAATCCTCCCAGAGCCAGGGCTAATATCAGGCTTATTCCCACAAAAGAAAGCGCTGTTGGGAGCCTCTTTGCCTTATAGGCGAGGATTATCAGGATAGGGGTCAGCGTTATCGCTATACCAAACATATTGTAGTTGCTTGCGACCCACCATTCGTCGCCGAGCCCAAAGAGCGGGAGCGCGACGATGAGCCCGATGGTTGCCGGATTGAATATGTTTGAACTTCTGTACTGTATAAAGAACTTTGAAAGCACTGCTATTATTGCTGCAATCAGGACAAAGGCCAAAGACGCGTTTATCGGGGCCACAGCGCCTACTACCAGCCCCGTAATGATTCCAGACCAGGGGGTCTTGAAAGGGTGCTTGAGGTAAAATTTTCTTATTAAAATCTCAAAAATGCCGGACAAAAGGACAGCAGCGACTAGGGCAACTGGGAAGATGCGCAATGTGAAGCTTGAAATTACTACAAGGATAGAAATTAGCGCTATCGTCCATAGGTACATGGAACTGACTGGCTGGTCGAGTATCTTCATCTAATCATTGGGCTATATAGCCTTCGGGAGTCACGGCTACAAATCCATCGTCTCCCAATGATGAATCAAAATGGTATCCGTCATCTCCAAGGGTCGCTTCAATGATATAGAGCTTGTAGTTCGGCTTCAATAAAATAGTCTGGGATTGCCTGGTTCCGACAAGCGAAATGTCTATTTTGGTTGAACTGTTCTGCAGCTGTGCTACAGTAAGATTGAACCCGGCTAGAGCTGTTTGCGCCTGCTGGGAAACCGGACCGGGATATACCTGATAAGAATAAAGGGCATATTGCGTACTGGCGAATAAGACTTGAGAGGAATTTGATGTGGTCTGGTTTGAACCGTTAATCAATGCGCCGGAATTTCCATGGTTGCC
Organism: Microcaldota archaeon; assembly: GCA_021799475.1. Classification (GTDB taxonomy): domain Archaea; phylum Micrarchaeota; class Micrarchaeia; order Micrarchaeales; family Micrarchaeaceae; genus JAJZYD01. The sequence goes on along the minus strand of JAJZAJ010000002.1, from coordinate 82,913 downwards.
GCTAAAAGAGAATATGGCAATGCCAATTATCGCAGCGACCACCGCAGCCCCCACTATAGCCTTAGCATTCATAAAACTAGTAAACTATGTTCCCTCAGGTTTATATTGTTTTCTCTAATACGAAAGACAAAAATAATTTGAGACCTCGGGGATTTGAATCCGGGTTACTGCCTTGGCAAGGCAATGTCATACCAGGCTAGACTAAGATCGCAATGGAAGCTACATGTAATGAGACAAAGAACGGAGTAAACGATATCAAAACATGTCTATTGATATCGTTCAGGAATCAGCCCTTAGGGCCAACTACCGGCTGAGGCTCCTTAAAGCCACGAGGAGAGCAACCACATATAATATTAAGTTATATTGAGTAATATCATCCCGGCAGCAAACTTTTTGTTAACCGTCGGGCTGCGGAATTCCTGATTTTGTCGACGAAAGGAACTGCTAGAAATTCTATTTTGTCGTCGGAGGTTCAAATCCAGTCATTTTTACGTTATTGGAATAAGGTTCCTTTCTTGAGGTTTATAACAGCTGTTCACAGCGATTGCCACGCTCCGCATAAAACTTATATGAGTTTAATATGTATCCCAATCACACCGTTCTCTCGCTCGGCTTCTGCAGTATAGTGTTCACGTAGTCTACTTATCTGTTCCTCAATGTTCGGAACATTATTGTGCCCGAATTTTGATTTATCGAAGTTTGAGAAAAGATCACGGAACGATTTGAAAATAGACAACCCTATTACCTCGACCCTTATCTTTTCCGTTTTTTCTGGCAGCATGCTAAAAGTAATAATGTCTCCTAACGCTATTGTTCTCCTCTTGTCATCGTATAGACGTATCTCTATCGTCTTCTCTCCGTTCCTGATTTTCTCAAACGGATCTGGGTTTAGCGACATTTCGTGTATCATTCAAACACCGGAAAGATCAACTCCTCAACACCTGCATAAGGTATTCGGCGCTATAGTTTCTAAATAGTTTCTTCGGAATCTGAAACCCGGGTAGTTACGTCGCGCCACAGCCTTCTGTCCAGTGCAGGGCTGCGGCATTCCTGATTTTGTCGACGGAAGAACACGAAATAACAGACTCTCTCCTTGTTATATTGCCTTTCGACAGTCTTAAATATCTGGTAGAACTCTGTCATTACAGTGATTGAATCACGGAAACAGAGGCTTTATTGCAGCGGCTTACAGCCGCATTAAACATGGATCAAATCGACCATGATGCCGTATTGGACTTAGCTTTGCAAATAGATGAAAAGTCAACATATGACGATGAACCTAGATATGCGGCAGCAAGGGAACTGCTCGTTAGCCTAGGGGTCGATAAAGTCAGGCTCAAAGAAGTGAGACCCACAGCACAGACCGTTTCAAGGTTCATTTTATACCTATCTGAATATCTTGGCATAAGTAAAATAGTCAAATTGATAAATGAGTTTCCTCAAATAGTCAGCCTCAGCGAAGAGAATCTCGAAGGAAGAAGGAAGTATCTCGAACTCGACAAGAAGAAGTTCATAGAACTGATACTCAAATTCCCCCCAATAGTCAATCTCAGCGAAGAGAATCTCGAAGGAAGAAGGAAGTATCTAGAACTTGACAAGAAGAAGTTCATAGAACTGATACTGAAGTATCCTCAAATAGTCGGCTACAGCGAAGAGAATCTCGAAGGAAGAAGGAAGTATCTAGAACTTGACAAGAAGAAGTTCATAGAACTGATACTCAAATTCCCCCCAATAGTCGGCCTCAGCGAAGAGAATCTCGAAGGAAGAAGGAAGTATCTAGAACTTGACAAGAAGAAGTTCATAGAACTGATACTGAAGTATCCTCCAGTAGTCGGTCATAGCGAAGAAAATCTCGAAGGAAGAAGGAAGTATCTAGAACTTGACAAGAAAAGGTTCATAGAACTGATACTGAAGTATCCTCCAGTAGTCGGTCATAGCGAAGAAAATCTCGAAGGAAGAAGGAAGTATCTAGAACTTGACAAGAAGAAGTTCATAGAACTGATACTCAAGTTCTCTCAAATAATCAGCTACAGCGAAGAAAATCTAGAAAGGAAATTCAGCTATTATGAGCGGCATTTTGGGGAAAGCAGAATGGATATCATAAATAGGGTGATTAACGGGCAGGCATTTCTCCTGAGCTGTTCATTTTACACCAGGATACTGCTGCGCGTGAAATATGCTTCATGTTTCATGAACGAAAGAGTAGAGACACTGGATGATGTCATAAGACTCATCTGCCCGAAAGAAGACAAATTCCTGAAGATGCTCAGGGGAGCGGATCTTTCAGAATATGCTGAACTGAGAGGAATGTCGGAAGTCCTGAAAAACACAAACGGTCCCGTAAAATCAAAGCAGAGATAATGGACCAGTGCTATATCATCGCATAGTACCATTTTGGCACGCAACCCCCCGCCCAATGCAGGTTGCGGCATCAATCTTCTGCGAAGAAGGACATAGGATGAACAGCAGCCCACAGAGATGTATAAATACTTTCTTAGTAGAATATTCGTTGTCTTATATGCGATTGTAGTCTAGCCTGGTAGGACATTGCCTTGCCAAGGCAGTAACCCGGGTTCAAATCCCGGCAATCGCACTTTTTATTTCAACAGCACTCCTCCATCGACTACTATCTGCGATCCCGTCATGTACGATGACATGTCTGAGGCAAGGAACAGAGCGACCTTGCCTATCTCATCCGGTTCCCCAAGCCTGTTCATCGGCACATGAGCGATAAGTGTTTCTATCATCTTCTTCATGTCGACGTGGCCTGGCACCGGCACTGCCGTCAAGAACTTCTCAACCCCGGGAGTGAAAATACCACCGGGAGCAATCGCATTCACCCATATCTTATGCTCCGCGAGTTCGAGAGCGATGTTCTTCGTGAAGCCCCATAGGCCGTGCTTTGATGCGTCGTAGTGGGCAAGACCTATCGATGACGGATGCAGCGCGTCTATCGATGTTATATTTATTATCCTGCCTTCACTATTCCGCTTTATCATCTGCTCAGCCACATACTTTGTGCACAGGAATGCACCCTTCAGGTTTATTGCAAGAACTGAATCAAACTCTTCCAGAGTCATCTCCTTCAAAGGAATCACCGGATATATGCCAGCATTGTTGACGAGTATGTCTATTCCGCCATAAAGCTTGACCGTCTTTTTCACCAAATCCTTTACGCTATTTTCAATGGAGACATCAGTTTTTATTGCCGTGGCTTTCCAGCCTTTTTTCCTTAGAGTTTCAGCTGCCTTTTTCCCTTCCTCTTCCGATCTGTTTGCGATAACGACATTGGCTCCGGCTTCAGCAAACCTATACGCTATCCTGTACCCTATCCCATTGGCGCCTCCCGTCACAATGGCAGTCTTCCCAGACAAATCCAACAGCTTGCCGATTTTTTGCATTTTTCCACCTTGGATATATTCACTGCTCGCAGCGCTCGTATATAATTGTTTGCAGTAGCCGCCAAACATCAAGAAAGGTTATTAAACTTTCATTTCGTTCGATTGATGAGTGATGAGTATGGTATTCATAGACAACCTAGCGTACTCCCTTTTCGCAATCGGCTTTGCAGGATTCCTGCTCCTTTACGTCATAACGTCGATGTATTTCGTTTACAGGAAGAAGGCAAGGGATTATTCCGAGCATCTTTCCGCTGCGGGAGTGCCCCTTATGGTCGTCGGTTTCTACATAGTGGTAATGGCGCTCTGGGGACAATTCACCTGGCCGCTTCCGGGTAGCTACAACATACTTTTCTACGATGCGATGGTGTCGTTTGGGTTGGTGATACTCTCGTTCGCGTTCTCGATACGCTACAAAGTTAGATTGGAGTATGCAGGGTTCTTCGGGCTGCTTGTCGGAATAATGACGATAATATACGGAGTGCAGGGCTACAACCTCGGGCTGACACAGGCGCCGCTGGCATTGCTTGCACTTTATTGCTGCTATGGCATTGCAGGGGTTTTCTCCTACCCGGTAGCAATGATAGCGGACAGATTCCCCGGACTGAAGAAGGATCCGTGGGTGGGCTGGTATTTCTGCCTCGCAGTCTTCTGGATTGCAATGCTTGCCTCTAGCCTTGTCGCATGCTACATCGGTTCGCAGGCGATAATGGGACACCTTATCACTGCACCGTGAGTTGCGTATGCTTCTCATAGACAAGAAAGTGTGGACGAAGGGCGTAGCTCATCTCAAGAAGAACGACAAGGTAATGGCGAGAATCATAAGGAAGATAGGCTCCGTTGAGTTCAAGATAGAGGATGGGCCCCTTGAAACAGTCTCTACATTTGTGCCTTCCGAGTTCTTGCCGTAGCTTACTTGTGCTCCTGATGGAGTGAATGATGCTGGCTTTGGAGCGTGTAGCAGCGCAGGGTTGAAGTTGTTTGGCATGGGTATCACCTTATACGAATATCGGCCTGTTCGGGTTGAGCCTCTGCGGTAGCTGTGTCATCTCGGATAGCGTAGACATCAGCATAGGAGAAATTTGGGTTGTTGAGGGAACAGATGTTTCTTTGAGCTGCGCTTCTGACGGGTTTGATTCCTCCCGCTTAGAGAATATATGAAGGCGACGACCGCCGTTCAAGAGCGAGACGGGATCATCTTCTGGCTCTTCGTCTGGGGCTGTGGCTGTCCTTAGAGGCTTGTTCTGCGGTAGTGGTGCTGGCTTTAATGGCTTGTTCTGTGGCACGTTGGAATAAGACGGGTTGAAGCTTGGAGTCGTTATCATTCCGAATGGGGATGTGAATGGCATAGTTATCTACCTCTTTTTTTCTTTTCCGAATCTGCGAAGATTCGTGCGGCTGACATTGCGTTCAACTCCCTCAGAGCCTGTCTCCTTGACATCGGTTTTGTTTGTGTCATATGGTCACCAGTTGTCTATCGAGAATCGAAACATTAGGATTGTGGAACTTCTTCATGCAATTCGGGCAGCAGACCCACTGCTTTTTAACCTTTGAGTGCCATGCATAATCGCAATGCGGGCATTCAACTTCAACAGCATCGGCCATTTTTATCGCCGATACTATCGTAGTAGTTGAATCTATTTAAGCATAATAGAAATGTATTGCGATGTATAGCGTTGGGGAATGTTGTTTTTGTCGCAAAGTCCGGCAATCGCATTTTAAGTTTATGAAAATAAAGTTCAAATCATCTACCCTCTATCCTGATCAAGAATGAATTCATAGGAGCAAAGCCTGAACATAAGAAAGTAATTAAATAGATAGTATCCATTAATCATTGATAAAATGGCAGAGCACTGGTTTCATAAATACAGGGAGGAACTCAAGACCTTCATGCGTGTTATTTTTGGAATGGTATGGCTTATTGATGGAATGTTCAAGTTTCAGGCTGGCGAAGCTGATGTCTTCGTGCAGCTTATACAGAGTGCTGGAACAGGACAGCCATCGTGGCTGCTTCCGTGGTTTAATTTTTGGGCAACGTATGTGGCTCAGAATCCGGCATTCTGGGTTAATTTTATCGGCACATGCGAAGTCCTTCTCGGGCTGGCGCTGATCTTTGGATTTATAAGAAAGATCTCATATATAATGGGAACATTGCTCAGTCTTTTTATATGGGCTATACCAGAAGGGTTAGGTGGTCCATATGGTCCAAGTTCAACAGATATAGGGACAGGAATAATATATGCATTGGTATTTCTTGCCCTGATGATAATAAATGCGGGCTATGGGCCGAGCAAGCTCTCTATAGATTATTGGCTGGAAAAACACATTAAGTGGTGGGATAGGCTAGCAGAATTCAAGTGAATTACTTGGGAGTGAATAGTAAGAAAGCCCGTATAGAAAATAAGGCATTTATGTTGCTGACGGATAAAAATACCTGGAAGACTGGAATCGTGCATCTGAAAAAGAATGACAGGGTGCTTTCGAAAATAATAGATAGTAACAAAGATAAATTCGATATGGAATGGCACAGCGATTATTATGCATCCATAGTGCAGGCGATAATTTATCAGCAAGTATCTGGGGCTGCGGGTGCAGCGATATTCAAGAGGCTTAAATCCCTGTACAACGGAAAAGTGCCGACGCCGAAGCAATTCCTCAACACTCCAGAGGTGCGGATTAGGAATGCAGGAATATCACCGCAGAAATACTCATATCTGAAAGATCTTTGTACACGCATAATAGATGGCAGGCTGGAACTAGACAAGTTCGAAAGCCTGCCTGACAATGCAGCTATAGAAGAGCTTGATGCCGTAAAAGGAATAGGCAGATGGACAGCAGAGATGTTCCTTATATTCAGCTTGCATAGGTGCGACATAGTCCCGTTTGATGATCTGGGTTTAAGGAAAGCGGTTTTAAAGGCATATTGTCTGAGAAAACTGCCGAACAAAGAAAAGTTCAAAAAAATTGCAGATCCATGGCACCCGTATGGGACCATAGCATCCCTATATCTATGGAGGAGCATGGACAGCGTTCCTGCTAAAAAGGTAAAAAAACAATAGGGCAAAGCCCTATGAAAAAAGAAAAAAGAGAAAGAAGCGCCTACTTCTTTCCGATTCCAACAAAGTCCATATAGTATATTGCGGGCAGTAGGAGATTCCATGTCGCATATACGATTGCTACTATGAACGTTATTATCGCGCCGATGAATGGCACTAACCCTATTATCCCTACGACGATAGAATATACTATCCCTATGCCTATCAAGGCAAGATACAGCTTCAGAACGCTCCAGAAGCGTTTTCCCACAACAGAGATGCTCTTTTTTATCGCATCCCATGCGCCTTTGTTTTCGAGAACGACTATCACACTCGGCAGGAACAGGAACATCGAAGCAAGCCACAGGATTATTGCAGCTGCAAACACCAGTATAGTGTATGCTCCTATCGCGCCGGAAAATATCGGTCCGAGAGAGCGCAGCAGAAGAGGCGAGAGGATAACAAGTGCTATTACAGCATATATTATCAGGGTCACAAGCTGGACTTCAAGCAGCCTGATATACGCCTTCCTTGCGGCAATGAAAGCGGTGCCGAATGATATTTTCTTTCCCTTCTTTGCCTGCGACGCAAGACTTATGTATATCCCGTTGAGCAGTGCACCTATGAAGAACCCTATCACTACAGCCACGCCAACAGTAGTCGCTACAGGACCGACTATCGTTGTAATAACCTGATTTGCTGACAGGCTATGCCCTCCGGCGCCTATGCCTATAAGGCTTGGCACCAGCAGCACTACTGCTGCAGCGCCAATCACAGCTATAAGTAGTATAGCAATAACCGTGTACGGTATCAGCACCGTCGGCTGTTTCCTTATTATTTCCCAACTATCGGTTAGGACATTCAATACGCTGGCCATGCTTTTATTCCTCTGCAATGATTTATAAATCTTTCTGGTCCTGTCCGAAAGCTACTGAATGGGATCGCCGAAGTCCCCCTTTCTGCGTTCTTTTTTCTTCTTTATTCTTCTTGCTCCCGTTTTGAGGATAAAGATTGTACATGCTGCATTCAAATACTGTTCTGGATGATTAGACAGATGTCCAACACCGCACAAAAGGAGTATATATCATGCAGTGCCATGTGGTTAATGGCGATCGGATGAGGAATCTATATACCAAAACAGCAACAGTTATCCCGGACGCGGAGCTGGGAGATAGCAAGAGCGTAGCGCTGGCACCCGTCACTTGTGAACCGAAGGAGCCGTTCACACGGCCTCAGCCGAGCATAAAAGTGCCGGCTCTTAAGTGCAGTGGGTATTTGAGAGAGGAGGGATTATCGAAAGATCCTGATGGGTGCAACAGCACAAACGACATTGTAAACATAGTTGCAACAGCTCTTAGGGAGCAGTTCAGAGCAGGAAGTCCCGGATTGAAATTCAAGCTCATAGAGGTGCAAGGACATATTGGTGATGCAGTATCCCCGTTGTGCGGCGGAAGATGGATCCCGGCACAGGTAAACGAAGCATTCTCCATAGACAAAGACCTGATTGGGAAAACGGTCAGCGTAAAGAACGACAGTTCCGACGTAGCCGGAAGGGATAGGAGAGACCTCGGATTATTTTTGATAAAAAGATTCAACGAGGCGGCGGCGCTTCTAAGGCACAGTGATGGACTCTATAAGAATTCCGACGAAGTAACCGCAAAACGCTACGGAATAGGGATGAATGACTTTGTAATGATGGGAAAGACCGCGCGAAGCCTCGGAGTGCGTGATGGCGCCCCTCTTGCGTTGTTCTACAACCCAGTCATCTGCCCTGCACCAGACCTGCAAATTAGAGTCTGACCAGTCAAAACCCAAAAAGAAAAGAATAAGATAAAGATGAGGCTGGCTGTAGAAAGGCTATTCTGATATCTCTTTTTCTTTCTTTGCTCCGGCTTTTCGCCCCCTCTGCTTTGGAAGCTTCAGCTCCTTCCATATCTTGGACATGGCTGTTTGGTTCAGGAACGTGTCGTAGCCCATGCTTGTTATAATCTTATCGAGCAGATAGGTTTCCGCTAAGGGCTTTAGGTCTTTGTTGCCGCTGCATGCGTCATCGACTGCCTTCCTGGCTTCCTGTTTTCCGAGTGTGGCAATGGCAGCAGACAGGCTGTCGTAATTCCTCTTCTGATCTTTTACCGCTGATTCGGCAAATGCGTCCATCGGCTCCGTCTTTATGCCAAGAATGCCATATACTTTCTTGTCCATGCTGCCCCTTATGCCAGCAAGATGGAATGCTACCTCCTGCGGTGTTGTGTTCTCCCTTATGCCTATCCTTTTTATCGCTATCCAGTCCTTATATTTAATCAAAAAGTCGATGTACTGGTCTGGTTCATCCAAGTTATCAGCCTTCTGTCAAATTTATCAGACTTCTGTTGACGTGATGTAATATCCGGATGCCTTTTCCCTGGCTACTCTTTTTATTACCCCTTTGTTCAGCAATGAGATTAGCGTGTTGTTGACCATCCCTTTAGGCCTGCTGCATTTAGCCGCTATCGCATCCGCAGTCTTTATGTTGGTGTCCTTCGTAGCGCCGAGCTCCTTCATTGCGCTTATCACCAACTGCTCCACAGGATTCAAATCTACCATGCTTCCACCAGTTGTTTTTTTCTTTATTCGGTTTATTGCGATATATCAGTGCTTTTTCTATCTTTCTCTATCTTTGCTTTATACCATCATACGTTATGGCGCGTTATTTGCCCTTAGCCTTTACATCTTTCCTCTTTGGCCTTAGATACGGGCTGCCGCATTTCCTGCATTTTTCCGCGCCGGCAAAGTTCCTGGACTTGCATTTCTTGCATATTGATATCTTGGCGAGCTCTGCGTCTGCTATAGGAAATCTTCCCATTTGAACCACTATGGATGTCCGGACTAGAACGGATAAGTGCTATTATCTCCCTATGAAGCTATATAAATCTTATGCTATCGGTAATGCTGCAGCTTCCTCTGCCTTAGCCGCTTTTTTGAGTTGGAGTTAAAGCCTATTCTTGCGAACTGGTCTATTATCTTCTCGTAATGCGACATGAAAGCAATTGCGATGAGCAGGATAGCAGATACTATAAATACTGCGCTAAGAGCCCAGTTGAGAAGAGACTGCAGTCCCTGCAGGGCATGATTCTGAGTATTAGCAGATAAAAGCGTGACTATAGTTATTGCCATATCTATACCGAGCGATGCGTATGCTACAAGCTCGAATGTCCTCTTCATCCTCTCGACATGCTGCAGATAAGTCTTGTCCATTTTGTCACGTCTTACTTTTTGATTATATGCCAGATATTATAAGTTTTGTGTTTTACTGCAGTTTGCGCTCTTTTCGCACTGACGTTGTACATTGATAAGTAGTGGCTATTCAGGCACACATAACCAATAAAAGCTTTGATTCTGAAGAGTGGTTGATAATCATGGCGGGTTCCTTCAGCGTAACACCGTGGAAAGTGGAAGGCAAGATAGATTATGAAGTCCTGGAGAAGAATTTTGGCATCACTCCTATCAGCGATGCGTTGCTGAAAAGAATAGAGAAACATGCTGGAGAGCTGCACTTCATGCTGCGAAGAAAGATATTCCTGGCCCATAGGGAGATGGAGTGGCTGCTCGACCAGTATGAGAAGGGCAACAAGTTTTACCTGTATACCGGGAGAGCTCCTTCAGGGGATATGACGCTCGGCCACCTGATTCCATTCCTGATGACGAAATGGCTCCAGGATAAATTCGGAGCTGATCTGTATATACAGATACCTGATGAAGAGAAATTCCTTGCCAAGAAGGATATAACGGACATAGAAAAGATGAAATCTATAGCATATGAAAATATTCTAGATATCATAGCCCTTGGCTTCGACCCGAAAAAAACAAAGATATTCCTTGATACAGAATATGCTGGAGTGCTCTACAAGCAGGCGTGCAGGGTTGCGAAGAGAATTACTTTTTCTACAGCAAAAGATGCGCTTGGGCTTACTAACGAATCCAACATAGGCTGGATATTCTACACCAGCATGCAGGCTGTTCCTGCTTTTCTGAAATCGGTTGAAGAAGGACGCAATGTTCCGTGCCTGATCCCTTTGGCCGTTGACCAGGACGTGCACTTCAGGCTTGCGAGAGACGTTATAGGGAAGCTCGGTTATTACAAGCCCGCTATACTGCATGCTCAGTTCCTCCCATCGCTTAGTGGAGAGGCGAAGATGTCCTCTTCAAGCGGAAAAGATACGATTTACCTGACAGATAAGCCAGATGTGGTGGAAAAGAAGGTCGGCAGGGCGCTTACGGGCCAGCAGGCGACTGCGGAGCTGCAGAAAAAGCACGGAGGCAATCCAGACAAGTGCATGGTCTGCCAATATTACAGGTTCCTGTTCGAGCCTGACGACGGGAAGCTTGAAAAGATATTCGAAAGGGAGAGGGATGGGACAATGCTGGCCGGAGAGCACAAAAAGGAACTGTCCGACAGGATAAATGAATTTTTGGAAGAGCATAGGATAAAGAAGGAGCGCGCCAGGGACAAGCTTGAGCAGTTTCTGGTAAAGGGCTGATTTTGTGCCTTATCAAGAAGAGGAAGAAGAGCAGGAAGAGATTGATTTCGGCACCCATGCCGCAAAGCGCGGCATCGTATTCGTTGCCGGTCAGATAACTGTAGCGCTGGTAACGCTCATGATGCTCATAATACTGGCAAGGCTCTTGCAGCCAGCGGAATTCGGTATATACTCGATTGCCATTGCGTTCAACGGGATAATAACTATTGCCAGCAACTTCGGAATGGGCACGGCATTCAGGAAGATGCTGCCTGAGATGGGGAAAGCGGCAAAGGGCTCTGCGAACGCACTGCTTAGCAGCGGATATTTCGTTGCGATATCGATAGGGACAGTTATAGCCGTAGTGTCACTGCTCTTCAGCAGCTATATCGCTACTGCATATTATCATAATCCATACCTTGCCCTGCCTCTGCAGCTTGCCTCCATATCTGAATTGCTCACTGTGCTTTTTGCGCTGACGCAGGGAGCGCTTGTTGGATTGGGCAGGGTCAAGGAAGCTGCTGTGTCAAATGCATCATACGCTATAATTAATTTCATTTCATCGGTAACCCTTGTATTGCTTGGATACGGCGTATCTGGAGCGATAGGAGGGCTGCTCATAGGGCTCTCTTTCGGAGCGGTTGCTGGCATCTCCATCATGGTCGTCAAAGAGAAATTCAGGTGGATTGCACCAAAGAGGCAGCTTGTTGGAAAGCTTACCTCGTTTACAGCTCCTGTTGTTGCATCTTACGTTGCGACGCAGGGGGCGCAGAATTTCGTGGTAATGATGCTTGGCGTCTACACTGCCGCTTCCATAGTCGGCAACTTCGGTGCCGCGTACAAATCAGCCAGGTTTGTGGAACTGACGATAACCTCAATAACTTTTGTTCTGCTGGGCACTTATTCCGCTGCTCTTGCCAGAAAGGAAACTGCAAAAGAGATAGGAAGGATATACAACAGCAGCGTGCGCTACAGCGCCTTGCTTCTCTTCCCGATAATAGCTTATCTGGTATCTGTGGTCCAACCCCTTTCCAGCCTGCTATTCAGCTCGCAGTATTCCGAGCTGCCGTTTTTCTTCTCGGTTATGGCAATAGGGATGGGCATAGGCATAATAGGAATATACGCTGGAACCCTGATAATAGGCCATGGGGATACCAAAAAGTACATGCGCTACCAGCTTCTTGCGGTAGCAGTCCAAATTCTCATCCTCTACCTTCTTGTGCCATATTACGGTGCGTACGGAGCGCTGGTTGCAGTGTATGCGATAACACCAATGATGCTTAACATTATGTACATGAAGCTGCTCAAAAAACAGTTCGGCTTCAAGCAGGAGCTTGGAAAGCTGTCACGTATCGCGCTTGCATCGGTTATTGTTGGCGCTCTTATGTTTACGCTTACTTACTCCATGTCATACAGCAGATGGGCTATACTTGTAGATGCCGTTGTCATTCTGCTTGCATTCCCGCCAATTGCAGCGGCGATCAATGCGATAGGCAAAGAGGATTTGAAGTTTATGGAGAGGACGGCATCAAGGCTCGGATTGCTCGGCTCCGTTGCCAGGAGGCTGATAAGCTACTTTTATATATTCATCAGAGAGTAAGATTATTGATTCTCCCGCCCCGGTAGCTCAATGGCAGAGCGCCAGTTTTGTAAACTGGATGTTATGGGTTCAATTCCCATCCGGGGCTTAATTATAATTATGATTAGCTCTTCCGGCAGTACACCGGCTTCCTTATGATAAAAGTCAGGGAGAGTGTCTCCGTTAGACCGGTTTCCTAAAAAGCATAAATATCTTTGCTGGGTAGCATACTCATGGCGAATAGGGCGATTAAGCAGTACGGACTGGAGAGCATAGCCAAGATGCTCATTATGATTGGCGGGCTCCTTGTCCTCGCTTCCTGGGTTGTGGCGCTTTATTATTTCGGATTCACGGACCAGAACGCGCTGTTCATAGCTCCTGTCATTTTCACTTGCGTCTTTGTGGTAACGCTTCTGGTGATCAAGTACCGATACACGCTGTTTGAAAGGTACCCGTATCTCATGACTCTCCCTTCCCTGTTTTACAGAATTGACAAGAGCAAACAGGCCAGCGCATTCAGCATGATATTCACGGTACACGCACTGGTAGTGGCATTCCTGGGGCTGATGAGCCTGCTTCTGACGATAAGCATAAGCACAGGCGTCAAGAAGAGCTCGGCGGCGTTTCCGTTCCTGTACCTGTACATAGCGGTGGTTGCGATCCTGATCGTGGCAGTACTTTGGCAGTATCGAAGGATCTACATCAGGTTCATTGAGTGAATATCTGCGGTTGGTCCGCGGATAAGCATGAACCTCAAATATCCTCTCCGTCATTAATGTCCTCTCGGTAAATTTGTTTCGCCATTTCACATCTTAATTATTTCGTTTTTCTCATAAAATGGATGCCACCATAAATAGATACCAAGAGAAGAAGGTGAAAAACCGAGAGTATGTCCAAGGTGTAAATCTCCATATTGGGATGTATATAGATGCAAATACTGCTTCAAATTATTTGCGGATTTCTCATCAAACAGGAACGGCATGTATTAGAAAACTCAAAGAACCTGGTATATTAGATGTGTATGCAGCAAGAAAGAGAAACATTGTTTATAAGGCGCGCGGAATATTAAATGTTTTAGGCGCATAAATTTGTCGTTTTAATCCCTAGCTTGCCGTTTTACTAGGATTATTCCTTCAAAGCCCATCCGGGGCTTAATTATAAATATCTTGTTTATGTAAGACTGGCACACAAAAGTGATTATATGGAAAGGAGAAAGAGGTTTGATGAATTGACGCAGTTTATAAGGCGCGAAGCGGTTGAGGACATGATCGTGATAGGCGCTGCAGACCCTGTCATCGGAATATGCTTGAAGAATATCGCGGAAGCAAATTCCATGTTTGAAGATGGCTTAATACAGAAAGAGGAATTTGAAACCAGGAGGTCTGAGCTGCTGACATGGATTAGGAAACAGGCTCCTGCAATGTCAGTATTTATGGAAAACTCCGGACTGGATGAATCTGACCTGCATAGAGCAGTATTGTCTGTCGCCACTGAGCTTGATCTTAAGCTCTGCAATGATATATCCTGATAACCGATAAGCTCGTGATTTTATGGTACTGGAACAAACCCTTACGGCTGCGCAGAAGTATGCAAAGGATGTCATAATACGCGAAGTTGAGCAGCAACCGACGCTGAAGGACCGTCTTGACAGGATCGCTAGGCTCAAACGTAATCTCTCAGATGGATTGCTAGATCAAAACCTATACAATACCGAGATAGATTATTGCATAGACGGATTTATGCAGAAGCTCAGGAAAATATCGCCTGACATACTTGGAACGTTCAGGTTTTATGGCGCAGAAAATTCTGATGCAAAGATCGCCGTGATTGCTGCAGCGGAAGAAATGCTACGCGATGAGACTGATAGTTAAGCTTATGACCGTTCAGCTTTAATACCTTGAAACTGCAATATTATTGGTTCATATGGTTACAAAAGCAGAGGTCCTTTCTGCACTGGGGAAGTGCGTCGATCCTGAATTGAATGCCGATATAGTGTCACTTGGGCTGATATACAATATAGCGATAGAGAAAGACAGCAGCATCAAAGTGACTTTGACCATGACAAGTCCCATGTGCCCTGTCATCAGCGTGATACTTGCAGATGTGCAGCTCAGGCTTGAATCGATAAACGGGATAGGAAAGATAGACCTCGATCTTGTCTGGGAGCCGATGTGGAGTCCGGACATGATGAACGATGACCTGAAATACAGGAGCGTCTAACTGAACATCACGTGTTCATCGCAGCGTTCATATTCTAATATTTCGTCCTTCCTGAACCATATTGCTATCTCCTTGGCTGCCGTGTCCTTGTCGCCAGAGGCGTGTGCGACATTGTTTATTATTCTCTTTGCCGAGTCTGCCATGTCATAGGAATCAAATGAATACCTTCCCCTTATTGACGAAGGATCCGCTTTCCTGGGCTCTGTTGCTCCGAGGAGCTTCCTTGCCACAAAAACGGCTTCATTGCCCTCTAAGACTATTGCAATTATCGGCTTGCCTGTAATCGCATTCATCAGATAACCCTGTACCCTTCTGCCGGTCTGCTCCGCGGTCTCGTCGAATCTGTTGCCATGCTCTTCACTGGCCTTTTTCGTGTTGCTCCATACGTTTTCAGCCCATTCTTTCGTGTATGGGTAATGGCGTTCCGCAAGCTTCCTATCAGGGCGCACCGTCTTTATGGCAACAATTTTCAGTCCCGCATCTTCAAAAGTAGAAAGCACTTTTCCAGTAAGGGCGCGAGCCATGCCTTCTGGTTTTATCAGCACAAGGGTCCTCTCTATCATGCAACCACTCTATAGCACAGTATATTAGGGATAGGGTTATTAAGATTTATGCGCAATTGCTACTGTCAATTCCAGCTCCTAGTGGTAATTATGATAAGGCAGCCTATAATAGTGGTCATGGGTCACGTTGACCATGGAAAAACTGCCCTTCTTGACTCGATAAGGAGCAGCACAATAGCCGCAAGAGAGGCTGGTGGGATAACCCAGCATATCGGCGCGAGCGAAGTGCCGATAGACGTGATAAACAAGATATGCGGGAAGATGATTAACACTTCCGGGGCCAAGATAACGCTCCCCGGCCTGCTGTTCATAGACACTCCAGGCCACGAGGCATTTACAAACCTCAGGAAAAGAGGAGGGAGCGTGGCGGACATGGCGATATTGGTCGTTGACGTGAGCAAAGGGTTTGAGCCGCAGACAATAGAGGCCGTCAACATACTCAAGGAATACAAGACTCCTTTTATCGTTGCTGCCAACAAGGTCGACCTGATAACCGGGTGGATTCCGCAAAACACGACAAGCGTTATGGAATCCATGCAGCATCAGAATTCATATGTGCAGCAGGAATTCCAGAACAGGATGTATGGGCTTATGGGAAAGCTCAGCGAACTGGGGTTCTCGTCTGAGCTCTTCAACAATGTAAAGGATTTCAGGAAAGAGCTTGCAATTGTCCCTATAAGCGCAAAAACAAGGGAAGGGCTTGCTGAGCTGCTTATGGTCGTCACAGGCCTCTCCCAGAAGTTCCTTGAATCTGAGCTGAAGATAGAGGTAGTTGGACCGGGAAAAGGCAGTATCATTGAGAAGAAGGAAGTCAAGGGGCTTGGGATGACGATAGACGTAATACTCTATGATGGTAGCCTCAAGGTAAATGACACTATTGCATTCGCAACGGAAGAGGGGATAGCGACAGCAAAGATAAAGGCGTTGCTCAAGCCAAAAGAGCTGCAGGAGATCCGCGAGTCGTCTACTAAGTTTTATTCTATAAAGGAGGCTCACGCGGCAACCGGCATCAAGATAAGCGGCACGGGCCTTGATGGCGCCATGCCTGGCTCACCGGTATTGCAGACAACGGTGCCAGATTATGAAAGCCAGATAAGCACGGAAATAGGCGATATATTCCAGACAGAGAAGAAGGGTGCTGTGCTGAAGACGGACTCGATAGGCAGCCTTGAAGCGATAACTAGATTGCTAAAATCTGACGGCCTTGGGATAAGCAAGAAAGGCCTGGGGAATGTGACGAAAAGGGATGTTATAGACGCCTTCACCGTCAATGCATCAGATCCTGCAGGAGCCGCTATTCTGGCTTTCAGCGTAATAGTTGATGAGGATGCGAAGGAAGCCGCACTCTCCAGCGGCGTGAATATACTAGAGGGAAACATAATCTACAAGCTTATCGATGATTACAAGGCGCTTCTTGATAACAGAGCTAAGGACATAACAAAAAAGATAGAGAACACAACAGTCTTTCCGGGACAGATAAAAGTGCTGCCGAATGCGCTCTTCCGTGCATCCAATCCGGCAGTATTCGGAATAGAGGTAATGGTCGGCAGGGTAAAACCCGGCTATGTCCTTATAAACGAAATTGGCGAAGTGGTTGGCAAGGTGAAGGAGCTGCAGAACGACGGAAACCCTATAGGCGTTCTGAAGAAAGGAGAAACCTCTGCGGTATCGGTGGAAGGCCCGACTTTCGGCAGGCAGGTAAGGGAGAACCAGGTTCTATATACGAGGGTCACTGACGCTGATGAGAAGCTGCTTACTAAAGAATTCTTGCATCTTTTAGGAGAAGACGAGCAGCTGCTCCTTAAAAAGATAATAGAGCTTAAAAGGCATGCAAAGGGAAAAAGCTGAGCTGATCCTTGTACAGCCTGGCTTCGGCGGGCTTTAAAAGGGAGAGGGGAAACCCCCTCGCTTCTAGAGACTTTATGCGGAACGCGCCTTCCTCGACATGCTTATCTTCATGCCTGTCGCAGTAAGGCGGATGCGGCACCCGTATTCATGGTTTTCAAACCACTTGTACATACGGAGCTCGCTCAGCTTTCTTGCGGTCACCAAATAGTTGATGAGGGCTTTCAGCTGCTTTGCAAACTCTATATCCCTGGTCCGCACCTCCTTTTCCTCTTCTTTCCCCACGTAAGAA
Source organism: Microcaldota archaeon (assembly GCA_021799475.1). Lineage (GTDB taxonomy): Archaea > Micrarchaeota > Micrarchaeia > Micrarchaeales > Micrarchaeaceae > JAJZYD01. The sequence continues at coordinate 65,485 of JAJZAJ010000002.1, read as the reverse complement.
AGGAATTCCTCGTCCCGTTCTTCTATCAGCCTGTCTATCTCCCTGCAGAGCTTCCGCTCCACTCTAGATTCCATGTGCTCACCTTCCCGTTTTATGACACGTTGGGACGACGTGGCTTTCGCGATAAGGTTTCTGCAGTCTAAATATATATACTTTACTACATGAATAAGTAGTTAAGTAAACATAAGTATTAAATATTTCCTGCTCCACTATATGTTCGCGGGACTCAACCGCCGCTCAGGATTCTGGGTGCATCACCTGGGCGTGCGTGGAAACGCACGCCCTAACTGTCGGGAATTCTATGGCTAAAGGATTTGTAGCAAATCTGGAGCTTATATTTGCTGTCATGCTCTATTCCGTTCTGCTGACGCTATATTACGCCAATACATATACCACGCAGGCCAACGAGTCCTCGGTTTTTGCGGCATATTCGAATTCGCTGATAGAAATGTCCAGGGTCCAGGGCGCGTTGTATGCCTTGGACGGCAGAGGTTTGCAGAAGGGAGAACTAGAAGCTTCGCTCAACGCCAGCATCGGAGCCCCTTATACGCTTACGCCATTTTCAGTTAACCCGCAGAATGTTTCCTCATGTGCAGGCTGTATAAAAAGGATTGTTATTGGAAATGGCAGCGCTTACTATCTCCAGGTGTATTATAATGAGACTTCAATCCAGCATTGAGTTCATAATCATACTGAGCGCGGTGGCGGGGCTTGCCTCTGTTGCTATAACGATGTATATGCATGTTGCAGCATCGCAGAACCAGGCAATAAACAGCATATCGGCGCTTAGTAGGGAGAATATAACGTTCAGCGCGGGGGCTGCGGAAGTCGTGCCACATATTTCGCTAGAGCTGCCCAAATTTTCTTTTATCAATAGGACGAACGTGGGTTATCTGATACTTATGTTACCAAAAGGAGCGATGGCCGCCTCTATTTCCATAAATTCCATTGATGCAGAGATAAGCCCGGGATCTTTCAACAACGTGACCGTCTTTGGGCTAGGGCTGCTTAACATATCGTTTATTCCTAAGACGGCCGGGAGTGTGGATGTGGCTGCCAATGCGCTCATTATAAGCGGAAATGGCAGCATTATTTCCGCAATATCTTCCATTTCCTATACAGATGCAGTTTCTCCCAACAGCAACCGGACGGCAAACCAGACAGGCCAGGAGCTGCAGGGCAGCATAATCAGATACAGTGAATCAGCTATATATCCTTTCTCTGCATTCAAGCCAATAGGTGCATACGGAGTCTGGCTGCACTGTCCATACAGAAGCTGGTTCTGGGGGTGGATACTGTCAGAGCCACAGCAATGCGGAGCCAACACATGGGGATTTGTGATAAATGGAGGTTGCGATCAGCAGGATGCTAACGGATGGGACATGTACATGTGCGTAAAAGAAGTCCCTTCTGCAGTATCTGCAAGCACAGTATCACAGAGATTCAGCAGAAATTACAGCATACACGTTTCCATATACAACTCAACGTTGAAACTCTCTTCGAATCTTTCATCAAACGATAATTCCAGTGCGCTGGCGGATGCAAATGGCGGTTATTTTGGAAATTCGGTTGTGCAGTACGTATCTGGATACGGCTATCTTCCTGATCCTGGCAGCATGATAGCCGTGTTAAACAAAAGCGGATCTTTCTATCAGATAAACAAAACGTATTATTCAAACTATACTGGAATAGCTGCCACGCTGATACAGGACATGTCAGCATACAACAGGAGCAGGATATCGGACAGCACGCTGCAGATGATAAAGAGCCTTATTAACAGCACTAACAACGAATGGAGCCTGCTTGTGAATGCTACTCCTGTTGAAAGCGCAGGGTGTGCGATAAGCATCACTAATGGCCTTGCTTATGTATGCAACCCTTTCTCGCAGTTTAGTTATGGGATAGATATAGCGCCGTCAAATACGTTTATGGTAAAGAACCAGACGATTGACATAGGAAGTTCCAGCATACAGATAAGATGACGTTCATGGCAGGAGCTGCAATATTAGAGGTGGCATTTTGCGCTTCTTTGCTGGCTGGTGCTTTGCTTCCCATATACCAATCAACATATTCCAACTCCCAGCGCTTCTCGCAGGAACCATTCATTCAAGGAAGTGCTGTGTTTGATACTTATGAACTGCTGCATGCAAACACAAGCATGCAGGCATGCGCCAACAACGCTTCGTGCACGCAACAGCTGCTTCATGCAATCAACGCATATTATGGCCTATTATATTCAAGCATATCAAACGGGAATCTTACGGAATACAACGGAAATGCCAGCTCCTGCTCCAGATACACCTATGAGTGCTTTCCGAAAGAAAAGGAGCTGATATGTATAAATCTCTGCAGCTGAGCTTACATGTCATTCTACGGATTGCTTGCCGGAATAACTGCCATACTGGCCCTTATTGGACTATCTTTCTCGCTGCAGTACTCGGATTATTCCGCAATTGCAAGTTCTTATTCTACGCAATACCTAAACACTATGAAGATTGACGCACTTGCCTCTGCTTTCTCTTTCTATTACGGTTCTGAAAATGGTCCGTATCAATTCAATGCAATGCCGATTGGTGCGCTTGCTGCTGCAGATGGCATCAATATCTCATTCTATGGAGGTTCTTTAGTTGCAACAACTATAACGTCTCCGCATGTCTCGCTTATATATACAGGAAAATAATTTTCTTGAAGGAAACCGAAATGAAACCGAAATATCTGGGAAGTATTTAAATCATTAAATTTACAGATATTTCTGTGTGAACATGAGCAAAACAGGAGATACTAAGACAAAGATTCTGGAACTGCTTAAAAAGAGGAAAATGACACTTACAGAAATATCGAAAGAGCTTGATCTGGCTCCATCAACTATCAACCAGCATATAAAGGAGTTGCTTGATGCCAAAGCTATAAGGCTGATTCCGAATCCTTTTGTAGTAAAATGGAAATATTATGAGACAACCCATGAATTCGGTGGCAGAGAGACTGAAAAGCCCATCAGGGTTCCGAGCATTACCATGCAGCCCACATGGCGATTCGTTCCGATAATCATAGTAATAGCTGCGATTATTGCGCTTATTCTTAACACAGGAATCTTTTCCCCTTCAGTGATACAGGCACAGGCACAGCTGGCACCGGGAGCTGTGCCATCAGGTATTACTGTATTCAGCCTGTCCGATGCCCCTACTGCATCCTCTATAACATCGGTAAACATAACGGTATCGCAGCTTGAGGCACATAGCACAACCACAGGAAAGTGGTATGTCATATTCAACGGCAGCAAGACATTCGATCTGGTAAAGCTCAGAAATACCTCGCAGCTGCTCTCTGGAGCCAACTTGTCTGCTGGCAGTTATGACGAACTGGTTTTGACAATATCCAATGCAACAGCAGCAATCAATGGAAATGAGGTTGCGGTATTTGTGCCTAGCGGCACTCTCAAGATATTTGGCAACCTGAACATATCAGGATCGGAAAATACATTGTCGAGCGCGGGAGCTAGCGCAAACAGCACGGGAAACAGCTGGATAAACATAGATTTTGACCTTGCCCGCTCAATACATGTTACCGGAGACGGAAAAGTGATATTGCTTCCTGTGATAAACATGAATGGTTTTGAGCACTCTATGATCAGCATAGAAAGCAACGATATAATCACAGTAGACAAACAGGGAAAACTTGACAGCCATATCCTTTCAGGCATGGATCTTAATGGGAGCATGCACTCTGGAGAAGTGCCGGTTTCTGAAGATACTGCGCTAAACGTAACTGCAAGCGCTGGTGGGGGTTTCGGGACAGGCATTGGGCGTGAAGGCCATCTGCATGCAATGATACATGAGGAGTCCAGCAACACGCCGTTCAGCTCTATAATATCTTACAACAATAGTCTTGTAATAGTGACAAACGAGAGTGAAAGCGAGCGGGAGAGCATCGGCAATGCCGTAAGCACAATAATTAACAGCATAATAACCGGAAGAGAAGGCGGAGGGGCAGCAGTATCCGCCAATGCAACAGAGATAAGCAATGCCGTCATGAATATTGTAGCTGGCATCGTTATGAATGCAACGGGAAACAGTACCGGGCATAACATAGAGCATGGCGTTTCTACGACAGCGATTAATGCAACTGCTTCTATCTGTGAAGGATGCGGAGCACGGTAGATAGTAAACCCTCTGTAAAAGTTCGTAATCCATAGCAGGTGCCGAATATTAGAGCTGATTCCTATTCTGGAAGCAATCATCCCCATCCACTGCAATCCTCATCATTCATCGGTAATGTTAAAAACTTATCATGTATTTGTCTTTAGCGGGTTGAATGTCATCAAAAAAAGTATCGATAATAGGAGCAGGCAGGGTTGGAAGCACGCTGGCGCAGATACTCGCGCTTAAAGGAGTATGCGATGTAGTGCTATGGGACAGGAAAGAGGAGCATGCCAAGGGCATTGCGCTTGACATAAAAGAGAGCGCTCCTGTTGAAAAGTTCGATATATCCATTACGGGAACCGGCAATTTAAGGGATCTCAAAAACAGTGATGTTGTTGTGCTTACCGCAGGAGTACAGAGGAAAGCGGGGCAGTCGAGAGACGACCTTCTGATAAGCAACGCGGAGATAATAAAGCCTCTTTGCGAGGGGATAGCGCGTTACGCGCCGGATTGCAAGCTTATAGTACTTACCAACCCGCTGGATGGAATGGTCTACATGGCAAAAAAAGTGACGAAATTCCAAAAGAACAGAGTGATTGGAATGGCAGGGATACTTGATGCGGCAAGGTTCGAGGAGTTCATTGCTATGGAGCTCGGTATTGGAGCCGATGACGTTTTTGCCGTAGTTCTCGGAAGCCATGGTGACTTTATGGTGCCGCTGCCAAGATACAGCAGTGTGGCCGGAATTCCGCTTGTGGAACTGCTGCCGAAACAGAAGATAGATAAGATAATCAAGAGGACGAGGAATGCTGGTGCGGAAATCATAGAACTCGAGTCTTCGAGCGCGTTTTATGCCCCGGCGGCGTCGCTAAGCCTTATGGTAATATCGATATTGGAAGACAGGAGAAGGATTTTCCCCTGTTCCGCATATCTTGATGGAGAATACGGCGTGCATGGAATTTTCATGGGCGTCCCTGTCATACTAGGAAAGAGAGGTATAGAGAAGATTATAGAGCTTAAGCTGAATAGGAAGGAAAGAGATATGGTAAATAAGTCGGCGGGAATGATAAAAAGGTCGATAAAACCGCTATTGTATAAGGTGTAGGCATGGCAGGAAAAAATTTTGGAAAGGGGCTTGAGGGAGTGACGGTCGCAGACACAAAGATAAGTTTCGTTGCCGGGATGAAAGGCCATCTCTACTACAGGGGTTATGATATCAAAGACATAGCAGGGAATTGCAGTTTTGAAGAAGCCGCTTATCTGATTGTCAATGGCAGCCTGCCGACCAGAAAGAAGCTTGTCGCGTTCAGTGCGGAGCTGAAAAGAGAACGGGCTCTGCCCGATGGCACTGTTGCGCTGATGAAAAAGCTTAATAAAAAAACCACGCCGATGGAAGCGCTCAGAACCATTGTCAGCGCGTTGGGCTCGGATGAGCCGGATCCCAGGGATGTCGATGCGCATATGAAGCTCAAGACAGGGCTTTCTATAGCGGCAAAGTTCGCCACAATAGCAGCATACTCCTACAGAATCAGGCATGGAATGAAGCCAGTGCCGCCAAACCTCAAACTCGATCATGCAGCAAATTTTCTCTACATGCTTTCCGGAAAGATACCTGATGAGATATCATCCAAAGCGATGGATACCGATTTCCTCCTGCATATTGACCACGGATTCAACGCCTCTACGTTTTCCGCGAGAGTCACTGTGTCGACGCTTAGCGACCTGTTCTCGGGCTTTACCAGCGCGGTAGGAACGCTGAAAGGTCCGTTGCATGGAGGCGCCGCGCAGGAAGTCATCGAGATGCTCGATAATAAGATAAGGCAACCGGAAGATGCGGAAAGGTATGTGATGAAAATCCTCGAGACCCACGGAAGAGTAATGGGCTACGGTCACAGGATATACAAGACTTATGACCCTCGCGCGAAGGTGCTTAGGAAGAATGCGGTACTGCTGAGCAAGATGAGAGGAAACATGAAGTATATAGAGATTGCAGATGTGCTTGAAAGGACGATGAGAGAGCAGAAGAATCTTTACCCTAATGTTGATTTCTATTCCGCGATAGTTTACAAGCACCTTGGTCTGCCTGTAGAGCTCTATTCGCCGATATTCGCCATAGCAAGGTCATTCGGATGGCTCGCACATATGCTTGAGCAGTACAGCGACAACAGGCTTATAAGGCCTGCGGAGAACTTTATAGGTAAGACCGGTTTAAAGTTCATACCTATAGAAAAGCGACAATAAGCTGGTTAGATGCAATACGCTATTACTTTCATACCAGGCGATGGCATAGGTCCGGAAGTTGCTGATGCGGCAAGGAAATGCGTTGACGCTGCTGCGGATGTCGATGGCTTCTCCGTGGAATGGGATGAACAGCTTGCCGGAGAGGAGGCCATGAACAAGCATGGCACACTGCTCCCCCAGAAGACTATCGCCTCCATAAAAAGAAACGGAGTCGCATTAAAAGGGCCGGTAACTACCCCGATAGGCACCGGTTTCAGAAGCATAAATGTAGAACTGCGCCAGCAGCTCGACCTGTTCGCCAATGTCAGACCTGCAAAGCTGATATCCGGAATAGCCTCGAAATACAGCAATGTAGATATAGTAGTTATAAGGGAGAATACGGAAGACGTATATGCAGGAATTGAATATGATACAAATACAAGCAGTGCAAGAAAGCTTATACGCTTCGCAAAGAGGACTACTGGAAAGACGATACGGAAAGACAGTGCGATAGGTTTCAAGCCTATATCGCCATACGGAAGCAGAAGGATAGCGGAATTCGCTTTCGAGTATGCAAAGATCCACAAGAGAAGGCTGGTCACGGCAGTGCACAAGGCCAACATAATGAAATTCACAGATGGCCTCTTCCTGAGAGAGGCGAGGAAGATATCGGACAAGCACAAGAGCATAAAATTCGATGACAGGATAATAGACAACATGTGCATGCAGTTGGTGGTCAAACCGGAATTGTATGATGTGCTGCTCTGCCCAAACCTTTACGGAGATATACTGTCTGACCTATGCTCGGGGCTTGTAGGAGGACTTGGCATAGCCCCAAGCGGGAATATAGGCAGTCACTATGCAATTTTTGAACCCGTTCATGGAAGCGCACCTAAGTACAGCAGGATGGACAAGGTGAATCCTACCGCGGCAGTGCTGAGCGCTGCGATGATGCTAGAGCATCTGGGCAAGATAAAAGCAGCGCGGAACATTGAAAAGGCAGTTGCTTCTGTAATAAAAGAAGGGAAGCACCTTACTTACGACCTCAAGGAGAAGAACCCCGCAGGCACGAAGGAAATGGCGATTGCGATAATAAGGAAGATAAAGGGATGAGATGGAACTTGCTGAGAGGATTGCAAAATACGCAGTGAAGTTAAAGTACGAAGATCTTGGCGAGCATGACGTGCATGCGGCAAAGCGCGTAATGATTGATACTTTTGGGTGTGCGGTAAATGCAGCAAAGGAGCCTCCGATAGCAATGGCGATGAAATCTATTGATTATAGAGATGGAAAAAAGGCTTCTGTATCGACAATACTTGGAACGGAAAGAACGACGTCGCCGCAATTGGCCGCGTTCATCAATGGGGGAATGGCACGCTACCTCGATTACAACGACGATTACGACGCAAAGGAATTCTCTCATCCCAGCGACAATATCATGCCGATCTTGGCTGTTGCCGAAGCAGAGAAGAAAAGCGGCAAGGAAATAATCCTTGCAGTTGTGCTTGCGTATCAGATACAGTGCAGCCTCGCCGATAGTGCAGCGCTATGGAGGAATGGGTGGGACCATGTAAACTACGGGCTCGTGTCAGTGGCCGCTGCCGCGTCAAAGCTTATGGGACTTGGAGAGAAACAGACTGCCGAAGCCATAAACATAGCGCTGAGTTCCAGCCTCTCCCTGCGCCAGGTAAGGGCAGGCAGGATATCAATGTGGAAAGCCTTCGCCTTTTCTAACGCGGCGAGGAATGCCGTGTTTGCAGCAGGGTTGGCAAAGAACGGAGTAGAAGGGCCTAGCCCGGTTTTCGAAGGAGAGATGGGATTCTTCAAGGAAGTAAGCGGGAAGTTCTCACTTTCCATGCCTGACCATAAATTCAAGATAAATGACACTACGTTCAAGTTCTATCCTGTCGAGATGAGGGCACAGAGCGCGGTATCGTGCGCCCTCGATATCAGGAAAAAACTGCATGACGCCAGCAGCATAAGCAGCATAGAAAGCATTTTGATAAAGACCACAGAGGGAGGGTACAAGATATTGGGCAGCGACAGGATGAAATGGGCCCCGAAGAATAAGGAGACGGCAGACCACAGCCTGCCGTATGTCGTGGCTTCCGCGCTGGTTGATGGAACCGTGACGGCAGAATCATACAGCAGCGGGAAGCTGAATGATAAGAATAGGCTTGCCCTGATGCGGAAGACAAAGGTCGTTATTGCAAAGGAATTTACCGCAAAAGACGTACACATTGAGGCAAATGAGGTAATAGTGAGAATGAAGGACGGAACAATCCTGAGTTCGATGTGCAGGCATCCGAAAGGGCATCCGATGAATCCCATGAGCGATCTTGAAATCGAAACGAAGTTCTTTTCTCTTGTTAAGAAACACTTAAAGAGAGATGCTGCGGAAACTGTATTGGAGATGCTCTGGAGCTTCCAAAACATTAAAAGGATTGATAGACTATTCTCAGTATTGAGGTTTTGGTAATTGCATGGAACATATTTTTAACTTTCTGAAGATGGCAGATGTGCCGGAGAAGCCGAGGAAGAGTGGGGTAATAGAGGTAAGGGGCCCGTATTACAATATGATTACTGTCAAACATCTTGAGCAGATGGTTGAGGACTGGGGAGAATATTTCGATGGGATAAAGCTGCCAGGATATTCCGCGATGCTGCTGTCAAAGGATAAGGTTAAGCACATAATCAAAGTATGCCATGACCATGGCATCTACGTTTCAACTGGTGGTTTCGTGGAACGTGTATGGGTTGAGGGCGATAGGGCGGTGCAGAAGTATTTCGAGGAGGCACATAGGCTCGGCTACGATGTCGTGGAGATCTCGAGAGGACTTGCTAAGATGACGCTTGATGAGAAGATAAATCTGGTGGAGCGCGTTCTTGACCTTGGAATGGATCCTAAGCCAGAAGTGACGATGATGGAAGGCACTGGCGCGGGAACACACGTATCAGGATATAAGAGGGTCATGAGACCGGTAAAGGATTTCTTCCAGGAAGCGGATGCGATGATAAAGGCAGGGGCGCACATGCTCATGTTCGAATCTGAGGGTGTTACGGAAGACCTGCCGGAAAAGGAATGGCGCATAGACCTGCTGAAAAAGGTGCTCGGCAGGTACGGCTACAAGAGATGGATGTTCGAAGCTGCAGACCCTGTTGTCTTCAAATGGTACCTCAGGAATGTCGCGAGGGATGCCAACCTATTTATCGACCATACGCAGGTAGTGGAGTTCAATGTGTGGAGATACGGCCTCTGGGGCGACAAAAGAATATGGGAGAAAAATCACAGGAAGTAGAAAAGCAGAAAGGCATTCGGGCATCATAATAGCTCTAGAACGATAGGGCAGTGATCGGAGCCTGCCACGTCACTGAGAATCTTGCTTGAGAGCAGCCTTCTCCTCAACCTGTTGCTTATAATGAAGTAGTCTATCCTCCAACCTATATTCCTGGCGCGGGCATTGTTCCTATAAGTCCACCATGTATAGTGGCCTCCGTCTTTGACGAATTCCCTGAAGGTATCGATAAAGCCCTCTTTTAGAAAATAATCGAACCATTCTCTTTCCTGTTGGGTAAAGCCTGCGTTCTGCTGGTTTTCCTTTGGATTCGCAAGGTCTAGCTCAGTATGTGCAACATTGAAATCCGATGCGATGATTATCGGTTTTGTTTTATCAAGCTCCTGGCAGAAATTGAGGAAATTGCTGTTGAATCTCATCTTGTAGTCAAGGCGTTTTAGTTCTCTTTGCGTGTGAGGAAAGTACGCGTTGATAAGAAAAAATTCCGGAAACTCTAATGTTAGCACCCTGCCTTCATTATCAATGTCCTCGTATCCTATGCCGTCAATAACTGACAGAGGCTCAATCCTAGAAAAAGTTGACACGCCGCTGTATCCCTTCTTTTTCGCGTGTGAATGAAACTGGTTGTAGCCATCGAGGATCCCGGGCAGTTTTTCCTTAGTTGCTTTCATCTCCTGGAAACAATAGATATCAGCTTTTTCCGAGCTGAAGAAGCTGTTCGCCCCCTTCCTTATGCATGCGTTTATACCGTTGACATTCCACGATACTATTTTCATGTGGATCATTGTACTGTAGCTACTTTTTCAGCCCGTACCTTTGTTTTGTAGCAGATATGAAATCTTTGTACAATGCTGGGTTGTAAATTGAAGCGATATCTATAATAGAGATGAGCTGTTGTGCTATAGCAGACGGAAGCGAAGGCTTGATGATGTATGGATGCACCTCGACATTCTTGTACAGCACGCCAGTTACGCTTATCCATTTACCCATATCATCGATCCCGTTGCGTCTTGAATAATGCGCTGATATAAAGTTTAAAGCATCTCCTTCTATCTCTTTTTTGCTCATGCTGAACCAGTAGTGCATGACAAACCACATGACTTTCACAGCTATCGCGGAATCGCAGAACACCGTTACATCATCGTGTGGTTTTAGCCTCAGGATTGGTTTGATATACTTTATAGACTGAGACGCAGTAATCGATTTTTCTTCAGTAACGAGTTTTATGCGCTTGTCCAGGCGCGGCTTCATGTAATTATTCAGTGATGAGGCTTCAGAATGCATTGAATTCGTATCCGTATGGCCGCCAGAAACTATCACGCGATCCATCCTGTTCCTATTTGCGAAATCTATAAATTCATCGACATAATTCCTATAGTCCTTTATGCTTGAGTCGAAAATCCCATTTCCAATCAGTATAGCCGTTTTCGCCATGCAACCCCCAAAATTCATTGAGAAAGTATGCACATGACAGTAATAAATATCTTGCTCCGGCGTTTGTTTTAGGAGGAGCGCGATGATATAGGTTCTTTTTAGAAGCGAGGATAGGGCAATGCCGTGTGACATACTTGCAAAGCCGAAAGGGAAGCCAAAGGGAGGTTAATACTGTGCCACGGCACATCGATGAACAAGAACGAATGGCATGGCTTCAACAAAAACAAAGATATCGTCCTGTTTAGTCCATTTACTGATTACAAAACTGGCAAAGAGTACAACGATAACACAAAATTCTACTGGAAACCGTTTTCAGAATTCCTTTTTGGCTACATGGATCATAACGATAACAAGTACGATGGTGGTATAGGAGAGCTAAGAAGGAAACAAATTGTTATCAATGACATTGAACACATCGGCAAAGAGTCAAATAACCTCGAAGAAACAGAAGTTATCGGTGTTTCAGATAACGATTACGTTATCTATGATAACAAAACTGAGCAAAAGATAACAGATGTTATCAAGAATATGACTACAAAAGACGCTAGACACGTTGGATTGTCGAAAAGACACTTGTTCAGGCTGAAGAAAAAGATAAAAGAAGGAAAGAAGATAGTGTTAAATAGGAAAACGGTAAATAAATTAATGGTGATTAAATGAATAAAAAAACAGAACATTGGTTATTTGATAGTTTGATAGGTCTTGCAATATTTTATATGGTAATAATTATGTATTTACATCCAACTGGCACACAGTGGTTTATCTTTTCTATGGTAATAATCTTACCACTAGCAATTCTTTTTAGATTTTTATCAGATTATTGGGGAAGATTGCCTATAATTATTGCATATGGTTGGTTGATACTAGTAATACTCCTTCAATTAATCACTATATTGCCTCACGTCATTTAGATTTGAGTATATTTAAAGTCAAAGTACTCTTTACCCCCCTCTTTTCTGTTCATACTAAAACTATGTTAGAATCCAATCTCTAAGAAATACGAAATTTATCGACGACAGATTTTGGCTTCGACGACAAAAATAGGGGAGCATTTGAGTGACTTATATATAACCCCAAATATCATTTGCTCCCTTCGTTCTCGTGTAAGGGATTACCCCTGCCCAAACACTATTGATGTATATGCTTTAACATATTAGGCTATTGAATCAGGCACTGGTTCTTCGCCCTGTCCGGGCTGGGCTAAACAGATCACTGAATCTGGAGTTAACGCTCTGCCTAAAGTTATATGTGTTTGCAAACTTGGCATAGGCAATCCATCCCTCCATGCTACGGGCCGCTTCTTCTGCGGTGAGCTCACCGCTGTCGTACTTTTGCTTAAAGCGCTCTAGCCGTTTCCATATCCGTCTTGCATTGCTCTTCTTGAGAAGCCTGTGATGGTAGAATACCCTGAAACCAAGCATCGTTATGCCCCTTTTAAGCTCGATTATTCTTGACTTTTGGGGATGTAGCTCCACTTTGAGCTCCCCGTTCAGAAAGCCTTCTATCTCTCTTTTCCACTTCCCAAGAATTGCCTTGTCCCTGTGAAAAATGGTGAAATCGTCGACATATCTTAGATAATATTTGGCCTTCAAAATGTGCTTTACAAATTGGTCGAGCTCATTAAGGTAGACATTTGCAAAGAACTGCGATGTTAGATTGCCGATTGGCATCCCCTTACCTGAAACGTCGACTTTGTGGTTATTGAGAATGGTTTTTATCAGCCAGATGGTATTTTCGTCTTTTATTTTCCTTTCGATTATGCCGAGCAATACTGCATGATCCACCGTGTCGAAATAATGCTTAATGTCCGCCTTAAGCGCATATCCAAGGGTTTCCTGTTTTTCAAACAGCAATTTTTGCGCCCCCCCCCCCGACTGGTGTGGCAACGCGTACAACCCTCATGAACTTCTCAATCCTTTTTATGGCCATGTGAGTGCCCTTGCCTTTCTGGTTGGCAAACGAATCATGTATGAAATCCTTCTCAAAAATAGGGGCTATGATGTTGCAAAGAGCATGATGGACAACCCTGTCCCTGAAATGCGATGCGCTTATCCTTCTTGTTTTGGGATCCCTCACTATAAAAGTCGTCAAGGGGGCCGGAAGATACACTAAAGTCTCAAGCTCGTGCTTAAGCTGCTGTAGGTTATTCTCAAGATCGGACTCGAATTTTATGACGTAGTCCTTCTTCGTCTTGCCCTTCCTTGCCCTTTTCCAAGCAAGTACGAGATTATCGTAAGAACACAGTTCAGGATACAGGTTTCTGTAGGTTTCCATGTCATTACCATGAAACCCAGGATGCAAATGAGAACCATTGGAGCGACATTATGAGGCTCGTTGTTGGCATTCAGGTTGAAACGCCTGCCATAGTTGGCGGCGTTGTTGTCCGAATTGACGTTGAACGACAGCGGCGATAATGTAACCCATCTACTAAAACGCCATTTTCATGGCAACACCGCAGCTTCACGGTTTCAGCTAATGCCTACTCAGTGTCGCTGCTGAATTTCATGTCCGGTATGTTCGTGAACTACCGGCGCTATAGACGGATGTGTGGTCCTCGGTTTGCATCCCGCGGGCTTATGCCCGCAAATTTGGAGGGTTTTACCCCTCAAGCAAACCCAGGTAAAAGGAGTTGCCTTCAATATAATATTTAAAGGCTGCCCAGAACCTCTTCGATTGCATCAATCGTTTCAGGCTTCTGGTGCTTTCTCAGCTCTACGAACTGATCCTTTGCTCTTCTAAGTAGGTGAGCTGGAACATTAGGCTGTGCGCTTGTTTTCGGCGCGACCGCTTCGCGGTCGGCAGGCACGCCAACCACCACCGGAGCGACAACATGAGGCCCGAAGTAGGCAAGCAGGTCGAAACGCCTGCCATAGTAGGCGGCGTAGTCGTCCGAATCGACGAGGAACGACAGCGGCTGCTGTCCCGGATATGCACGAACGATATTTTCAGGTGAAACCTTCTTCCTTGCTGCTCTTGGAAGTGAGTCCACTTTTACAAGCTTGCCTTCCTCGTTCAGTGTAAACAGGCCGCTTTTTTCGCTGCCTACACCATCGATGTAGAACCACTTGTTTTTTAACTCAGTTTTTAGAACCTCGTCCTTCATCAGTAGCAAAATTATCTCTTTCTCCTTGAAAGGTCTCAATCCCGCTTCTGACAGAAGCGCCATAGACTTAGTATGATTTGCCCCCGCCTGTAAGGCGTATATCGTCGCTCCCGTTGAACCTACGATCGGCTTAAAGTCGCCGAATCTCGTCTCTGATGCCTGTGGAGCCATTGCCATCTTAGCCGCTGGTGCTACCATTTAATCACTGTAATAAGTAGCGTAATTTCAAATATATAAATGTAGTGGAAAATGAAAATTCCGTGAAGAAAGTTTGTGATTTTGTAACGCACGGCAAACGGGCGGCGGATTCCGAGCTCCTATAATACTTATACCTTGCTTCGCAGTTTTCGGCCGGAACTACGTTTAAATTTGACATCTATGTTTTCGTTTACCTTTTCCTAAGCACCATATCGCACGTCGCCGCAACAAGTCAATATGTTGCGGCTCCGAATAACGATAAGGTGTGTATATGGAGATAGCAATAGATATCGGAAAGAGAAGGAGTTATGTCGTCGTACAGAAAGGCGACATGGTAGAAGACGAGGGGTATGTGGATACAACACAGGAAGGTTTTGATTCGATAATACCTGCATGTGAAGGAAACACCTTCATAATAGAGGCGGGAAATAATCTTTACCCCGTTGTGGACCTACTGGAACGCCGCAGCGGTAAAATAGTTGTTGCGCATCCAGCTGCGATGAGGTTAATTGCAAAGTCGCCGAACAAGACCGATAAGAATGATGCACACAAATTGTTGGACGCGTACAATGCGGATTACCTTCCGACCTCTTATCTACCGCCGAAGGAGATAAGGGAGGACAGGAACCTCTGTAGCGCAAGAGACTTCTTTGTGAGGCAAAGGACAGCGACAAAGAACAGGATAAGGTACGAGGTGCACAAATACGGAGTAGAATTGGGTTCGTTGACAAAGAAATCGGTCAATGAACTAGAGATGTCGGAACATCTGTCATTGAGGGAACTTGCAAAACTATACAAAGAACATACCGAAAGAATTTCGGACTTCAATGGCGCAGTAAAAGAAAAGGCAATGCAGAGTCATTACGCGAAATTAATAGACACTATTCCAGGTGTAGGTTACACATCTGCACTCACTATCGCAAGTCAGATAGGGAATGTTCATAGATTTCCGACAGAATTTCATCTCTTCTCTTACGCCGGCCTGTGTCCATCGACACATCAATCAGGATCGGTTGAATGGAAGGGACACCTTAAATCAGGAAATGTAACGCTGCGCACAATTCTGATCGAATGTACATGGATGCACGTTATGCACTGCAAAGATTCGATAATAACAGAAAAGTATTACGAACTTTCAAAACGAATAGGACCGAAGAAGGCTGTTGTTGCATGTTCGAGGAGACTTGCAAGAATTATTTATTTCATGCTCATACGGGATAAACCTTTCAATCCGTATGGGGCCGGGAGGTGATATGGTCAGGAAATATTACAATGGAATCCATTGTTTGCTTAAATTTACCGACATCTCCACGGCTAAACTGAAGTCAAAATACAGCATCGACTGTTGATAGAAATGTGTTATTACTTTGAAGGGAAAAGATAAAAAGGTGATTGGAAAAGTATTATATAACGTGATATGGCTGCGAAAGGGGGTAAACGAAACATAGAAATATTTCCTGCGACGTAATATCTATTGGGTGGGCAAGTGGGGCATGTTACAAAACTTCCCGTGAGGGAGGAAAAGAAGGCCATAGATGGTGGAGTGGAACGGCTGCTTCTGAGAACGGAACTGGATCGCCGGGGTAAATGGAATTACCTTGAGCAGAGAAGGGACGTAAGGTCATACGAGCTGCCGCCTAAAACAACTTCTTTCAGGCAGCTGGGCTCCAATCTGCTTGCGGACGACCTGTCCGACTTAAGCGATCATAAGCTTGAAATTATAAGGAAAAAGATGGATGACATAGCGGCACGGCCGCTGCAGATCGGAGAAATAAAATCGGGAAGACTTTCAAGCTTCAGAACAACGAGGACATAGCCGCGCTCATAGATAATGGAGTCATGGGAGAGGAAGAGGCGAAAAGAATCGCAAACCTGAGCATCGGAAGCTGCATAATCCAGACGTCGCTTAAATTCGCATCAAATCCGAGTAGGACATTTATCAGAATTGTAGACGGGATAGACCTCGGACTTTATGTTATTGAAGGTGGTAAAATGAAACTGAAAATATCAGACAAGGAATTCATTAAAACAACAGAAAAGTGTGTAAGAGACGGATCGCTGAGAGCCAAGCTGATGGCCTTTGCAGGCGCAAACAGCAAGAAGCTCGAACTTGTTTCCTTTGTCTCTTTCCTGAGGAATGAAGGGCTATCTAGGGGCGAGGTGGTGGGATACCTCAGGATGCTGGGCGTCACCGACATGGACATACTTCATGCGTGCAACGAAGGGGCGGTAAAACATGGGGATTCTCGCTAAGGAAAGCATAAAGCCGATGGATACGATGAGCGTCAAGGCTACGCTGAAGGTTACGGCAGAAGAGCTGAAGAAGAGGCTTGCAGCCTTTCCTTTCGCAAAGGCGACCGAAGGCACGGTAAAAGGAACAGAGATAAAGTACAGAATCTGCAAGCCAGGCAAGGAAAAGTCGGATATGATGCTGCTGGAATGCACAAAGGAGGGATTAAGCCTGGGCTTTTATTATGACGAGAAGAGCAAGCCGGGGAAAACGCTTAACCTTCTGAGATTCATGTCGCTGCTGGCCTATCTTAAGGGTAGCTATGAAGTAGTGCTGGATGAGCTATACGAGCAGATAGTGGAGTCGATAAGCTACGCTGCCGTGATAGGATATAAGCCGTACGTCGAGATGGAACAGAGCAGGAGCAACGACCTGCTGGACTCGCTTGGAAAGTCAAATCTTGCGCTTTCGAACAAGATAACGGAGATGGAAGGTTCTCTAGGCATCCTGAATGAGAAGGTTGCGGTTTATGAGAAATTCGCAAAGGAGGTAATAGACAGGTTCAGCATGAAGGGAGATGAGGCGAGATCCTCAGCGGATATGCTGGGTGTGGATTCCGAACTAAGAGACAAAATATTGGAATTGCTGTCAAAAAAGGCGGCAAAATAGGTGCTTGAACGCAAACTTTTGACTATTCTGGATTCATTTACGTGATTGTGGCAGCTGTGGCCTTTGTGGGCATCAGGATAGCAGCAGATTACATCTCCAGCAGCAGGCACTACACGATTGACTTCGAGAAGAGGCCTGAATCAGGCACTGCAAAGAAGTTCAGCAACGATGAGCTGCTGGGGGTGATAGAGAAGGCGTACGAGGCCAGCAACGGAAAGCGCGTTACCAAAGGCCTGCCTGTCTTAGTCGACGGGCTGAACTTCAATCAGGAGAATAACAAAGTAACGCTGACAACAGACGAGGTTGATTATGGGCTGAATCAGTTATCTGAAGCAGGTAAAATCACTGTGTATAAGAACCTTATAGCGTCTGCAAAGGGCGGAGAGGAGAGCATAGGCGCATACTACATCTACGAGCTGGCCATGAAGGAAAACTCCCATGTAATAGAGGACGATTATAAGAAAATGCTCAAGGCAAATAACATAATTGCCTTCAGGAGCATGGAGCACTGGGAACAGGAGGCTCACACAACTAAGGACTCTGACATCTCGATAGTAACGCTTGGTCTTGAGCAGGCGAATTCGATGCGAAAGAAGGCGTATTCTTATGACGTTAAAGGGGGTTATTTGCTGTTTCTACTGTCGAATGGGATGCTGAAATGTGTAAATGCATGAAAATACGATAAAGTTAAGTATTATTAGAGAGTAATAATATCTTTATGCGACATGAAGCCCAGGTAGTAATAAACGAAGTTGAGTCTGAGCCGCTTAGTGATTATGTAATAGATTTCCTTAAACAGAGGAAAAGTGAGGCTCCGTTTCTTGATTTCAAATGGACAATGGATATCTCAGACTCTGCTTTTCCAGAAATAGCAAAGGATATTTTTGCATTTAGTAACTATGGCGTTGGATGGTTACTCCTAGGTTGGAAAGAAATAACGAATAGTCAATATTCACCTGTGGGTTTACCAGACGAATATAATGTAGACCAAGCTAGCCTACAAGAGAAATTTAATTCCTATGTAGATGAGCCTATAGAATTGCTTTATAGAGAAGTGAAAGATGCCCAAGGCTTAAGGTTTGCTTATATTTATATTCCTCCTTCACACAAGATCCTGACACCTAAGAAAGAAGGCAAATACAACAAAGGCAATAAAGAAAGGATCGTCTTTAAAGTCGATGAGGTTTTCTATAGGAGAGGAACACAAAGCATTCATCCGTCTAAGCAAGAAGAGCAAATAATGAAAAAGAGGCTGGAAATCGAAAACTATAGAATCTCTTTACTGAGCGGTGATCCTGACGAAATAAATGAGGAGATATATAGCAACTTGTTTGAACTTAAAAAACTACCGCAATGCGTGTATTTTGGAACGGATAAGTTGGGAGATAAAGACTCAAAGAAAGCCTTCCTTAAACAGAACAATGTTTTTCCCGAGTGGGTTTTCAAATTTAGAGAGTGGAACGGCAATATAGTAACATTTGAAAACCTACAAGATTCAGGAAACCTATACTCTGGCCTTGTCGATAGTAGAACAATTAAGAAAGAATCTCTAGATTCGTGGCTAAAGGATGCTGATAAGGCAAGAATAATAATCGATTTGCTGAATAGAGAATTAAGACATCATGCAATTTCAAATATTCACCTCTATTATAGTTTAGACAGGCACAAATTTTTCTATTCAACTGATACTGAAAGAAGAGAAGAATCGTGGCAAGCTAGGTATGGAAAAGCGACAAGGCAGGTAGCGGCGAAAATGTGGACTGCTCAGCTTAATAGGGATATTTACTGCCACCCTGCTTTCTTTGCAGATTTTATCAGATTGGGCGAAAGAATATTCCTAAGAATCAAACCGACATTTATTCTCACTGAAGATGGGAAACGTGTAATTGCAGGAGCAGAAGAAGGCACTGTTATAACGAGACTTTCTTATGACAAATACAACGGCAACTACCTAAATACAATTTTGTTCTGGATATACAAATTAGGCGGAGGAGCGAGTATCAATGTAAACGACTACATTGAGGTAGACCCCACTCCTGTAGCGGCTAAAATGGCTTATGGCATTCTATTTGACATTCCTTCATCAGAGTTCAAACTTGAAATTGAAGAGGAACCAGAGGAATTAGCGATAAGCATTGATGATAATAATGGAGTTTAAGACCGACTATATTATGGAACGGAACCTAATCTTCGGAGGACTTCGCGAAGAGAAAGATCCACGAATAGGACTTAAGTATTTTGGGCCATATACGCATGAATCTGAGACAAAGCCTTTAGACAAAATAGGATTAGGGATTATAGGTGATAAATCTACACTAGAAAAGACCAAAGCAATATTATCTATGATAAAAGAGCCAATAGTAAGTGCTGGTGCTAATAAGTGGCTATATCCGGACTTCCCGGGTATATCTAAGGACACGAAATTTGGATGTGATATAGACATATCTGGCACATGGCAAGATACTATTCTCCAGTCTGAAATAGACAGCATACTAAAAATTACTAATACTAACGAAAGAATAGGTGCAGCAGTAGAACTTTATCTTACAAAAATCCGTAATATTGCAAGTGAAGACAACCCGCCAAGTGCCATCCTCTGCTGTTTGCCAAAAGAGATTGAGGAACATTGCGGAATATCTCGTTTTACCAGAGGTGCAAAAACTCCAAAACCTACAGAATTGGAGCGCGAGATAGCAGGATGGAAGAACAAGCAAAGGTTTTTATCTGACTGGGGAGCAGCCGTAAGTGAAAAATTAGCGGAAAAACCCAAAGGTTACGATTTTAGAAATGCTCTAAAAGGCAAAAACATGGGCATAAAGCCGGCCATACCTATCCAAATCCTCAGAGAATCTACTATGGATGCAGTATTGAACTACAATAAGGAAAAGGGAGGAATGAAACAAGAACCAGCGTCATTTGCTTGGAACTTCTCAACCGCTTTGTTCTACAAGGCAAATGGTAAGCCTTGGCGACTTGCTAAATTAAGGGACGATACGTGTTATGTCGGAATATCTTTCTACAGAGATAAGCTAGCTTTCAACATAGATATTCAAACCTCGATGGCACAAGTATTCACACACGATGGACAGGGTTTAGTATTACGCGGTAGCGAGGTATATGTAGATACGATTACGAAAGAACCACATCTGTCTGAAAAACAAGCAGAGACATTACTAAAGGAAGCAATAGAGAAATATACTGAGAAAGCACATCGTACGCCTGCTCGTGTTGTGATACATAAATCAACACTATTTAGTAATGATGAAATTAAGGGGCTGAATACTGCAATAGGCATGGTTAAGCATGATTTTGTTACAATTAGCAAAAGAAAAGGTATTCGATTCATGAGAATGGGATCGTATCCTGTTTTGAGAGGAACTTTGGTACATCTTACTGATAAAGAACACATACTTTTCACATCTGGTTATACTCCAAGAATAAGAACGTATCCAGGTCATAGCATACCACAGCCTCTACTTATCACACATATAGGCGATTCTGAAGTATCAGAAATATGTGATGAAATAATAGGCCTGACAAAACTTAATTGGAATACTACTGCCTTTTCAACATATCTGCCGATAACTTTGGAATTTTCAGAAAAAGTGGGTGAAATATTATCAGAGGCAAGCAAGGACATACCATTGCAGCCACATTATAGATTCTATATGTAACAGTCAAATGTGCAAGCTTTTTAAGGTTAGGTTGCTAAAGAAGGCTTACTTAGAGTGTCATAATTATAAGAGGGTAGCTAGATGAGGGATTCGTTGATAGAAGAACTTCCTAAAATAGTCGAAAGTGGGAAAAAGGAAGCGCAGCGCTTGCTTGATGGATTGTCGAAATCACAAAGAGTAACACTGCAAACTAATGAGCTAGTGCTTCCGACAAAAGCTAAAGGCGGCCTAGCTGCGTTTACTGGTCAAGTTGTAAAGAAATCGATGGTTAATGGTCTTTTGAATAGGCTAATTTACGGGGATAACTTACTAACAATACAGGCGCTCTTGGCAGGGGACCCAACAACCGAATTACCATCAATGCGCGGTATGGTCGATCTAATATATATAGACCCGCCGTATGATAGCAAAACAGATTATAGGATGAAAATACACCTGCCCACTATTGACATAGAGCAAAAACCTACGGTTATAGAACAATTTGCATATTCTGACACATGGAAAGACGGAACAAAATCATACCTCGAAATGATAGTCCCAAGACTAATAATGATGAGGGAGCTTCTAAGCGAGCGAGGCTCTATTTATGTACACATAGACTCGCGGGTAGGACACTACGTAAAGGTCATTATGGACGAAATATTTGGAAAGGATAAATTTCAGAACGAGATTATTTGGAAGCAGACTAGAGCAAAAAGCACAGGTTTCAAGAATTACGGTTTGGAACATAACAATATATTTTTTTACACGAAATCGAATGACTTTATATGGAATATGCAATATAAAGAGTATGACGAGGATAAAGTTGATAGATACTATTGTTTTTTTGAACAGGAAGATGGAAGTTATTTGAAATTTACGAAGTCAGAAATGAAATCGTTTAGAGAATCGAAGAAAATTCCAGCTGGGAAGCGGTTTGCATTGATTCCATTGTTGAATTTGAATAAGAACAGACCGAACTTAAAATATGAGTATAAAGGTTTCTTGGAAACTTGGGCAACCACCAAAGAAAAAATGCTGGACTATGAGGCGCAAGGTTTAATCGTTCAGACTTCGCCAGGCGCCATGCCGTTAAAAAAACAATATTTTGAGAATATGGAAGGTGTAAAGATAGGTACCCTGTGGGATGATATTTACCCTGTAAATTCACAAGCCAAAGAAAAGGTAAAATATCCAACTCAAAAACCAGAAGCATTGCTCGAGCGGATTATTGAAACGTCTTCAAATAAAAATTCGATAGTGGGTGACTTTTTTGTTGGGTCAGGAACAACTGCAGAAGTAGCAGAAAGATTAGGAAGACAGTGGGTTATATCCGACTTAGGTAAACCCGCATGTATGATTACTAGGAAAAGTCTCATCGACCAAGAAGCAGATCCATTTTTGTACCAATCGATTGGTGATTATCAGAAAGAACAGTTTGAACGATCTCAATTCAAAAGCATAGGAGACCTTGCGCATGTCATAATAAATCTATATGGCGCATTACCTTTTCCAATGCAGGAAGGCACTCCGAATAATCTTGGTTATATTAAACAGAGCAAAACTCTTGTTTATGTAGACTCACCTACAAGAATGACGGGAAACGCAACACTTAAAAAAGCCCAGGAACTAAGAGCGTCTTACATGGGAGGGTGGGAAAAGGTAGTTGTTTTAGGTTGGAACTTCGATCTTAACATAAGCAGGATAATAGAAAACTTTAAGAAGGACATGGAATCTGAAAAGATGCAGGTGTTAGTAATACCTGCTGATATTTTAGAAAAACTGAGACACAAGGCAGATTATGAAAAGCTCATAAAAGACGGCAAAGTCAGATTCTCATCCCTACAATATTTGACCATAAAACCAATTAAGAAGATTGAATCGGATAAAGAAAACGATATATTAGAGGTAGAGTTGGATAACTATGTACTTTTGTCTCCGGATGCACTTCCGTTAGACAAAGAAGATAAGGAGAAGCTTGAAAAGGTAATAGAAAAGGATCCATTGAGTCTTATAGAATACTGGAGCATAGATCCTGAATATGACGGAGAGATTTTCAAGAGTAAATGGCAAGATTACAGAGAGAACCATGAGGATAAATTAAGAGTAGATAGAAAGACCAAACTTCTGGTTCCAAAAATTAAAGGAAAGAGAAAAGTATGCGTAAGAGCTGTTGATGTTTTTGGTTTTGAGAGCGATTCTATTAGAGAAGTGAGCTAATGGTAAATGTAAAATCATCTGGAACAAGGGATATACCTCTAAAGCTCGCTGCACGAATTACAGAATTAGTAAATAAAGCATGGAACGATGGAAGTTTTATTGAAAAGGTAACGCCAGTAACAAAAGAACTCTTGAAGTGGTGGGATCCTAAAGGTAACTTCTCTGATGTAAGAGACATTAATTTTCACGAAGGCCAATGGCAGGCAGTGCTAAACACAATATATGTCCATGAAATCCTTAAAGTCAGTGGCGTTAAGGACATGTATATGTCTATTTATCCTGAACTGTTACAAGAGATGGACGTGCTCGATTTAAAGAAAGGGAAATATGATTACCCAAAATACTGCATAAAGATGGCCACAGGCACTGGGAAAACATGGGTGCTTGATGCTTTACTTATTTGGCAGTACCTTAATTCGAAATATGAAGAGATTGCAAATGATAAATTCACAAAAAACTTTCTGTTGGTAGCACCAGGTATTATAGTTTATGAAAGACTTCTTGATGCTTATCTTGGTAAAAGGAAAGAAGATGGTGCTAGAGATTTTGAGCAATCAGACTTTAAGAGATTCGAAAAATTGTTTTTACCATCATCTTACAAGGCGGAAATATTCGGATTTCTTCAAAGCTGTGTTGCACAGAAAGAGGAAATCGGCAAAAAGGTGACTGGCGATGGATTAATAGCCATAACTAACTGGCATTTACTGGCTGAAGATGAAGAGTATAATAGCGAGTTAGATACCCCTTTAGATAATCCACAAGCAGCTGTCAAACGGCTATTACCTATAACTCCAGGTACTTCTGCAGGACATTCACTTGAAGAACTTGATAATCAATATCTGAGGGGAATGGAGCTGGATTATCTTAAAAATTTGGGAAACCTTCTTATTTTCAATGACGAAGCACATCATTTAGGAGAAATGAAAGTTTCTGATGAAGTTCTTGAAAAAAAATGGCAACAAGCTATAGATACGATATCCGCTAATAAAAAAAGTAGATTTGTGCAGATCGATTTCTCAGCAACTCCATATATCGTAACCGGTAGCGGCCAGAACAGAGTTCAAAATCACTTCCCACATATTATAATAAACTTTGAGCTAGTCGAGGCAATAAAGCAGGGGCTGGTAAAGACCGTAGCTATTGATAAACGAAAGGAATTTGCATCTGTGCCATTGGAAGATTTAGATTTTAAGGCAGAAAGGGAAGGGAGAAGCGTAACCAGTCTTTCTGACGGACAGAAAGTAATGATAAGAGCGGGGATAACGAAATTAAAAATACTGGAGGACGGATTTACAAGGCTAGACAAGACAAAGTACCCTAAAATGCTAATTGTTTGTGAGAACACATTTGTCGTACCATATGTGATAGACTTTCTTAAGAAAGAAGGCTATTCGGATGAGGAGTTAATGGAAATTCATTCTAACAAGAAAGGTGATGTTAACGAAGGTGAATGGGAGGAGATAAAACAGAAGCTTTTCAATATTGATAGACACGACAAGCCAAAGATAATAGTTTCAGTTCTTATGTTGAGAGAAGGATTCGATGTAAATAATATATGTGTAATTGTTCCGCTGCGGTCCAGTTCCTCTTATGTTCTTTTGGAGCAGCTTATAGGTAGGGGCTTAAGACTCATGTGGAGAGAGCACCAATATGATGAAATTAAAGCAGAAAACAGAGAAAGGCTTCTTGTTAAAAAGGAAGAACCTAACAATTACATGGACATATTGAGTATAATAGAGCATCCGAACTTTATCGAGTATTACGACAGAGTTCTGAAAGGAATGGTAGGTAAGGTAGACGAGCTAACAAAGAAGGATAGAGTAGTTGGAGATATAATAAATGTTGGGCTTAAATCGAATTACAAAGATTATGACCTTTTCTGGATAATAATAATACATGATAAGGAGGAAGAGTTTGCAGAAGCCAAACTTTCAGTTGAAAAGCTAGAACCCTCTCCAGTAACAATCGAAGAACTAATGCCATTGATTAGCAAAATGAAGGGCGATGTATTTTACGGTGAGGAGCTTACAGTAAAAACGAAATTTGGTGAATATACTGTTCCGCCTACATTATTTACTGCAAAGAGCTATAATTCGTTCATCGAAAAAATAGTTGATGCGGTTTCAGTAATTCACGTGAGGGTTGGTAAGAAATCCCAAAAGAAGTTCCCCGTCATGCAAATAAATAAAGCAGTAGTTGCAAAATTAACTGATGACTATATACGGCATAAACTTTTCGGCAAGAGCTTTGACCCATTAGAAGATAACAACTGGCGCATTTTGTTAATAGCACAAAAAGGAATAACCCAACACATTGTAAAAAACATAGCAAAATCAGTATACGATCTGCAGAATGATTTGAAGATAACCGAAGCAACCATTATCAAGAGATACTTCTCAGAAATTAGTGAAACTAAAGTAAGAGAGACGTATGCACTAACTTTATCTAAGACCATCTATGAAAAAATATCTTACCCCTCAAATGGTGGTGGCCTTGAAAAAGCTTTCATGCAATTTATTGACGCGGACTCAAAAGTGAAGGCATTCATAAAAATAAACGAGTATTACCACGAATTTGCCAATATAGTTTATATACGTGAAGATGGCCTACTTGCTCATTATTATCCTGATTTTATTGTAAAAATTGGTAATAAAATTTACCTTGTAGAAACAAAATCTGATAGAGATTTAGATAATCGGAATGTTAGAAGCAAGAGACTTGCGGCTATTGATTGGGTGGATAAGGTAAATGAATTGAAAGTGGATGACAGAATGAGCAGTGAATGGAGTTATGTCTTACTAGGACAAGATACATTCTATAGTATGAGTAAACAGGGAGCCACTACAGAAGAAATACTGGAATATGCAAAACTTAACAAATCTAAAGTAAAAGGAACACTCAGAGAGTATGTAGGGGATAAAGAATACTAAATTGAGGCAGACATTCTAATATAACCTTAAATTTGTTGTAAAACACAAATAAAGCAGATAGCTTTATATATCTTAATATGTCTATTTATATCATATTGTGATATGAATGACAATGAATCTAATGTTAAAAAAACTCTATCTGGAGAAGAAAGAGTTTGTTACTGAAAAGGAATTGCATACTTACGCTAAAATATTTAAATTTAATTATGACAGCATTGTTAATTATCTGCTAAGGAACGACTATCTTATACGGATATTCAGGGGTATTTTTTACCTTAAGAGTATTGATGAGACCAAATTGGGCAATGAGCATTACAGCTATATGGAGTTAGTTGCAAGGGGAATCGCGCTTAAAGGGGTTAAAGACTGGTATTTTGGCCTTCATAGCGCGCTAAAAATCAACAATATGACCCACGAGGAGTTTGGGATAGATGAGGTGATCAGCTCTGAGATATTCAGGGCTAAGCCGATCGAGATAGATGGGCATAAATTTAAATTTAATAAGGTATCTAAGAAACTTCTTGGTTTCGGAATTGTAGAAAATGGAGCTTTAAGATACTCTGATCGTGAAAAGACCATACTGGATTTCATATACTTCTGGAGATATAATGGAGTCCCAGAGGAAAGGATATTAATAGATGTGGCCGAATGGGCCAGCGGTGTAAAAAAAGAGACTTTAAGAAAATACTCTAAGAATTATCCAAAGGCAGTCAGTAACATGGTAGAAAAGGTGCTAAAGTGAATATAAACCTGATAAATGACATCGGCAAAGCATTAGATTACAAAAGAACCGATCTTATTGAAAAAGACTTAATCTTGCAGCAGCTGCTCAGCGATCTATCCTCAAACCAGCTTTTCTCAAAAAACTTCGCATTTAAGGGAGGAACATGCCTGATAAAGGCTTATACTGGTTATTTTAGGTTCTCAGAAGACATTGATTTTACATATTTGCATCAGAAGAAATTAACCGGAATAAGCAAAAAGAAGGTCAGCGCCACACTTTCCAAGCTTGAAACAGAAATAGCCGATGTTTTCGTTGGCATAGCGGCAAAAAGAGGATTTGACTTCAAAAATCAGAAAGGCAACAGGGAGTATATGGAATTCGGAGGCAGCAATAGGTTTGTTACTTACAAGATATGGTATGATTCAGCCGTGCTTAAGAGAAGGACTTTCATAAAAGTGCAGATAAACTTTGTAGAGGAGATGTGTTTCAAAACAACAAGAAAAAGATTGAAAACACTCGTAATCGACTCGAAGAAAGATATTGGACTGTTGTATCCGGAGTACAAGGAGTATATCAAACCATTACACTTCGTTGTTTATGACAAACGTGAGATAGCCGCAGAAAAGGTAAGGGCGATACTGACAAGAAGAGGCATAAAGGCCAGGGACTTCTTTGACCTCTACATGCTCCATAAGAAATTCAAGATGGAACCAAAAGATGTTGAAAAAGAGGCAGTTAGAAAGATAAAATTCGCAGCGAACATGTACGATAAATACAGAGCCAATATGACTGAAAAGGCAAAATCAGGCATAACCCTTAATGATACAAAAAGTGAAGACGAGATGCTGTTGGAAAACATCAATAATGAGGATTTTTATGCGTTCAAGAAGAAGCTAGAGGCTTACTCTAACAGATTATTGCAGAAATTTACGGGCTGGGCCTAGATAGCTAGAAATGCCATCATTTGCCTATATTTGAGTTCTAACTTGGTTTTGGTCTGTATAGGGAGTATACACGAAAGTCAGAATATCTTGCGCTTCAGCTCCTCTTATGGGCGTTATATAGCGATTTCTGCGTTCCCGGATCTTTGGCCTGCCTTTCTCGCTCCTGTTCCGCCCTCTGCTTGAAGTAGTCAAGGAAAATCTTGAGCGTGTGGTCTGAAACAGCCTCGGGCTCTTCTATGAAGAAATCAAAGGCCTCGGCATACGCCTGGATTCTGGCGGCGTACTTCTCTTCCTCAGTTTGAACTCGCGTTACCATTGCGTATCACCTCTGCCTTGCGGTAATCCTCAAGCACCTTTCGGATAAACGTAGCCTTCTTGTATCCCTGGCTGACCTTCTCGTTGAGCCAGTCCGAAAGCTGATCGTCAAGGGCGACCATTATCGTATTTGCGAATTTCTTCATCCTAAGACCTTTTACTTTAGTATACACTATTATAGTCTACTAAATATTTAAGCCTTTTGGTATATAGAGATAGCCTTTATACCTTTCCTTTCTTCGCCTTCAGCAATAGGTAGTTATGGATTATGTCCTCCATGATCTTCGGGTCCTTCAGGGCGTCGGCTATCGCCTGCTTCATGCTGCCTTCCTTATTCTGCGTTTCCGCCGCAAGCTCGGCGTCCAGCGGCAGGGCGCATCTGTTGCAGTACCTCGAATCCACGGTATTGGGAAACTGGCATCTTTCGCACACTTTCGCCTTTAATTTTGGCTCTGTAGCCTCCTCGCGCGGCTTTAGCCCGTTTGCCTGCATTACCGCGCTGTCTATGTCCCTGCCGCTCAGGTGAACGTAGGTAGCCGCCATGGTGGAGCTGTTGGTCCATCCGAACATGTTCTTCAGCTGCTGCTCCGTGAGCTTGTTGGCGTATGCCGTTGCCCTGCTGTGCCTGAAGAGATGCGGATGCACCCTCTTCTCTATCTTCGCCTTCTTTGCGGCAACCTTGAGCATCTTTGATATGCCCCTGTAATCCGTCTTTCTGTCCGTATCCCTGCCGTTGTTGTACGATGTCCACATGGGCTCGTTCGGCCTTTTTTCCTTTATGAAGTTCAGGTACTGCGCCACATAGGGCGCGCTGAATATGACCGGAACCTGCCTCTGCCCAGTTTTACCGTCCAAAAGGACGTGCGCCGGCATGGTAATCAGGTTTACGTCCTTCTTTCTCATATTGAGCAATTCGCCTATCCTGCACCCGGTGTCGTACAGGATTGCAATGATCGCCTTGTTCCTGAGGGTGGTCGCTGAGTCTATCATCCTTCTGATCTCCTCTTCGGTGAGCAGGTCTTCCGGCATCTTCCTGTTCTTCCTGTCTCCTGACGTGTCAATCCACCTGACCTCGACCGGATAGAATTCGTCGTCGCCTTTCAGGTGCTTCCAGAAGTACTTGACAACGACCTTTATGTTCCTTTTCGTCTCGCTGCTGTATTCGGTGCCTTCCATCTCGGCCATTGCGGCCTGCATGTCCGCCCTTGTAATCCGCTTGAAATCCTTTTTGGGGTTCTTCAGCACCCTGAAGAATCTCCTTAAGTGATAGAGGTGCTTGATCAGTGTTCTTATGTTCGACTGCTTGGCCTTAAGAAATTCGATATGCGCCTCTATGTATTTGGCGTTCTGCCTGGATATGAGCGGGTCTTTCGTCACGCGGGCGAACACGCCATCGAGCGTCGCCTGGTCTTCCACGTATGGCATAATAGCTTATGAAAGCCCCTCTTTATATAGCTTTTGGTATGAGCTATGAACCTGCCCTCCTCGTAAATGAAAATGCTCCCTTCGGGATTTGAACCCGAGTTGCGGGGTTGAAAGCCCCGTGTCCTTGGCCGAGCTAGACGAAGGGAGCGCTTATAATGCAACGATGGAGCGCATAAATATTTATAACGCATGCTGCCGGGGCTGCTGACGCGACAAAAGAAAAAGAGAAAAGAAAATTTAATTATCTCCTGGAAGCGAGATCCGAGACTTCGGTGCTTGCCGCACTCTCCGGCGTCCTCTGGTTCTGGCCTGTTGCTGAGACAAGGACTACATCGCCTATGTTCTTGATGTTCTTGAAGAGTATGCTTTTTTGCTGCAGCATCCTTTTTACGTCTTCCCTGTCAGAGCTCCTCCATTCATCCATGAGAAGCCTGCTTACCTCTCCCTTCTCCAAATCAACTATAGCATCGCGGACTTCTCCTAAGTATTGCCCGGCATCGCTATATATGTCCATGTTGTAGACGTCTGATATTTTCATCTGATCACCTGATACTATAAGTTATCACGGTTTTAAATACATTTGCCATAACAAAAGAGAGAAAAGAGTAACAGGCATTTCTGTGGACGCCGGCAGCAAACACCGGCAAATGAGGATTTTGCCATTAGGATGCAAAATACGGGCAAAGAAAACCTTAATATACCTGTACTGCGCAATATAACTCGGTTGGGTGTAGGCAGGAATTGAGCTTACGTATAGTGATGTAAATGATAGGAAAGACATCGAAAGGAGAAGAAGCAGTGTCGCTTGCGCGTGTAAAGGAGATACTGGAGGAGAGAAAAAAGGTCAAGGAGCTTACATACGAGCAGCAGCTGGCATACGAGCACGCCAGCAAATTTGCCATTAAAGATGTTGCCAAGGAGGAGAAGCTCAGGAAAGCTCTTGAGGGTTTTAACCTCAGCGACAAGGCGCTGCTCAAGATAATTGACATAATGCCTAAAACTCCATTCACGCTAAGACAGATACTGATGAAGGAGAACAGGGCTTTCACAGATGAAGAGATAAGTAAGATTGTTGCGACAATAAAAGAACATGGTTGAATGATTAAGAAAACTGATCTGCTATGCCGATGGAAGAAAAACGTGAGGAAAACGCAGTCGTTCTTGACTTCATGGTTAGCGGAAAGTCTCATTCTGGAAGGAGCGAACCACTGGCACAGCTGATGGGTGAGGTGTACTTTACGCTTTTAGAAGCGGTCCCTAAAGAAGGCATTACTCTCAAAGCGGGCGACAAGGTCTATATAGGAAGGGGAGAGAGGGACAAGATATCGCTCATAAAGACCAGGATAACATACAATGAGCTGACACAGACAGCAAAAAATGAGCTCCCTAACATAATAATGAAGATAATAGTCGAGCACGAGGACAAGTTTGTTGCTCTTTTCAATACTGCCGGGCCGGTCAACATAAGGGAACATAGCCTGGAGCTGCTGCCAGGTATCGGGAAAAAACACCTAGATGCAATACTCAAGGCAAGACAGGAGAAGAAATTCGAAAGTTTCAAGGATATAACGGACAGGGTGGCGCTGATGCAGGAACCGGCAAAGCTCATAAGAGACAGGATAATAGAAGAGCTGCAGGGAACCGGCAGATTCTACATGTTCACCAAGCCATACGTCAAGAGAGAGGGATATGGCAGGTATTGATCTGTTATGCGTTTCTGTTGAGTTGCGAGTTGCATATGCTAAGATCCGTATTTTGCATATATTTTAACTATTTTTAACCTGCATGATAATATCCTATCACTGAAATGTGATGGTTCCATGCTCATATTGCTAAAGCATCAGGCCTTTTCTGCGCGCGGCTGCCTTTCCGGATGCTCAGTGAAATACTGTTCAATGAATCCCTTGAGGCTTTCTACGGCATTATTGCAGAATCTGGTATGCTTCTTCCTGAGAGTGAGCGCTATCGCAACTCCAGCGGTTAGTAAAGATGCCGCCGATACTGCCTGAGAAAGAAGGCTCCCGACATAAGGTTCTAAAGCGTCTGCCAATGCGAAGCTGCCCGCTATGAGACCAAAACCCACGGGAATCAGATACAGATGCTTGCTTCTGTACGCCCTGCCGTTTTCTGACTGGAAGACGCATTTGAAGCCCTTTCCCTCTTCGCTGTCCAAAGCCGTAAATACCCTTAGCATGAACTCCACCCTCTCTGGAGTATACCAATTAAAACGGGAGAACCCGGTGCGCAATACCTGCGATTCTATAAGTTCCTTTCTTTTCTTATTTTCCTCTTCATCCATGAACAGGAAGCTCAAAGCAGTATCATTGGCTTGGCCGTTCCTATTGAACAGTAAGCTTGAACCATCATCATTATCCGTAGGCAGTGCTGTTCTTGATGTTATCCTTTTGAAATAGTAGTTTGGCATGCCAATCATACTACGCTGCTCGTTTCACCGTATTTCATTGCCTGGGATAGGATACAGAGCCTTGTGCTTCACTGCGCTTTCGTTCCCGTAGTGACTTTCTCCATATGCTCCACGGGCACGGTAAGCTTCCTTATCGCATTGAATGTCCTTACTTCAACGACATATGCGGAGCCCCGTCTTTCGACAACTGTGCCTATTTTGCCCCTATATCTTGGGTGTGGAATATTGCTCCTGTTCCCTTTCTGCACTATTGCCGCCTTTTCCCCCACATTGAATTCCTTTATATAGGTGCCGACGCTTAGCTGCGATGGCTTGTGATGCCTCGCCAGGTGCCTTGTCCTTCCTGAAAATAAGCCTGCTGATTTCTTTGTCATATGAACACTTGGGACAGACTGCAAACAAGCTGTAAACGAGATGTAAGCAGTCGTAGCCAATAATATTATCGCCGTAAGCTATTTAAACGTTCATTCTCTAACCATAATCGATTGGTGTTTGAATATGGCGGCTTCTTCCCCTCCTCACAAAAGAGTAATACTAAAACCAACTTATATAGTGGTAAACATAGTGGCCAGTGCAGACCTGCAGCTTGATCTTGACTTATACGGTCTTGCAAAGATGAGCCACGACGTAGACTATGAGCCGGAGCAGTTTCCGGGAGCGATATTCAAAGTGCACGATCCAAAGGCGGCGCTGCTGCTCTTCAAGAATGGAAAGATAATATGCACGGGCACACGGACTCCGGCTGACGTCAGGAGGGCAGTAGATCAGGCAGTACTGCTTATAAAGAAATACAAATCAACGCTGAAGGGCTCCAAAGCGGCAAAGTAACGAAGTCGTGTTCGTCGAATTTTCAGAAGACAGAAAGCTTTTTATAAGCTGTTATCAAATAATGTAGCACGCATTTTATGCGGAGATGACGCTTGTTTTACGGAACAACCCTATTCTCATCCACCCGGGGCGTATGCATCGCATACGCCTCACAATTTCTTTCTTTTTGTGTTGCGGGGGCTTTAGCTCCATGATTTTAAAATAAGGCTACTGCTTTCTCGCAAAAACAAGATATCCGGTGTGCCATACTCCTTTTGTAGACGGGCGCATTCCCTGCTCCCTCACCAGCATATCCCTCACTATACTCTCCATGACGACCACGTCGACAAATTTCCGCTTTTCCAGCGTCTCGACAAACTTCTTTACCTGCTCCATATGCGGCATGTATCCTACTATGCAGCCTCCCTCTCTCAGAGCCTTCTGCGCGTTCTTAATCGCCTTGTCCGAATCTGGCATGTCTAGAGTCACTACATCGACATTATTTTCCTTTATCTTCTTCGTAACGTCTCCCTTCTTGAATGTAAGATTATCAAGACCTTCGTTCTTCCTGTTCTTTTCCGATACCTCTAGAAAATCTTCTCTTATGTCATAGCTGTAGACCTGTTTTGCCACCCTTGCCAAGGCGATGGCAAGCCATCCGCTGCCTGCTCCTGCGTCTACGCATACGCTATCCCTGTTGACTCCGGAATACGCGAGGATCATGCCTATGTCCTTTGGCACTATTACCTGCGGCACCCGTTTCAGCCTCCTATAATGCTGTGGTATGTACATTATGTCACTAAACCGCTTCTCCTTCTATAGCTTCCTTTCCGCCGCCTGTTTCTGTTTTCTTCTTCTTCGCCGGTTTTAAAGGCTTCTGTTTCATCTGCTTCCTTTCTTTTCCTGCAGTCTTTCTTTTTTTGCCTTCCTTCTTTCCTTCTGTCCTGCCTTCTGTTTTGCCTTCTTCTTTGCTTTCTGTTTTGCCCGCCGCTTTGCCCTCTTCCCTTATTTCTTTATCTTCCTCTTTGCTTTTCTTCGCGATACTGCCTCCATGCTGCACCACCTTTGCTCTCTTGATTTCCTGCAAGCCTTTTTGGGGAATTGTTTCCGTTTCCGGCTCCTTTTTCTTCCAATCCTTCTTTGTCACGCAGTTCGGATCCAGGTCCATCGTGAACGGCCTCCTCCCCCTGCGTATTACCTTTATTATAGGAGTATGGCAGATCTCACATGTTTTCCCTGTCGCTTCTATCAGCGCCTGCTGAGGCAGCGAGTACGTCTGCGTGCAGTTAGGGTAGTTCTTGCATGCGACAAAATTCTTGCCGAACCTTGACCGTTTTATTACCAGGTCGCCTCCATCCTTCGGGCATTTTCCCAATACGGGCTCGCTTTCCTTCAGGGCCGCGCGCATCGACTCGCTTATCTGGGTCTTGTTTTTTTCGAACAAAGCAAGAGCATCCAGCAGCATCTTTTTTCCTTCGTCGATCACATCGCTCTCGGAAAGCTTGCCTTTTGATATCTTGTCGGTGTCCTCTTCCAGGCGCTCCGTCGTCTCTTCATCGGTAATCATCTCGGCGTTTTTCCTGAGAGTCTCGTATACGCTCATCCCGAATTTTGTGACCTTTATGCTCGTCCCTTCTATATAGTTTCTTTTGAATAGTGTGTCTATTATCGAGGCCCTGGTCGCCTTGGTTCCTAGATTCTTTTTCTCCAGCTCCGCAATCAACCCCGCCTTTCCGTATCTCTTCGGAGGTTGCGTTTCCATTTCATCCAGCTTGATGCTTGTTGCAGCTGCGTTGGCACCCTTGTTAAGGCGCGGCAGCATTACCTCATCTATCTTCGCGTAAGTATAGTAGCTTAGCCACCCCTTGCTCATTATTCTCGATCCTCTTGCGATGAATAACTCGCTGCCGAACGATACTGTGATCTTTCCGCGCTCTACTTTTGCCCGTTCCGCAAAGCATGCCATGAACCTTCTCGCTATCATGTCGTAAAGTTTCGACTCGTGCGCCCCAAGCCTTTCCGGAACCACACCGGTTGGATATATTGCCGGGTGGGCCTCGTCTTCCTTCGCGCCTTCCAGAGGGATAAACCTCTTGTTTTTGACAAGAGACTCCGCAAGGTCCCTGTACTGCGGGTTCTTCGATAATGCGTCGATTATTTTAGGCAGCCCAAGAGCGGAAGGCAGCTTTTGCGATGATGTCCTCGGGTATGATATGTAGGATTTTTCATAAAGCGACTGCGCCAACGAGAGCGTCATCGACGGGTCTATATGCAGCGCCCTGCTCGCCTCCAGCTGCAATGAAGTAAGGTCGAACGGAGGGTAAGGCTGGACCTCCTGCTCCTTTGTTTCCACATCATCTATCCTCCCGGATGATTTGTGCGCGCTCGCCTCTTCGAATGCTTTGCGCGCCAGCTCTTTCTCGAATATATCGCCCCTCTTGCTCCCGAATTCCGTATCTCCGACAAGCGCAATAAGCCTCCAGAAAGGCTTTGGAATGAACTTGCTTATTTCTATCTCGCGCTTCGCTAGCACAGCCAGTGTCGGCCCCTGCACCCTGCCTATGCTGAGCATTTTTACAAATTTTTTGCCATAAACCGCTGATGTCAATGCCCTGCTCAGATTTATTCCCCAGAGCCAGTCAAGCATATGTCTTGCTTCTCCAGCATAATAGTTGTTTATGTCGAGCGGCATCTGGTGCTCGTATGCGTATCTCAGGTCTTCTTCCGTAGTAGTGGAAAACTTCATCCTTGCGCTATTCTGCGCAATCTTGCCGCTATTGACGAATTTTATTATGTTTGTCCCGATCACTGTTCCTTCCAGATCAAAGTCGCATGCATTGATAAACTTGTCGCATTTCTTCGACAGGGATGCGATGGTATTAAGGTAGGGCTTTGTATGCGCCGATATCTTGTTCACTTCGTATGAGGGCGCCCATTCCACATCAAGCACAGGAATCTCCCGCCCTTTTGAGCTCTGCTTTATCGTAAAGAGATGGCCCACGGCTGCGGCCACATATATCGTATCGTTTCCCTTCTTTACTTCGAAATAGCTTACTTCCCCGTCGATGCTCTCCTGCTTAGGCTCGCCAAGAGCCGCTGCTATCTTCCTTGCGACACTTGGCTTCTCCGCTATTATCAATACATTCATGATGAGCCTTAGGTTATAGAGCTACAAAGGAATAAAAGGTTAGGGGCATGAAGCCGAAGAACCTTCGATCCAGCTGCATCCGTTGTTGCTGCTGCAGGAGTTGCCGCCGATGTCGCTGTTGCTGCTATTCTTCTGGCTGCTGAACAGGCAGAGCATGCCGTTGGCGATTGCTGAGAAATTGTCCTCCGAGAACTGGTTGTTGACCGAGTTTGACACTGTTATGCCCGTTCCCGATCCTGATACTGATGCATCTCCGTTTATCACGCTTGAGTTGACAGAGTATAGACCATAAGCTGTGCCGGTTGCATTTACAGTGTTGTTCGATATCCTCAGGCTTACTGAATTGCTCGCGTATATTCCATCGAACTTGGTTGTTATGTTCAGCTTTGACACTGTTGCTGAGGATGTTGAGTATATTCCGACAGCAGCAGTGCTCGTATTTGTCGTCAGTGCGGTATTGTTGTCCAGCATGGTCGTGTTTGTTATCAAGTCGCCGTAGCTGTT
Source organism: Microcaldota archaeon (assembly GCA_021799475.1). Classification (GTDB taxonomy): domain Archaea; phylum Micrarchaeota; class Micrarchaeia; order Micrarchaeales; family Micrarchaeaceae; genus JAJZYD01. The sequence continues at coordinate 29,101 of JAJZAJ010000002.1, read as the reverse complement.
CGTAACCACTACCGGCTTGGTGAACCCTTTCAGGTAGCAGTTCTCAAGCGTTACGCTGTGGGTTCCATCGATCCAGACTAGGCTGCCCCCGTTTGGCGCCAGTATAGTATGTCCATTGCAGTTTATCGTCGAAGATGAGCCGCTGCCGCTGATGAGGAAGCAGGTGCTGTTGTATGCATATATGAAATCCTGCGATAGGCTCTGTATTGTTGGATTGTAAGCAGACTGGCATGCGAGCGGATTCGCGTTCTGTGGTATTACAGCAAGCCATTTGCAGCCGCTCTTGCTGCTTCCGCTGTTCTTTCCCCCGTTCTCCGCTGAGAGTGCGCTGTTGTAACCATTGCAGACATAGTCCGTGCCCTTATCTGAAGTGAACCAGTTGTTTATTATGGTGTTGTTGTGGGATAGCCCGGCAAGAGTAAAGCCGTTGTTATTTACTGCACCATAGTTGTCAGCAATAAGGTTGCTCATGGAGTTATCAACCAGCATTGCCGTCGCGCCGCTGCCCTCGCTGAGCGTCATGTTGTTATGGATTATTGTGCTCTTTGTGACATTATACAGATATATGCTTGCGCCGTTCTGCGCAGAAGCGAAGTTGTGCGCCACCACTGCATTGCTTACATTCGACAGCACTATACCGTAATTCCCTGTTGCGTTGTCATGGGAATAGTTGAGAGTGATCCCTTTTGAATTTTGCACCAGTATGCCGGTGCCGTAGCCCTCCACCCTGCAGTTCTCGAGTGTGACATTCCTGCGTCCATCGACCAGTATGGCGGGGCCGCTTACGCTGCTTGAGGAGCTTACTATCTGGTTGTTGCAGTTTAGAGTTACATTATTGCTGCTTACCTGTATGCAGTCTGAAGGCGCGGATATCACGTTGCTCTGCATAATGTATGAACCGGGATAGAGGAGGTCTGTGCACCCGTTTACCGGCGTTGATGTATGGTTTGCGAGCACGTATGATGTGCATGTTGCCCAAAGCGCATCTGATACCCCGCAATTGTAATTTGACATCAGGCCATCCCCGGCTGCCGACGAGCTGTTATCAGTATACACGTCAAACTCCCTGTTGCCTGATGCGGTGCCGAAATTGAAATCGTTGCCCAGTGAGTTGCTTATGTATATACCGTAGTTGCTATTCCGCAATGCGCTCACTCTCTGGAAGATGTTTGAGGATGAATTCGTTAGTTGTATGCCTACCGTTCCGTTCGATGCAGTCAGGTTTGTAACAACCATACCGCTGACGTTGTAGACGGCTAATCCGGTTCCGTCAGATAGCATATTGCTTTTCATTATCTTTGCCGTTTTTACCGACTGCAGTCTGACTCCTGTCGATGAGTTTGTTATCGTGCAGTTTGATACCGTAAGGTTTCCGACACCGGAAGCCGAGATGGCGATGCCCGCATTGTTTATCGAATAGCCGTTGCAGTCCAGCTTGACATTGCTGGTGTTGACTCTTATACACGCGCCATCGTTGCTCTTCAGTTTCGGATCTATATAATCGAAGACATTTATGTTACCTCCCAGGTTATATGTTCCGGGGTTTTCTATAGAGCCGCAGGATGAAACGCCGTATCGCAGGACAACCTGCGTAAGATTTGTCGCTTTGTTGGTTCCGTTGCATTCCAGGAATCCGCATCCTGTGTCATTTGTGCAGATATTGCCCGATGCCCTGCTGCTGCTCGGGAATCCTGCCTGGCCAGAACAATAGAAAGATGATTGCGAAAGCGATACGTGGTTGCTGAAGAAGCTGAGACCAGTGCTGCCTCCTATCCTGAATCCGTATACCGAATTGAGCTTGAGGGTGTTGTTGTCTATTACAACATTCGTTGTGCCGTTGTTTATATATACTGCTCCATTCGGGCTTGTAGAGTTTGATATGTAGTTATCGGATACCCTTCCGGATGAGCTGTTTCCCAGATACAGGCTTGACATATAATTGTGGGACATGTTTGTCTGTGTTATGCTAAAGCCCTTGACCCTGTCCATATAAACGCCGAATGAGAAATTGCCTATTCCGCAATCGGTTACTGTTACATTGCTTCTGTTATACGCATATATCCCGTAGCTGAACGGAGGCACTCCCGTGTATGGGCCTGAGCCCAGTATTGACTGACCCGAGCAGTTTATTGCCACGTTGTCAGCTGTCACGTTTATGCATGCTCCGTCAGTAGTGCTTGTCCTTATAGTAGACTGCATCGTGTATTTTCCTGGCGATGCGACATTCTGGCAGCTTGAAAGATAGCTACCAGACTGGCTTATTGTAGTAGTTGTTTGCTGTGTGGTAGTTGTAGAGTGCATGCCGGGAAGACCTATTGCAACAATCCCTATTATGATTATAAGCGCTATTGCGGCTATTCCTATGTATTTCAGGTTCACCTTGTGGTCACTGAGGATGTTTGATCTCTGGCCAGGAACAGATGAAGCCGGCTGCGGTGTGCCGATAGGGCTTGTTGAAGGAGTCACATCAACCTTCATGCCTGACGTTTCCTGTGATTGATCGTTTGGAATATTGTCTGCCATGCCAACACTCGAAAGCATATGACTGTTGAATTGTTGCTGATTAATACTTACAGCGTAAGCGGAACTCCCGCGTTCTCCCGCAGGCAATGAACGCAAATCACTGTCATAGGAAGTATAGTGCCGATAGATATATATAAGATGCACTAATCAAGAGATACGCAGGCAGATGAAAGCAAGGCACCCTGCAGGATGCGGCAGTCGCGTTAACGCAAAACCCCGTGCCGCTTTCTTGCATGTAATAACGCCGCGCTTGCCAGACGGCAGCGCTTGCATGCGTGCCTCGGTAGCTCAGTTGGCAGAGCGATAGTTTCGTAAACTATAGGTCATGGGTTCGACTCCCATCCGAGGCTTTTTCCAGTGCCGGATGCAGCTGCGCCGAGGCTTTATCAGTTGTAACCTGTGTTGTCAATTATATTATCACGGTTGCTTTTGTCTTCCTTCTGGTTGAGCAGCTTGCTTAGATGGTTTTCCATGTCAAGGACATCCTGCGCCTCGCTTTCGATGTATATACCTTTCAGCACGTTACCGGCGAGGATGCTTGCGCGGTATATGAAGAGCTGCATCTGGACCACTACTTTGAAGCTACCAACTGCTTCGTGCATAGCGAGGACGTTCCTAAGCAGGAAGTCGGAGTGCTCCTGCACAACCTTTGCGATGTCTTTAATATGCTTGCCTGTCTCATTTTCCTTTGTTTTCTTGGCCAGCGACGTTGCCTCCCTCCTAAAATCCTCAAAAGTAATGCTCGCGGTTGCCGCCTGCGCCCCATTTCCGAGGTGTTTCTTCAGGTACTCTATAAACTTTGCTACTCCTGTCGCGGTGCCTAAAAATGCAGCTACAGTATTGGCGAGCTGCAATGCCGCATCAGGATTCAGTGGCACCAATGCCTCAAGCACATTCTGTATTTCTTTCAGTTGCCTCTCATCCGGTTCATATACCGGGATATCATGCTCGTATATCGTATCGTCAGGCATGGTGATGCCACGTCCAATATCATAGATCGTTCTGCCCTGCGGCATTCCTCCCGCAGAAATATCTGATGGTTCTGCGAGCGGTATACCTTTCTTCTTCTTCGATTTAGATACCATTTCATCCCTAAAATTGTCAGTAGCAAATAATATATAAAACACGATGGTTGCCTACGTCTTTCCCTCCGCGACCGGCAGGCTCTCCTCATATGGATTTTTTGGCGCAACATTCAGGAGCTCACGGCGCCTGCCCATCATACATCAAGTTATTAATGTTTCCGCAATTAATATTCTTGGAAGCCAAATGCGCCTCCGATTTTTTCGGTGTATTTATGAGAATAATACAGCTTGATACTGAGAGCTTCAATTACGAGCCGATGGAGCCAGAGTCGCCTGTTTACGAAAAAGCAGAGAAAAAGAGGGTTGATGTCAGAAATGCCTTGGTTCTTCTTGTCGCTATCGAAAAGGGCGACAACGAAGATACTGCCGTCAACGCTGTGAAGGAAGCGGTAGAGTTCGCATCGAAACAGAAAATAAAGAATCTTATACTGTATCCTTTCGCACACCTTAGCGATAGACTCGAAAGCCCGAAGAGAGCGATGGAGCTGTTCGATATAATGGCAAAGGAGGCTGGCAAAAGCAAGCTTTTGGTCAATAAGGCGCCGTTCGGCTGGAACAAGAAGTTCGGTTTCGAAATAAAAGGACACCCATTGGCAGAGATGTACAGGAGCTATGGCGTATCGTCAGAGCACGGAAAAGAGATATTGGAAAAAAGTAAGGAGAAGGAGTCAGGAAAAGAAAGGAAGGGAGAAAAAGGAGAAGAGAAAGGGAAGAAAGAAGAGATGCAGGAATCGGGATCGCTAAAAGAAGAAGAGAAGGTAGTGTCGAAGTGGTACATACTCGATCCTGTGCATGGGCTTGTCGATGCAGATAAGTTCAACTTCAAAGGATACGATAACCTGAAGAAACTGGCAGACTATGAAATAAAGAAAGTGCGGAGCTATGCCGAAGCCCCGCCGCATATCGCTCTGATGAAAAAGCTGCAGCTGATAGACTACGAACCTGGATCAGATGCGGGAAATATGAGGCACTACCCGAATGGAAGGCTGATAAAGAGCCTGCTGGAACGCTATGTCACAAGCAGGGTAATAGATTACGGCGCCGTCGAAGTCGAAACGCCGATAATGTACGATTACGAGCACCCTGCGCTGAAGGACTATCTTGAAAGATTTCCCGCAAGGCACTATATAGTAAAATCAGAGGATAAGGAGTATTTCCTCCGCTTCGCGGCATGCTTCGGCCAGTTCCTGATGATGCACGATGCGACGATTTCTTACAGGAACCTGCCGCTCAAAGTCTATGAACTCGCGAGATATGCCTTCAGGAGGGAGAAGAGCGGGGAACTTGCGGGGATAAAGAGGATGCGTGCCTTTACTATGCCAGATATGCACACGATGTGCGCCGACCTGAAGCAGGCTGAAGAGGAATTTGACAAACAGTTCAGGTTCTGCCAGTCCGTACTCGCGGAAATAGGCATAGGAGAGAAGGATTATGAAGCGGCATTCAGGTGCACGGAGCAGTTCTGGAAAGAGAATACCGACTTCGTTATGAGACTGGTAAAGGACTACCTGAGAAGGCCTGCGCTTATAGAGATGTGGAGCTTCCGCTATGCATATTTTGATCCCAAATTCGAGTTCAATGTGATAGATGCATCAGGAAAGGCTGCTGCCCTTTCGACGGTGCAGATAGACCACGAGAACGGCAGCAGATACGACATCAAGTATACGGATAAGGAAGGTTTGAAGAAGACGCCGGTGCTGCTGCACTGCTCCCCAAGCGGTGCGATAGAACGCGTGGTGCATGCGTTCCTGGAGCTTGATGCGATAAAACAGAAAAAGGGAGAGATACAGTCGCTGCCGCTCTGGCTTTCACCAACACAGGTAAGAGTATTGCCCTTGTCAGAAAAATACCTCAGCAAGTGCCTCTCTGTAGCGGAAGAGCTAAAAGCTCTCGGAATAAGAGCCGATGTGGATGACAGCGACGATACGCTGGGAAAGAAGATAAGCAGCGCTGAGAAGGAATGGATCCCATATGTTGCGGTTATTGGAGAAAAAGAAATCGCATCGGGAGAGCTGGCTGTCAGAATAAGAGAAGGAAAAAGGCAGCAGAATATGCCGCAGAGCGTGCTTGTTGACGAGATAAACAAGAAGCTGGGAAATATGCCGAGGGCGCCCCTCACTGTGCCAATGCAGCTCTCGAAAAGACCGATATTCTTTGGCTGACCGCATAAGACGTGAGATAGAAAGATAGCGGAAAAGCACCAGATTATATTATAAATACAGCTGGCGCAGTTTGACGATTGTCAATATCCTTTCGATGCTTTTATATCAGAAACAGCCTCTATACCCTGATTGGAATGCTCTCGAAAACTCCGGACAAGCAGCATTTGCATGCAAGTCAGGAAATGCAGACGCATGTCACAAGGATCCTTGATTATATAACTATCAGAAACTGCCTTGACAGGATTAAAAATTCTCCGAGGATTTCTGGAATTCTCAGGAGTTTCGGTAACGGAAACGAAAAGATAGGTAGTTCTCTTCTAAGGAGGGCCACAGATGCGGCTGAGAACCATCTGCTGCGCTGAGCTGCGCTGTCGCAGGAAAGAAATTGCTGTTTCCTTGAAAGCTAAGAATTATGATAGGAAAATATTTTTCAATATGTCAAATAATATTTGACATATCAAAATGAAACGAAACATATTTAAATATATAGCTACTAAATAATATCATGGTAAAGATAATCATACGTTCGGTACAGAGACCCAACTATAACAGCCCCGAGGCTCTTATACACTGGTTCTGTGCCGAGTTTAACCTATCAGATGAGAACAATATTAGCATGGAGGAGCAGATATTGAAGGAATTCGTGAACGCGGCTTATAACAACCACGGTCTTTCGAGCACGGAGCTTAGCTCTGAGCACGAACTTGCGCGCAGTACTGTGATCTATCACCTAAATAGACTCATAGAAACAGGCCTCCTAGTCAAAAGGGGTAGGAGGTACTATCTACGGGCCAACGAGCTCTCAAAAGCAATAGAGGAGATGCAGCTTGATATAGAGCGTGAGATGAGAAAGATGATGCTTGCGGCGATGGAGTTTGACAGGGCGATGAACGCAAGAGCAAGGGGAAGGCTGCATGGACACCAGCCGACGATGCAAGATACGGTGTGATTTTATGGCTGAAGGAAAGGGAGAGAATAGTAAAGCAGATGCAGAGCAGGGAGAAAAGAAGGAAAAGACTGAGCAGAAGGATGACGCCGCTGAGATGAAAGACCGGCTGTTAAGGCTTGCAGCGGAATTTGACAATTACAAGAAGAGGACGAAAGCAGAGATTGAGAGCGCAAAACAGATGGGAAAAGCAGAGATGATGAAAGAGATTCTCCCAATCCTTGACGAGTTCGAGCTTGCGATGCTCGCGGTTGGGAAATCGACCGATAGAAACACGCTCAAAGGCATTGAGCTCCTTTTCTCGAACTTTGCTGAGACACTGAAGAAGCAGGGACTGCAGGAGATTGAGACAAAGGGGATGGTAGATCCATACAGGCATGAAGTCGTGCTTGCTGTAGATGACGCGACGAAAAAACCCGGAACGATAATAGAAGTGCTGAAAAAAGGATACACGCTTAATGGCATAATACTAAGGCATTCTTCTGTGATAGTGGCAAAAGAGTCTGATAGTAAAAGCAGGGAAATGCAGGAACATGATGATAAAGAAAAGGAAAAATAAAAAATAAAAAATGAAAAGTGATTGAATGGCAAAGATAATCGGAATAGACCTGGGGACAAGCAATTCGGCAGCCGCAGTGCTGGAAGGAGGAAGACCGACAATAATACCAAGCAGCGAAGGAGCCTCGCTATACGGCAAGGCATTCCCAAGCTATGTTGCTTTCACGAAAGACAAACAGAGGCTGGTGGGAGAACCTGCGAAGAGGCAGGCAGTCGCAAACCCGACCGGAACAGTAACCGCATTCAAGAGAAAGATGGGTACTGATTACAAATATGAGATATTCGGTAACAGCTACACGCCGCAGGAACTCTCAGCAATGCTGCTGCAGAAGATAAAGCGTGATGCGGAAGCTTTCCTTGGAGAAGAGGTGAAAGAGGCAGTCATCACCGTACCTGCTTACTTCAACGACAACCAACGCCAGGCCACAAAGGACGCGGCGCAAATAGCCGGTTTCAATGTGTCGAGGCTTGTAAACGAGCCGACGGCTGCGGCGCTGGCTTACGGTCTTGATAAGGGAACGAAGGAAATGAAGATAATAATATATGACCTTGGAGGCGGAACGCTCGATGTTACTATAATGGAATTCGGCAACGGCGTTTTTGAGGTAAAATCCACCAACGGAGATACGCAGCTCGGAGGCACGGATATGGACAATACGATAGTGAAGTTCCTTGCTGATGAGATAAAGGCGAAGCTGAAAGTGGATGTCACCAAGGATCCTCAGGCGATGCAGAGGCTAAGGGAAGCCGGGGAAAAGGCTAAGATAGAGCTTTCGACTACGCTTACCACCAACATAAGCCTTCCGTTCCTTGCGAAGGACTCGTCCGGTAACCCAATCAACTTCGAATACAGCTTCACAAGGGCGAAACTTGAGAGCTTGGTGCTGCCGATAATAGAAAGATCTGCCATGCCAGTAAGGCAGGCGCTCAAAGATGCGAAAATCGAGCCTGAACAGCTCGATAAAGTAGTCCTTATAGGCGGCCCTACTAGGATGCCGATAGTGCAGAGGTACGTTGAACAGTTGCTCGGCAAAAAAATAGAGAGAGGAGTGGATCCTATGGAGGCGGTGGCGCTTGGCGCTGCCATACAGGCAGGTGTGCTGTCAGGAGACGTGAAGGATATATTGCTGCTCGATGTTACCCCGTTGTCCCTCAGCATAGAGACGCTCGGAGGCGTGGCAACAAAGATCATAGAAAAGAACACTACGATCCCTATAAAGAAGTCGCAGGTGTTTACAACCGCGGCGGACAACCAGCCCAGTGTTGACATAGTAGTGACACAGGGAGAGCGAGCCCTCTCGAAAGACAATGTTCAGCTCGGGAGGTTTTCCTTGACAGGCATACCGCCTGCAAGAAGGGGCGTGCCGCAGATAGAGGTTTCATTCGACATAGATGCGAACGGGATATTGCATGTAACCGCAAAGGACCTCGGGACAGGAAAATCGCAGAGCATGGACATTGTCGCGCCACACAAGATGAGCAAGCAGGATATAGAAAAGAAGATGAAGGAGTCTGAGCAGTACGCGGAGCAGGACAGGAAGATAAAGGAGAACATAGAGACGCGGAATGCTGCGGAATCCCTTGTATATACGGCAGAAAACTCTTTGGATGAATACAAAGACAAGATACCGAAGGATATATCCGATAAGATAACCAAGGCCAAGGATGAACTTAAGGATGCCATATCGAAGGACGACTTCGACGCTATAAAGGAAAAGACCGAAGCCCTTAAGAAAGTGCTGGAAGAAATAGGTGCTAGCGTATATAAAGGGCAGGGCCAGGCGGGACAGGGTATGCCAGGACAGGATGGTGGAGCCGGAAGCGATGCAAAAGGCGATGACGGAACTACCGACGCTGAATTCAAGGTAGAAAAGTAATTGAATGGCTGAGGACTATTACGACATATTAGGCGTCAGCAAGAACGCATCTCAGGACGAGATAAAGCGAGCGTACAGGAAGCTTGCTATGGAGCTGCACCCCGACAGGAACCCATCTAAGGAAGCTACCGAGAAATTCAAAAAAATCAACGAAAGCTACGCGGTGCTCAGCGATCCTGAGAAAAGGAAGCAGTACGACATGTACGGGCCAGATAGCTTCAGCCAGCACTTTACCCAGGAAGACATATTCAGGAACTTCGACATAGACGAAGTGCTGAGGAATATGGGATTCAACTTCGGTTTCGGGAACGAAGGAACAGTATTCGATATGTTCGGGTTTGGGACGCAGAAAGGCAGGGCTGCAGACATAGGAAGCAGCATATTGGAGCATATCAGCGTAACCCTTAAGGAAGCCGCAAAGGGCACAGAAAAGAAGATAGCGGTAAACCACATAAAAGCATGCGACTCCTGTTCCGGCAGCGGGGCTGAGAAGGGCAGCAGGATAATAAGGTGCGAAAGATGCAACGGCACAGGACAGCAGAAAACGACAAGAAAGACGCCTTTCGGGATAATGCAGTCCATATCGACGTGCTCGAAATGCGGAGGCAGTGGAAAGGATTTTGAGAAACCGTGCAGGAAGTGCGGCGGCAGGGGGGTCATACGAGGCCAGGACAAGATAGACGTCAAGATACCAAAGGGTGTTTCGACAGGTTCCAGGCTCAGAGTAAGGGGAATGGGCGATATGGGCATGGACGGCGCAGGCGACCTTTATTTAGATATACATGTGCAAAACGACAAAACCTTCAACAGAGACGGAGACGACCTGCACGTAGACGTACATGTTCCGTTCTACACCGCAGCACTTGGTGGAGATGTAACTGTCCCGACGCTCGACGGCGAAGAGAAGATAACAATACCCGAGGGCACACAGACAGGTTCGATAATATCGCTCAAGGGGAAGGGCATGCCTGTATTCGATTCAGCAAAGTACGGAAACGAGGTCGTGCACGTAATAGTGGATACGCCGACGAAGCTGAGCGCGGAGCAGAGGGAGCTGCTTGAGAAGTTCGCTGGCATAGAAAAAGGGCATGCAAGCAGCAGGAAGAAATGGTTCTGATCACGGCGGAGTGTAGCCTGAGCTCCAGTTTCCATCGAAAGAAACCCCGGCCCATAGCTGCCCGTTGTAGTTGTTTCCGCTATAGTCATTCAGGTTGCCGTTCAGCGGCCACCATCCTATAAGGTTCTGTATCTTTACCGGCGCACCCCCTATGCCTTCCAGATATAAAGCATGAATATCGTTTGTCGAGAGTGTTGTATTGTATATCTGTACATTGCTCTCGTAATACGGAGGTATAGCCGTGTCGCCGCAGCATGTTGCACCTTCGTTGCCGATCTGCGAGTATCCGGTGTATGCGCCTGCGGTCCCGCTGGATATGACGCCGAGAGAATTCGCATCTATGTAGACTGTCCGCGATGTGCTGCCCTGACCCGCATAAGCAACACAGTAATAGTGCCATGCGTTCCATGTGGCTGATCCTTGCACCAAGCTGAAAGCCCCATCAAGCCATCCGAGTACATTGAGGCCAGTAGGATTCTGTGTATATGCAGTAAGACCAGAAGAGGCATAGTGAATCGCTACCAATACTGGACCGTAGTAAGAATTGGAAACATAAGCTGGCACGTCAGCCCAAGCGCACATCGTATATGACTGCGTGTTAATGTTGAAGTTAGTAAGTCCGGGGATTGTGATACCAGAATTGACTCCGTTAAAGCTTGCCACGTACTGGGGCAGCTGCCCCTGGCATTCTCCTTCGATAGAGGTCTGACCTCCAAGCCTTATCACCTGACATGAACCAGGAGCTGCCTTCGGCGTCAGAGCGCTGCCTGAGAAGACGCCCAACTGAAACAGCACACCCAGAACGACGGCGATAATGAGTATCGCCCATCCGTAGGTCATCAGATATTCCATCGCGGACTGCGATCGGTATCCCGACACCAGCCTGTTCATTATCTCATTCCTCATCCTCAGCATGCTGCATGTTGAGTATTTTTCTCATTGTGAGATACTGTCCCTTTTTCTTTTTTACTTCGTTTTCCAATACACCAAGCAGATCGCTTATTGTTCTCTCAAAAAGATGCCCCGTAACATGTGCATTGATAATCCCTCCAGACCCTGCAAGTGCAAGCCTTGCATGCAATTCATACGAATTCAGCCTGAAGTGCTTCACTACAATGCTGACATAATCAACTGTAATATGGTTCATCTTCTGTATCTTTCCCATGAAGCTGCGCACCATCTCCCTTGTCTCATCTTCATATTCATAGGTCTGGGAATCAAGCCCCGATATGAATATTTGGTTGTCCTCCTGTCTTCCCCTACCCATCGCATTCTCTACCACATCAAGCTCCGTCAGCATGCCTACAGGTTTCCCTTTGTGCGTCACAACCAGGGATGAGACCCCTCTTTCGATCATAAGCCTGGTTGCATTGTCAAGGCTGTCTGCCGCATCTATGCTTAACGGGTTCTTCTGCAGTATCGTAGCCAATTTGAGCTGAGATACATTGAACGCCGTGCTTGTCATGGCAGGCCTTCTTTCATCTGTCTTGACATACCTGTCGATCAGGTCGTAGTTGGTTATTATCCCGGCAAATTTATCGCCGTCGACTACAGCAAGCCTGTTTATTTTGTTCTCGCGCATCACAGCCCGCGCCTGTCCGACAGTAGAATCTACACTTATGCCTATGATGGGCGACACCATCGCATCGCCTGCCTTTATACTGTCGATTTTGCTCTCCGACAGAAGCATTTTAAGCAGCGTGACCCGCTTCAGCACTCCAAGCACTTTCCCATTCTTCACATACGGCAGCGCTCTTGCCCTGGTCTTATAGAAATAATAAATCACGTCATCGATCGCAGTGCTGTCCGTTATTTTCGGTACCTTAACGACAAAGTTCGAGGCAGCCTGGTTCTTGGGCGATCTTAGACCCTGTATCGACCTGTATATTGCCCGTGAATCTATTATGCCATAATACTCATCTCCCTTGTTCACTATGACTGCGTCATACAGCTTTACTGCGGGAATGACTTTCGTTATCTGTGTCTTTGAATCAAAGATCTCGCTCTTCGAAATGAGTCCTTCCGGAATGCTTATTTGTTCTACCATCGAATCACCACAATTGCATAGATAAAGGAGCAAGAATCTTTAAATACTATCAACTCTACTATAACGCTGTGCCAGGATGGCAGATCGGCTATGCGTCCGCCTGCAGAGCGGAAAAGGGGGGTTCAACTCCCTCTCCTGGCTCTGATGTCTTTACGCCCATAGCCAATGACATGTCTTTTCTTTTGCTTTCTCCAAAGCAACCCGCCCCTGCCGGGATTTGAACCCGGGTCTCAGGCTCCGGAAGCCCGCATACTGTCCAAGCTATACTACAGGGGCGCAGAATCTTGCATTACCACACAAAACCTTTGTCTGAACAGTCCATCTCTGCCCCGCACTTCATGCACTTAAGATGGCATGCCTGTATCTCAACCATACCATTTCCGCATTTCGGGCAATGGTAACTATTCCCCATAACATCACACATCCAGCACTACAGTGGCAGTGTAACCTTTCCTGCCCAACTCTATATGCATATCAAAGCGTGATACTCCTTTCACGTCAAGTTTCGCTAATTTCTGGTTTTTCTTTCTTCCTTCCAGCCATGCCGCGAGCACATAGTCAGGCCCATTTTTTCGTATCTTAAGGCTGTCAACCGAGAATCCCTGCAGCCCATTGGAATCTATAAGCGAGAGTGCATCCTGCAGCGAGAACCATAGCAGGTCCTCAAGTTCAGGAGCTTTCTCAAACAGTTCCAATTTTCTCTTCTGTTCCTTTAAGTTCTTTAATTTTTTTATATCCGCAACAGTGTCGAACATTGCAGTCAGAGCATTTACAAAAAGCTGCTCTATCGTTTCGCCATAGGCTACGAATTCAACGTCCGCTGTGTGTTCGATAAACCTGTATCGCATCTTCTTCGGCAAGGTCTCACCTTTCTGCTATGACAAGATAGCTTATTAAACCTGTTTAAATAATGCTATATGTCCGATGAAGAAAAGAGTAACTACTGATGTGTGATGAAGACCATATCGGCGGAGGACATTCTCATTTTGTGGTTTGATGGGAACAGTGTTGGCTGCCGGGATAGTTGTATACAGGAATAATGCAGGTAAGAGAGAATATCTTTTGCTTAAAAGGAAAGAAGGCTGGCTTGACCTGCCAAAGGGCCATATCGAGGAAAAAGAAGACGAGTACGAAGCGGCGAAAAGGGAAACGAGGGAAGAAACAGGGCTTGAGGTGCACCCGCACAGGTTCTTCCGTTATGTAGCGGAGTATTCATATGAGGATAATGGCAAAACGATAAATAAGAAAGTAATTTTCTTTATCGGCAAGAGCGGGGGCAGCAATGCAGTATCAAGCAGCGAGCATGTTGGTGTAGAATGGCTAAGCGTTGAAGAGCTGCTCGTGAAACTAACACACGATAACGATAACAGTAAGCTAAACGTAATAGATGTTCTTAAGGCTGCTGACAGTTACATAGAAAAGCTTGAGATGCTCCATAAAATTAACAAGGAACATGCCAAACTGCCGCAACTGCACGATGGATGGAACCTCAGCAGAACATTTGTGCCTGGGGAAGGCAGCCTCAGCGCAACTGTGATGTTCATCGGCCAGGCACCCGGGAAGAACGAGGACATAGAAAGAAGGCCGTTTATAGGGATGGCGGGAAAACTTCTTGATCAATTAATCCACCTGGCAGGCATGAAGAGGAAGGATGTCTACATATCGAACATAGTGCATTTCTTCCCTCCCGGAAACAGGCTGCCTACGGAAGAAGAAGCCGCATTGGAAATGCCGTATCTTCTAAAAGAAATAGAAATCATAAAACCAAAGATTCTTGTGTTGCTCGGTTCATTCTCTGCAATGAATGTTGCGGGAATCGGTCAGGTGATGAAGAACCACGGCACACATAAATATATGGAAAAGTACGGCTGCGAGGTGTTCATCACGCTGCATCCTGCGGCAGCCGTCAGGATAAAGGCCAATGTACCAATAATGGAAAAAGATTTCAACAAGCTGAAACAGCTGATTTCCTCCGACTCAGACCGGCAGAAACTGCTGTAAAGTATTTAACGCTTACTTGAGAGATAGATGAGATTCCAATGATGAAATCGCAGTCCGCGATGGAATATCTGATGACCTACGGATGGGCGATACTCATTATCGCAGTCGTTCTGGGTGTGCTGTTCCAGTTGGGTGTCTTCTCGGGTTCGGCGTTGGCGCCGAGGGCGCAGCCCGGGTCATGCACGGTGCAGAGGTTTGCAGGGCAGGTCTCGTTGGAGGGCATATGCCAGGGACAACTACCGCAGTTCGTCGCGCAGTTCACTGGCTTCGGCTACATTTTCACAGCAAATCAAATAGCATATCCAAGCGGATCGCAACCAAGGACGCTACTTGGCTGGTATTACACGAGCGGCCAGGCAACTGGAGGCTATGCGATAGCAAGCTATGGCTATTCCTCCCCCTTCAATGCAGTATATCCGTTCATAAGACCAACAAGCCAGGCTTTGGTCACAACGTTCGACAGCGACCTTGTTGTTTGTGGGGCGTGCGCAATACCGGGATCCTGGCAGTTCATAGCAGAAACATACAATGGCATAGCCGAGTCCGGTTATGTCGGAGTTGGAGGCACTATTTTCTCCGCGACGCAGGTTGCAACTGCAACAACACCTTCCTCTACGGAGCTTTTCATCGGCCAAAACCCTGACAATGGAAATAGATTCATCGGTGCACTGGCAAACATCCAGCTGTACAACACTTCGCTGTCTGCCAATGAGGTTCAGGCGCTGTATCTAGAAGGAATAGGAGGCGCTCCTATCAAGATACAGAACCTTGTAGGATGGTGGCCGCTTAACGGCAATTTGAATGATTACTCAGGAAACAACAACAACGGCCAGGTGTATGGGAGCATATCCTTCAACGGCACATGGCAGAGCGGATATACACCGCCGTGATGCTTCCGGTGCCAAAGCTTTTTAGTGTTTCCATGCTTTAGTTAAGAGATCACTATGCCCGCGCATGGTCATATGAAAGCGCAGTCCAGCCTTGAACTGCTGATAACGGTTGCTTTCGGATTGATAATACTCATACCGGTAGTAGCCCTGGCTTTGCTCCAGGTAGCTAACTCTACTTCCACTCTTACAACAACCCAGGCGCTGTCAGCAGCGAGCAAGCTTGCGGCTGCAGCCACATCGGTAGGATCGGAAGGGGCTCCGGCCAAGCAGGAGGTTGTGATAGACGTCCCGCAATCAGTATCAAACATTTATGTCGGTACGGCAACCAATGGGCTTGGCCATGAGATCATTTTCGTCGTGAATACAAATGCCGGACCTGACTACATATCCGCATATTCACCGGTTAACATAACTGGGTCTCTGCAGGCAGATATAGGGCAGGGCACGTATCTGGTGAACGTGAGCGCACAGGCCAGATGCCCGCTCAATTCTGCCATTTCATGCGTATACCTGTCAGCGACATAAGAGATATGCCTCTGCGACAGCATATAGGTATTTATGGTCTGCAGGAATGCATCATACTCTGATGGCATAAGTGTCCCTGTAGACCGGCTTGCCTTCCCTGACTGTGAACAGCGTATAAGACTTCTTTGGATTGAGTTCATGAAGCCGGAAGAACACGTTGGTAAGCCTCTTGTCGCTCGTGTATATATCCCATCCTCCCTGGACTTTCTCCGCTTTTGCCACAAAGGCATCCCGCTCTTCGAGGAAGGTGGTTAGCTTTCTCATCACTCTCTGTATTACTTCGGCATCGCCCCTGAGCTGCACTGTGGCTTCGAAATAACCGGAGCTTTTCCTGAGACAGTCCTTGCATATCTCGTGTTTCATCTTGAGCCCTATGTCCTTTGTGAATTTGGCGAACCCTCCTGGGACAGCAACCATAAACTCTATGTTGGCGCTCTTTTCATCATAGCTGAGAACCTCAGACTCCATCTTTATTTTTGGCAGCTGCATTTTTATCGCTGACATAAGGGACATCCTGTCTATCTCCGAATGCCTTCCCGGTATCCTTATCCGCCCACACCTCTTGCAGTATGACAGCTTTATTATGTCAGGGACATGCTTCCTAAGCCTATCGGTAACGCAAAATTCGCAAAACTCTCCGATGAAACGGGTCTTGTCGCTCGTCCTGTTGCATGTTGGGCAATGCTTTATCATTCATACTACCTACTGTCTGATTCCTGTTTTTGTCTGTTGCTTTTTTGGTTTTCTGTTGGTTTTGACTTCTGCCTTCTTTCTGTCTTTTGTCTATACTGGTCAGTTCGAATACCTCCTGCTCACTATCGCGCCGTATGCTGGCCTTGTTATCAAAACTGATAGCAATGCGCCTATGATAGTCGCTTCCGAGAATCCGATGACATCTACAAGCGAGGTAGAGAAGAACAAAGGCATCATAGCTATTACAAGCAGCAAAGCGTCAGTCCATACTATGTAGAAGGCATTGCCAAGCAGCGTCTTTGCCGTAGAGTCGCTCTTCTTTGCGACTATTTCGTCAGTTATGATTACTTGCGCGTCGACACCTGTGCCTATTACGGCTATCATCCCGGCTACGGCTGCGAGATCTATGGTGCCTATAAGCCCTATTATCGAAAGTATGATGAACAGCTCCATTACCGTAGTGATAAGGATTGGCGCAATCAGGAATGCTTTCCTGTATCTGAGCACGATGAATACAGATACCGCCAGTATCGCAATGAGCCCGGCCTCTCCGCTGACCAGCAGGAACTTGCTGCCGAGAGTCGGAGGTATTGTCGTAGGAGTGCCCGGTATTACAGCAACAGGCAAAGCGCCGCCGCTGAGTATGCTCGTTATTGTCTTTGTCTTATTCTGAGCATACGCGAGCCTCTGGTCAAATGGCAGGGTTGGGGGGCTTGCTCCGCTTATCAGGTAGCTGTTCGACACGTTGCCGTTAGCAAGCGCCGGGTTAAGTATGGGTGATGAAAGCAGGCCGACGGCAGTCCACGAATCTATAATCGTTTCGTTGAACGACTGCTGTATGTATGTCGGTGTCATATTTGATCTGCTGACCTCCTTTATAGTATAGTTAAGCGAACGCAGATATGATACCAGAGAGCTATTGGTGTCCTTGCCCGTTATTACCGTAGTATACTTGCCCTTGTTTGCAAGGAAATACGATTCCGCGTTCTGCATGCTTGACTGCGTATTCGTGAATGATATGACAGGAATTGTCTGGTTCCCAAATTGGAGAGAATTCTGCATTGCCTTCAGGGACTGTGCTGCTGTTAATCCGAGGCTGCTGTTGCCCAACAGCGATGCGTTGATCAGCACGGCGGAAGAGGTTGGCCTATCAAGATACATGTACAGGGGTTTGTTTCCCTGGCCGAAGACTGCCGCGGCGAATGTCTTCTCTGCCGGCTGCGTTATGTAGAAGCTAACCTCCCAGCTCACTGTATTATTGAAAGTCTGTGGAGGCGATGCTCCGATGCTTCCCTTCACTATGCCACTCCCGTTTATCGCCTCTCTACCGTTAACTATGCCCTCGAACCTTCCCTGGCTGTTGATTATGCTTATAGTCTGGTTTACTTCGGAAGCGGAGACTGTCGGGATCACGACATATACTTCAGAATCGCCTATGCCCTCAACAGTCACCTGCTGAAGCCCGAATGTGGAAAGCCTTTGGTCAAGAGCGCCTATCAGCGTTCCCATTGCGGATACGTTAACGCTATGCTCCAGCGTTATCGGTATCTGCGTGCCGCCTATGAACTCTATTCCGAAATGCAGCCCGTAGGCAGCATCGAGTGCGCCGAGCAGCAGAACCACTATGATGAGTGTGAGTATCCTCCTGTCCTTCAAGTAAGCAATTACGCTCATGAATGCAACCTTGTGTCTTTCCTCTGCTTGTACCAGAGCACCATTACAGTATTGCCGAACCATGTGGTGAATATGTCGGCTATCAGCCCGAACAGAACGACGCTGGATATTTCAAAATACGTCGGTATGAACGCCAGGTATGAGACTATCAGCAGTATGGAAAACGATATGATTGCAGCGAATGTCATCGTAAGCCCTGTTTTCATTGTGGAGAAAGCCCTTTCCGATGGAGTCCCTTCGCCTCTCTTGATTATCCTGATTGCTGAAAGCATGTCTGTGTCTATAGAATAGCCTATGAGCATCAGCAACCCTCCTACCGAAGCCACGCCGAGAGGTATGCCGAATAGGCCCATCATGCCAAGGGCTACTATGATGTCGTTGCCTGCGCCAAAGACAACGGAAAATGAGGGAACGGGAGTCCTGAATATCACGAATACGGCAAGGGCTATGATTATGAAAGATATCAGGATTATAGATACTATCTGGCTTAGGAAAAATGCGCCGAGCGTCGGTGTAACTTCGTTATACGAATATGAAGTGTACGGGACAATGGATTTCATTATCGACAGGATATAACTCTCGTAGTTCTGCGATGCGTTTGCCTGTGCCTCTTTTGCTGCGCTGATGATAGAGGAGGGGTTGCTGGAGTTGTACTGATAGGTTTTGCTTGTCAATGGCTTTAATACTGAAAGCATCTCGGATGTATAATTGCTCATCTGACCCAGTGAAATAGTCTGGTTGCGTTGTGCCGCAGAGATTTCCGCGGCTATCGTCTGGTTGCCTGTCTGGTTTGGTTGGGCCAGTATCGATTGGAGTGTCGCGGTCCTTGCCTGTGCCGTGGTATAGTTGCTATATGCGCCATACACGGAAACAAGAAGGTTCTGCGCGGTTGAAAGACTGGAATTTGTTGCTATTGTAACTGATATTCCTCCTGGAGCGGTAGAAACGCTGGCCTGTGCGCCGGATATGTGTGAGTTGATAGCTGTGGTAAGCACCCTTGTGTCCACCACGCTGTTGGTCTGGAGCTGCAGGTTTATGCCTCCTTTTAGAGATGAATCCAGGGGAATCTGCTGTACGAAATAAAGGCTTATCAGCAGCAGGGCTATTGGTACAAGAGCCAATAACTTGTAATTCTTGCTTTCGTAGATGTTGCCGAATGCCATAAAATCAGCGTTCGATGCGCAGTTCTCCCACTATACAGATGTACGGATTTTAATATCTGACGCAAGGCTTTAAAAACACTGCTTTCTGTCGCTTTCTTCCCGCAAGGCTACGCGTACTTCCTCATAAGCTTGTAGTGCAGAGAGAGAGCAAATCCGTATACTATGTAGAACATGGCAAATATTATCAGCGACCAGCCAAAGAAAGCGTACAGGCTTATCGTTTGCGTCGGCGAAGTCTTATAGAATATTAGCAGTATCATGCCGATTATAAATATGTAGGAACCCCAGAATATCATCTTGAATACCTCCCAGCCCCCGTGCTTTTCGAGATATTTCAGCCTCCTTTCGTACTGGAGCGTTGGATCTATGACCATTATCTGTTTTTGCATTTTCGGGTTAGATTTCGGCATCGCGACACCGATATCAATAAGAAGAGAAGCAATAAAAAGGTAATGTAAAGCAGTAAGCAGTAAAGCAGTAAGCGGCAAAGCAGATGGAATTTATGGCAAGGCG
Organism: Microcaldota archaeon; assembly: GCA_021799475.1. Classification (GTDB taxonomy): domain Archaea; phylum Micrarchaeota; class Micrarchaeia; order Micrarchaeales; family Micrarchaeaceae; genus JAJZYD01. Next base: position 9,327 of record JAJZAJ010000002.1, on the reverse strand, counting down.
TCTTGGAAAGAGAAAGTCACCGTCAAGGGACAAATATATGCTGAAGGAACAACGCAAGGTAGATTCCGGAATATTTGATGAAAGGACAATGAAATACCTGAGCAAATTCTATAACAAGGGAGTGGTGGAGAAATTAGAATCGATTATAGCTAGAGGGAAGGAAGCTGACATATATCTGGCTGTCCCTGGAAACTCGGATCTCGTAAAAGATATCGGAATGCTGGTGCTGAAATTCTTCAGGATTGAAACCACCTCATTTTTCACGATGGCGGACTATATAACTGGGGATCCGCGCTTCTCGAAAAAGATATCGAGGAAGAAAAAGGTAGGGATTGCGCAGGTATGGTGCCAGAAGGAGTTTGGAAACCTTGAGATTGCCGCCAAGGCGGGGGTGAATGCGCCAAAGCCGATAATGTCGCACGGCAGCATACTTGCGATGGAACTGATAGAGGAGGATGGCGCTCCGGCACCGCAGCTCAGGGATGTGGATGTTTATGATCCGGATAGGATGCTGGCTGACATACTCGATAACATCAGGAAGCTGTACCTAAGAGAGCTTGTGCATGCGGATGTCAGCGAGTACAATATTCTTGTCAAGGATGAGGGCCGGATTCCGTATTTCATAGATTTTGGGCAGGCTGTTACGCTTGAGCATCCGAATGCAAGCACATTCCTGAAACGCGACATCAGGAATATAGTAAGTTATTTCGCAAAAAGGTACAAGACGAAAATGAGCTATGAGGAAGCGATCAAAACCGTCATCTCTTAGATATCGTGACTGCGGTGCTTTTCTCGATGGTCCTTTCCAGCGCTTCGTCCAGGCCGCATTCTTCATAGAGCCTGTCTACGATGTTCCTTCTTGCTGATGTCAACGGGTTCTTTGCGTTTATAGAGCAGACGTCCGGATACTCCTTTATCGATAGCTCGTAAGTCCCGAGCCTTTTCGCTTCGTTTACTATCTCCTGCTTGTCAAAGCCTATCAGCGGCCGCATCATGAAAAATTCAGATAGATGTTCCGTTGCGATAAGATTGGATGCAGTCTGTGATGCGACCTGGCCCAAGCTTTCTCCGGTTACTATCACCTTGGCTTTTTCCGACTTCGCCACCTCTTCCGCAAGCTTATATGCAAACCTCTTGAAGAGCACGAGCTCTAGCCTATCGGCCTTGCCAAGCACTGCGGCCTGGAACATATGGGCAGGCGCATAATAGCATTTCGATTGCCCGGAGTACCTGCTTAGCGCCTGCAATATATTTCTCATTTTTGACGTTTCTGCGGTGCTGTTCTTTGGAAATGCGTGTATATGCAGGTATATTGGCAGCAGCCCCCTCTTCATCGCGTATACCGCAGCTACCGGGGAGTCTATCCCTCCTGAAAGAAGCACTATTGCCTTACCGGAGCATCCTACAGGAAGCCCATAAGCCCCCTGCCTCTTGTCGCTGTACAGCATCGTCTCTCCTTTCATGACATTTATGTATATTGTGTCAGCTGCATCCTTGTCGACGTTATATCCCTTTGCAATCGCTTCCTTTATTACCTCTCTCGTTATATCCATCGAATTATACTGCAGCTGTTTATATGTCCTGCTGGCTGCAACTCGATAGGTCTTCTTTTTGTCCATCATCGAAACTGCGGTCTTTACTATTTCCTCCATATCATTCCCGACAGTAGTCACTGGCGCATACCACGATATTCCAAAAACAGTCGAAAGCAAATCCATTGCCTTCTCCTTATCAGCCTTCTTCTCAATTTTTACTATGAACCTGTCTCTCATCTTCTGGACGACGCATCCTGTGCCTTTTAGCGCTCCGCGTATGTTCTCAAGCAGGATTCCGACAAAATAGCTCCTGTTTCGACCTTTGAGCCATATCTCGCCGAAATGCACAACGATAACATTGCCAGGCTTCATCATATATCATCTTGCAACCATTATGGTAAGATTTATATTGAATGCCCCTTAATAATATTTGGTCTGATCTGATGAAAATAGACTTAATCGGAAAATTCAAGACTTTCAGGGAAAACTCCAAGCACGTGATGAGCGTCAGCTACAAGCCCGGAATGGTGGAGTTTAGCAAGACTGCAAAAATAATCCTCTTTGGGATACTCGGGATAGGCCTGCTAGGTTTCATAATATCGCTAATAATAGGGTTCCTGACAGGCTCCTCGATCTGATTGCCATGCGCACAAAGATAGACTTCACGAAGTCCGCGCAGCAGAATGCAGATGCATATTTCAGCAGGGCAAAGAAGCTTAAGCAAAAGAAAGAGGGCGCAGAGAAGGCAATAACAGAGTTGAGGAAGAGGCTTGAGAAGGCGAAAAAGGATTTTGTGCCTAAAGATGGCAGGCGCATAATAGTCAAAAGAGATAAAGGATGGTATGAAAAGTTCCGCTGGTTCTTCACCAGTGATGGGCATCTTGTTATAGGAGGCAGGGATGCTCACCAGAACGAGCTGCTCAATGCAAGGCATTTTGAAGATAATGACCTGTTCTTCCATGCAGACATATTCGGAGCTCAGGTTACGATATTGAAGGCAGGCATGAGTGCAGAGAAAGGAGTAAGGGAGGAAGCGGCACAATTCGCCGCATGCCATTCAAGCGCTTGGAAGGAAGGGCAGAGAACTGTTGATGTATATGCAATGAGAAGGGACCAGGTCAGCAAGTCGCAGGCTAAAGGTACATTGGGAACCGGAAGCTTCCTCCTATCTGGAGAAAGAGAATGGTATAGAGATATGGTGCTTGCCCTGGTCGCATTCATCAAAGACGGCACGCTGAATGTTGTACCGGAAATCATGTTTGAAAAGCTTGAGAAACCGGAAATGTATGTAAGGATATCGCAGGGCAATGACAGGAAATCCGATGCAGCAAAAAAGATAGGGAAAATATTGCAGTATGAAAATATCGATGAAATAATGCAGCTGCTTCCGACAGACGGGTTTAGGACCCGCCCGCATGGGGCGGATTAGACGCATTGGTTGCAGGAAAACTACAGCAGTCATGGCTTCGGGATTTCATGCCCGGCCTCGCTGACATTTTGCACTACGTCATTCGATTTTGCCAAACTCATTGATGGTGCTACTGGCTGCTTCTGCATTCTTCGAGCATCTGCCTTTGATACTACCATTCACTCACTGTAATAACTAAAGCTTTATGAAATATATACACCTGTCGAAAACAGGCGAAATCAGGATAAAATTTTGTTGTTTCGCCCATCCACTTCCCTCCAGCCCAGCTCCTGCCGACGCAGTAGGCGCTTCCGGACGCTCCCGGGCTCAAGTTTCCAAAGAAGCAATTAAGGGCAGTTTAGCTATTACCCTCTGAATTGCGCTCTTATAGAGTCAAGCTGTACTTGAAGTCCTCTTGCAACTAACTCCAATAGTGCTTGATGGTTAAGAATGCGTCTGGTTTAATTTCAGCCGTTTGTTGGCCTTGTATATGCTGTCAGAGAACACCTTTTGGCGTTTGCTCCAGTCTTTGTTGCTCGTTCTTTTCAGCCAAGCTACATATAAGTCTATGAACGCTAGATTTCCAATGCGATTCTTCTGTCTGGCCTCTTTAAGATCTCTCAGAAGCTTCTTCTTGTTCCATTTAATCAAGTTTCTCGCCCAGTACTTCCTCAGTATATTTCCGTTTAACATTTAGTTTTCCTATAAAGGTTTTCAGCAGCCTGATATCAATATCATTTTTGAAGATACCGTATAAATGCCTTGCGTCAAGCTCATCTTTTTCGCTGCCAAGATATAGTTTGAATGCAATCTGAAGTTCTAAAGGAGAAATAATGAACATGTTCTTTTTGCCTAGTATCACTTTTATCGGGTGTTCTATGCTGTAGTAATCAGTGTCTTTTTTAGGGAATTTTAGCTCAAAATTCGGTTCTGCTGTATCATTTTCAGCAAACCTGACTGAAAGCCCTTCTTGCAGCCTATTGTAAGCATCTGCGGAGTTTTCCGCATCGAGAAGATAGAAACCGCACGAGCGAATCTTCTCGCAGAATAAGCTAAAGTCTTTCGTGGAAATTTTCTCTATGAACATGTCGACGTCTTCGGTATCTCTGCTTCTTCCGAAAAGTATTGCGATATATCCGCTTACTATGACATATTTGAAATCGATAGCATTAATGAACTTGAGAACCAGCTTGTCAAGCATTGTGAGCGTCTTGTCAGGGTATATTATCTCTCCTTTCTTGTAGACATACTCCATAGAAACCGCAAGATTAACACATGCAACTTATAAATAAGCAAGTGCTCTTAAGTAGCGCTTTGTGTGGGCCGTTCTTTTCTGCACCAAAGAGCGACAAAGTCATAGTTGCAATTGCCGTAGACGTAGATTTTGTGTATTCTTGACTTCGGTTCTATCATCTGATGGAATGATATAGACTTGCTCTGTTCCTCAATAGAGGCTAGGAATTGCTCTACGGATTCGGACTCCGGCTTTGCCGTCGATTTGAAATAGTGCAGGGAGAGAGATTTGAACTCTCGAACTCCTAAAGGACTAGCAGCTTTAAATGATCCACACTCTTGAAATCGTTATCCCTGGTCACCAGCAGTTCATCATGCGCTATCGCTATCGACGCAATAAGAATATCAAGCTCATTTATCAATTTTCCCCTTCCCTTCAAGTCTCTGAAAATCTTGGCGCATCTCTCAGCCGTTTTGCCATCAAATTCATAAATTTCCATATTTGCTAGCATTTCGATTGCGCTTTCGTGTCTCTGACCTCGCAATAGTTCGTATTTTGTGACCGCAGTAGTTGACACCTGTTGATTTAATCGTTCGAGTTTATCTTGGAGCGCAACGTTATTTCCCAATATCTCTATCAAAATGCTTGTATCCAGTATCATGAAAAGACCCTTGGTTTTGCATTCTTCCTGCCTGCAGCAATTTCTTTTTGGACGGTCGCTGCCTCTTCTTTGGTCCATGCACCCAAGAAGTTTCTAAGGGTTTTAACATCGCCCTTCCTGCTGGATTTTTCTATAAGCTCGTTTATCTCTTGCGAGAATGATCTGTTCTTTTTCAGCTTTTTCAACTTCATGTAAACCTCATTTGTTAAGGATATTATTTTTGTCATACTATGTATATGCACATACATATATAAAAAACTTTCTCTTCCTATTTTCAAGAATGATGAAATGGTGCAGGGAGAGAGATTTGAACTCTCGAACCCCTAAAGGACTAGGCCCTGAACCTAGCGCGTTTGACCAAGCTCCGCCATCCCTGCACAGTAAGCGATAGGTAGTAATATCATATAGCACGGATTTATAGCTTTTCTTTCCACTAAGATTCTGTTCCGCTTTTGGAATGGTAGAGTATTTGGCTGGAAAGGACATAAGCGTGTGGGCTGCCATGGCCGTTGGGCTTGGCGGGATAATAGGAGCAGGGATATTCGTGCTCAGCGGGACCGCGATATCTCTAGCTGGTCCGTATTCGCTCCTTGCTTTTGTTGTTGTGGGCATACTTGCCCTTGTGGTGGCACGCGAATTCGGCGTTCTTACCTCAATCATGCCGAAGGCAGAGGGGGCATCATACTCTTATGTTTACAAAGCATTCGGAAGCGAGCTCGGTTTTATAACCGGTGTCGTGCAGTATTTCGGATATTCTACCACTATATCGGCGATTGCGCTTGGATTCGGATCCTATCTGTTTGGATTGATAGGCACCCAATTCGGCATAAGCGCAATCGGCTATGCCATCGCCCTGATATTGCTTCTCGCTGTGGTGAACCTGCTTGGGGTGAAAGGGGCGACAAGAACAGAGAGTGCGCTGGTTGCGATAAAGATAGCTGTGCTGTTGCTATTCATCGGCTTCGCATTATACTTCGTTTTCGGCCTCTCGCATATAAGCCTGTCTAATTTCGCGCCCACTGCGGCGCAGTCTACTCCTAGCGCGTTCTTCGCGGCATGCCTGGCCATATTCTTTGCCTACACGGGGTTCCAAGCTATTACTACTCTGACTACAAGAATCAAGGGAAAGGCGCAGGGCGCTTCGAAAGCACTCACCTTAGCAGTCGTGATAAGCATGGTACTTTACATACTGATTGCGCTTTCGCTAATTTTCCTCGCGCCTGCGCGGAACTATACGGTGAATGCCGATCCTCTGAATTTCGCTCTAGGCAGCTCTTCTGCTCCCTCCTGGATAGTTATTGCCGTAGGCATAGGGGCGTTGGTAGCAACCGCTTCGGCTACCCTGTCGATAATGCTCGGCTCATCCCGCGTATTGCATCAGATGAGCAAGGACAGGCTGTTGCCGTCTCTCTTTAGACACTACAACAAGAGAAGAGACGTATCAATCAGCGGTATAGTCTTCTCATCAGTTATAGGCATAACGATGCTGTTTTCCGGAAACATATACATAATTGCCGCGATAAGCAACATAGGCACATTATTCTCATACCTGATGGCGAGCGCTGCAGTCCTGCATTTTGGAAGGAAGGGAGCAGTAAGCCGTCCGCTATACCCGTACATGAGCATAGCTGCGATGGTCTTCATACTGATACTGATAATGTCTTTGCCATCGATAGCGCTGCAGATAGCGATAGCCGCAATAATATCTCTGCTCATTATCTATTACCTGCTTCGTGAAATTGAGGGGAAGAAGATAATCAGGATAAAACTTTTCAGATAGAGCTTCAAAAAAATAAAATAGAGAGTTGGACAAAAGGATGATTGTAGTGATAATAGGTCTAGTCGGTGCGCCGAATAAGGGCAAGAGCACGCTCTTCTCAGCAATGACGCTGAACGAAGTGCAGATCGCAGACTATCCGTTTACTACTATAAACCCGAACAAAGGAGTCGCTTATGCCACGAAGAAGTGCGTACACCAGGAGCTGCGCGCCGGGTGCTCCAAAAAGAATCCGCAGTGCATTGACGGGACTAGGCTGCTTCCGATAAATGTGACGGATGTGGCTGGGCTGGTGGAAGGCGCTGCTGAAGGAAAGGGGATGGGCAACCAGTTCATGAATGATCTCGCGAATGCTGACTGCCTTATCATCGTTACCGATGCGAGCGGCAGGACGGACCCTTCGGGAAGCAAAACCGTTGGAGCGGATCCGGTAGTTGACGTCAGGATGGTCAAGCAGGAGATAAGCAAGTGGATATCGAGCAGGACAGTGCAGAAATCTGACAAGAAGGTATTCATCGCCGCGAACAAATACGATGTCGCGGGTTCTGAAAAGAACGTAGATGCGCTCAAGAAGGAATTTGGTGAAGATAGTGTTATCGGCTGCTCTGGTGCGATGGAGCTTGCGCTGCGGAAGGCGGCAAAGCAGGGGCTTATAGATTATATGCCGGGAGCCAGGGACTTCAAATGGCTGAAAGAGGATCCATCAAAAGAGCGCCAGGAAGCTTTGAAATATATGCAGAATTTCATTAGAGAAAAAGGCACGAACGTTCAGGAGCTGCTCAATAAGGCAGCATTCGAGCTGCTGGACCTGATTGTTGTGTATCCTGTAGAGGATGAAAATAAGTGGAGCGATCATTCGGGCAATGTGCTTCCTGATGCGGTGCTCCTGAAGAGAGGCTCAACGGCGCTGCAGCTGGCTGAGAAGATACATACAGACATTGCGAAAGGCATGCTCTATGCGGTCAATGCAAGGACGAAGATGAGGGTCTCGAAGGATTATGTACTGAAAGATAATGACGTTATAAAGATAGTTAGTACTGCGAAGTGACTTTTACGGCGTGGGAAACATCTTATCCGTATCTAGCGTTAAAGACTTCTTCCTCCTCACGTTTGCAGTAAAGAAGTAAAGATATATGCCTGGAAAGAAGTATCGGCAAAACACGTCAATAGATATCTATAAATAATTCGGAGAGAAATTATTGTTAGGCGGTCTTGCATGTTCGCACAAAAAAAAGAATATACAAGCTACAAACTTGACGTGCCGTTGGATAGCCGGCAGGCAAATGAGAAGCTATCTGGGTTATTTGGGGAAAGCCTGAAATTCGACAAAAACGAGAACAGATATGTCGCAACGCTCAGCACGGCACACTTCAGCGGCATATTTAACGAACTGTCGAAATACATCCTCATAGCGGCAGGAACGAAGATAGACCCTGATAATAAGATGACGCTCTTTGATATGATAAGAAAGCCCGTTTTGGACGATATGGAAAAGACCGCAATGCTGGAGCTGGTGCCGAAAACAAACGTCAGAATAGAGATTTACGATAATATCATCGGCATAAAATCAGGCGATGAGGTGCTCAAGTTCAAAAACGGAGTGTGCATAAAGGCTTCGGTTCCTGCAACCGAGCCGGTGGCGCAGGTGGAGCAGCTGCTGGATATCATTGTCTCGGCTATATCTGTTTACCTTTACAAGTTTGTATCGTACAAAACAGATGAACATGAAAAGACGAAAGAGCAGGAAGAGGAAAGCGCTGTTGGCCGTGGACATGATGGTGAAGGTTCTTTATGGCTGAACTCCGGCGCTAGGCCATTGGGCGGCGGCGTGTACGGATTTAACATGAAGCCCCGCAGAGGCTCGGAGCAGAAAGATAGATAGTTCCCGTTTTTCCGTTTGTTCCGTTATAGGCCGATGCCGCAGCCTGCACTGAGCAGATGGTTGCGTGCCAAAATGGTACTATGCGATGATATAGCACTGGTCCATTATCTCTGCTTTGATTTTACGGGACCGTTTGTGTTTTTCAGGACTTCCGACATCCCTCTCAGTTCAGCATATTCTGAAAGATCCGCTCCCCTGAGCATCTTCAGGAATTTGTCTTCTTTCGGATTAATGAGTCTTATGACATCATCCAGTGTCTCTACTCTTTCGTTCATGAAACATGAAGCATATTTCACGCGCAGCAGTATCCTGGTGTAAAATGAACAGCTCAGGAGAAATACCTGCCCGTTAATCACCCTATTTATGATATCCATTCTGCTTTCCCCAAAATGCCGCTCATAATAGCTGAATTTCCTTTCTAGATTTTCTTCGCTGTAGCCGACTATTGGAGGGAATTTGAGTATCAGTTCTATGAATTTCTTCTTGTCTAGTTCTAGGTACTTCCTCCTTCTTTCGAGATTCTCTTCACCGTAGCCGACTATTGGAGGACACTTCAGTATCAGTTCTATGAACCTTTTCTTGTCTAGTTCAAGGTACTTCCTTCTTCCTTCGAGATTCTCTTCGCTGAGACCGACTATTGGAGGATACTTCAGTATCAGTTCTATGAACCTTTTCTTGTCTAATTCAAGATACTTCCTTCTTCCTTCGAGATTCTCTTCGCTGTGGCTGATTATTGGAGGACACTTCAGTATCAGTTCTATGAACCTTTTCTTGTCTAGTTCAAGGTACTTCCTCCTTTCTTCGAGATTCTCTTCACTGTGGCTGACTAT